>SVES01000001.1 GCA_015057305.1 Pseudobutyrivibrio ruminis | reverse complement strand
AGTGTCATAGCCTCTGTCTGATCATGTGTAACGTAGATCATTGTAGCGCCAAGTGAATCATGAAGCTTAGAAATCTCAGTTCTCATCTGAACACGAAGCTTTGCATCAAGGTTTGAAAGAGGCTCATCCATAAGGAATACCTTAGGGTTACGAACGATTGCACGACCCATAGCAACACGCTGTCTCTGTCCACCTGAAAGAGCCTTTGGCTTTCTGTCAAGAAGCTTCTCAAGGTCGAGGATTCTAGCTGCCTCACGTACCTTCTTATCGATTTCGTCCTTTGGTACCTTACGTAACTTAAGACCAAATGCCATGTTATCGTAAACTGTCATATGTGGGTAAAGAGCGTAGTTCTGGAATACCATTGCGATATCTCTGTCCTTAGGCTCTACATCGTTCATAAGCTTGCCATCAATGATAAGCTCACCAGAAGAAATTTCCTCAAGACCTGCAATCATACGAAGTGTTGTAGACTTACCACAACCAGAAGGTCCTACGAAAATAATAAATTCCTGATCCTGAATCTCAAGGTTGAAATCTTTAACAGCCTGGAAGCCATTTGGATAAACCTTATTAATGTTTTTTAATGAAATGTCTGCCATAATAAAATATCCTCTCTTTTATATTTTAGGGTTACCCCTCAACTATCTACGATTATAAAAAATAGTAAAATGGTGGACAATGTTAGAATAACCAAAAAATAGAAAATCTTTCGTTATTTTGACAAGCCTATGTGAATAATGCACAAAAAAGAGGCTGTAAATTTAAACAAATACACCATACTTCGATTTAAAATATAATATAAGGCATCTTATTGTGATATAATAAAAACACTAAATTAAGTTGGAGAATTATGGGAGAAATGATATGGAAGCAGTAAAGTATAGAAACCGTCTAAGGCGCTATCTTAGATTTCCTCTGTACATGCTTATTATATTTTTAATAGGTTGTATCATATTAAGCTTTGTTGACACCAAGGTTGCAGGTGTCATGCTTATCTTTACGCTCTTATACGGAATGGTATGTTACGTTTATTATAGAGCAAATCTTAAATCTTTTAAAAACACCATAATAGAATATGCAGTTCATTATGGTACAGTTCAAAAAGAGCTTATAAAAAATTTCAGATTGCCATATGTTCTTTTGGATTCTACAGGAAAGATTATTTGGATGAATGAAGAATTCTGTCATCTTGTAGATAAAACAAAAACCTATAATAAATCAATTACTAGTATCTTCTCAGAAATTACAAGAGAAGGAATCGACCACGCCAAGGAAGATAATTTTGATATTCATATAGAATACAACGAAAGAAAATATTTGGCATGCTTACAGAGACTGGATATGTCAGAGCCACTTACAGGCAGTCCATTTATAGTGGAGAATGAGGACAAGGCTGACGGACTGGTAGCTATCATATTGTTTGATGAGACAGATATTCAGATAACAAAAGCAAAAATAAACGACCAGGCAATGGTTATGGCGTTACTATATATTGATAACTATGATGAAGTATTTGATCAGGTGGAAAACGCAAAACGTTCAATGCTTTTGGCATTGCTTGATAGGAAAATAAATAAATATTTTGGCGAAGCTGATGCAGTTGTGCGGAGGCTTGAAAAGGATAAATACCTTATCGTATTTCAGCGGAAATATCTCAATCAGTTTGAGGAAGACAAATTCTCATTAGTAGAGGATATTACTTCTATTAAGATGGGAAATGACAAGGATATTACAGTTAGCCTTGGTATAGGTCTTGGAAGTGACAGCTATACACAGAAGGCTCAGTATGCTCACATGGCAATTGATCTAGCTTTAGCTAGAGGCGGATGTCAGGTTGTTGTCAAGAACGGACAAAACGTTTCCTACTATGGAACACATGGTAAAGAGGTAGAGCGCACTACTAGAGTAAAGGCTAGAGTTAAAGCCCAGGCTCTAAGAGAGCTCATGGAGTCAAGAGAGCGCATCATCGTAATGGGACACAATCTTTCTGATGCAGATTGTCTAGGCGCTTCTGTTGGAGTGTATTGTGCAGGTAGAGAAATAGGAAAACCTGTGAATATAGTTATCGATACCATTACAAGCTCAATGCGCCCTGTGGTTGAGAGCTTTACAGAAAAAGAAGAGTATCCGGATGACATGTTTATTACAAGTGAGCAGGCACTGAATATATGTAATGACAATACACTTATAATGGTTGTTGATACAAACAGGCCAAGCTACGTAGAATGTCCAGGCCTGCTTTACAAGAATAAGAATATAGTAGTAATAGACCATCATAGACAGGTAGAGGAAATTATCGAAAATCCAATACTTTCTTACATAGAACCTTATGCATCCTCAGCAAGCGAGATGATAGCAGAGGTTTTGCAATATTTTGCTGATAAAATTAATATCAATCCTACAGAGGCGGATTGTATCTATGCAGGAATTTTAATCGACACTAATAACTTTATGACTAAAACTGGAGTGCGTACCTTTGAAGCAGCAGCATTTCTTCGTAGAAATGGTGCAGAGGTTACTAGAGTTAGAAAAATGCTTCGTGAAAACATGGAGACATACAAGGCAAGAGCTGAGATTGTCAGAAATGCCCAGACCTATAGAGATGCATTTGCTATATCAGAATGTGAACCAGACGGTAATCTTGAAAGTCCAACAGTTGTTGGTGCCCAGGCTGCGAATGAACTTTTAAATATAGTTGGAATAAAGGCATCCTTTGTTTTAACAAAATATATGGATAAAATATTTATCAGCTCACGTTCTATTGATGAGATAGATGTTCAAAGCATTATGGCTCGTCTTGGTGGTGGTGGCCATGTAAATATTGCAGGGGCACAGATACAAAACAGAACCATCGACGAAGTTAGAGAAGATTTAAAAACAACAATTGATAAGATGCTAGAAGAAGGAGAAATAAAGCTATGAAAGTAATTTTACTTGCAGACGTAAAATCCCTTGGTAAAAAGGGGGATATTGTAGAGGTTAGCGAAGGCTATGCCAGAAATATGTTATTCAAGAAAAAGCTTGGAGTAGAGGCAACAAATGCAGCATTAAATGATTTGAAGCTTCAAAATAAGCATGACGAGAAGGTTGCCCAGGAAAATTATGAGGCTGCCCTTGCATTTGAAAAGGAGATTGCAGAGTGGAAGGTTGAGACCAAAATCAAAACAGGTGAAGGCGGTCGAACATTCGGCTCAGTTTCTACCAAGGAAATTGCAGAAGCAGCTAAAAAGCAATATGGAAAAGAAATAGACAAGAAAAAAATTGTCCTTGAAGATCCAATTAGAGCCCTTGGAACATATGAAGTAAAGGTCAAGCTACATCCAAAAGTAACAGCCACTCTTAGAGTACATGTAGGAGAGCAATAACTATAAAGGCTGCTGCTTTCCTTGGCAGCAGTTAAACCAAAAAGGAGATATCAGATGGAAGATGTTATAAAAAGGCAAATGCCCAGCTCTCTGGAGGCAGAGCAATCCGTCATAGGCTCTATGATAGTTGATAGAGATGTTATAGTAGAATGTTCTGAAATGTTACTAAAGGAGGACTTTTATCATCAACAGTACGGCTCGTTATTTGAAGCAATTGTAGAGCTATACAATGCAGGGGAACCGGTAGACGAGATTACACTGCAAAATAAGCTTAAAGAAAAAGGTGTTCCGCCAGAATTTGCATCATTAGAGTTTATTCAGGATTTGGTGTTGGCTGTTCCTACCACAGTTAATGCCAAAAGCTATGCGAAAATCGTTAAAGACAAAGCGGTTCTTCGAAATATAATAAAGGTCAATCAAAACATAGAAAATATGTGTTTTGAGGGTACCGAAGAAGTAGATGATATTCTTAATCAGACTGAAAAGGATATCTTTTCTTTGGTTCAAAATCGAGGGGAAACTGACTATGTGCCTATAAAGCAGGTAGTTATGAATGCCATTGCGAAGATTGATGCAGCTTCAAAGCAGAAGGGTGCTGTAACAGGAATACCTACAGGCTTTATCGATCTTGATAGACAGACAGCTGGATTACAGCCATCTGATTTAATACTTATTGCAGCCAGACCATCAATGGGAAAAACTGCCTTCGTGTTGAATTTGGCTCAATATATTACCATACACGAGCATTTATGTGCAGCTATATTCTCACTGGAAATGTCAAAGGAGCAGCTTGTTAATCGTTTGTTTGCTCTTGAGTCAAGGGTTGATGCCCAAAAATTGAGAACAGGTAATTTGCAGGAGGCTGATTGGGAAAACCTTATTGAAGGAGCTGGAAAAATCGGTGAGTCAAAACTGATAATTGACGATACACCAGGTATTTCAATAAGTCAGCTGAGAAGTAAATGCCGTAAATACAAAATGGAATTTGGTCTTTCCATTATCATTATCGACTACCTACAGTTGATGACTGGTTCTGGTAAATCCGAAAGTAGACAGCAGGAAATATCAGATATTTCTCGTTCTCTAAAGGCCTTGGCAAGAGAATTAAATGTGCCAGTTGTTGCACTTTCCCAGTTATCCCGAGCCGTTGAGCAAAGACCAGACCATAGACCTATGCTTTCGGATTTGCGTGAATCCGGAGCCATCGAGCAGGATGCGGATGTGGTAATGTTTATTTACCGAGATGACTATTATAACCATGATACCGAATTAAAAGGTGTTTCGGAAATCATTGTGGCTAAGCAACGTAACGGTCCAATTGGAACAATAGAGCTTACATGGTTGCCAGAATACACACGTTTTGCAAACAGAGACAGAAGTCAATATTCAAATCATGATGAGTAAATTTAATCCCTTGCTACAAATGAGGTGGCAAGGGATTTTTTTACAAAAAAAAGAGTATCGCATAAGCGATACTCTTAACCGGTTTTCTTGATTAAGTTATTAGCCCTGAGCGATAGCGCCTGTTGGGCAAACACCTGCACATGTACCACACTCAACACAAGCATCAGCGTCAATGTTGAACTGTGAATCGCCCTGTGAGATAGCTCCTACTGGACACTCAGGCTCACATGTACCACATGAAACGCATGAATCAGAAATTACGTATGCCATAATAAATCCTCCTTAAATGATGTTATTAATAAAAATTATCAATTCCATAACTGATAAAAGTATATTACACCCAAATTGTGTCTAAATCAAGAACAAATATTGTATTTTTTAAAAACCATGTAAAATCAAGGCTTACCGCGGTTCACAAAGACTAACTTGTGTTGATTTAGTCTAACACAGGTTTAAATTGTGTACACAAATAAGCCTGAGACTAACTCCTATTTTTTTTAACGAAAAGTTCAGTTGCGCAAAATTGAAATACATGGTATTATCAACAGGAAAAAATAAGAAAGGATGGATTATACAATGGCAAGAGTATCAAAGGCTACTATGATTGGTGAGCTTCTTCAGATTGACGCTGATGTAGCTCCTATTTTACTTAATATCGGCATGCACTGTCTTGGATGCCCATCATCACAGATGGAGACTATCGAGGAGGCAGCTATGGTGCACGGCATCGATGCTGATGACCTTGTAGAGGAAATTAACACATTTTTAGATTCAAGAGCATAATGTGTAAATAAAAAGAACCAGAAATTTCTGGTTCTTTTTTGTTTGCAAAATAAGCTTTTTAAATTGTGGCGAGCTTTTGAATAGCATCACCCTCAGCAATTGTTTCATAGTGTTCAGACATATACTGGTCAGTGCCAACAACATAGTTTTGCTGATTGCTATATTCTGAAAGTATGTTACAAACTTTGTTATATGTTTCAGCTGAATCGTCAGATTTACTAACCACAAGATAATACTTGTTATCAAATGGACTCTTGTATAGAGAATTCTTTCCTTTATAAAATTTAGCCAAAATTCCAGATAATCTAAGAACATCGTCTAAATTATCAAAAACAAACATTTTAGTAATATCTACAGGTAAGCCCTTTGCAGCAGCCTCCTCAGGTGAGGCGGCTATTGAAGCTTTGGCTCTTTCAAGTAAGCTATTGAAGATATTAAGAATATCATCTGCAGCAGATTCATTAAATGGTTTAGCTGGTGTATCGACAATATCCATATCATCGTCATCATCATCGTCATCATCCTCAGAAAATCTTGAGAAACGAGTGTCGAGCTCATCTGGGTTATCTACCTTTGTAACTAAAAGTATAATTGACTCAGATGAAAGTGGTATAGCTTCTATCATGAGTGGAATATCTTCTGCTTCAAAACCGTATTGGAATGAAGCTTGTTCCATAAGTTCTCTAAATAATTCTCTGGCCTTAGCCGAGCCATAAGCTAATTCTGAAAGCTTAATATGCCTGCTGATTAAATCTTCTCTAGACAGAGTGCATCTGATCTGGTTCTCGTTGATTCTTTCAATCTTCATAAAAATCACCTCCCGAATCGAAATAAGATGCGCTGAAGCAAATTTCTTATTCGAATTATATATATATTATATCGGAAAGTAAAGAAAAGAAGCTATATAAATCGTGATAAAAGTATTAAAATTTTATTAAATTAATACGTTATAGAAAAACAGTAAAAGAAAATTAGGGGTTGCAATATAATGTTTTCTGTGATATAAACTTATCTGCGAGATGCCTTTCCGAAAGGAAGGAGCTGATGTAATATTGATACCAGAAGGTATTGAAGACAAGTACGAAATAGTAAAGATACTGCAAGAAACAGCAGCTACAGCAGTATTACTTGTCAATTACAAAAAGATAGGAGCATTAAGGATTCTAAAGGCAGTTCACAGGGCCCATCCTAATGCAAACAGCATCCTATCCGAAGCACATCTTTTACAGGGAATTAAATCATCCCAAACACCCACCATTTTTAATGTAGAAGAAACAAAGGAAATGTACTACTTGGTAGAGGAATTCGTTGAAGGATTATCACTAAGGGAGTATTTGTTAGACAATATATTATCTAAAGAAGAACTTTTAAGGCTTTCACTTAGCCTTTGTGAAGTGGTTGAAACCTTGCACAATATGCAACAAGGTCCGGTGCTTTACAGGGATATGAAGCCAGAGCATGTCATAATACAAGACGACACAGTAAAATTAATAGATTTTGGAATTTCTATATACAAATCTGAAGCAGCAAAGGCAATGCCCCTTGGCACAAAAAATTGGGCTGCACCAGAACAAATGAAAGGTGAAAATCTAGACGAGAGATGCGATGTTTATGGCGTAGGAAAGATAATTGAGTTTATGCAAATTAACAGTTATGCAAAAGATGATTTTAGAATAAAGAAACTGGTAAGTCATGCCACACAAGAGAATGTGGAGGAAAGATTACGCACAATTGCTGATCTGAAAAAGAATTTATATGACATACAAGGAGTAAAAACTAATGAAAAATCGGACAAAGGTTATCTCGGCAAAAAGATAGCTGTGGTTGGAAACAGCCATGCAGTAGGAACCACAACTATAGCAATAAAACTGTGTAGGTTTTTAAATCAAAATGGAATAAAAAGCTATTACAAAGACGTTGAAGGAGATACAGTCCATATTCTAATGGAAAACTTAAAAGGCACATATATAAAGGATGGTGTTTTATACCACAAAAATTTTAGTGGCATATTAAATTATGGAGAAGCCATTGAAAAGCCTACGCCTCCTAAGGGTATATACATAATAGATTGCAAAGATAATACAGAAGAAGCGATGAATTGCGACTTAATACTTTTTATTGTAAATACAGCACCGTGGCATAAACAGCAGTATCCTCAGTGGATTAAAGATGATGCTGTACATATAATAAGTAATTTATCAAACAAGCTAGACTGTATAGCTTTTGCAAAAAAATATAAAAAGAAAGTGTTTATGTACCCTCAATTGAAAAGTGTCATTAGGTTAGAAAAGGAAGAGGAAAGGATATTCTCAACAATATTGCAAAATGAAATGGATTGAAATTTTAAAACACCAGGAAAAGATAAAAACAAAAGGGATAAAAATAACAAAAACAAAAAAGAAAACAATATCTATTATAGGAGCTTCAAGAAAGCTTGGTGTAACACATATATGTCTGTCTTTGGCAAATTTTTTACATTCAGCTTTAAAAAGAGAGGTGTTGTATATAGAGCTGGCTGAGGAAAGTCAACTTCTTAGCACAGTAGGTGAAAAGCAAATAAACTTTGATGGAACAGTGGGATTTGTTTTTAAAGGCGTTACCTATATACTTGCCTGTGATGTAGAAAAAGCATTAAAGCTATTAAATAGTCATAGTGGATATATTATAGTGGATATACACAATTATGATGAAAAAACAAAATGTATCTTTGAACGGTGCGATAAAAGAATAGTAATAGGTTCAATGAAGCCATGGTGCAGGAGGGATTTGGATATATTATTGAGTAAAATGAAAGGAGTAGATGATATGGGAATGAATTTTTATAACAAAACAACTTTAAAAAGGGAAAACGCAGATTTTGAAAAAGAATTCCACCGCACAATGAAAACATTGCCTATCATAGATAATCCATTTTTGATTAAAGAAAAGGAGTTTAAGCCTCTTTTAGAAATGCTTATGTAGCTGCAAGGGAGTAGTTGTGAATAACAATTAGGAGATTCCGTTGTCGTAATATTGGAATCTAAAAAAGACAAATATATAAATGAATTTTATTGAATGTAATTAATTGTTACTATTAGCCATCGGATTAATATCTGATGGCTTTTTTGAATATTGGCAAAAAGTGGAATTTGAGGAGGTATTTTGTTATACTTTAACGGAATATAAATAAAAGGGAGATGCTTATGAGCAATCGACATAACATGAAAAATAGACGAAGAAGGAAAAGATATAGAATACCAAGGGGCTACATATATATTGCAAGTGCATTAGCATTTTTGGTGGTTTTAATAGTTGGAATTTATGCAATAAAAAAATATGCTCCAACTAAGGAGCATATGGATCTTGCTGATTATTTCCAGGTGTATCACGAAAATGAAGCAGCGGTTGTATTAGATGGAGAGCTGCTTGACACAGAGCTTGAAAATAATGCATATGCAATTGTTAGCGAGGGTCAGGTGTACCTTGAGTTGGGCTTCGTGAAGGATTATTTGGATGATGGTTATGTTTACGATTCTTCTGAAATCACCTTGAGATACGCAACAGATTCAGAGATTTACACAGCTACATTAGGCAGCAGTGATTATATGATTGATAAGAGCAATAATAGCTTAGGTCATCCTGTATTAGTTGCCCAGGATGACACTGTATTTATTGCGCAGGATTATCTTAGTCTTTTAACTGATTTTAAACTTATGTATTTCGATAATCCTGACAGAGCAATTATAATGTCAGTGGATACTCAGACCGATTCATATAAGGCTAAGAAAAAGACACAAATACGTAAGCTCAATGGTCCAAAGAGCCCTGTTTTGGAAGATGTCACAAAGGGCGAGCATATGTATGTTATTCGAGATACGGGTAAGTGGAGCTTTGTTATCTCAGAAAATGGCGTCATGGGATATGTAAAAAATAATGCAATAGATTATGATGCAACAGAGGTTGTAAACGCTCAATTGCCAGAACGTACGTATAATCATATATCTGCAGGAAGCGATATATCAGTGCTGTGGCACCAGGTGACAGCTCAAGCGGCAAATGCAGATATTGCAAGTGTTTTAGCAAGTTCAAATGGAGTAGATGTAATATCACCTACATGGTTTTACTTAAATGATAATAAAGGTGGAATAGCATCTATTGCTAGTACTAATTATGTAAGCACATGTCATGCAGCAGGTGTTCAGGTTTGGGGATTAGTTAGCAACCTGGAGGACGAAAATGTAGATACAACAACAGTACTCAACACCACATCAGCCAGAGATGCTTTGGTTAATAATCTTATAGCACAGGCAATAACCTATGGATTGGACGGAATAAATGTTGATATAGAGCAGCTTTCAGCAGAGGCTGTAGATGGCTACATTCAGTTTATAAAAGAATTGTCAATTAAATGCGAAAAGAATGACATTATCCTTTCTGTGGATAATTATGTTCCAACTGCTTCATCAGAAGGCTATAACAGAGCTGAACAGGCAAAATATGCAGATTATGTAATAATAATGGGCTATGATGAGCATTATTCTGGAAGTGAAGAAGCTGGCTCGGTTGCATCGATTGGTTGGGTTGAGCAAGGCGTAAAGGACACTCTTGAGGATGTTCCAGCTGAGCAGGTGATTTTAGGAATGCCATTTTATTGTAGAGTGTGGGAAGTTTCAGAGGATGGAGAAGTGTCAAGCACAGCCTATGGAATGGACGCAATACAGAATTATTTAAAAACAAATGGTATAGTGGCTTCTTGGGATTCCACAACAGGACAAAACTATGGAGAGAAGCTTGATGGCAACACTACTATAAAGGTATGGGTTGAGGATGAGACTTCACTTGAAGAAAAGCTAAAGGTAATGGATAGCTACAATCTTGCGGGGGGAGCATTTTGGAAGAAAGGATTTGACAACACTACTGTTTGGAACATAATTGCAAAATACCTGTAGGACACAAAAAAATCACGGTTTTTAGGGTTTTGTAACGGTTTAAAGTGATTGTGTTATAAAGCAAAAGTGATATAATTTTGAGTATGATTACTAGAATTATGGATGTATCAACTGAGCCTTTGGATATGAAATGTATTAAAGAGGCTGGAAAGATACTTATTGATGGAGGTTTGGTGGCATTTCCCACAGAGACTGTATATGGTCTGGGAGGAGATGCGACAGACAAAGAAGCATCAAAAAAGATTTACGCTGCAAAGGGAAGACCTTCCGACAATCCGCTGATTGTTCACATAGCAGAATTTAAACAGCTGGAAAGTATAGCGAAGGATTTACCAGATACGGCAGCAAAGCTTGCAAATGCGTTTTGGCCAGGTCCACTTACAATGGTGGTTAACAAAAATGATGTTATACCATATGAGACCACTGGTGGATTAGACACGGTGGCCGTAAGGATGCCAAATAATCCTGTAGCACTGGCTCTTATCAAAGAAAGTGGATGTATGATAGCCGCTCCTAGTGCAAATACATCAGGTAGACCTAGTCCTACAAAAGCAAGCCATGTATACGAAGATTTATCGGGAAAAATAGACGCCATATTAGATGGTGGAGAGGTGGATATAGGTTTAGAGTCCACTATAGTAGATTTAACAGAGGATGTAGTTACAATTCTTCGCCCAGGCTACATAAATATGGAGATGCTAAAGCAGGTGGTTGGTGAAGTAAGAATCGACCCCGGAATTGTATACAATGACAAGGGAACCAGCTCAGGAGCGAGGCCTAAGGCTCCAGGCATGAGGTACAAGCATTATGCACCAAAGGGAGATTTGACAATCATTTCTGGTGCTGAGGATGTGGTTATATCTACGATAAATCACAAAGCAAGGGAAGCTATAAAAAACGGCTCAAAAGTAGGCATTATAGCAACATCAGAAACGGCAAATAGATATACTGATGGGCAGGTGCTTATTATTGGAGATAGATCAGATGAAGGAAGTATTGCTCACAATTTATATGACATACTTCGGCAGTTTGATGAGTTAAATGTTGATATCATTTTTTCAGAAAGCTTTGCCACACCAAATATGGGGCAGGCTATTATGAACAGATTGCTAAAGGCTGCGGGGCAAAAGGTAATCGAAGTTCAGGAGAATATGTTGTGAATAAAATAAATAGAGTTATTTTTGCTTCAGGTAGTGGCACATCCAGGGCGCCGATGGCAACGGCTATTTTTCATGCCACAGAGCATAAGCGTCCTATTATTTGTGAAGCCAGGGGGCTGGTAGTTCAATTTCCAGAGCCCTTAAACCAAAAGGCTGAGGCAATACTGATAAGCAATGGTATAGAGCTAAAGGATTATTCTTCCAAACAATTAGATGATTCTGATTTTTCGGAAAATACGCTAGTTATCACAATGGAAGAAAGCCAGAGGCAAAATATAATAAGTGAATATGAAAATGCCACAGAGGATAATGTTAAACTTCTAAATGAGCTTGTAGGGGACGAGCTGGAGGTTATGGATCCTTATGGTGGTTCGGTACAGACATACGGTCTGTGCTACGAGGTTTTGAAGGCCTCAATCGAAAAGTTAATGAGGGTATTAGAAGCTTAAATATATGGGTATTGGAGGAAAAGACCATGAGTGACAAGAGACTTGATTATATTAGCTGGGATGAGTACTTTATGGGCGTTGCGGTATTATCGGGTATGAGATCTAAAGACCCAAATACACAGGTTGGAGCTTGCATTGTAAGCCAGGATAATAAGATTCTATCTATGGGATACAATGGTTTTCCAAATGGATGTTCAGATGATGAGTTCCCTTGGGCAAGAGTAGGGGACCCTCTAGAGAATAAATATTTCTATACAACACACAGTGAACTAAACGCAATTCTCAACTATAGAGGCGGTTCGTTAGAAGGTTCAAAGTTGTATGTATCACTTTTTCCATGTAATGAATGTGCCAAGGCTATTATTCAGTCTGGCATAAAAACTATCATTTATGATAGCGATAAATATGAAAACACCCCATCAGTTATTGCATCAAAGCGCATGCTAAGAGCGGCTGGGGTTGAATTCTATCAATATCAGCATACCGGTAGAGAAATATCATTCACTTTATAACATTAAACTTACCAGATAGGAGCAAGCAGTGAGGGACAGAAAAAAGGCAAGTAAGGATGTAGCAGCTTCATTTGTAATGGTGCTACAGCTAGGAATAAATATAATAGTACCTATTCTTTTATGCACAGTAATAGGTGTTGCACTGACCAATCATTTTGGTTCTAAAGGATTTACCATAGGGGGAATTCTTATAGGTGTTGTTGCAGCATGTAATGGAGCATATCGTTACATAAAGGGATATTTAAAACGATTCGAGTCAAAGGAAAAGCATGATTAATTGGATGAAAAGATTAAATCAAGCTTTGCCAGGCTTGATTTTTGGAATACTTGTATATGGTGTATTAATTGAGCTTGTAGGTGTTTGGTTTGTAAAAGACAAAATCAGATATACAACAGGGTTAATTTTTGGAATTGGATGTGCCGTTTTTATGGCAATTCATATAGCTATGATTATTGAAGAATCTGTGCGCATTGGACAGGGTCATGAAAAGTATTTGTCATTTAAATCTGTTATGAGATATTTGATTGTATGCGCAGTTATGATTCTAATGATGGTGTTTAAACTAGGCAATATGTTTACGGCACTCATCGGTATTTTAGGGCTCAAGGTTAGTGCGTATGCACAGCCTTTGCTAATAAAGAAACTCGGTAAAACAAACAATGATATATCCGAGGAAAATAGTGAAGAACTAAATACAAAGGAGGTGAAAGTGTGACAGAAGGAATTTTGCTGGCCTCTAGCGATACTGTGGATATGATAAAAGGCTTGTTCAAGTATGAAGTCTTTGGTCATGAAGTTTGGATCACAACTTCTCATGTCTGCATCCTTATCGTGTGGCTTTCATTGGTAATATTTTCTTTAATCGCCAATCGTAAGCTGAAGCATGCCACTGAAGTTCCTGATACCTTCCAGAGTATCTTGGAGTTAATAGTAGGACTCTTAGATAATATTGTGGAAGGAAGTATGGGTAAGCACGCACCAGTGTTTGCAAACTGGATTTGTACCATATTCTGTTTCATTTTGGTATCTAATTTATCTGGTTTGGTTGGCTTGAGACCACCAACAGCCGATTACGGCACAACACTGGCCCTTGCATTAATTACCTTTGTTTGCATTCATGTAGTAAAGGTAAGGCACCAGAGCGCAAAGGACATTTGGATTGACAAGTGTTCTCCATTGCCACCATGGCTACCAATCTGGCTGCCAATCAACGTAATATCTGATATTGCGGTGCCTATTTCAATGTCACTACGTTTATTTGCAAACGTTCTTTCAGGAACAATCATTATGGGTCTTGTATATGGATTGCTAGGAAAGTTCGCCTTGGTATGGCCTGCAGCATTGCATGTATACTTTGATATTTTTTCAGGTGCAATCCAGACCTATGTATTCTGTATGTTGACAATGACATACATAGCTCAGTCTTACGGTGATTCTTAAAGGGACTGAAAACCAAAAGTTTACTATATTAGGAGGAAAACATTTATGAACATTACAGGAGAAGATTTAATCAAAGCTTGTTCAGCAATAGGTGCTGGTCTAGCAGTTATCGCTGGTATTGGTCCTGGTATTGGACAGGGTATTGCAGCTGGTCACGGTGCAGCAGCCGTTGGTCGTAACCCAGGAGCACAGGGACAGATTATGTCAACTATGTTACTTGGTCAGGCCGTTGCCGAGACAACAGGTCTTTACGGACTCGTTATTGCCCTTCTGTTACTCTTTGTACAGCCACTAGTAGGCTAATAAAAATCATCAAGATTTTTATTAGCCGTACATGGATGCTTTTTTGGAAACTTGATTTACAAAAAAGCAGTCTGGCTGAAAGCCAGATTTAATTGAAGCCATCATTTGCTTCAATTAAACCTTAATTAGGATATTAGAAAGAATATAGTTAAGGAGGGGCTAAAAGTTGGAAAGACTATTTGACTTGGACTTTCAATTGCTGAATGATGCTGTACTTTTAGCCATAGCAGTATTCTTCCTATTCCTTATAATGTCAAATCTTTTGTTCAATCCAGCAAGAAAGCTTTTGCAGGATAGAAAGGATGGCATTGCAAGGGACATCGCAGATGCTAAGAAAGATAAGGAAGAGGCAGATAAGCTAAAGGCAGAGTACGAGGCAAAGCTTAAGGATATCAACAAAGAGCGTGATGCAATCCTGGCTGAAGCAAGACAAAAGGCCTTGAAGAATGAAACCAAAATTATTAGCGACGCTAAGGAAGAAGCCGCAGCTATTATCGCTCGTGCAAACGAGGAGGCTGAGCTTGAAAAGAAGAAGGTTGCTGATGAGGTTAAGCAGGAAATGATAAGCGTTGCAGCTGTTATGGCTAGCAAGGTTGTAGCTGCTAACATCGATACAACTATTCAGAACACCTTAGTAGAGCAGACTCTTAAGGAAATGGGTGAAAACACATGGCTAAATTAGTCTCAAACGTATATGGTGATGCATTGTTTGAGCTAGCCGTGGAATCAGGGAAGGTCGATGACTTTTTAAATGAGGCAGAGGCTGTCATAGAAGTCCTTGAGACTAATGACGGATTTTCTCAGATGATGAATCATCCAAAAATCAATAAAGAAGAAAAGCTTCAAATCATCGACAATGTATTCAAAGGTAAGGTAAGCGATGAGCTGGTTGGCCTCTTGAGACAGCTAGAGGAAAAAGACCACTCAAAGGATATGGTGGCAGTGCTTAATTACTTCATTGAGAAGGTTTACGATTACAAAAAAATCGGCAGGGCAACTGTTACAACACCAACAGAGCTTACTGAAGCACAGAAATCAGATGTCGAGAAGCGTTTGCTTCAAACTACCGACTATGGTTCATTTGTAATGACATACAAGGTAGACCCTGAATTAATCGGGGGTATGGTAATTCGCATTAAGGATAGAGTCGTTGATAGTTCTATTAAGACTCAGATTAGTAAATTAACTCACGAGTTATCAAATATTCAATTGAAAGTAGGTGAATGCGCTCCATGAATTTAAAACCAGAAGAGATTAGCTCGGTTATTAAAGAGCAGATGAAACGCTATGCAGCGCAGCTTGATGTGTCGGACGTTGGAACCGTCATTCAGGTTGCCGATGGAATTGCACGTATTCACGGATTACAGAATGCTATGCAGGGCGAACTTCTAGAGTTCCCTGGGGAAGTATACGGCATGGTATTAAACCTTGAGGAGGACAACGTTGGTTGCGTTCTTTTAGGAAACGATAAAAACATCAATGAAGGCGATACAGTAAAGACTACTGGTCGTGTTGTTGAGGTTCCGGTTGGAGACGCAATGCTTGGACGTGTAGTAAATGCATTAGGTCAGCCTATCGATGGCAAGGGACCTATTGATAGCACAAAGTTCCGTCCTATCGAGCGTGTTGCTTCAGGCGTTATCTCTCGTAAATCCGTAGATACTCCACTTCAGACAGGTATCAAGGCTATTGATTCCATGATTCCTATCGGACGTGGACAGCGTGAGCTTATTATCGGTGATAGACAGACCGGTAAGACAGCTATCGCAATTGATACAATCATTAACCAGAAGGGACAGGGCGTAAAATGTATTTACGTCGCAATTGGCCAGAAGGCATCAACAGTTGCAGCCCTTGTTAAGACATTAGAGGAATATGGTGCTATGAGCTGGACAACAGTAGTTGCCGCTACAGCATCAGAGCTTGCACCACTTCAGTATATCGCTCCATACTCTGGATGCGCTATTGGTGAGGAGTGGATGGAGAATGGTGAGGATGTACTTATCATCTATGATGACCTAAGTAAGCATGCTACTGCATACCGTACACTCTCATTACTTCTTCGTCGTCCACCAGGACGTGAAGCTTACCCTGGTGATGTATTCTACCTCCACTCAAGATTACTTGAGCGTGCAGCTAGATTGTCTGATAAGCTGGGCGGTGGCTCACTTACAGCATTACCAATCATTGAGACACAGGCAGGTGATGTATCTGCATATATCCCTACAAACGTTATCTCAATCACAGATGGTCAGATTTATCTTGAGACAGAAGCCTTCAACGCAGGTTTCAGACCAGCCGTTAACGCAGGTCTTTCAGTATCCCGTGTAGGTGGTTCTGCTCAGATTAAGGCTATGAAGAAAATCGCAGCTCCTATCCGTGTAGAGCTTGCTCAGTATCGAGAGCTTGCAGCTTTTGCACAGTTCGGCTCAGAGCTTGACGCTGATACAGCTGAAAAGCTTGCACAAGGTGAGCGTATCAAAGAGATGCTAAAGCAGCCACAGTACGCACCAATGCCTGTAGAATATCAGATTATGATTATCTACGCTGCAACAAAGAAATATCTTCTTGATATTCCAACTGCAGATATTCAGGCATTCGAAAAAGCTTTATTCGATTTAGTTGATACAAAGTATCCTGAGATTCCAGAGGCAATTAAGACAACTAAGGTTCTCGAGGAAGATATGGAAAAGAAGCTTATAGCTGCTATTGAGGAGTGTAAAAAAAGCTACAAGTAAGGAGGGTGATCTGTTATGGCCTCAATGAGAGACATAAAAAGAAGAAAACAGAGTGTTAGTAGCACTCAGCAGATCACTAAGGCCATGAAGCTTGTATCTACAGTAAAGCTCCAAAAGGCTCGTTCAAAAGCAGAGCAGACTACACCGTATTTCAACGCCATGTATAATACGATTTGTAGTATGCTTGCAAAGGCTGGCTCAGTAAACAACAAATACCTTTCAGACAATGGTTCAGAGAAGATTGGCGTTATCGTCATCACATCAAATCGTGGTCTGGCAGGTGGCTACAACTCCAATGTTGTAAAAATGATTACTGGCAGCGAAATGAACCCAGAGGATGTAAAGCTTTATGTTGTAGGCCATAAGGGTGGTGAGAGCCTTGCCCACAAGGGTTACCAGGTGGAGAAGGACTATTCTCCAGTAATGGAGGCACCTACCTATGCAGATGCTATCAGCATATGCAATGATGTCCTTGAAGCGTACGCAGCAGGAGAAATCGGTCAGATTTATCTTGTGTACACACACTTCAAAAATACAGTAAGCCAGATTCCAACGCTTATGAAGCTGCTTCCAGCAGAGATTAGCGATGAGGATGTTGAGGCTGCAAAGACTTCCTCTGCAGAGGCTATCATGAATTTCGAGCCAAATGAAGAGGAAGCATTGGAGCTAATTATTCCAAAATACGTTACATCACTTGTTTATGGCGCACTTGTAGAGGCAGTTGCTTCTGAAAATGGTGCCCGTATGCAGGCAATGGATTCAGCTACAAATAATGCCGAGGATATCATTAGTGATCTATCATTAAAATACAATCGTGCCCGTCAGGGATCAATCACACAGGAATTGACCGAGATTATCGCTGGCGCAGAGGCATTAAGTTAGGAGAGTGAAAGATGGCAAATAATATTGGTAAAATCACTCAGATTATCGGTGCGGTACTTGACGTAAAATTCGGAGATGATTCTCTTCCAGAAATCAACGATGCTCTTGAAATCACACGAGCAAACGGTGAGAAGCTGGTTGTCGAGGTTGCACAGCATTTGGGTGACGATACAGTTCGTTGTATTGCCATGGGTCCTACAGACGGATTAGTACGTGGAATGGATGTAGTAGCTACAGGAGCACCAATTTCGGTTCCTGTTGGCGAGGCTACACTTGGTCGTATTTTCAACGTACTTGGTGAAGCTATTGATGAGCAGCCAGCACCAGAGGGTGTTGAGAGGATGCCAATCCATAGAAAAGCACCAGCGTTTGAGGAGCAGGCAACATCAACAGAAATGCTTGAGACAGGTATAAAGGTCGTTGACCTTCTTTGCCCATATCAGAAGGGTGGAAAGATTGGTTTGTTCGGTGGTGCCGGTGTAGGTAAAACCGTACTTATCCAGGAGCTTATCCACAATATCGCTACTGAGCACGGTGGATATTCAGTATTCACAGGTGTAGGTGAGCGTACTCGTGAAGGTAATGACCTTTACTACGAAATGAAGGAGTCAGGAGTTATCGACAAAACCTGCATGGTTTTCGGTCAGATGAACGAGCCACCTGGAGCCAGAATGAGAGTTGGTCTTACAGGACTTACAATGGCTGAGTACTTCAGAGATAAGGGTGGAAAGGACGTGCTTCTTTTCATCGATAACATCTTCCGTTTTACTCAGGCTGGTTCGGAAGTGTCAGCCCTCCTTGGTCGTATGCCTTCAGCCGTTGGTTATCAGCCAACACTTCAGACAGAGATGGGCGCTCTTCAGGAGCGAATCACATCTACAAAGAATGGTTCAATTACTTCAGTACAGGCTGTTTACGTGCCTGCCGACGATTTAACTGACCCAGCTCCAGCTACAACCTTCGCACACTTGGATGCTACTACAGTTCTTGAGCGTTCTATCGCCGAGCTTGGTATTTATCCAGCGGTAGACCCACTTGGTTCTACATCTCGTATCCTTGATCCACGTATCGTTGGTCAGGAGCACTTCGAGGTTGCCCGTGGTGTACAGGAGATTCTTCAGAAATATAAGGAATTACAGGATATCATCGCCATCCTTGGTATGGATGAGCTTTCAGAAGAGGATAAGCTTGTAGTTAACCGTGCACGTAAGATTCAGAGATTTTTGTCACAGCCATTCTTCGTAGCTGGTCAGTTTACTGGCTTGGAAGGAAAGTATGTGCCAATCGCTGAAACAGTACGTGGCTTCAAGGAAATCCTTGAAGGTAAGCATGATGACATCCCAGAGAGCTACTTCCTTAACGCTGGTACAATCGACGAGGTTCGTGCCAAGATGAACGAGAACAAATAGGAGGTGGCGTAAATGGCAGATAACACCTTTAAGGTATCAATCATCACGCCAGAGCGTAGCTTTTATGAGGGAGAAGCTACAATGGTTGAATTTAATACTGCCTGTGGTGAGATTGGCGTTCTGCCAAAGCATATACCACTTACCACAGTAATCGCGCCTGGTATCTGTACTATTACAGAGGCTGATGGTGTGAAAAGAGCAGCTGTACATGCGGGCCTCGCTGAGATTCTCCCAGATAAGGTAACTTTGCTTGCCGAAATTGCTGAGTGGCCAGACGAGATAGATGTAGAGCGAGCTAAAAAAGCTGAAGAAAGAGCTAAGAATCGTTTAGCACAAAAGGATGCCAGTCTTGATGTGCTAAGAGCGGAAGTTGCGCTTAAAAAAGCGTTAGTTAGACAAGAGATACATCAAACACGCTAGGCTTTCATAATAGATACTAGCCAGGTGTGTGGCAGGGGAGGTGATACTATGATTGATTCTGATACAAAGCGAGATATTGAAGAATTAAAGATTCAATTAAAAAGATTTGAGGATGAAGAAGCTCAATTAATGAAAGAGCTAGAGACCTTACGTGCCCGAAAGAATGAGGTCAGAGAAAAACTCAAGGTTCTCAGCAATGATGAAAAGTATCAGCAAGATATGTTAACCATGGTGTATCAGCAACGACATGGTGTTGCCGCCAAAAAGCCAACAGAATAAAGAATCTTGGTTTAGCCGGGAGTGTATAATCATGGCGCCGCGTTTGCGGCGCCTTATTTTGTCTAGCTCTTTAAAAAACATTCGTAAAAGCATTAAAATTTACAGGTGAGTTAAAAAAGAAGAGGGTGGATACAAAAGTATTAGGCAACATAAAGGCATAAATATCCCAATATCTCTTTGAATATCACAGAATATCCTCAATAGTATGTTATTTTTAACATGACTATTGGGGATTTTTTAATTTATAGGTGATTCAAAATGGATGATTTTATACTAAATGAGAAAAAGACAGGATGTATAAGTACACTTTGTAATATTATCATTATCGTGTTGCTCTCTGCTGCAACTGTGTTGTTGTTTTTAGGGGAGGACAAAGTGAATATTCATATAGGTACCGAGTACATTATTGCGGTAGGTTTAATTCCTGCTCTTTTGTTGGTAGGGTTATATGGATACTTCGTTTCGATGATTGCTTTTCTTTGCCTTTTTATAGCTATAATGTTCCTTAAAATGGAAGGTGCTTATTTATTGTCCGTAGATTTAGCAGGAATGTTGATATATTCTTTATTTGCGCAATATTTTTGGTTTGAAACAAAAATAAAAATGGCTGTCTCAACTATTATGACAGCTGTAGGCATAGGACTTATGGGAATCCTTTGTTATGCTGCTATTGCTGACAATGAGTATAAAGTAAGTGTTTTTTCAAATTTTTCTCTATATTTTTGTGGGGCGTTATTTCCTACGATTATTGTTTCTATTATTTTGTATTATTTCTATAACCATGCGTCAGAAAGAATAAAAGGATTTTTTCCTATTGGCTATATGTATACCAATAAATACAAAAATAATACATTGCTCCGTAATCGACACAAAAAGACAAAGATAAGTAAAAAGATTACTGCAATAATAGTATCTGTAGAGATAATACTTGGTATTTCAGTTGGTGGTTTTATAGTTGTACTTTTTCCGGATATAAAGGAAATGATGTTGGAAAACTACCAAAACGTAACGGAAGTTTCTATGGTGGAAGATATTTCAGCAGATGCTACAGATGGATTCGAAGCAGGCATAGATAATATAGAGTATAAGTTAAATAAATATGCAATAAGCTTTGATATAAAAATGCTTCTTTTAATACTCTGCGTTGGTGTTCCAATGGCTGGTATTGCCAATTATTATACAAAGACAAAAATAGGTGAGCCTATTGGGGTTCTGGCTGAATTTCTGGATTACTTCATACGTGCTGATGATGAAGTTAAATTGGATTCAATAAAATACATAGATAGCGTTACATATAATACACATGATGAAATTCAAGTTTTGGATAGAAGTCTTAAGGCTACCATGCAGGAGTTTGCAGACTTTGTGAGTAGAAAAGAGGAGGAACAAAAACTAGAAGCAGAGCTGGAAATTGCAAAGCAAGCAAGTGAGGCAAAATCTAGCTTTCTTTCTAACATGTCACATGAAATAAGAACACCTATTAATTCTGTTCTTGGCATGAATGAGATGATTATTAGGGAGTGCGAGGATGAGCAGATATTAGAATATGCAAATAACGCAAAATCTGCAGGAAATACATTGCTAGGTTTAGTAAATGATATTCTAGATTTTTCAAAAATTGAAGCTGGTAAAATGGAAATCATAAATGCCCAGTATCATTTGGGGTCATTAATAAATGACCTGGTAAACATGGTTTCGGCCAAAGCAGCGGATAAAGGCTTAGAGTTTGAGATAAATGTAGATGAGCATATACCATGTATCCTTATAGGCGATGATGTTAGAATTAAGCAGTGTGTTACCAATCTGTTATCTAATGCGGTAAAATATACAGATAAGGGAACAGTTACACTTAATGTGGGATATGAAACTTTGAATGATATTGGTATTAACCTGACATTTGAAGTGAAAGACACTGGCATAGGTATTAAAGAGGATGATTTAAAGAAGCTTTATTCGCCATTCGAGCGCATAGAGGAGGAAAGAAACCGCTCCATCGAAGGTACAGGACTTGGCATGAGTATTGTGAAGCGGCTTCTTACTCTTATGGAAACCCAGCTTCAAGTAGAAAGTACCTATGGAAAAGGAAGCAGCTTTAGATTTGCGGTAAAACAACAGGTGGTTTCCCAGGAAGAAATTGGAGATTTTAAAGAAAAATATAAGGAGTTTATAAGGAGCAAGAACAAGTATCATCAAAGATTTGAAGCACCGGATGCAAGGATTCTTGTGGTAGATGATACAGAAATGAATCTGACGGTAATAAAGAGCTTGCTAAAGCAAACTAAAATTAAAGTTGAAACTGCAGCTAGCGGCTTTGAAACTTTAGATAAGATACAAGAAAAGAAATATGATGTAATCCTTCTGGATCATAGAATGCCAAAAATGGATGGAATAGAGACCTTGGAAAGAATGAAGATACTGGATAATAATCTCAATAAGGAGGTTCCAGTTATTGCCCTTACTGCTAATGCTGTTTCAGGTGCAAAGGCAGAATATCAAGCCCATGGTTTTACTGATTATTTAGCAAAGCCTGTGGACGGAGCCCTTCTTGAAAAGATGCTAGAACATTATATTTCTCCAGAAAAGATAGTTTCTGTTTCTGTGGCAAATGGTGATGATGATTATAAATCTGATTTTTCAGAGATTATTCCAGAAGATAGTTTTCTCAGTAAGCTAGAAGATATTGATTTAGAGACTGCAGTTAAAAATTGCGGAGACTATCAGGTATTAGAAAATGTTATCAAAGATTTCTTGGTATCTATTGATACAAAAGCTGATGCCATAGAAAAATTTTTAGAGGAAAAAGATTTAAGGAACTATACGGTGTTAGTTCATGCATTGAAAAGCTCAGCGAGACTTATAGGTGCAATGGACCTATCGAACAAGGCTGCGTTGTTGGAAGAAAAGGGTAACGAAGGAGATTTGTCAAAACTATTGGAAATGACACCAAGCCTTCTATCCCAATATAGAAGCTACAAGGAAAAACTTTCATGTGCTATGGAAAAGGACAACAATCTGCCAGAAATATCTGAATATGAGCTAAATGAAGCTTTTGGTGTTGTAAAGGAACTTGTAGAAGCGTATGATTTTAATACTGCAGATAGTGTAATGAAATCATTGGAGCAGTATATCATTCCGGAAAAGTTTGAGGAGAAATATAGTACACTTATAAGATTGATGTCTGCGGTAGATAGAGATGCAATATTAAATTTACTTTAAGGGGAAGGTAACAGTATGGCAAAGGATAATCGAATATTATTAATAGCGAATCAAGGATTTATGATTAATTCTATCAAAGCTGAATTAGTAAACCACGCCTTGGAGATTATTCATGTAAAACCATCCGTAACTGACATTGAAAATCTGGAGGATAAACCAAATGTATACGTTTTATACATTGAAGAACTAGATACTATTTTAGATGTGATAGTTTATCTAAAGGATAGAATCGTAGAAGATAAAGCTGCTGTCAATGTGATTGGTAATCATGACGATTTGGACAGGTTGTATTTAACTATTCCAAAGGACAGGTTGGCAGGTGTATTTATGCGTCCTGTAAATGTTAAGGATATGGCAGTATCTATTGTGGATGTTATAAAGGACGAGGAAAATCGACTTGCCAAAAAGAAGATTCTGATTGTGGATGATGATGGTACAATGCTTAGAACCATAGAATCATGGCTCTCCAATAAATATCAAGTGTTTATGGTAAATTCAGGCATGGCAGCAATTACATTCTTGGCAAAGAAGGAAGTAGATTTGATATTACTAGACTATGAAATGCCAGTCACCTCAGGCCCCCAAGTACTTGAAATGCTAAAAAGTGAATCAGCTACTCAATCAATTCCTGTAATGTTTTTGACTAACAAAAGTGACAAAGAAAGTGTCATGAATGTTCTTAGTCTAAAGCCTGAGAAATATCTATTGAAGACTTTGACAAGAGATGAGCTGATTGCAAACATTGACGATTTCTTTGAACGACGTAAAGCTACAAATTATTAACTATTAGTCCAGGCTCTACCTCTACAAAGGTAGGATGCTTTAATGGTGAAGAGCTCGAGTTTTCTGTTAACGTTTCTCACGATGCTGCAAAGCTTGCTGAGTTTGCAAACGTTAGTCAAATACAAGGGTCACAAATGTGACTATCGTTCAACTAAAAATACAGAAAAATACAGATATCGTTTTTCAATGGGAGTTATTTAGCATAAAAAGTATTGTTGTAAAAAAATACCAATACAAAAAAAATCAAGGTAAAGTACCAGACGATAAAGAAAATATATTAAACCGAGATTTTAAGGCCGATGCTGTATATAAAAAGCTAGTAACTGACATAACATACATCCATGTACTCAATGAAGGTTGGACCTATCTAGCTTCGGTCATGGACTTATATGACCGCAAAATAATTGGCTGGTCCTATGGGCGTAATATAACAGCTGAATTAGCTACTCAGGCATTAAAAAATGCTCTGCTTAATGTTAAAGATACTAAAGGAATAATTATCCACAGTGATCTCGGTAGCCAATATACTAGTGATGAATTTGAAAGCTATGTACTTTCCAAGAAAATGATTAATTCCTTTAGTCGTAAAGGTAATCCTTATGACAATGCTTGTATCGAATCTTTTCACTCAGTATTAAAAAAAGAAGAGATTTATACAACAACTTATTCTACATTCGAAGAGGCTCAAATGGCCCTTTTTGAATATATAGAGTCTTTCTATAATCGTAAGAGGCGCCATAGCGCTTTAGATTATAAGACCCCTCAACAGGTTGAGGATGAGGCTCTAGCTGCAGCATAAATGTTTTTTCTCTTGGCTAAAGGCTAAGGGAAAATTCAACTTTTTGTGTCCAATGTATTGACCTAGGTCCACAATAAATTTATGATAAAGTTAAAAAATCAGGTAGTGGATACAATTTAGATGACAGATTATGTGGTTTTGATAGCAAAGAACTGATTTTTTGATTTTCTTAAGAGAAGTAATAATTATGGATAAACTTCGTAATGTTTCAACAGATGGTCTTGAGCTGATAGCAGAAGGAAAAACTGCAGGCGTCTATGCTTATTCAGAAACAGAGGTGTTAAAGGTGTACTTTCCATTTTTTCCAGAGGAGGACATAATATCCCAATGGGATGATACCCGTAAGCTAACCGAAATCGGTATGCCATGTGCCAAAGCCTTGGAGATGGTTCGAGTAGGGGGACAGGCTTGGTGTCATTTATGAGAGAGTTTTCGGAACGACAATCGTCAACCGACTCATTGATCCCCAATATAACAGCGACGAAGAAAAAGAACGCTTGCTCAATCTATATATATCGTTTGCAAAAAAACTGCATGAGAAGACTTTTCCTGCTGGAACATTTGAGGATGTTAAAGAACATTACCAAAAGAAACTTAAGGACATTACTGGAGTGCTCATCAGTGAAGAAAATGCAGAAAAACTGAGCAGGTTCCTTGATGAAATCCCCTCATCCAATCATTACCTTCATGGCGATTTGAATCCAAACAATTTAATACTTCTCCCTGATGGAAGCGAACGATTATACAAATTGATAATCACGAAGTACTATAATGAAGCTAACGAAGAACAATTGCAAAACATCCTGCAAAAGGGAAAGCTGATGGGAATAGTACACGGAGTCACCATGGGTTTGGGTGAAGGCGACTTTATTCCATATCTCAAAAAAGAAATCGACAAGATTGTGAGTGAAGAGTTTTAGGGATACTTTATCTGGAAATGTATCTATTGCAAAATGGGTAAACAAGACTTTATTAATATTGGGTGGTTTATGAAGGTTTTAATTGTTGAGGATGAGACTCGAATAAGGGAAGGTATCGCAAAATTATTAGGTAAATTTGAAAATGATTACGAGATTGTAGCTGAAGGCTTGGATGGCAAACAAGGAGTAGAATTATGTAAACAATATAACCCTGATATTGTAATTACGGATATCAGAATGCCAAATATGGATGGGCTTGAGATGTTGTCATCCATCTATAAATTAGGACTTAAAAGTAAGGCGATAGTAATTAGTGCATACTCCGAATTTGAATATGCGAGGAGCGCAATGAAGCTGGGGGTTACTGAATACCTATTAAAACCTATTTCAGTTGTAGATTTTTCAAATGCTCTAAAAAATATCACTGAACAGGTGGAAGAAGAAAAACGAAAAAAGCCTGAACAAGTTGGAACCTTAGAGCAAATAATGCGCGAAATACTTTTGGGGCATAAGCATCCAAATCTTGATACCATAAAATATTTGAAAAGTGCATATGAGATTAAACTAGAACAAAAATTTTTTATGTTATGTCTCTATATGGGAAATGCATTCGATGAAAAAAAGGATATTGGTTATAAATTTCTTAGACAGGCTTTTTCCAGATATGAAAATATTAAATATGTTCTCATTGAATCTTTGTACCATAGAAGCATTGTGATGCTCATATATTCTTATAATGACGGACATGATATTGAGCGTTTTGTGCAATACCAATTATTGAATCAGGTCGACGCTGATATTGTAGTAGGATGTGAAGAAATTGAAGGAATAGAAGCTCTAACGAGCGGAATAAATGATTTATATCCATATATGGACTGGAATATATCATTTGAAGAGGGAATTTTGATTTCTTATCCAAAGATAACACAAGTTCAAACATCAATTTGTATTTATCCTATAGAAATAGAAAATGATTTAAAGAAAGCTGTTTTTAGTAAAGATAAAAATAAAACGCAATATATGATTCAGGATTTTCATAACCAATTTTTAGATGGTAAAGTTTATAATCCTAGAGAGTTAAAAGAATGTTATGTAAGATTTTTGTGGAATTTGCTTGAAGTTGGAAAGGAAGCTGGATGCTGTAATGATAAAGATTTGCAACGTCAGAAATTGCTAGATAGGATTATGAATGCCAAAACACATTATGAATTGAACAATATTTGTGACGATGTGTTATCTTCTTTTTCATTTGATGCAAACAAAACAGTTTCAAGTCATCTTGTAGTTAGAAAAGCAGAAGGATTAATACAAGAATTTTATAATACAGGAATAACATTAGACGAAATAGCAAACAAGCTTAATATTACTCCTGAATATTTAGGCTCACAGTTTCATAAGGAAATTGGAGAAACTTACAGTACCTACTTGAAGAATTATAGAATTGCAAAAGCGAAAGAACTCCTAATAAGTACTAATATGAAACTTTATGAGATAGCAGATAAAGTGGGGTACCAAGATCCTAAATATTTTAGCAAGGTATTTAGAGAAGTCACGGGGAAATTGCCTGCTGAGTATCGAAGAACAATTAAATAATGACCATGGATAATTCCTCTTTTTTTAGATTTGTCACGTTTTTAGTTTTAGGAATAAAAACTAAAATGTAATTGACAGAACAGAAGGAGGAATTTTTTATGGGAAAAATTAAAGAATTTTTTAGATACGATAATATAGGCTTGCTATTTGTTATGCCGGCGTTTATCTATATGGCAATATTTGTCGGCTATCCTATAGTCAGTAATATTAGTCTAAGTTTTAAAGATGTTTCTGTAAGAAACTTAGCTAACGGTGAGCAAAATTATATTGGATTAGCTAATTATATCGAGATTTTTTCCGATGAAGTATTCAGAAAAGCGTTGGTAAATACTTTAATTTTTACAATTGCATGTTTAGTATTTCAATTTTTAATAGGTTTTTGCCTCGCATTATTTTTTAATAAAAGATTTAAAGTTGCAAAACCAGTAAGAGGATTATTAATGATACCATGGATGATGCCAATGACTGTAACTGCACTTATGTTTAAATTTATGTTTTCAACAGATGTTGGCATTATTAATTATATTCTCAAAAGTATCGGTCTTATAAAAGAGAACATAGAATGGTTGACCACTCCGGGAACTGCAATGGCGGCAGTTGTAATTGCCAATATATGGATAGGGATACCTTTTAACACAATACTTTTATCTACTGGATTAACAACCATACCTCAAGAACTGTATGAAAGTGCATCCGTAGATGGCGCAAATAAAATACAAAAACTTTTCAATATAACAATACCATTATTAAAACCAACTATTGAATCAATTTTGGTTTTAGGTTTCATATATACATTCAAGGTGTATGATTTAGTTTATGTAATGACTGAAGGAGGACCTGTAAACTCAACACATCTGCTTTCTACATACTCATATAAATTATCATTTGATATGTTTCAGTATAGCAAGGGGTCAGCAGTGGCCAATGTTTTATTTTTGATATTACTTGCAGTAGGTATGTTATATATAAAGATTACAATGGAGGGAGAAGAATAATGGAGTCAGAAAGAAGATTAAGTAAACGCGAAAATATTATATGTTGCATAGTGGCGATTGTTCTGCTACTCGTGTTATTATTCCCACTATTTTGGACTTTTATAACATCATTGAAGACAGAACAGGAAATATTTCAAATACCACCAACTTGGTATCCTCATATACTGAATACGAAGTCGTACGCAGCACAAATTGAAACAGGTGATTTCAACATGTTCTCATCTTTTTTCAATAGTTTTGTAATTTCTGTTGGAGCAATGGTGATAGCTGTTGTTTTGGCAGTACCTGCATCATATGCAATAGCAAGATATAAATTTAAATGTAGAAAATTTGTTCTATTGTTTTTCCTTGTTAGTCAAATGCTACCAGTATCTGTATTATTGACACCTATGTTTATAATGTTTAAGGGAATTCATGTCTATAATACATGGATTTCTGCAATATTAGCAGACGCAACAATTGGTATACCATTTTCAGTTCTGATTCTAAAAAATTATTTTGCTTCAATACCACAGGCTTTAGAGGAGGCCGCTTATATTGATGGTTGTACTAGGTTATCAGCTTTTTTTAGAATTTTGATACCAGTAGCCAAACCAGGAGTTATTGTGTGTGCAGTCTTTTCATTTCTATATGCATGGGGAGATCTGGCATATGGAATGACATTTATTTTGGATCAACAAAAAAGACCAATTACTGCAGGTATATTTAATTTCATGGGACAATATGGAACAAAATGGAGTTACTTGACTGCGTTTGCAATAGTAGCAATCATTCCTGTGGTTTTAATATTTATTTTTATGCAAAAATATATAATCAGTGGAATGACCAATGGTGCGGTAAAAGGATAATTGGGGAAGTTTTATGATAAAAGAGGAAAAAGAAAAAGTTGTATACAGTTATGATTCGGAGACAGTGTGGATTGAGGCATGGGGAAATAATGCTGTAAGAATAAGAGCGACTAAAAGAAGTAATTTTACAAATAACAATTGGGCATTGAGTGAACAAAAAAATAAAACTTGTAAAATCAGTATTACTGACGAAGGTGCATCACTACAAAATGGAGATATAAAGGTCTGTGTTTCTATTCATGGCAAAATAGAAATATATAATCAAAAAAAGGAGAAGATAATTGAAGAATATTCCAGGAATAGGAGGGATGTAACAGATTCCAAGTGTAGTGCATTAGAAGTTGAGGCAAGGGAATACAAGCCTATTGTGGGGAGTGATAATTATCATTTGCGTATGCGATTTGAATCATTATTTCCCGATGAAAAAATATATGGTATGGGACAATATCAGCAGCAAATTCTTAATTTAAAAGGTTCAGATTTGGAGTTAGCACATAGAAATTCTCAGGTGAGTGTGCCATTTGCCATTTCATCGAAAGGTTATGGATTATTATGGAATAATCCTGCTATAGGTAGGGCTGTATTCGGAAAGAATATAACATCTTATGAGGCATATTCAGCTAAGGAATTGGATTACTGGGTTGTTATAGGCGAATCAATAAAAGAGATACTGGAAGAATATACATCAGTAACAGGTCGAACACCTATAATGCCTGAATATGGGTATGGTTTTTGGCAAAGCAAACTAAGATATCAAACTCGAAATGAATTAATTAATATAGCAGAAGAATACTATAACAGAAAAATACATCTGGATATGATAGTTGTGGATTTTTTTCATTGGAATAAGCAGGGTGATTGGGAATTTGACGAGACATATTGGCCAAATCCAAAAACAATGATAAAAAAAATTAATTCGATGGGAACAGAAGTAATGGTATCTATATGGCCAACAGTGGATAAAAACAGCGTAAATTATTCTGAAATGCTGGAAAAAGGTTATTTAATTCATGTAGAACGAGGTCATAGGGTTGGATTATCGTTTCAAGGAGAAACTATCCATATAGATGTTACAAATCCGGAGGCTAGAAGATTTTTGTGGAGCAAAGTAAGAGAAAATTATTATAGTCTGGGAATAAAAACATTTTGGTTGGATGAGGCGGAGCCTGAGTATAGTGTTTACGATTTCGACAATTACAGATATTATGAGGGGACAGATTTAGAAGTGGGTAATATTTATCCAGTTTGCTACGGCAAGACATTTTTTGATGGAATGCTACAAGAGGGGCAAAAGAATATTTTAAATCTTGCACGTTGTACCTGGGCTGGAGGACAAAAATATGGAATGTTAATTTGGTCAGGAGATATAGCATCCAGTTTTGAAAGTATGAAAATTCAACTTGTCGCAGGTCTAAATATGGGTTTGGCGGGAATTCCTTGGTGGACAACAGATATAGGAGGATTTCACGGTGGAAATCCAAGTGATTCTCGTTTTAGAGAATTGTTTGCAAGGTGGTTTGCATGGGCGACATTTTGTCCGGTTATGCGATTGCATGGAGATAGAGAACCAAGACAACCGCAATATGGTGACTCAGGAGGGGCAACATGCTGCTCTGGTGCTGATAATGAAATATGGAGCTATGGGAATGAGGTATATGAAATTTGTAAAAAGTATATTTCAATTAGAGAAAAACTAAGACCTTATATAAGAAAAATAATGTTGGAAAGTCATAAAAATGGTTCGCCAATTATGAGAACTCTTTTCTATGAATTTCCGGAGGATGCTGAATGCTGGAACGTAGAAGATGAGTATATGTTTGGTGGTGATATTTTGGTTTCCCCTATTTTAGTGGAAAATTGTAGGGAAAGAACAGTATATTTACCTCGATATGCTAAATGGCAGGAGTATGAAACTGGGATAGTATATGAAGGAGGACAGATGATTAATGTGGAAACGCCGATAGATGTTATTCCATTTTTTATTAGAGATGAAAACATTGTTCTTGCAGCACAATAAAGCAATTATTATGATTAAATCAGGAGAAAACTCCTGATTTAATTTGTATATGGGGATAATATTCATGAGAAAAAAATTAAGTCTGAGAAGAAAAATAATATATGTCTTTTTGATAGTTGCTTTATTATCAAGTGTAATACTTGGAATATTTTCATACTTGAATATAGCTAGCTCATTAAAGAAGAGCATGGAAGAAAATGCTAATAATACACTTATTCAAGTTGATAACAACATTAATATTTTTTTAGATTCATATGAGGATGTTTTGTATCAAATATATACAAATGATGATGTAATTGAATACATTGATAATATCAATAATGATGAAAATTCTTCTGTGGCAAAAAATAGCCTTCGCAGATATTTAAGAGCTTTAGTCAACTCAAAAGAGTATATTCGTTCTATTACTGTTATTTCAGCTAATCGTGAAATAGTAGCATATGATCAGATGACAAATAAAACCTATGAAAACGGATGGCTTGAAAACTACAGTTTAGATAAGGAGGCATTATACTCAGAGATTTCTCAAAATGCCTTATTACACATTTTCATGCCAGAATATGGCACTACTTTTGCCAATGAAAATTATTATTTATTACATTTAGGGCATAGGTTAGTAGATTATAAAGATATACAAAGAGATATAGGTGTTGTAATAATAAGTATTGATGAAAAGCTATTAGAAAATTCTTGTAGGACTAGTGCGGAGTCAGGAGATTATATATTTATAACTGATATAAATGGAAGAATAATTAGTTGTGGAGATAAACAGGAATATATAGGTGAGGAAATCAATATTTCTGATGAAAAAACAGTCAAGGATTTTGTATACAATAATTCCTCAATTAGAAATTATGAAATGTATGTTTATTATGATGAGGCTTTGGAATGGAATATCTTTTGTATAGATAATAGGGAAAATCTAACAAAGGCCTTACGAAAGCAGCTGTATTTAATAATATTGGTGGAATTGTTAGTATTTACTATTATATCAATAATTATTTTTTTGATGACGGATAGGTTAGCAAGGTCTGTTGATAAGGTTGTCACGGGGATGCGTGAGACACAGACAGTAAAAGATAATATTTTGATTGAAATTGATGACTCAATGCCAATTGAAATTGAAACGATAGCTAATGGCTTCAATGACATGTTGCACAAACTAGACGAAGCAAATGAAAGCGAACGTATTGCAATGATAAAGCAGAGGGAGGCACAGATTGCTGCTTTGGAAGCACAGATAAATCCCCATTTTTTATACAATACACTAGATACAATCAATTGGATTGCCATAGACAAGGATGAGTTTGAGATTAGTAGTTCTATAAGTGCATTAGCATCAATTTTAAGATATGCGATTAGTGACAGCAGTGCGATAGTTTCATTAAGGGATGAAATAGAATGGTTGAAAAAATATGTATATTTACAGCAAGTTAGATTGAAAAACAAATTTATTTGCACTATTAATTGCCAGCCAGAAGCATTGGAGGCAAAGATTCATAAGCTACTTCTGCAACCATTCATAGAAAATTCCATAGTTCACGGATTCGAAGATTGGCAGGATGAGTGTATATTGAATATTGATGCAGTAGTTAATGAAAATCTAGTAATTACCATTAGTGATAATGGTAGAGGTATGGAACAGGAAATAATTGATAAGTGCAATTCAATAGAAATACTAGAGGATGAAAATCGAAAACATATCGGCATGGGAAATGCAATAACACGATTAAAAATGTATTATGGTGAAAAGGCTTTTTTTCGAATAAAAAGTCAAATAGGAAAGGGAACTACAATAACTATTCAAATTCCAATTGAAAAATAGTTTTAGAATATTCCTCTTTTTTTAGAAAAGTTGAGTTTAGAGAGAAAAACAATACACATATAATACAGACATAAAGAAGAAACACTAATGTAGGAGGTGTTATGATGAGAAGGGGATTTTTAAAACTGTTAGCAGCCAGCATGAGTTTATCCTTGGTTGCAGTAGGATGTGGTTCCACGGCGAGCACAACAACGGTAGAAGATGAGGCGGTTGCAAGCACAGGAACAGAGGCATCAGGTGATGTAACAATTTGGTACTATTGGGAGACAGAAGGACATCAAGAGGCGTTAAATCACATTATTGAAGAATTCAACGGTCAGCAGGATGATATTACAGTTGAGGCGAAATATGTACCATTTGCAGACTTCAAGAAACAGCTATCAGTAGGAGCTTCTGCTGGAGAGTTACCGGATATTGTAATACTTGATAATCCAGATCATGCTTCTTATGCGGCAATGGGTATCTTTGCTGATTTGACAGGTAGATTTGATGTAAGTACTTATTACGATGGACCTGTTAATTCATGCACATTAGATGGAAAGCTTTATGGAGTTCCATTTGGTAGCAATGACTTGGTACTTTTCTATAATGAAGATATGCTCGAAGCAGCAGGCTGTGAGGTACCAACAACATGGGATGAATTATTGGAGGTTGCAAAGGCAACTACAACTGATAGTGTATATGGTTTTGCGCATTGTGCATTACAGAACGAAGAAGGTACATTCAATTTCCTACCTTGGGTTTGGTCAACAGGTGCCACCTCATATGAAATAGATTCTGAAGGTGGAATCAAGGCTATGGAGTTTGAAAAGAGCCTTGTAGAGTCTGGAGCATTTCCTAAGGAGGCAATCAATTGGACTCAGGGCGACACAATGAATCAATTTATTTCTGGAAACCTTGCTATGATGATTAATGGAACTTGGCAGATTCCTACTATGCGAGAAGAAGTGCCTGATATGAATTGGAATGTTGCTCCTATTCCACAGGATGCAGAACAGGCTTCTGGATTAGGTGGCGAGAATTATGCAGTAATCGCTGGTGGTAATGAAGAGGCTTCAATTGAATTCCTTAAGTATGCTACTAGTGGAGAAACTTGCTTATATATGATGAATGCAATGGGCTATATTTCTGCGGATTCTACAATTGCTGAGAATCAATTTGAAGGCGATGAAGTATATCAGGTATTTGTTGATGAAATGCAATATGCTCATGCAAGAGGACCATTACCTGAATGGCCAGATATATCAGATGCAATTTCATTGGCTTTCAACAAAGTGTTGATAGGAGAGGCAGAGCCAGTAGATGCAGCAGCAGAAGCACAAGCCACAATTGATTCAATAATAGGTAATTAAAAGTTATTAGAGGCAGGAAAACCTGCCTCTAATATTAAAAGGGGGTAATCATGATAAAAAAGTATATCTCAATTGCTTTGTCGTTAAGTGTTGCTGTGCTAACTTTATGTACTCCTATAGATGTAAAAGCGGCAACTCAATCATTGACAGTAGACTGTGATAATGTCATTAGAAGTGTAACTCATTGTGCTAGCGGCTCTTTGTACGGTATAAATGAAACAACGCCAGCAGATATAAGTACATTGGTTACACCGTTAAATCCTAACGTATTTACGAATCCGGCTAGAGCTGGAAGTGAATATCAGCAGCCGACAGGTGCAGCTATAGATGTTGCTGAAAGATTATACGGCAATTCATCAGGTGAGGTGATGATAAGATTAGCTGACATTTGTCCAAATTGGCCATATAGTTTTCCGGGTATGAGTACATGGTTAGACGAAGTAGAAACGGTTATTACAGATAAACTAAATTCCTCGGCTGATAATTTTTATGGGTATGAAATATGGAATGAGCCAGTATATACATGGGATGAATCAACAAATGGATCATTTTATACATTGTGGGAAAACACATATGACTTGATACGTCTGTTGGATCCAAATGAAAAAATAATTGGACCATCAGATGGATATTATGACCATGATAGAATGTATAATTTCTTAGCCTATTGTGTATCAAATGATTGTGTGCCAGATATTATTTGTTGGCATGAGTTGTCATCTAATGGAAGTGGAAGTTATATAAGTGATTTTGTAAATAATTATAATGACTACAGAAGTATAGAAGATAGTTTAGGGATTTCAGACAGACCAATAAGTATTAATGAATATTGTGATATTGATCACACAAAAGAGGGATGTCCAGGTTCTGCAGCAAGATATATAGCTAAATATGAAAGATATTCTATAGACTCGGCATGTATTTCATGGTGGTGGACTGCATATCCTGGAAGGTTAGGTAGTTTACTAGGAACTGACTATCAGAAAGGTGCAGGTTGGTGGTTTTATAAATGGTATGGCGATATGAGTGGAAATATGGTTGTCACCGTGCCAAGTAACGAAGAGTCAACTTATGTAGATGGTTTCGCTTGTGTAGATAGCTCCGAGAAGTACATTTCTGTGATGTTTGGTGGAGATAATGATGGAGATATAAATATAACATTGAATGATTTACCATCATGGATAGGAAGTACAGCAACTGTAAGAGTAGAAGCAATTGATTGGGTAAGCAAAGATTCTGTTTCGACTGGACCTTATACAATATCTGCTGCTAATTATGATGTTAATGGTTCATCAATTACGGTTTCTCTATCAGGATGTAACAGTACTTCTGGATACAGACTTTTAGTATTGCCAGGTGTATCATCATCGCAGACAAGATATGAAGCAGAGAATGCAATTATCAGCAATGCAAATACGTTTTATAGTGCAAATGCTTCAAACAATTATTATGTTGGTCAGATAGATTATGATGATTCCACAACACCTGTATACAGTTATGTAGATTTTTTGGTATGCGCTCCGTCATCAGGAACTTATACATTATCAATAAGGTATGCAAATGGAAGTGGTGCGACATCCACTCAAGGATTAGCATACAATAATGGAGCTTGGCAAACGATTTCTTATGAGGAAACAGACGGATGGGCTCAATTCGCTACAAAAAATGTTCAGGTAAGCTTAAACGAAGGAATAAATGTAATTCGTTTGGCGAAAGGAAGTCCGTATTTTGAAGGTGGGACTTATTACGCAGAGATAGATTATATCGAAATAAGCCAATAGTTTTCAATTCAAATAAAAAGGCAAATAGGGTGGGAGTTCCCACCCTATTATTTTAAAATAAATGGGGTATTGAATAGTATGGACAAAATTAAAATTACATCAAAATTTTGGAGCAGGTATAGAAATCTTGTCAGAACGCAAATGATTCCGTATCAATGGAATGTTTTGAATGATATTGCAGGAATAAAAATAGAGCGCGAACGTAATGATATAAGTATTCCGAATGAGAAAAGCCATGCAATAGAGAACTTTAAGATTGCAGCAGGTAAGGTTAATGGAACCCACTATGGATGGACCTTTCAAGATAGTGATGTGTATAAATGGCTTGAAGCAGTGGCATATTCCTTACGTGAGAAAATGGATCCTGGTATAGAACAAAAGGCACTAGAAGTTATAGAATTGATAGAGGAAGCTCAAGAACCGGACGGATATCTTGATACATTTTATTCTATTCTTGGTTTGGAGTGGCAATACAAAAGACTTGCAGGTAGTCACGAATTGTATTGTATGGGACATTTTATTGAAGCGGCTGTTGCATATTATGATTCCATGGAAAATGAAAAGGTATTAAACATTGCAAAAAAATGCGCTGATAATATCGACGCAAATTTTGGCCCAGAAGAAGGAAAAATACATGGATATGATGGACACGAGGAAATAGAGATTGGTCTTTTAAGATTGTATCACGTAACAAAGGAAGAAAGATATTTAAGGCTTGCAAAGTATTTTCTCATGGAAAGAGGAAAACATCCAAATTTTTTCAAAGACCAGGCTACTTGTTATAAGGGTCCTAATGCGTTAAATGGAATTGAAAATATGCCGGATACATATTTCCAAAATCATGCTCCAATTTCAGAACAAAAGACTGCAGAGGGGCATGCTGTTAGATTGGTTTATCTTTGTACGGCATTGGCAGATTTGGCTGCAACAACACAGGATAACGAAATATACGAAATATGTAAGACATTATGGAAAAATATCATTAATAAAAGAATGTATATTACGGGAGGAATAGGCTCGACTGTATTGGGGGAATCCTTCACGCTGGACTATGATTTGCCAAATGATACCATGTATTGCGAGACGTGTGCAGCAATAGGACTAATCTTTTTTGCTAAACAAATGTTAAGAATCGAGCCAAAAGCGGAATATGCTCAAGTGATGGAACGAGCACTCTACAATTGTGCTTTGGCTGGAATGGCACTGGATGGTAAACATTTTTTTTATGTAAATCCATTAGAAGTTAATCCAGAAAAATCTAAGAAAGATCCTACGAAAAGTCATGTAAAACCAGTGCGTCCATCATGGCTTGGATGTGCTTGCTGTCCACCTAATTTGGCTAGGTTAATAGCATCATTAGATGAATACGTATATACGGTATCAGATGATAGAATTCTGATAAATCAATACATAGGTTCTGAGTCAGTTCTAAAGACAAAGGATGGCGAGGTTCATATATCACAAAATACGGAGTTTCCATGGGACGAAGCTATAGATATTACAATTAAAAACACTAGTAAGTCTACGATAAAGCTAGGAATGAGAGTGCCTGATTGGGCTGGGAATTTTAATATTTCTATTGGTGATAGAAGCCTGAATGAAAATATAACATATGGATATTTTTATGTGGAAGTAGCTTGTGATACAACTATTAGTTTACATATTTCATTTACTATGCCACTAATAAGAAATTATTGTAATACAAACGTATCAGAAAATATTGGAAAAGTCGCTATCTCAAGAGGACCATTTGTATATTGTCTCGAAGGTATCGACAATGGTAAGAATCTAGCAAGCATAATTCTCCCTGAAGAGAGCGGACTAACCTATGAATTTGAAGATAAGTTGCTTAATGGAGTAGGTGTTATTATCGCAGATGGGAAGAGCGTTGATAGTAGTTCGGATAGTGAATTATATAGCAGAAAAAGACCTCTTATCAAAGAGCATAAATTGAAATTTATTCCATATTATGCTTGGGCTAATAGAGGGGAAAATGAAATGCGTGTATGGATAAATGAGGGATGAAATATCCCTCAAATCCATACAGTTTAGGCAGAGCTGAATGTGATGAATCCGAGGTGTTTGAACATAGATTTTTTGACCCACAGGATATCCCAGCAGATTTGTTTGCTCCAGATGCAATGGCAATTACAGATTGGGCTAAAGGAAAGATGGAAGTTGTGGTAGAATAAATATATCAAGGAGGACAACAAATGGGAGAGAGACTTACAAAGGGTGATATAGAAAAGATTCAGGCAGAGATAGATGAGCGTAAGCTGGTGCTTCGTCCAAAGCTTCTTGAAGAAGTTAAGGAGACAAGAGCTCAGGGAGATTTGTCGGAGAATTTTGAGTACCATGAGGCAAAGCGTGCCAAGAACATGAATGATAGCCGCATCCGCTATTTAGAGAAGATGTTAAAGTTTGCAGAGGTAGTGGATGATAGCAGTGCCGATGACGAGGTAGGAATCAATAACACAGTTACAATCTATATTCCAGAGGACGATTGTGAGGAAACCTACAAGCTTGTAACAAGCATCCGCGGTAATTCACTTAAAGGTCTAATTTCCATAGAATCACCACTGGGAGCTGCGATACGTGGCAAACATGTAGGAGACAAAGTCATGGTAAAAGTAAACGATGATTATTCCTACGAAGTGGAAATTAGGTTGATTGACAAATCAACAACAGATGAGGATGACAAAATAAAGAGATATTAAAGTCAAACAATAGCTGCTTAAATTGGGCAGCTTTTTTCTTGTACTTTCAGAATAGAATTTACCCCCAATAAATGGTATATTTATATTAGATTTTTATGAGAAAATGGGGAAAAAATTATGGTAAAAGAGAAACTTAGTCAAATCGGGGAGACAGTTCTTGAAAAAATTGATGGGCTTGATGTAAAGGACAAGCTTATTGAGCATAGCTTTAACCATTCGGATATAACAAGAGATGATTTTATGCTAAAGGGTGCTCTTGCAAGCGAGGGTTATGATTGGTGGTGGCACAGCTTCACTGGCAAAAATAAAAAGACAGGTGAGGAGAAAGCCTTCTTTATAGAATTTTTCACAATCAATCCAGCATTAGGTGGAGACGAGCCAGTATTTGGGCAGCTTCCAGAAAATAAAGCATCAAATATCAAGCCATCTTACATGATGGTAAAGGTTGGCTGTTGGGGCGAAGGCGCTAAGCAGATGCACCGCTTCTTTGGTTGGAACAAGGTCAATATAAAAGAGGATGTGCCATTTCTTATTAGCGCAGAGGATTGTTTTTGCTCAGAGAGCCGTACACTTGGAAAGGTAGAGGTTACCGAAGAAGACGTTAAGGCTCACCCTGAGTGGATGTGCCAGGCTGGCAAGATGGTTTGGGACTTAAACCTGGAAAAACAGATAGCTTTTAACGTGGGCTATGGCGCAGGCTGGGCATCACGAGAGATTGAGGCATTTGAAATGTTTTGGCATGCAGAGGGCATGAAGACATTGTATAGTGGTTCGGTTATACTAGATGGTGTAGAATATGAAGTTAGTCCAGAAAGCTGCTATGGTTATGCAGATAAAAACTGGGGTAAGGATTTCACATCACCATGGGTATGGCTTGCGTCCTCACATCTTAAGAGTAAAATTTCCGGCAAATGGCTTGAAAATAGCGCATTTGATATAGGAGGAGGCCGTCCTAAGGTAAGAACGGGACATAGCTTTGATGATGTAATTCTTGGAGCTTTTTGGTACGAGGGACAGCCTTACGAGTTTAACTTCTCCCGGTTTTGGACTCTTACTAGCACAGATTTCAATTGCAATACAGAGGGTGAGCAGGTAGTATGGGAAATCACCCAGGAAACACCTCTTGCCAAGCTTGAAGCGAAAATCACCTGTAATAAGAAGGATATGCTTCTTATTAATTACGAGGCACCAAACGGTGAAAAGCGCCATAATAATCTTTGGAATGGCGGTAATGGTACAGGTGAGATAAAGCTATATAAGAAAATTCTCAAGACCAAGGACACTACAGCTAACAAAAAGGCTGAGTGGAAATGGGAGCTTGTGGATGATATGGAGGCTTATAATATAGGCTGCGAGTATGGCATCTATTCAGAGCAAAATTAATGTAATTATGATTTTACGAATGGGGATTTTGAATAGATGTTAAGATAGAAAGGAAGAGTAATAAAATGGCAGTTTTAGCAGGTTTAGAGCCAGAAAGAGTATTTCATTATTTTGAGGAGATTTGTGGAATTCCCCATCCAAGTTATCACGAAGAAAAGATTAGTGCATATCTTGTAGAATTTGCTAAGGCTCATAACCTTGAATATTATACAGATAATCTTTACAACGTAATAATGATTAAGGAAGCATCTGAAGGAATGGAAAATGTTGCTCCACTTATCCTTCAGGGCCACATGGATATGGTGGCAGAGCAGGATCCAGATTGCAAAAAGGATATGCTTACAGAGGGCTTAGACCTAGAGGTAGTAGATGGCTTTGTTACAGCTAAGGGCACAACTCTTGGGGGCGATGACGGTATAGCGGTAGCTATGGCACTTGCAATCCTAGAGGATGACACACTTAAGCATCCACGCTTAGAGGTGATTATCACAGTTTCTGAGGAAGTAGGCATGGAAGGTGCAGCAGGCATCGATGTATCTATGCTCAAGGGCCGCAAGATGCTTAACCTTGATTCAGAGGAAGAGGGACATTTTCTTAGCGGATGTGCTGGCGGATGCAGAATGGATATTGAGTACCCATTTAAGAAAGAATCAGTTAAGGGTGCACTAGTTTCAGTTGAGGTAAAGGATTGCACTGGTGGACATTCAGGTACAGAAATAATCAGAGGTAGAGCAAATGCCACACAGATGGTAAACAGAATCCTTGCAGCAGGTATTGATGCAGCAGATGTTTGCCTAGCAGATTACGTGGGTGGCACAAAGGACAATGCTATTCCACGAGCAACTACAGCGAAGGTAGTGACAAGCGCTGAAGCTATTAAGGCTATGGAAGCAGAAGCAGCAGCTATCAAGAACGAGTACGCAGTTACTGACCCAGATATGAAAATCGAAATCAAATCGGAGGGAAATGTAGTTGTAGATGGCGTAAATGCAGCAGATACAAGAAAGATGGTACAGCTCATCCTTTCTTTACCAAACGGTGTTCAGGCAATGAGCCACGATATTGAGGGCTTAGTTGAAACTTCATTAAACTTAGGCATCCTTAACTTACTTGAGGATGAGCTTAAGTTCTCATTCTCACTTAGAAGTTCTGTTGATAGTGCTAAGGCAGCACTTATGCGTAAGGTAAGAATGATTGCTGAAGGCTTTGGTTGCAAGACATCTACTCATGGCGAGTATCCAGCATGGGAGTTCAAGCGTGAATCTACATTCAGAGATGAGCTCGTAGCTTTATATAAAGAAATGACGGGCGAGGATGCAATTGTTGAGACAATGCACGCAGGTGTAGAGTGCGGACTATTGGCATCTAAGCTACCAGGACTTGATGCGGTATCAATCGGTCCAGAGCTTTACGATATTCATACTCCAAAGGAGCGACTTGGAATTGCTTCTACAGAGAGAATATATAACTATGTAAGAAAAGTAATAGAAACATCCAAGTAAAACAGGGGTTTACAGGAAGGAGAAGGACTATGCTTAGAATTGGAATGCTTACAAGTGGTGGTGATTGTCAGGCTTTAAACGCAGCCATGAGAGGTGTTGTCAAGGGATTGGCAGCAAATGTGAAGGACCTGGAGGTTTATGGCTTCTTTAATGGGTACAAGGGTTTGATTTACGGAGACTATAGACTTCTCACAAGCTCAGATTTTTCAGGAATATTGACACGTGGTGGTACAATCTTAGGCTCTAGCCGTCAGCCATTCAAGCTCATGCGTGAGCCAGATGAGAACGGACTAGATAAAGTGGAGGCTATGAAGTCCAATTACTATAAGCTAAATCTTAACTGCTTGGTTATCCTTGGTGGTAATGGAACTCAAAAGACAGCAAATCTTCTCAGAGAAGAGGGGCTTAACATTATTCATCTTCCAAAGACAATTGATAATGATATTTTTGGAACAGATGTAACATTTGGTTTCCAGAGTGCTATTGATATTGCATGCAACACTATTGACTGTATCCATACTACAGCCTCATCTCATAGCCGCGTGTTCATTGTAGAGGTTATGGGTCACAAGGTAGGCTGGCTTACACTTTACGCAGGTGTTGCATCAGGTGCAGATATAATTCTGCTTCCAGAGATTCCTTATGATATTAAAAAAGTTGTAAAGGCTATAAATCATAGAACAGAGGAAGGCAAGGGCTTTACAATTTTAGCTGTAGCAGAGGGTGCCATATCAAAAGAGGATGCAAAGCTATCCAAAAAAGATTATAAAAAGAAATTAGAAAATTCTAAGTATCCTTCAGTTTCTTATGAAATTGCTGATAGAATCCAGAAGGAAACAGGTATCGAAGTGCGTGTTACAGTTCCAGGCCATATGCAGCGTGGCGGTAGCCCAGATCCTTATGATAGAGTCCTTTGTACAAGACTGGGTTCTGCGGCAGCTCAGGCTATTATGGATGGGGATTTTGGAAATATGATTGCTATGGTGGATGGCAAGACAAAAAGAATTCCACTAGAAAAGGTGGCTGGAAAGCTTAAGGTAGTTGAGCCTGATTGTCAGATGATAGAAGAAGCCAAGCGCATAGGCATAAGCTTTGGCGACTAAAAGTATTAAAAAAGGGTAGGTAATTGTTATGTCTTATATGGCATTATATAGAAAGTTTAGACCACAAGTTTTTGAGGATGTTAAGGGACAAGACCATATTGTTACAACTCTTCAAAACCAGATAAAAAGTGACCGTATAGGACATGCATATCTTTTTACAGGAACAAGGGGTACAGGTAAGACAACTGTGGCAAAAATTCTTGCTAGAACCCTTAACTGTGAAAATCCTAAGGACGGATGTCCTTGCATGGAGTGTGCTATGTGTAAGGCAATTACAGCAGGCAACTCCCTAAATGTTATAGAGATGGATGCTGCTTCGAACAATGGTGTAGATAGCATCCGACAGATAGTAGAGGAGGTGGCATACCCTCCTACAGAAGGTAAATACAAAGTCTATATTATTGATGAGGTTCACATGCTTTCTGTGGGCGCATTCAATGCTTTGCTTAAGACCTTGGAGGAGCCACCTTCTTATGTTGTGTTTATTCTAGCTACAACAGAAGTGCACAAGATTCCAATCACTATCCTTAGCCGATGCCAGAGATATGATTTTCACCGTATTTCAATTGATACTATTGCATCAAGACTAAAGGAGTTAATGGACAAAGAGGGCGTTGATGTAGAGGATAAGGCAATTCGCTACATCGCAAAGGCCGCAGATGGGTCTATGCGTGACGGCCTAAGCCTTTTGGATCAGTGCATAGCATTTTATATTGGGCAAACTCTTACATACGATAATGTGTTAAAGGTGTTAGGCGCCATAGATACAGAGGTATTTTCCAGATTACTTCGCAATATTGTAGGTGGAGAGGTAACACAGTGTATAAACACCCTTGAAGAAATAATTACCCAGGGGCGAGACTTAAATCAGTTTGTGGTAGATTTCACATGGTATCTACGAAATCTAATGCTGTTAAAAAGCTCAGATGATATGGAAGAAGTGTTGGAAATGTCGTCTGATAACATAGCCTTGTTAAAAGAAGAGGCAAATATGGTTGACACGGAGATTCTAATGAGATACATTCAAGTCCTGTCAGCTTTATCAAATGAAATAAAATATGCTACTGGAAAGAGAGTTCTTATTGAAATTGCACTTATTAAATTGTGCAAGCCAGAAATGGAGCAAGACATATCAGCACTTAATAACAGAATGGCAAACCTTGAAAAAAAGCTGGAAAAGGGTGTTCCAGTTGTAATGGCACCTCAATCTACAAGTCAGGCATCAGCACCCAGTTTAGCTCCAGCAAAAAAAGAGCCACTTCCTGCAGCTATTCCAGAAGAAGTGCAGCAGATTGTTTCTAAGTGGAGCATGTTGCTTGGAAAATTGCCTGTAAATATAAAGACATATTTAAAACAGGCAAATATGCGAACTGTAAATGACAAGGGTGAGCTGGTAATCATATATGATCAACCACAAGGCTCGGAGCGAATGGCTGGAGATTTTCTAAATAGGCCAGAGGTAATTAATGAAATAGAATTAGCCATCCAGGAAATGATTAATAAAACAGTAAAGATTAAAGTTGAAATTAATTCCAGCGGAGTAAATTCACAGGATACAAAAACAGACGTTGTGGATTTCTTTGCTAGTAAAGGGATTGAAATAGAAACAGAAGATAATTAGGAGGATTAAAAATATGGGAAAAGGTAGAGGCGGATTTCCAGGAGGAGCAATGGGTGGAGCCAATATGGCAAACCTTATGAAGCAGGCTCAGCGTATGCAGCGTCAAATGGAAGAGGCTCAGGCAAAGCTTGAGGAAACAGAGGTAACAGGCACAGCTGGAGGCGGTGTTGTAGAGGTAACAGTTACAGGCTCAAAGGAAATTACAAAGGTACATATTGACCCAGAGGCTGTTGATCCAGAGGATGTTGAAATGCTTGAGGATCTTGTTATGGCTGCAACAAATGAAGCACTGCATAAGATTGATGAAATTACAGCAGCATCTATGCCAAAGATGCCAGGTGGATTAGGATTTTAATTAATGGAATATTACAGCAAAGAAATAAGCAATTTAATAGCAGAGCTTAGCGATTTGCCAAGTATTGGAAGTAAGTCAGCCCAAAGGCTGGCTTTCCATATATTGGGAATGGATGAGGACAAGGTAAATGACCTGGCTAATGCCATTGTTGAAGCTAGAAAAAATGTTAGATATTGTAAGCAATGTTTCACTTTAACAGATGATGAGCTTTGTCCAATATGTTCAAATCCGAAGCGAAATCAAAATATCATAATGGTTGTAGAAGATACTAGAGATTTGGCAGCCTACGAAAAAACGGGTAAGTTTGATGGAGTATACCATGTGTTACATGGAGCCATATCCCCAATGGCGGGAATTGGACCTGGCGATATAAAGTTAAAAGAGCTAATGGTTAGATTGCAGCAGGTGGATGCTGAGGAGGTAATTATTGCCACTAATTCATCCTTGGAGGGGGAAACTACTGCCGCTTATATTAGCAAGCTCATAAAGCCTACAGGCATAAAGGTTAGCCGAATAGCATCTGGCGTTCCAGTTGGCGGAAACTTGGAGTACATAGATGAGGTGACATTGCTTAGGGCACTTGATGGTAGGACAGAACTATAATTTAAGGAAGAATGTTATGAAATATGATGCGTTTATTAGCTACAGACATTTAGAGCGGGACATGTTTGTGGCAAAGAGGGTGCATAAAGCACTGGAAACTACCAAAATTCCTAGAAAAATTCAAAAAGAAATCGGTAGAAAGAAAATCGATAGAGTATTCAGAGACCAGGAGGAGCTGCCAATAGGTAGCGACCTGGGTTCAAATATAGAGGCGGCACTACAAGAGGCAGCCTTTCTTGTTGTTATTTGTTCCCCACAAACAAAAGATTCATACTGGGTAATGAAAGAAATAGATACCTTCATTTCAATGCACGGAAGAGAAAATGTGCTTGCAGTATTGGTAGATGGGGAACCAGCAGATTCATTTCCTCCACAGCTTCTTACTGATGAAAACGGAAATCCAGTAGAACCATTGGCGGCGGATGTCAGAGGTGCGAGCAAAAAAGAAGTTAAACGCAAACTGAAAACAGAATCTCTGCGATTAGCAGCATCAATTCTTCATGTTGATTATGACGATTTAAAGCAGCGACATAGAGAAAGGCAAATGAGGCGCAATGTGAGTATTGCAGCTGGAATTGCGGCAGTTGCAGTATTATTTGGAGCCTACACAGCCTATAACCTGTCCAAGATTAATGCAGAATATCAGCAAAAGCTTATAAATGAGTCAAAGGTTCTTGCGGCCACATCACTGGATATCCTAGAAAGTGGAGATTCCAAAACAGCAGCTTTGGTGGCAATGGAGGGGCTTTCTACAGAAGAAAACGGTAGACCCTACGTATCAGATTCAGTATATGCACTTTCCCAGGCATTAGGAACCTATAATATTGGAAACCAGTTATCCCATGATTTAGTTTTATCCCATGATGTAAATGTGGATGATTTTGCATTAAATACAGAAGGCACTAGAGCCGTATCAAAGGATAATGATAATTCTATCTATATTTGGGATTTGGAAACAGGTGATTGCCTATTTAAAAAGCAGACCGAAATTATTGATGAGGACGAGGACAAGATAATTGCTTTAGGGTATTCGGGAGATTTAGCAATAGTCGCATCATATAATTTCGTGAGAGGCTACAAGGATGATGGCACACTTGGCTATGAGTATAAGCTGGATGAAAAAGCAACATTTGCGGATGTGGATATTAAAGGCAAATATGTAGCTCTTTCAATCAGCGCATTTGACCATGAAACCTTTAAGTTTAATAATTATTTAGTATTGGTTGATGCAGCTACAGGAAAAGAATATAAAAGGTATGATAATTTAACACAGGGAACCTACGGTGACGAGATAACCTATGATGATAGCTATGATAGGATGTTAATTGAACATACCGCTGGCAATGATGATGAGCAAAACTATGTAACCTGCATAGATTTGAAGAATGACGAAATACATGATATTCCAATTGAACGAACAGTATACATTGGAGGAGGTTTTGCCTCAGATGGCGATATAGTTGTCAGTTGCATGGGATATAATGATTTGCTTAGCGGCGAAGATTGCAACATGATTGTTACCAAGTGTGATCCTCTTACAGGAGATATTAAATGGACTAGAGAGCTGTATTATGGTGGGGATATTCTTAGCACCAGCTATTCACATTTGATTTTAAGGGAATTTGATTTGGATGGCACTAGTATATCCCAGGTTTTAGTCAATGGTATACAAAATTTATATGTATTAGATGTGTCAACAGGAGAAGATATTTGCTCTGTTAAAACAAACGGCTATATAGAAAACATCATGGCAAGCCTTAACAATGCAATAATGTCAATAGGAACATCAGATGGTAAGTTTTATTATTATGATGGAATAACAGGTGCAATATATAACAACTTCACTGTAGATGTTGCAGATTCTTTAATTGATTTTCATTATAGCAATCAGGTTCTTGTGTCTAAGGGATTCAGAAGCCCAAATCTTACGGTAATGAAATTTAAGACAGATGATGATTATATCGTAAAATACGAAATGGAAACTGGTGTATATGGAGGAGCGACAGCAAGTCCATCTGGAGATTCATTTCTTATAGAAACTTCTGACGGAAGTATGGAGGATCCGGTAATATGCCGAGTATTTGAGACAAAGACAGGCGAGGAAATTGGCCAGATTAATGCAGATGATGCACGATATGCAGATTCTGTTTACTTGGATGATGATACTATAATGATACCTACATACGATGGTAGATTACATTTTTATTCTATAGAAAGTAAAGCTGCAGAAACTTTGCAGGTGGTTGAGGATATGGGTACATTAAACTATGCCATATCAAATAATAACAGGTATGCAGTTTTCACCCATGATAATAGCTATTATGTTGTTGATACAAAAGAAAGAGAAATAGTTTACAGCGGTGAGGCAGATATGCGATTCTGGAGCCTATCTATATCAAATGATGGTAAAGTAATCTACGGAATCAATGTGGGAAGTGAGGCCTTTAGAATAAACTCAAGCACAGCCAAAACAAAACAAATATACAAGAGTAAAAAAATAGAAGCCATCTTTCCAAGTAATGATGACAATATCATCGCTGTTGTTACAAACGAGGGCAAGCTATATGTGGAGAATTTAGAAACAGGAGAAACAGAAAATGTAGTTGAGTATTATGGTGATTGCTATGATTACGTGAAATTTTCTGATGACAATAATCTACTGTTTCTACAGGGGAATGATTTATACTTCAAAATATATGATAGACAGCAGTCAAAACTGGTATTTTTGATGGATGAGCAGATGAATGATTTGGTAAATAGCTGCTATGATGCTGAAAGTAATACTTTATCAATTTATAATGATTATGATATGTTCATTATTGATTTGAATTCTTACGGTTTGCTGGATCATGCTGAATATGGAAGACTATACATACCACAATCACAGACCATAGTTAGTGCATTTGGTACAAACCTATTTGAATTTAAAGTAAAAACCCAGGAAGACCTTATCAAAGAGGTCAAGGCAAAATATGGGGATGCTGAGCTTTCAGAATTACAAAAGCTTAAGTATATGGTTCAATAAGTAAATGCCGCTTCTATATTGAAGCGGTATTTTAGTGTTGCAAAAATAAATTGTTAGTATTATAATACTACCCAGAACGAGAGGGTGAATTAATTATGATAAAAAATAAGTTAGGTCTTATTCTTTCAATAATTATAATTTCTGCAATAATTCTTGCCTTAATTTTATTCTGCAAGGATTATTCAAGAAATAAGATCGCAAAGTATCAGCCATCTACTGAAAATGAAGAAGCGTCAAGTGAATCAACAGAGGCTTTAGGGTTGGATGAAGAAGTAGCTAAAGAAGATGAAGCTGAGGATGTGGATGAAAACCTAAAAAGTCAGATGGAAAAGCAATATTCCCATTTATTAGTAGAATATGATGAGAATGGAAATTACTATGATGAGGTTGGTTTTGATAAAACACTGACCATTTATAAATGGGGAGCTGATGCTACATCATTGTATGCGTACTTAGAAAACGGGGATGCAGATATTTTAGCCGCACATGAGGCTGATGATGTATATGATGAAACAATATATTTTCTCAGTAAAGCATGGGATATCTACGATAGGGCTTCAGCTAAGGCAATAATAAATAAGACTCTTTTATATGGTCATCAGTTAAGCTTCAAGGAATACCTTGATGATGAGGATGTAAGAAAAGCGGTGAAGGCAATAAAGAAGGATTATGGTAAAGATTTTTCTTTTGCTGATGCAAAAAAGATAAACGAGACCTACTTTAAAGAGCATGGAATATCCACAAGATATTTTTACAAGGTTAAGGCAACAGCCTGCGCATATGTAAGATTTGGTGAGGAAGGCTTAAAGGGATATGACTACCTGAGATTAATGCGAGTTATAGCATTATCTTATGAGTGTGGATATTTGACAAGTGAGGAGACATATCAATTACTTTACAATATAGAAAATGAATTACAACAGAATTACGAAAGCTTCCAAGAAATTCATGAATGTTATTATTATGGTGAAATGTTTAGAATGAAAACAAAGACAGATCAGGCAACAATTACCATAAATGACATAGAAGATGCAATTGATGAAATGGTAACTAAACGCTATTATCAAAAAATAGAAAAAAGATATGGGCGAGAAATAAATTTAGAAGTGGAGGATAAATAGTAATGAAAAGAAAAATGGTTAGTGCCACAGCTCTATTAATGTCTGCGGTGATGCTTGCAGGCTGTGGCAAGGAGGCTACTGTCAGTGAAGATTCAGCAAAGAGTCAAGAGACAGAAGAAAAAGAGGAAAAGCAATTAGAAGAAATTTCTCTAGTAGATGATTCTTTTTCGGGTTGTACAGAAAGTGATGTAAGCTACGATTTAGTGAGATGGCTTTTAGCTACAAATGCGGTTGAGGTTCAAGGCCAGGAACTAGATTGGGAGACAATCGGAGGAACAGAGCTTGATTCTAGTGACTCTGATATTGCAAAAAGTTATCTTAGTAGTCAATCTGTAAAGGATAATGAAGATGCAATTAAAAAGGTAGAAGAACTGGTAAATGAAAAATATGATGAAAGCTATGAAAGAGCCTATAATCTTGGCTCAGCAGAGGCAGTTCTTGCAGCTAGCTATGGCACATCACAAATGGAATTCGATGAATACCTTATGTATGCTGTACCAGTTGCCAAGATGATTCAGCAGGAATTTGAAAGCTTTGATGACTATGGAGATAACTATGTCAAAGGATATATGTATCACGTAGGTAAAGGTGAGGTTGGAGATTCTACTGGAATAGGTCTTAGAATGCTTGCACAGCAGGAATTCGTGGGACAGGCAGATTATTATGATGGCGCTTACGCTATAGATTATGATATGGACCTTTCAAAGGAAACCTATTCAACCTTCTTCGACGATATGCCAGAAGAGCCTGATATGGAAGCTCTAGCTTCTAAGACACCAGAATTTATTGCAGGATATATTGCACCGGTTGAATTAGGGGATAATCCAGCAAGTGGTAATGTTGAGATAGATGGTGATTTGTATCATTTGCCATGTACAATTACACAGTTTATGGATAACGGCTGGGAAATAGAAGACGCACCTAGTGAGCTAACTTCTAATGATGAGGAAATAACCTTAAAGAAGGGAACGAAAACCATTACACTTGAAGCTACTTGGCTTACAGAAAAGTATAATCAGGTTGAATATGGTTTGGTAGAAGTAATCGATTCTACTGGTATTGGTTCTGTAGATGTTGTTTTGCCAGGAGATATAAAGCCAGGCACAAAGATTAAAGACGCTAAAAAAGTGTTTGAAGAAATGGGAATCGAAAATACCAGTTCAGGTGATGCAATAGATGTATCAATTTCTTCGGGAAGCTATAACAATAGTAAAATAAGCATATCAAACGTTGATGACAAAGTCGGTTCTATCATCATGTATGTTACACTGATGAATAATGTTGATGCTGTAGAAAACTATTACAAGCTCTTAGAGGAAAGCCCAGACCGATACAATTACTCACATGCAATGTCAATCAGAGCTAAATCGTATAAATACCGAGAGGATGGAAAAGAGGCAGTACAATCAGATGTAGAACTGTCAGATAACCTTGATGATTTTACATTCCAGATTGATGGAACAACTATGCAGTTACCTATTTCTTATCAGCAGCTTGTGGATTTAGGTTTTGTATTTGAGGATGGCCCAGAGACTATGGTTCCAGCAGGGGAATCTTACGAATTTTCAGGTTATTATTTAGGCAATGAATATAGCAAAATGAATTTTGCAGTAGTAAATCATGAGGAAACAGAAGTAGCGCTAGGGGACATTCCTGTTCAGTATATACGAGCAACAATTTTTGGCTATAATCAGTACGATGAGTATCCATTTGTTATCGCAGGCGGTGTTGAATTAGAAATATATACAATTGATGATTTAATTGAACTATATGGAGACCTTGAAAAGGATGATGAGTCCTTTGATAATGGCAGTGTTCAGCTTGATTACTATAATTATGATATAGACAAGGGATGGTATACTTTCTGGGTTCAGCCAGGAGGAATGCTTTCTGGAATAGAAATGAATGTATATACAAATGTAGATTCAACTGAGGAAGAATAATCATAAAATTAGTAATAGGCTCTCGTAGTTGATACGGGAGCTTTTTTATTGCTGGTGACATATGCAAGTATAAAATATACTAAAAATAATATTTAAAATTGTTAATAAAGGACATAGCTTTTTCACAAGATATTGTTATACTAGTACTCAAGTTGATGCTAGATATTGTATCTAGATATGTATTGGGAGGTATCGGTATGAAGGAGCAGGATGTACGGGCTGTTGAGGCTATGTGTAGCTGTGGTATGGATTTTGCCACATTGTGCGTTTGTTTTCCAGGATTTTTAGCGGCAGATTTGAAGAAAATATATGACAACTATAATGGGGTAAAGCAGCCTACAGTATCATTAGCCATGAGCATGAATTGTTCATAGTGTTTCTTGAGATGACCAAGACACTCTGTATTATGAAATGCGACCTGTCAAGTAGACAGGCATCATATCATAATGCAGAGTGTTTTTTATTGTAAAGATAATTAAATTGTAACCTTAAAAATTTAGGGACATCATCCGAAATAAAAAATGTAAGAAAAATTACTGCGGAGGAATTATATGCAAGTAGAAGCACTCAAGGTAACGGATTACATTAAAACAGAAGGTGCTACAGACCAAGGCTTTGGAGTGGGCACAAGCGGTATCAAGGATGATAATAAACCGAATTCAAAAATAGAACTTAGATCAATATCGGTGGATAATGCTTTTTATGATAATAGAGGAAAAATGACTGATGAGGAGTTCATGAAGGATGTGAACGAGGCATCAGCTCTTGGCATGTCTACAGTAGATAAGGTGAAGAACATTGAACGAGGCCTAGATGATGAGACAACAGCTAAAGCCAGGGAAGAGGGCCATAATCTAATGGATATGGATTCCGAGGCTATTGTTACAGTAGTTGACGAGATAAAAATGAATCTTGCAAAGGCCGGCAAGGATATTAGCAAGATGGGTGGGCTGGATACTGATGAAATTCAGGCTATGAGTAGCTCTATGGCTCAGGCTGTAGAAATGACAAGAGGACTTTCTGATACACTTCCTGTAGAAACTCAGGCGTATCTTGTAAAGAACGAGTTGGAGCCAACTATTTCAAATATTTATAATGCGACATACTCAGCGCCTGTAAATGATAGTGGAGCAGGAACACCAACAGATGAGGACATTATAAGTCTTCTTGAAAAATTAGGAGATAAGTTAGATTCACTTATAGAGCAAGTAGAGAGTGAACAATCAGAGTCTGCGCAAAGACCATTGTCACCAGAGGAACTAAAACAAACGGTGGCCGCCATGATGAAGCAAGATGTTCCTATTACTAAGGAACATCTTGAGTACATGGTTGAACTAGGTGATTATGAGAAACCATCTGAGGAAAATATTATAAATGCAATAGACGATATTGTGGCTGAAGGTAAAGAGCCAACAGATGCTTATTTAATTCCCGGTTATTCTTTAATGGATAAGGCAAAAATGACTTTTGATGAAGTAATGGGAATGGATGCTAATTCATTGCCTACCATAACTGCAAGAAGACAACTGACTGAAATTCAGTTGACTATGACAGTTGAAGCAACCTTTACCATGATGAAAAATGGTGTTGAAGTCAATACAAATGATTTGACTGATTTATTGGATAAGCTTAAGCTTCAGGAAACAAATCTTCTACAGATTCTCATGAATGGGGAAAACAATGAGGCGACAAATTCCAACATAAATCTTTATAAGCAAGTAATGAATGAGATGGCAGATATTCAGTCTGCCCCAGCAGCTATGCTTGGAAGATTTTCGAATATTAATGCCGAGACATTTTCATATGTACATGAGGTTAGTGTCTCTGTAACAGCTGAATATTCTAGAATGGAAATGACTTATGAATCTGTGGGAACAGAGGTTAGAACCGACTTGGGAGACAGCATGAGCAAAGCTTTCCAAAACGTAGAGGATATTTTGAAGGGACTCAATATAGAGGCAACAGAGTCCAGCCAAAAAGCTGTACGTGTGCTTGCTTATAATCAGATGGATATAAACGCTGAATCAGTTACTAGAATGAAAGCGTCTACAGAAATGGTGGCAAGAACTTTTAAGAACATGACACCTGCTGTGGTTGCTGAAATGATTAAGCGAGGAGACAATCCTCTTGATATGACAATGGAAGCACTAAAGGCAAAAACAGAGCAGATAAAGGCTGAGCTTGGAAGCTCCTCAGATGAAGAAAGCTTTGCAAGGTTTTTATGGAAGGCAGAGCATAATTCCAAGATAAGTGAAGCTGAACGAGATGCATATGTAGGTGTTTATAGATTGTTGCATCAGGTGGAAAAGTCTGATGGTGCAGCTATTGGTGCGTTGATAAGTCAAGGCACAGAAGTGACAATGCGAAATCTTATGACTGCTGTAAGATCTAGTCGTCACGTTGGACAGGAATATGAGATAAATGATAAGTTTGGCCAACTAGATGAAATGGTGGTAAGGGACTTATCAATTACAGAGCAAATAGAAAAGGTATTTCTGACTGATAGGTGTAGAGATGCTAAAGAAGCTATGACACCTACCAAGCTAAAGGTAGTTGGCGAAGATAGCTTTATGAATATGAATCCTGATGAATTTGCAACAGCTATGGAGACAGCTTTAGATGAAGAGTCAGAAGTTGCCTACAATAAGTACGTGACAGAGCAGGTAAAAGCAAGCTTTAAGTCCATTGAAACTGTAGAAAGCATTTTAGAGGAATATAATATGCCTCAATCTCCAAATATGATAGCAGCAGTAGCTTCCCTCGTAGAGAACAATGGAAAAGTCATGAAGGATTTGTTTTCTAAAGCAGCTAGTATGAGAATGGATGTAATGAATGAAAGAGAGGTTGATGAAGTCCCAGAAGACTTAGAAATAGAAGATTTAATCGATATGGCTTATTCTCGTTTTGCAGAGGCTTGTCATACACCTGAGGAAATGGCAGAGGCTCAGGAAGCATTGGGAACTCTCGCCGAAAATGTTATGAAAACCATGATTGAGACAGAAGATGTTCGGACAATTGACATGGACGGAATGCGTTTAGTTTTACAGCAAACTAAAGCTATGGAAGAAATGGCAAATACTGGTGAGACATATCACATTCCAATGATGATTTCAGATGAGGCAGGAACAATGAGCCTTAGAATTGTTCGAGGTAATGGTGAGTCTGGATTGATAAAGATGGCACTATACCTGCAGTCTACTGGCACAATATCTACTACCTTCCACTATGAGGCGGGAGAGGTTAATGGAACTGTTGATTGCGAGACAGCTAGTATGCGCGAAAAGTTTGAAAACGCAGCTGATGAAATTGCAGCCATAATGCGAGAAAATACAGGCTTTACATTTAACCTTAGCTTCAATCAGCAAAGTGGTATCAGTGCATCTGATATATACAATTGGAGTGTAGGAAATTTTACAAAAGCAGAGATAGAGAATGCTAAGGATGATAAGCTTCAAACTGAAGCTTTATACAATATCGCAAGAGGTTATATAGATGTAATTTCCCAGATGTTTTAAATGAGGAAAAAACAAAGAAAAAGCCAGTAAATACAAGGATTTGTATTTGAAGGTGAGGAAAAGTTGTATATTTAGTGTTAACTTTAAAAGACCTCGACCGATAATAATGTTGTAAGGACATGGAAGACCTATACAATTAAATACACCGCACGGATGCTAGACACGCTTTGTTTTAGGAGGCAGCATATGAGAATTAACAACAACATGTCAGCGGTGATTACAAATAATCAACTTCTAGGTACAGAAGATTCCCTTGCAGATGTAATGGAAAAATTAAGCTCAGGCTTTAATATCAACCATGCATCAGATAGCCCTTCAGGTATAGCAATTGCAGGCAAGATGCAGGCACAAATTGAAGGACTGGCACAGGCATCGACAAACAGTTCAGACGGTGTTTCTGTACTTCAAACAGCAGAAGGTGCTCTCAACGAAGTGACCGATATGATTCAGAGAATGAGAGAACTTTCAGTTCAAGCAGCAAATGGAACAAATTCTTTATCAGATAGAAAATCTATCCAAAAAGAAATTGACTCACTTTTAGAAGAAATTGACAGAGTAGCCGAGACAACAGAGTTTAACAACATCAATTTATTAAATGGAGCTTTGGATAATAGAACTTATGCAGAGCACGCAACAAGAATACAGACAAGTAATACTGTAGCGGCAGGAACATACCAGCTTTCAATTAATTCTGCAGCTACAAGATCCAGCTCAGGTTATGCAAGCTTTGCAACAAATACAGTCACAAGTACAACAAATAACAGCTATGCTAATATAACAACAACTACTACAGTCGCCACACAAGCCAGCACAAATCTAAAGGATTTTATTGATGGCACAACATGGACACAGGTTGTAACAAATAATAGCTCTGGAGAAGAAATTTCCAATAATAGTGGAACAGGGCTAGGAATGTCTGGAACAATTTCAATAAATGGAAAGGGCATAGAACTAACTCAGGGCACCTCAGGTGAAGGTGTATACGATCTTTTAAGAAATGTCTGTGAAGAGGCTGGAGCAATTATTACAACAAAGACGGACGGTTCTGGATTTGCAATAGAATCATTAAAGTATGGCGCTGACGCAGATTTGGAAATAATATTTTCATCAAAGGATTTTGCCGCAGTGCTTGGCTTTGATACAGCTACAATAGCTGATGATGGCACGGTAATAATGGATGATACAAACAAAGGAAAAAATGCAGATATAACCCTTTATAGAGAGGGCGATACAACTCATGATTCCTTGTTTGGCACTCAGGCAACGTATAATACTGATGGAAATCATATAACAATAACAGATGTTGGCGGATTTGAATTGTCATTTTTAGCAGAAGCTGGATTTGATGCAACTACAGATACCGAAGGCGCAGGAATGATTTCCTTTAATGTAACTGACATAGGCTCAATGACATTACATGTGGGCGCAAATAAAAACCAAAATATGGAGGTTAGAATTGCAGCAGTTACAACGCAGTTTATGTATATTGATGATTTGAATGTGACAAGAGTAAATGGTCCAGAGGATGCACTAAACTCACTGGATGTAGCATTAAGTTATGTTACCTCAGTTCGTTCTCAGCTCGGAGCCTATGAAAATAGACTTGACCACACAACAAAGTCTCTTGATACAACTGAAGAAAATATGACATCAGCCATTTCAAGAATAGAGGATGCCGATATGGCAACCACAATGGTTGAATATACAAAGCTTAATGTATTAGAGCAGGCGGGAACATCTGCTTTAGCACAGGCGAACGAATTACCACAGCTTGCTCTTCAGCTTTTACAGTAATTGCCTTATAAGGAGTACAGTGAATGAACAAAGATAAGATTTCAGCTTTTACCTTGAAAATAGCATCTAGTAACGGCACAGGATTGATAACAATTCTTTATGATATCTATGAGGAATATGAAGGTGACGCACTAGAGTACTTTGAGGCTGGCCAAGTGGATGACGCAATTGTGGCATTAAAAAAATGCTCAGAGGTAGTCAATCACCTCCAGAAGGATTTGAATTTTGAATATAAGGTAAGTGGAAATCTGTACGCGCTTTACGATTATGTTCAGCGAAATGTTGCAAAGTCCATATATAAGGCAAACTCTGATGGATTATTAGAAGCAAAGAAAGTTATGGATGAATTAGGTGAGGCATTTGAGCAGATAGCAAAGGAGGATAAGTCAGCACCATTAATGAAAAATACCCAAGCTGTTATGGCTGGTGCAACATACAGTAGAAACTCCTTAAATGAAAACATAATGGGTAATCAATCCAGTCGAGGCTTTTGGGCATAAATTATTTCAAACAATAGTTATAAAAAAGAGATTCCAGAAAGTGGAATCTCTTTTTTTAATGTAAAAGTTTCAATTATATATGAAATATTAACAAATGATTATATTAATCAAATCTTATTGTTATAGTTATTTAACAAAAATAAGAATCGTAAAAATAGACAAAAAATAATATAGCCCGAAACTTTATATACCAGGTGGTCGTAAGCCCCTATACTTCTCCCTTGGGAACGGAGGTGAAGAAGACGAGTACGTTTTTGATCTGGAGCATCCTGACTATTGCAACAATTTTTGATGCAAAATCATATCGGATTCCAAATCAATTAATCATCCTGGGATATCTGGCAGGAATATATGTGAACCTGCAATCATATGGGATGATTGGAGTTGCTTATTTCGTAATAAAAGCAGCTTGGCCAATATTCGTTTTATCGTTGCTGTACTTATGTGGTAAACAAATTGGTTCAGGTGACATCAAACTATTTTCTGCAATGTCCACGTTGGTGGGTGCCAGGGTGACAGCAGATGTGATGGTAACCTCGGTAATAGTTGCTGCTATTGCCATTATAGCTGTTAGTGTATACGAAAAGCAATTGCTAAGAAGACATCTTCATTATTCTTTTTATATCACGGCTGCGTTTTTTTTACTACAGTTCAAGAAATGAAAAATAATGGAGGATATTAAATGAAAAGTTTGGACGTTGCATTATGCGATTCTTGTGAAGACTACATACTAAAATTTGCTTCATATCTAATGGACAAAATTAATGTGGGTATTCACATATTTACAACTACAGAAAGCTTTTATTCCGATGATTCAAATTATGACGTAGCAATAATGACGGAGGAATTTAAAGAAATTTCTGAGTTTAAACCTAAGGGTGTAATAGGGCATAGATATTTTTTGACAGAAAATATGGATAGTGAGGCAGCTAATGAAATCTATAAGTTTCAGGCAGTTTCTCAAATAATCGATGAGATAGTAGAGCTTCGACAACTTAAATCTGCTGGTACAAGTATAAGAAAATCTAATGAAAAATCTAAAATGATTGGCGTTTATTCGCCAATAAGTCATGAGCTACAATTGCCATTTTCAATGGCTCTTGGTCAAGGAAACAAAATAAATGGAAGAGTTTTGTTCTTAGATCTGGAAGAGATTTCAATTTTGCCAAAATTGGTGGGCAAGACCTGTGATAGAAATCTAATGGATCTTCTATATGAAATAGATGCAAATACCAGCGAGAAAATAGATTTAAATGATTATGTACGAAGCTTTATGGGTTTCGATTATATTGAGCCCTTTATTAATCCAAATGAAATTAGTGAAATTGAAAGTGATACTTGGATGAGATTTTTTGATACCTTAAGGCAAGCAAATTATGACGTGATTGTTGTACTGTTTGGCCGGACAATAAATGGCTTTGCACGATGTATAGAAATGCTGGATAAGCTTTATGTATTAGGAAAGCCAGGTGATTATTACAAAAAAGGACAAGAGGTTTTTTGCGATTACATTGAAAGGATTGACGCATCAATTGATATGGAAAATGTGATATTACCAATGTCAGCCGGTAATTTATCCGATAATTCATATCATATTGAAGAATTGCTACAAGGAAATTTGGGTGTATTTGTAAAAAGGTTAATTAATGCCAATGGACAAAAGGTTAAACAAATCTATGGATAATATAGAAGAATCAATAAGACTTGAGGTAATGAATGATTTGGATTTATCAACAGATATTTCCGATGAGGAGTTATTGAAGCTTATAAAAGAAAAAATCATCCAAAAGGGCCGAAGGTTGCCAGTATCCTTGGCTGAGAGAAAGCGAATTGAATCACATGTATTTAATTCCCTAAGAAAGCTTGATGTGTTAGAGGATCTGTTAAGTGATGAAGAAATAACAGAAATCATGATCAATGGACCTGAGAACATATTTATAGAGAAAAACGGCAAGGTTATCCACTCAAATGAAAGATTTTCATCGGAGGAAAAACTGAATGACATCATTCAAAGTATAGTGGCAAATAGCAATAAGGTGGTAAACGAGTCAAATCCTATTGTTGATACAAGGCTAGAGGATGGCTCACGTGTAAACATAGTTCTCCCTCCAGCTGCCGTTGATTACAGCATAATATCTATAAGAAAATTTCCAAAAGAACAAATGACTATGGAAAGGCTCAAATCCTTCGGTTCAATTTCTGATGACCAGATTGAGCTATTAAGAAAACTTGTAATCAGTGGCTATAACATATTTGTTTCGGGCGGTACAGGAAGTGGAAAAACTTCTTTTCTAAATGCCCTAGGAGAATTTATACCAAAGGATGAAAGAGTAATCACTATAGAAGATTCTGCAGAGCTACAGCTAAAAAATGTAGAAAACATTGTTAGGCTCGAAGCACGAAATGCAAACCTGGAGGGAAAAAATGAAATTACTATTAGGGATTTACTTAAATCCTCATTACGAATGAGACCCGACAGGATAATAGTCGGAGAATGCAGAGGCGCGGAAGCATTAGAAATGCTACAAGCCTTTAATACAGGCCATGATGGAAGCTGTTCTACAGGACACAGTAATTCCTGTAAGGACATGCTTTCAAGATTGGAAACCATGGTACTAATGGGGGCAGAAATACCTCTTTCAGCTATACGTCAGCAAATTGCTTCCGGAATAGATATCATAGTTCAATTAGGCCGACTTAGAGACAAAAGTAGAAAGCTGCTTGAGATATCAGAAGTTGAGGGTCTGGAAAACAATGAGATAAAGCTGAATCCCTTATATAAATTTAAGGAATTGGAAGAAATTAATGGAAGGATAGTAGGAGAATGGGAAAAGGTCGGAAATCTAAAAAGAATAGACAAGCTATTGGCAAGTGGCCTAAGGATTTAAATATTGTCCTTCCATTGCTTCAAGGTGTCGGGTTAACAGTAGGTATTGCTTTTTTATTTTACAAGTCTATTTATGGGCTTATTGTAGGTGGAATAGTTATACCGTTCTGGCTTAAGCTCAGCAAAAAGGAGCAGGAAAATAAACGAAAAGCATTATTGCTAATGGAATTCAAAGAATACATGATGCTTATTGTAGCAGGCCTACAAACTGGATACTCACTTGAGAGAGCAGTAAAGCAATCCGAACAGGAATTGATGAAACTATATTCAAAAGAGTCCCTGTTGCTGCCTTATGTTCACATTATGAACCAAAAGCTAGCTATGAATATTCAACTGGAAAAGGCCTTTGCAGAATTTGCAGAGGCTGTGGAAATTGAAGAGGCCATAAGTTTGGCGGACATTATTTCATTCGCGAAAAGAAGTGGTGGAGATTATGGAAAAAATATCAGAGAGACAGCAATGAAAATCGAGGATAATCTAGCCATCAAGCAAGAAATTGAAACAATTACCACTGAAAAGAGATTAGAGCTTAAGGTTATGTGTATCATGCCAATGGGAATTCTAGGATATATTACCCTGACCTCTAGTTCATTTATTGCCCCTTTATATGGAAATATTGTAGGTGTAGCACTAATGACAGCATGTTTAATAGCATATGGATTTCTGATTATGCTTGGAAGGAGAATCATTGAAATTAACGTATAAGAAAATCCTTATTGTATGTTCAATAATGGGAATAGCATTACTAGCTCATGATTATTTGGATGCAAGGGTTAACTTTGATGGCCAATTAAAACGTAATGAGGCAGGGAAAGGAAATTCCACAGAGGATTTAGACTTAAGCTTTTCAGATGAAAGCAGGCAGATATCTGTTGAGGTTTCGGAGAAAGGTCTTTCAGAGGATGAAATTGAAGCATATTTCAAACAAGCTATTAAAGAAATTGATGCTACATATTTAGGAAAAAATAAATCACCCAATAAAGTGACCTACGACCTTAATCTCAAAACCAGTTATTGTGATGGATTAGTAAGTGCCTATTGGAAATTTGACAATTATGGATTGATTTCAAGCGATGGAGTATTAAATGTTGAAAATATCCCAGAAGAAGGACAATTAGTAAGTCTAACAGTCGAACTTGTCTATGAAGACGAATCTCAGCTATATAGCTTTTCAGTTGTCTTATATCAATTAGGGACGGAAACAACAGAAGGAAAAATTAATGCCATCAATAGAGCTCTTTCAAAAATAGATAAGGATACAAGAAATAAAGACACTTTATCTCTCCCAAAAAGTGTTGAAAATATATCTTTAACATGGAAGAAAAGAATGAATTTCAGGGGCCTAAAGATAATTTTACTTGGTGTTGCAGCAGTAATAGGACTTCAAGTAGGTGAAAAGCGTGATGAAAAGCTAAACCGGAAAAAACAAATAGAGGAAAAGGAACAAGACTATCCAATGATAGTCAGTGAATTATCCATTTTGTTAAGTGCTGGAATGAGTTTTAGGAAAGCCTTAGAAAGAATAATTATAAAATATAACTATAAGAAAAAGAATGGTATAAGCAGACCAGGTTATGAAGATATGATTTGCACCTATAGAAAAATGATGGATGGAATGGGTGAAATTGCAGCGCTAGAGGATATGGGCCAGAAAAGTGAAAGCAAGGAATATAGAAAGCTTGCAATGCTTCTAGTGCAAAATTTGAGAAAAGGCTCCAAGGACTTGATAGCTACCTTGGAAAAAGAAGAACAGTATGCTTTTGAAATGAGAAAGCAAAGAGCAATCAGAGCAGGGGAGGAGGCATCTACAAAATTGCTTCTCCCTATGGCAGGAATGCTTTTTATAGTAATAGTGATACTAATTGTGCCAGCTTTAATGCAGCTTGGCTAAAAAGAAACGAGAGGAATATATTTATGAATTATTTAATGATTAAGCAAAAGATAAAGAATTTTATTGAAGAAGAGGATGGAATTGGAACAGTAGAGATGATACTTATTTTGGTTGTGCTAATTGGCCTTGTTTTGATTTTCAAAGATCAGCTTACATCTTTAGTAAATAGCATTTTCAAGACAATAAATGAGCAGGCTAAGCGAGTATAGGATTAATGAATAGAAAGCTCAAGGGAAGCCTCACTGTATTTATTGCACTAATTATGGCAGCTGTTATGACATTAATATTTACCATGGCAGAATGTATAAGAGCCTATGAACTGCAAGATTTTAGTAGCGAATTTACAGATATGGCAGTTGAAAGTGCATTTTCGGAATACAATCCATATCTTTGGACAAACTATAAAATCTTAGCCGTGGATCTGGGTTATGGGACAGATTTAATTGGTCCATCAATAATGGAACAAAAGACAACTGATTATTGTAGATATAATGCCAACATGGAATATGGAAGTAATTATGCGAGACTGATACCTGTTGGATGTATAGCCAAGGAATACACATTACTCACGGATGATTATGGACAGGGTGTTGTATATCAAGGTGTAAAGGCAGCAAAAGATAATATGGCTTCCCAGGTGATTGATGGAATTCAAGGCAATATTAATGGCATAAATGGAATAGAAAAGGTTTCTGTAGAAAAAGAGGCGGAAAACGGAAAGAATACCTTAGATAATGCTAAAAGAGAACTAGCGGAAGCAAAGGAGCGGGCAGCAAATGATGATGACCCCAACACAAATCCAGGAGACTATCCAGAACCAGAGGAGGTTGAGGACAATCCTTTAGATGCCTTTGGAGTAATGAAAGAAGCATTTTCCAAAGGAATTCTTTCTACTGTTGTAAACGTAGAAGGCATATCAGATAAGCAGTTTGATTTGAATACATTTCCCTCACATAGAAGCTTAAACAAAGGAACAAAAGCTGTTGAAACAGGAAACGGAATATCAGATAAAGCTTTATTCATAGATTATCTGTTAACAAATTATAGTTACTACGGCACAGACAAGAGCCATGCTGGAATGAAATATGAGATTGAATATTTAATTTCAGGAAAAGGTACAGATGCACAAGCATTGGCGGCTGTAGTAGAGGAGCTTTTGCTAATACGAGAGGCAGCCAATTTTACAACAATATTGCATAGTGACAGTATGAGAAATCAAGCAAAAAGCATAGCAGCAATAATAGCAGGTTTTACAATGAACGAGGGAATAGTTGATTTGGTTGCTGTGGCAATTATGGCGGCATGGGCTTATGTGGAAAGTACTCTGGATGTAAGGTTACTTTTAGCTGGAGGCCATATACCTTTACAAAAGAGTGAAAGCCAATGGACTTCAGATGTGTGGCACTTGTCAGCATGTCTTGATGTAAACACAAAGGCAAAGGAATGTGAAGGGACAATAGGCTACAAAGAGTATCTAATGGGCTTTTTGGCCTTGAAATCTAACAGTACCTTAGGGATGAGAGCCTGTGATGTAATGGAGTATGCATTACATTCATTAGATGATTATAAAAATGTGAAATGTGACAACATGGTTTTTGCTGCGACAATAGAAATGGAATACTCAGCTGATGAGATGTTTCTTTCATTGTTTTCAAACGAAACAGCTTTCACGGGATATACAATTTCAAAAGAAAAAAATATTTCATATTAACCCTTGGAAAGGAGGTATTAATAGGTGTCTCTGATAAATATAAAAAATAAGAAGCACCCTTTTGCGCAGGGTGAAAACGATACAAAACTAATAAAGAATAATTTAAAAACGACCACACTTTATTGTAGAAAATGTAATAAGGAGATGCCTATTAATGCCTCCTTTGTAAAGGGAAGTTACACGATTGAAGCAGCCATAATAATTCCCCTGTTTATAACCTTAATGGTTCTAGGAATGTTTATGTTTAGAATTTTGCAGGTGGAATCTGGAATGCAAAAATCCATGAATTATGCCAGCAGAACAATGGCTGTAACTTTAGGAAATATGGCAAATGAAGGGGAATCCGATAAAGATATTAATACGGATGCTCAAGAGCCAACCATTAAAGGGGAGCTTAGTGAAGGAGGCTTAATTGCTGCCACAGTAGCATTAGCAGGTTATAAAGTGGCGGAAAATAAAGTGCCCTTAGAATTTATAGATGGGGGAGTTACTGGGATAAATTTCTTAGAGAGTACTGCCCAAGGTAACTATATTGATTTAAAGGCAAGCTATACTATGACATTCCCAGTAGGACTTTTAGGAACCTTTAAATTTGAAGTGAACCAAAGGTCACGAAATAGAAAATGGGTTGGCTATGATAAAAGCGAAAACTCTACGGATGGTCAATATGTATATATAACCGAACATGGAGAAGTATTTCATACAAATTATTATTGTACATATCTTAACCCTTCTGTTCATCGCATCTTGGCAGATGAGGTAACTGATAAAAGAAATAAAAGTGGGGCAATATATTACAAATGCCAAAGATGTGATGGTGTGGAAGCAGGAGGATTTCTGTATATTACGGATTATGGTACAGCGTATCATACTGATGTTAATTGTACAGAAATAAAACACAACATAAAAAAGGTTTTATATGAAGAAGTAAAGGATACAATGAGGCCTTGCAGTAAATGTGCAGCAGGTGAAGCTCATTAGGAGGGATTTAGTGGAAACATTTGGATTAGTTTGTTTATATGGCATTACTACATTTGACGATATTAGGACAAGAGAAATCAGGGTGATTGAATTAGTTGTATTTGCAATAATCGGAATTATATTAAATCTAGTAAATCACACAAATAGCTTAATTAGCGTCATGGGAGGCGTAGCAGTAGGAGTGTGTATACTAATTTTTAGCATATTGTCCCATGAAAAAGTTGGAAGGGGCGATGCTTGCATAATAATGGTTACAGGGATTTACCTGGGCTTTTTAAATACACTATTGCTTATGTGGGTTAGCTTTGTGTTGGCAGCAATAGGTGGCATGTTGGTTCTAAGTAAAAGCGATAAAACTATGGAAAAAGAATTACCCTTTGTACCGTTTTTGTTGGCGGGATATTTATTGTTATACGCAATTCATATTCTTAGAGGAGTTATTATATGAAAATGAAAGCAAGCTATACAGTTGAAGCAGCAATAGTAATAAGCTTTTGCTTTATAGTTTTTGGAATGGCTATATGTCTATCCTATGAGGTGTTTAAGCTCACTTTAGAGTATGTGAAGTACCAAGAAGATAATTTTGACGCGGTTGCTTTGTTTAGATTTAAGGAAGGATTAATGGGCATAGGTCATGCCATTATGAATTAAACATTATGGAAAGAACAGATATTACATTTGAAAGAAAACATAATGAAAGCTACATGATTATTGCTGGAAAGCTGGATGTAGCCTCATATGAAACAAGAATGATTAAAGAAAATAATATAGATGCTTTATTAGATATGACCAGCATTTCGATAGATGGAAAAAATAAAATCAGCTATAAAATAAGTAGAAAAGAAAACCTAGAGGATTTTGTGGAAGCCAATGATTTGACTGGTGAAAATCTTGAAAGGCTTATATTAAATATAAAAATAGCCTTAGATACTATTAGCAATTATCTAATAGATGAGGAACATATTTTGTTGTGGAAGGAGACAATCTTTTTAGAAAAAGGGTCAGATAATTACCAGATTAAGCTTTGCTACACAGCAGATAAAAATGGAACAATTCAAGAACAATTTCGAGAGCTAATGGAGTTTTTTATTTCAAAATTAACTATAAGTGATAGAGAGGCTTCAAAACAAATCTATAAAGCCTATGACTTATGTTTAAAGGATGATTACACCCTAGACGAAATAGTGGAAGCGCTTCAAAATGAAAGCATAAGTAAACCAGAAATATATGTTGAGCAGGTCTCATTGGAGGATGAGGAGCCAATATATGAAGTTACAGAGGATAGCATAGATTCGGAATATATTAGTGATTATTATGATGTGGAAAAACAAAGCTTTTTTAGTAGCATATTTAGTAAAATAAAAAACCTTGGGAATAAAATGAGTTTCAAGGACATTGAGGTAAATGATGAATCGGAGGATTTCGTAATTGATCCTGAATATGAGCTGGAAGAAAAAACTGTGCTGCTTTCAGAAACAAAACCAGTGGGAAGGCTTGTCTATGATGGTAACAGTAATGAGGATGATTTTATAATAACTAAGGACATATTCAGAATCGGAACATCTAAAAACAATGATGCAATTCTAAAGTCTAGAACAGTAAGTGGCAATCATGCAAAAATAACCAAGGATGGAAATGATTTTTATATTACAGACAGTAATAGCTTAAATGGTAGTTTCTTAAACAGTCTACCTTTGGCATACAGGAAGCCATATAAACTAAAGCCAATGGATGTAATAAGATTTGCCACGGAATCCTATATTTTCTATTAAAGAAATCCTGCTATTTATTGTGAACTCCCTAGATTTCTGTTAAAATAAAGGCTATTGAAGATAGCCAGCTAGAAATACGAGGAGATAAAAATGAGTATTATTGATAAAGTATTCGGAACACATTCGGATAGAGAGCTTAAGAGAATTAAGCCTATCGTAGATAAAATAGAAGCACTTAGGCCTGATATGCAGTCTCTTACTGATGAACAGCTTCGTGCCAAGACTACAGAATTCAAAGAGCGTCTTTCTAAGGGAGAGACTTTAGATGATATCTTGCCAGAGGCATATGCTGTTGTTCGTGAGGCAGGCAAGCGTGCCCTTGGAATGGAGCACTTCCGTGTTCAGTTAATTGGTGGTATCATCCTTCATCAAGGTCGTATCGCAGAGATGCGTACTGGTGAAGGTAAGACACTTGTTTCTACACTTCCAGCATATCTTAATGCACTTGAGGGTAAGGGTGTTCACATTGTTACAGTTAATGATTATCTTGCAAAGCGTGATGCTGAGTGGATGGGGGAGGTTCACAGATTTCTTGGACTTACAGTTGGTGTTGTATTAAATGACATGACAAAGGAAGAGCGCCAGGAAGCATATAAGTGTGATATTACATATATTACAAACAATGAGCTTGGCTTTGACTATCTCCGTGATAACATGTGTGTTTATGAGAAGGATCTTGTTCAGCGAGGCCTTCATTACTGCATCATTGATGAGGTGGATTCAGTTCTTATTGATGAGGCACGTACACCACTTATTATTTCAGGTCAGTCAGGCAAATCTACAAAGCTTTACGAATTATGTGATGTTCTTGCACGTCAGTTAAAGCGAGGAGAGGATCTTCCAGAGTTCTCTAAGATGGACGCCATTATGGGTGTAGAGAGAAATGAGACTGGGGATTTTATTGTTGATGAAAAAGATAAAGTTGTTAATCTTACAGCACAGGGTGTTGAAAAGGTAGAGCAGTTCTTCCACATCGAAAACCTTGCAGACCCAGAGAATCTTGAAATACAGCACAACATTATCCTGGCACTTCGTGCCCATAACCTTATGTTTAAGGATCAGGATTACGTCGTTTCAGATGGTCAGGTTATGATAGTTGATTCATTTACAGGACGTATCATGCCAGGACGTCGTTACTCAGACGGTTTACATCAGGCTATCGAGGCAAAGGAGCATGTTGAGGTTAAGCGCGAGTCTATGACTCTTGCAAGCATCACATTCCAGAGCTTCTTCAATAAATACGATAAGAAGGCAGGTATGACTGGTACAGCCCTCACAGAGGAGCAGGAATTCCGTGATATCTATGGAATGGACGTAGTAGTTGTTCCTACTAACAAGCCAGTTCAGCGTATCGACCATGATGATGCTGTATACAAGACAAAGGCAGAAAAGTACAAGGCCGTTGTTGAGGAGGTTAAGAAGGCTCACGAAAAGGGACAGCCAGTACTTGTTGGTACAATAGATATTGATATTTCAGAATTAGTTTCTAAGATGCTTCGCCGAGAGGGAATTGAGCATAACGTACTTAACGCTAAGTTCCATGAGAAGGAAGCTGAAATAGTTGCAGAAGCAGGTAAACATGGAGCTGTTACCATTGCAACTAACATGGCAGGTCGTGGTACTGATATTAAGCTTGATGATGAAGCTCGTGCAGCAGGTGGTCTCAAGATTATTGGTACAGAGCGACATGAATCTCGTCGTATAGACAACCAGCTACGTGGACGTTCAGGTCGTCAGGGTGATGTTGGTGAGTCACAGTTCTTCATCTCACTTGAGGATGACCTTATGAGACTCTTTGGCTCAGAGCGTTTAATAAATATGTTTAATGCTTTAGGAGTTCCAGAGGGAGAGCAGATTAAACACAAGATGCTTTCTGATGCAATTGAAAAGGCACAGAAGAAGATAGAAGAAAACAACTTCTCAGCTCGTAAGAATCTCCTTGATTACGATCAGGTTATGAATGAGCAGAGAGAGCTTATTTATAAGCAGCGTCGTCGTGTACTTATGGGCGAGGATATGCATGAGCAAATACTTAGCATGATTCGTGATAAGGTAGATGAATGTGTTGAAAAGACAATTCCAGATGATGTGGAAACAGATTTGTGGGAGCTTCAAGAGCTTAACCATTTGCTCTGTCCTGTAATCCCAGTACCTGTTATGACAAAGCTTTCACTTGGTAACATCAAGGAAAAGAAGCAGCTAAAGGATAAGCTTACAGAAATAGCACTTGATATGTACTCAAAGAAGGAAAAAGAATTCGAGCAGCCAGAGCAATTCCGCGAGGTTGAGCGTGTAATCCTTCTTCGAGTAATTGATAGAAAGTGGATGGAAGAAATCGACGATATGGAGCAGCTTCGTCAGGGTATTCGCTTACAGGCATACGGTAACCGTAACCCAGTAGACGAGTACAAGGCAGCCAGCTATGATATGCTTGATGCAATGAATGCTTCAATTATAAATGATACGCTTACAATGCTTTATCGCATCCGTATTGAGAAGAAGGTTGAGCGTGAGGAAGTTGCCAAGGTAACAGGCACAAACAAAGATGACACAGCATCCTCAGGACCAAAGGTTCGCAAGGAAAAGAAAATATTTCCTAACGATCCTTGCCCATGTGGTTCTGGATTGAAATATAAGCAGTGTTGCGGAAGGCATTAAGAAGGGGCCCTTTAGGGAAGATTTCTTAATGCTACGACACGCCCCGCGCGGAGCGCATTTAAATGGGCGTGTCTTCCCGCTTAGAAAGGGCAATGTCAAATGGATGTGTCTTCCCGTTAGGTAGCCAAAGAATATAATACAAATGTAATTAGGGGCCTCATACATTCGTGTGAGGCCTTTTTTAGAGGAAAACAATGACAAATCTAGAACAATACTATAATAAATTCAACGAAGACAAACGCCTTAAGAGCCGTCATGGCATTATGGAATTTACAGTAACCATGAAATATGTTCACAAGTACCTGGATATACTAGAGCGTGGCGTGGCTTTAGGTGGCGGCGCCGTATCTTGTTCAAAAGCAGATATAAAAATTCTCGACATAGGCGCCGCTACTGGTGGCTACAGCATTCCTCTATGGGAGGAAGGGTATGATGTTACAGCAGTGGAGCTTGTAAAACACAACCTTGGTATGCTAAAAGCCAAGGGTACTGGGGTGAAAGCATACCAGGGCAACGCATTGAAGCTTAAGCGTTTTGAGGATAATAGCTTTGACTTAACGCTACTTTTTGGACCTATGTATCACCTGAAGACCAGAGAAGAACAGCTTCAGGCTTTATGTGAAGCCAAGCGTGTTACAAAGCCTGGAGGATATATACTTGTAGCGTATGTAATGAATGAGTATGCCTTCCTAACTTATGGAATCAAGGAGGGTCACGTCTTAGAGAATATTTCTGAAGGAAAATTGGATGAAGCCTACCACGTTCGGCCGGGCGCTGATGATTTGTACGCGTTTATGAGAACAGAGGATATTGAGTCGTTAAATGCGGATGCTGAGTTGACTCGCGTACAAATCATATCGCCAGACGGCCCAGCGAATCACATGCGCCGCGAGGTTAATGCACTGACGGAGGAGCAGTTTGCGGCTTTCATACAGTATCAGCTGGCCGTCTGCGAGCGCGCCGACTTACTCGGCGCCAGCGCCCACACAGTGGACATTTTGCAGAAATAGCCAGCAGGAGCAGTACAAAAAGCAAAATGAACATTATAAGAAAAGGTTTAACAGGATTTGATTATAAATAACTGTGGCAGGTCAGGATGATGTTGTTATATAATTCCATAAAAGAAGAGTTGGTAATGTGGATCTAATACTGAAAATTATCATGCTGAAGCTAAAATTAAACCTACACAGTCAATAATATAAAGGAGAATCTCAATGAGAATTGACCCAATTAGATTTCTAGATAAAAAAGGACGAGAAATTGAGCTAAGGGCAGCAGTGTCATCAGATGCGGATGCTCTTATTGAGTATCTTAAGGTGGTGAATGTTGAAACTCCTTTTCTGATTAGAGAGCCAGATGAATGTGAAATGTCACATGAGGATGAGGAGAAATTTATTCAAGGAAAACTTGATTCTGAGCGAGAGATATTGCTTCTAGCATTAGCAAATGGACAGCTTGCTGGAAATTGTTCCATTCAAAGTCTTGGTAGTTTTAAGAGATTAAGACATAGATGTGATGTGGCAATAGCGCTATATCAGGAATATTGTGGTTGTGGAATTGGAAGGATAATGCTAGAGACAGTGCTAGAGTTGGCAAAAAAGGCTCATTATGAGCAAGCGGAGCTGGAAGTTGTTGAGGGAAATGATAATGCCATAGTTCTTTATGAAAAGCTTGGCTTTAAAAGATATGGTACCTTCCCAAGCAATATGAAATACGCAGATGGCAGTTATAGAGATGCATATTGGATGATGAAAAAATTGTAATAAAGTTAAAAGCTGTAGACAAAAGACTTGTTATACAATCATAGTTATGCTACAATCAAGAAAAATTGTGAAGAAAGGAGGGCGTGTCATGATGAATAATTATGGCAGAGAATTTAAAAATGACTTTAATTACTTTAAGAATGATGCGCTCTTTTTGCAGAGATAATCTGGGCTCGTAGCTAGCCAGTAGATTATCGTATATACGAATTGCCATCCCCTTGAGGTAATAAACTTCAAGGGGATTTTTTTGTATAATTGCAAAAAGAGCGTCAACGGGAGGAAGCATGACAGATATAACAACGACAACAAACACAAACACCCCGCGACAAACAGACACTCTATGGACAAGAGATTTTACAATCATAACAATTGGCAGTGTGATATCCATGCTAGGCAATTCACTTACCAGCTTTGCCATGAGCCTGATGGTACTGGATTACACCAATTCGTCAATGTTGTATGCCATTTATATGGTGTTATACACATTGCCACAGCTACTTACTCCAATCATCTCAGGTGCTATCCTGGATAGATTTTCCAGAAAGAAAATGATTTACACCTTGGATTTCATCTCCGCAGGAATCTATCTATTGATGGCGATTACATTAATGCAAGGCATTTTCAACTTTCCAATGTTTGCAGCAGTAATCTTTATCCTTGGAATAATACAAAGCACCTACTATATAGCATACGATAGCTTATACCCAATGCTTATCACTGAGGGATACTATCAAAAAGCCTACTCAATCTCCAGCATGCTAGAGACCATGACTGTAGTGATGGTGCCAGTATCAACCTTCGTATACAAGCTGATTGGAATTGGCCCGCTCATGATAATAAATGCAGTATCATTTGCGATAGCAGCGGTATTTGAAATGCAGATTGGGCACGAGGAAAAGTACGTTGAAAAACGTAAAAACGAAGTGGATAACAGCAGTAGTAAAATAAATCAGATGTTGATAGATATCAAAGAGGGCGTAAAATACATGCGCTCTGAACCAGCACTACTTGCAATAGTTTCATACTTCGGACTTAATATGTTAGCCTGCGGTGCCATGGACGTGCTGTGCTTGCCTTACTACAAGCAGCATTTTCCAAATGGTGAGTACATGTATATCATCGTATTTGGCATGAGCTTTATAGGTAGAGCGGTGGGAGGCGGCCTTCATTACAAATTTAAGCTGCCTACTAAATACAAGTTTATGCTGGCAATGGCAATCTACATCATTATAGCTATTGGCGAAGGTACTTACATGTTCTTGCCAGTGGGCGTGGCAGCGGTAGTGTGCTTCATCACAGGAATATCAGGAGTCACCAGCTACACCATCCGTATTTCATCAACACAATCTTACGTACCGGATGAAAAGAAGGGCCGATACAACGGAGCCTTCCAACTAATCACAACAGTGGGGATGCTGATTGGCCAGATGGGTGCAGGCGTAATTTCGCAAAAGATAGATGGAAGAATAATCGTATTTGCTGCAAATATGGTAGCACTTATAGCCGCTATCACCATCATAGGCGGTAACAGCAAAGCAGTTGCAAGGATTTACAACACTGATAACTAGAGCTAATTGAAATAATGGGCTATTATAAATGAAGAGCTAGATTAGAGATAAAAACTAAAAAGGAGAAATACAATGGCAGAGACACTTAAGAAAAGAAGCGAAATCCCAGAGGAATTAAAGTGGGATACATCAAGAATTTATAAAACACAGGAAGATTTGAAGAAGGCATTAGAAGAATTCAAATCCCTTACAACAGAAATTGAAAAGACATATAAGGGCAAGCTAAATAATGCAAATGCAATTAATGCTTGCATGGAAAAGTACAATGAATGGGTACGCCAGGCAGACTTGTTATATAACTATGTGGAATTGAATGTGTCTGTAGATCACACTGATGCAGAAGCGCAGAGGGAGTATTCAGTAATTCTTACAGAGTTTACCAGGGCCGATAGCACACTTTCATTTATTGATAGTGAGCTTGCAGATGCCCCAGTGGAGCTTATCGAAGAAGCAATAAAGACTGCAACAGTTGGTAAGTGCCACCTACAAGATATTGAAAGAGAAAAGCCACATCGCCTATCGCCTGAGACAGAAAAGGCAATGGCTTCCCTTAGAGAGACAATGGATGCTCCATACAATATCTACGAAACCAGCAAGCTTGCGGATATGAGCTTCCCTGATTTTGAGGTAGATGGCAAGAAGCATCCACTAGGCTACTCACTTTTTGAGGATAACTACGAATACGAGCGTGACACTGATGTAAGACGTGCCGCCTTCAGCGCTTTTTCAAACAAGCTTAGGGATTATATGTACACAACAGCAACAGTTTACGGCGCCCATGTTCGTAACGAAAAGATAGTTTCTGAACTTCGTAAATACGATAGTGTAATCGATATGCTTCTTTTCCAGCAGAAGGTTACAAGAGAAATGTACGATAGACAAATCGATATCATCATGGAAAAGCTTGCCCCTCACATGAGAAAGTATGCAAGGCTTTTAAAGGAAGCTCATGGTCTTGATAAGATGACATATGCAGATTTGAAAATCACTCTCGACCCAGATTACGATCCACACGTTACAATTGAGGAATCAAAGAAGTACATCCTTGATGGACTTAAAATCATGGGACCTGAGTATGTAAAGATGCTTGAGACTGCCTATGATGAGAGATGGATTGACTTTGCCCAGAATGTTGGTAAATCCACAGGTGGCTTCTGCGCCAGCCCATATCAGAAGGGCTCTTACATCCTGCTTTCATGGAACGAAAGAATGAGTGATGTATTCACCCTTGCTCATGAGCTTGGACATGCTGGTCACTTCTATACCTGCAACCAGACACAAAGCGCTCTTGATGCAGAGGTGTCAAACTATGTGGTAGAAGCTCCATCTACAATCAACGAGCTTCTCATGGCAGAGTACCTTAAGGAAAAGAGTGGTGATGATAAGAGATTTAGAAGATGGGTGCTTGCATCTCAGATTTCAAACACCTACTACCACAACTTCGTAACACATCTTTTAGAGGCTGCATACCAGCGAGAGGTTTACAAGCTTGTTGATAAGGGAGAGGCAGTTCCAGCTGAGACCTTGAATGAGATTTATAAGAACGTCCTTAAGAAATTCTGGGGCGACGAGGTAGAGCTTACAGAAGGTTGCGAGCTTACATGGATGCGCCAGCCACATTACTACATGGGACTTTATTCATACAGCTACAGCGCCAGCCTTACAATCGCCACACAGGTGATGAAGCGAATCCGTAAGGAAGGCCAGAGGGCAGTGGACGATTGGAAGAAGACCCTTGCAGCAGGCGGCACAGTGGCACCTGTCGAGTTTGCAAAAATGGCAGGTGTGGATGTAACTACAGACGCTGCATTAATCGATACAATCAATTACATTGGCGGAATTATTGATGAGATTGAAGAATTAAATAAAGAGCTTAACTAAGAACAAACCGCAAGTTACAGATATATTAATTGTAACTTGTGGTTTATTAGTTACTATTCATGAATATGCCTTAAAGTGCATTAAAGGATGGAATAATGAAGAAAAAAATTTATTTTATATTGGCATGCATCGCAATGGCTTGTATGTTAGGTGCTTGTTCAGCGAAAAATGAAAAACAGGATGAAGAAGCTGTGGAAATGAAGCAGGACGAAGAAATAGTACTGTCTGAAAAGCAGAAGAATATTTTAAAAGAAGCAGGGCTTCCACAAAACTATGACGAGTTGGATGCCATGCAGCAAATAAATATAAGAAACATTGGAGCAATGCTAGATTACATTGAAAATAAATATGATAAGGAATTCGAATTCTATAAATTTTATTCCGATTCAACAGGCTTTCAAACCCCATCCTTGGAAGTGTATCCTATAGACGATAGTGAATGTATAGTAACAATTGAATGTGTAATTGAATCTGATTCAAAAAAAGTTACATATACAGATGATTACTTAGAATTACAATTGACGGCAGAATATGAACAGGAAATAAGAAATTGCATAAAAGATAAGTTCCCCCAAACTGAATTTGAGGTGTTTTCAACAATAGATTTATTAGAAGAAGAAGGAAATGCATTATCCAGAGCATCAGCCACAACATACATATGCATGGTTGATCCTTTTGAAAAAGAAGATGATGCTTTAAAAGCTGCAGAGGAAGTAATTAATTATGTAAAAAAGAAAAATGGAAATAAACCTTTAGGTATTTATTACTATATGCAGACTGAAGAGCAGTTTAATCATACATACGTCACATCTGCAAATGACGACTTCTCAGATGTAGAATACAAATATAGAATAACAACAACCAACAGCTATAGTAAAATAGAGGAAAAATAATAAAAATATGTCACAAGTTGCAGTTTCACATGTGGCTTATTTTAATTACAGGATGTATTCCATTATTCTTTCTTTAGTTTTTAACCCTATTCTGTCGTAGAACTTTTCAGCACCGTCGTTTCCAGCCCATACTGCTAGAGTGATTTCGTAGCAGCCAAAGCGTTTTGCTTCAGCTTTCACGTATTCGAAAAGCTGCTCACCTATATGTTGGCCTCGATATTTACTATCAACACACAAATCGTCAATATATAGAGAGGTAAATGGTACCATATTGGTTGAAAAAGGCTGTTGTTTCAGAACACAAAAGGCATAACCTATAACCTCATCATTATCATCAACAGCCACGTAGATTGGTTCATCATCATTGGCTATTTTTTGCAACAACTCTTCCCGAGTATATTTGGTTGTTCCAGAAATAAAAATATCAGGGCGGATTTTAGAATGAATCTCTAAAACCTCCTGAAGCAAAGTGATGAGTTTATCTATATCTTTGATTTGGCTACGTCTAATGAGCATGGAAAATCCTCCCGTTAAATCTTGCTAGGAATTATAGCATAATGTTTTGATATAGTCTAAATTTATAATTGATTTTACACAATCTAATGGTGTATGATATATTGAAAGTAGGAGGTGGCAAAATGTTTATAGATGATATAAAAAATCGTAGAAGTGTAAGAACCTTTGACGGCAAAGGGGTAAGTAACGAAGTAATAGATGATTTGAAGGAATATGCAGGAAGTATAGTAAATCCTTATAATATTCCTGTTGAATTTGTTTTTTTAGACAAAGATGAGCATGGCTTATCTAGCCCAGTGCTAAGTGGCGAAACAATGTATATTTCAGCAAAAGTTAAGAAGGTGGAGCATGCTGATGTAGCCTATGGCTATAGCTTTGAGGAGCTTCTTATGTATGCAGCAGGTAAGGGTCTTGGCACCGTATGGATTGGCGGTACAATGCCAAGGGACAAATTTGAGAAAGCATCTGACCTAAAGGAAGATGAAATTATGCCATGCATGAGCCCTATAGGATATGCTGCTGCCAAAATGGGCGTTAAGGAAGTGCTTATGCGAAAGGGCGTAAAGGCAGATAGTAGACATGATTTCTCGGAATTATTCTTTGCAGACAGCTTTGACACTCCACTCACAGAAGAAAAAGCAAATGAACTGGGAATTAAGACTGCACTTGAAACAGTACGCCTTGCTCCATCAGCTGTAAATAAGCAGCCATGGCGCGTAGTAGTAACTCAGAATGCTGCACATTTTTATGAGAAAAAGGATAAAGGCTATGACAATGGCACATATGATTTACAGAAGGTAGATATAGGAATAGCCCTATATAATTTTGAAAATCAGTGCAGGGAAGATGGTAAGCAAGTGACATTTGAAATTGCAGATCCAGGAATCTCAATGCCAGAGAAAACTGAATATATAGCAAGCTACGTTTGGTAGTACAAAATTTAAAAGGACAGCGAGGCCTGTGACGTAAGCCTTTTCTTAGGGCTTGTGCCATAGGTCTTTTTGTATGCCCGAAGGAAAGAGGAATAGGTGCCAAAGCCAGATTGTTCTGCGGCATCTGCGATTGGCTTGCCCTCATCGATTAACGACTGGGCCAGGGCCAGGCGTTTGATAGTAATGTAGTTGCCGATTGTGTAGCCAGTTTCATCCTTGAAGGTATGCATGAGATAGTAGCGGGAGAGATAGAACTTTCCTGCAATAGCATCAACTGATAAATTTTCTATTAAATGTTCATTAATATAATGAATGATTACGCCAACCTTTGAGTCGGCGTAATTAGTAGATATGTATTTAATTTCGTCGCTGATGGCAGCACGATTAAGCTCTACCATAAATTCAAGGAAGAGCACCTGCATCAATAGTTCATTAGCATAGGCATCTTTGCCTAGGTTTGCAGTAAGCCTGGCTACCGTGGCAGCTACCCTGGAATTTTTAAAAGAATGAAGTCGCAAAACATGGGAATCATTTTCTATAGCGTTTCTAAAGCAATAGGATAAATCATTGTCGGCTTGGCTATATTCAGCCAAAAAATCCTTTGAAATATAAATGATGATACGCTCATAAGGGGAATCATCATGGAAAATGGGACGGTGCACCTCTCCTGCATTTACAAACACAATATCATCTTCCTGCAAATCAAAGGTTTGCCCCTCTATTGAATATGAAGTATTCCCTGATAGGTGAATAAGCACCTTGTGGAAATCATGATAATGAAAATCAATCTCCCCAAGATTAGAATCCGTCAGGTGGAAAATTTTGAAATTATCATATAAATATCCCTTTTTTGAATATGATTCCATATAGACTCCTTTGTTCTGTCACAAACGAAATGGATTATCAGGGCTTTTGCAATATCTTGTGACAGAAATAATATCAATAAGCATGTACTCTGTCACAAGAAGAATGAAAATAAAGGGTTTGTAGGAATGTTTGTGACAGAAAATCAAATAAAATAATCAAATCCTGTCACAAGCAAACGAAAACATAAGGTTTCTAAGAAGTGTTTGTGACAGAAAATGTGGTAATGGAAGTAAATTCTGTCACAAGCTAATGAAAACATAAGGATTGTGAGCGCAGTTGTGACAGAGACCACTATCAATATATAAATGAATTATAACACCAGGAGCACTATTTGCAATATTTTGCGCACAAAAGCGACTATGTAAAACAAAAAGTGCGGAGTATACTTAAATTAACATAAAGTATAGGAGAGGTTACTATTCACAGTAACTCCACCCCCTATTCATAATGGAAGTCTTTCAGACTTCTTTCCCAGTGCTAAAGCACTTAACATTATTCATGTGGGTGGAGTCACTGATTCCAGTTTATAAATGATTACTAAAAACTCTTTTACAAACAAGTTTGACAAGAGTGTTTTATTAATCATTTATAACTGTGAATAGTAACATATTGATTATCATGAAATTTACAAAAATGCATGGCTGCGGCAATGACTACGTTTATGTTAACCTTTTTGAGGAAAAACTAGATGACCCAGCCGAAGTATCTATTAAAGTTAGTGATAGACATTTTGGAATTGGCTCGGATGGTCTCATTACCATCGGCCCTTCAGATAAAGCCGATTTTAGAATGCGCATATATAATGCAGATGGCTCTGAGGCAGAAATGTGCGGAAATGGTATCCGCTGCGTTGCAAAATATGTTTATGACCACCATCTTACAGATAAGACTGAGATTACAGTGGAGACTGGGGCAGGGGTGCTGACATTGCAGCTGTTTACAGAGAATGGTAAGGTTCAGCAGGTTCGCGTGGACATGGGAGAGCCAATTCTGACACCAGCAGATATTCCAGTAGTAGCTGATTGTGACAAGGTAATAGATGAGCCTATCGAAGTGGGGGGCAAGAAATGGCACATGACTTGTGTCTCTATGGGAAACCCACATGCAGTTGTGTTTGTAGATGATACAGCAAATTTCCCACTTGAGACTTATGGACCACTTTTTGAAAATCATGAAAGATTCCCAAAGCGTACCAATACGGAATTTGTCCAGATTATTAGCCCTACTGAGGCTAACATGCGAGTTTGGGAGCGAGGCAGCGCCGAGACTTGGGCTTGCGGAACAGGCACTTGCGCCTGCGTTATGGCTTGTATATTGAATGGGAAGACAGAGGATAAGGTTTTGGTACACCTTCGTGGCGGCGACCTTACAATTGAATACGACCGTGAGAGCAATCATGTATTTATGACAGGACCAGCTACGGAAGTATTCGTTGGCGAAATCGCTTTATAGTAAGCGCCACGTAAAATCAAATACAACCTGTAGTTATAACGACTAGAATATTGGTATGAGCCAGTAATACACAAGCTATTATGTTTCTTAAGGGAGACGTGTTGTCGACCGTAGAAATATAATGCTTGTGTATGTAACTGGCGGATTAGAGGGAGGGCGCGTAGTTAGGAGTAATTATGAAGTTAAGAGATTTATTAGAAGAATTAGATTATGAATTATACGCTGGAAATCTTGATAAAGAAATCAGCACACTTGTATATGATTCTAGAAAGGTAGAAAAGGACAGTCTGTTTATATGCATTTCAGGCACGGTGAGAGACGCACACGATTTCATCCCAGATGTTATTAAAAAGGGTGCTAGCGTTATCATTATTGAAAAAGATGTCACACCAGTAGATGGTATCACATATATCAAAGTTAAAAATAGTCGTCAGGCGCTTGCTATTACATCAGCCGCATTTTTTGGCCATCCAGCAAGTAAGCTTAAGACCATTGGTATCACTGGTACAAAGGGTAAGACAACTACTACATACATGGTTAAGTCTATCCTTGAAAAGGCTGGTATTAAGACTGGTCTTATTGGCACAATCGAGTCTATAGTTGGTGATGAGCGCATCCCAGCGGTAAACACTACACCTGAATCTTACCGTGTGCAGGAGCTTTTCAGACAGATGGTGGATGCAGGTCTTGATGCTGTTGTCATGGAGGTTAGCTCACAGGCACTTATGCTTCACAGAGTTTCAGGCTTCACATTTGATATAGGTGTATTTACAAATCTTGAGCCAGACCACATCGGTGAGAATGAGCATAAGGATTTTGCAGATTATATGCACTGCAAGAGCTTATTGTTCCAGCAGTGTAAAGTAGGTATTTTCAACGGAGATAGCGAGCACATCGATGGTATTCTTAAGGGACATACCTGCGATGTCATTAAATATGGTTACAGCAAGGATAATGACCTTACTGCAGAAAACGTAGAGCTTCTTAAGGAGCATGGAGCCCTTGGTGTTAAATATCACATTTCAGGCAAGGAAAACATGGATGTAGAGGTAAATGTACCAGGCACCTTCTCTGTGTACAATTCCCTTACAGCAGTTGCAATTTGCAAGCAGTTTGATGTGCCAGAGGACAAGATTAAGGCGGCTCTTAAGGATGTTCATGTGAAGGGACGTATTGAGCTAGTACCAGTTTCAAAGAAATTTACAGTCATGATTGACTATGCACATAATGCCATGGCACTTGAGAGCCTTCTTACAACACTCAAGGCTTACGAGCCAGGCAGATTAGTTTGCCTCTTTGGCTGTGGTGGAAACAGAGCAAAGAGTCGTCGTTACGAAATGGGTGAGGTTAGCTCAAAATTAGCAGACCTTACTGTTGTTACATCGGACAACCCACGTAATGAGGAGCCAATGGACATTATCAATGATATTTTGATTGGCGTTAAAAAAGCCGATGGTGAATATGTAACTATCCCTGACCGTAAGGAGGCAATTCGTTATTGTCTTGTAAATGCCAAGGAAGGGGACATTGTGGTACTAGCTGGTAAGGGCCATGAGGATTATCAGGAAATTAAAGGTGTAAAGCATCACATGGATGAACGGGAGCTTATCGCTGATATTGTAAAGGAGAACGGCAATGACATTATTTAAGGGTGCAGGAGTAGCACTAATCACTCCATTTAATGAAGATGATACCGTAAATTATGACATGCTAGGAAAGCTCATTGATAGACAAATTGAGGGACACACAGATGCTATTATTGTGTGCGGCACCACAGGAGAGCCTGCAACAATGAGTGAGGAAGAAAAGCTTTCTGTTATCGATTTTACTGTAAAAAGGGTCAATCACCGAATCCCAGTTATAGCTGGGGCAGGTGCTAATTCAACAAAGCTGGTTATTGATTTTTCAAAAAAACTTGAAAAGCTTGGAGTAGATGGACTTCTTATTGTTACACCTTTCTATAATAAGGCAACACAGCAGGGGCTTTATGAGCACTACACAAAAATAGCTCACGAAATAGATCTTCCTATCATTATGTATAATGTGCCAAGCCGTACGGGCTGTAATATTATGCCTGAAACAGCTATGAGGCTTGGGCTTGAAAATAAAAATATAGTGGGAATTAAGGAAGCAAGCGGTAATATTTCTCAGATTTCAAAGCTTGCAAGCCTGTGCCGAGGCTGTCTTGACATATATTCAGGCAATGATGACCAGATTGTTCCAATCCTTTCATTAGGTGGAGTAGGTGTTATTTCTGTACTTTCTAATATAGCACCTCAAGGAACCCATGATATGGTTATGGAATATCTTAATGGAAATGAAAAGCAGGCAAGACAGCTTCAACTGGATTATTTGGAATTAATCGACGCACTATTCTGTGAAGTAAATCCTATCCCTGTTAAATCCACAATGAATATGTTAGGATTTAATGTAGGAAGCCTAAGACTTCCACTAACAGAGATGGAGGAAGAGCATAAAGTGGCAATGAGTAATTTGCTACATAGGATGCCACAGGAAATGCTAGCATAAATTTGAAGGACGAATATTTAAATCCAAAAGAAACGCCTATAACATTTATATTGGTTTTTGCAAATATTATTACATTTGTTGTACTTGAGATATTGGGAGATACAACAGATGGGCTTTTTATGCTTTCAAATGGTGCAATGAATCCATATATGGTCCTAGACTATGGCCAATGGTATAGGCTGTTCACAGCTACCTTCATGCATTTTGGAATTGAACATTTGATGAATAACATGCTTCTCTTATTTTTGCTGGGTCAGATTTTTGAGCGAGCAGTTGGACCGGTGCGTTATTTAGGAATTTATTTGGGGTCAGGATTAGCTGGCTCCTTTTTGTCGTTTTTTTATATGTGCCTTATTGGAAAAAATGATATAGTGGCAGGGGCATCAGGGGCTATATTTGGTGTTGTGGGTGGCATGATTATAGTAATTATTGTAAATAAAGGACGATATCATGGAATCAGCACAAAAAGAATGTTGTTTATGGCGGCACTGACATTGTATTTTGGATTTGCAACAGCAGACACAGATAATGCAGGTCACATCGGAGGGCTGATTGCAGGGATGCTTTTGACATTTTTGAGTTATGGAATATCAGCTATTATCAGGGGAACACACGTTGATTTTAAAGGTGAAAAAACATATACTTTAGGTAACAAACAAGACAAAGAGAGGTAATAATGAAGGTAAATATTTACTATGGAGGTCGTGGACTTTTAGAAGATCCTACACTCTATGTTATAAATAAGATGGAGCAGGTGTTGACAGAGCTTCAGGTAGAGGTAAAGCTTTACAACATCTATGAGCAGAAAAATGCTATTTCCATGTTGCCACAAACCCTTAAGGATGCAGATGGAATCATCCTTGCAACTACCGTTGAATGGCTTGGCATTGGCGGATACATGAATCAATTCTTGGATGCATGCTGGTTGTATGCTGATAAGACAGCTCTTGCAACCACATATATGCAGCCAGTTGTTATGTCCACCACATACGGAGAGCGTGAGGCAATGGTAACGCTGGAAAATGCCTGGGAAATTTTAGGTGGCCTGCCATGCTCAGGCTTTTGTGGTTATGTTGAGGACCTTAAAGAATTCAAGGAGAATAGTGAGTACGCGCGCATCATAGAAAAAAAGGTTGAGACCTTGTATCGTACAATCTCTCAGCATACAAAGGGACTTCCAACTAGCAATCAGGCTGTTACAAGAAGCATCCTTAGAACCACTCAGCTGGAGCTTTCTCCACAGGAATCAGAGCAGCTTTCAAAGTTTGTTTCTGATGATGAATATGTACAGACCCAAAAGGCTGATATTGCAGATTTAACTAGCATGTTTAGAAACATGATGGGACAGAAGCAGGAAAATAGTTCAAATGAGTATATTAACGATTTTAAGGCTCATTTTAGAGGTAATGCTGAGTTTAGCGCCAAATATTTATTTATGATAGAGGGCAAGGAACAGCCACTATTTGTAAACGCCAATGGTGAGCAAATGGAATGTCACTATGGCAAGGAAGATAATATAGATGTTTATATGAAGCTAAATAGCAACATAATGGATAATATTGTAGCAGGACGTGAAACCTTCCAAAGGGCATTTTCAGTTGGCGATATGACTGCAAAAGGCAATTTTAGGACATTGCGTGCCTTAGATGATATTTTTACATTTAGCTAGATTTATAGGAGGATAATGTAATGAAGGACAATAACTGTATTTTTTGTAAATTAGCAAATGGGGATATTCCTACCAATTCAATTTACGAGGATAATGATTTTAAAGTAATTTTAGATGCAGATCCAGCTACAAAGGGACATGCTTTAATTTTACCAAAGAATCATTTCGCAAATCTTCTAGAAGCTGATGATTCTGTGCTTGAAAAGGCATTGCCACTTGCTAAAAAAATTGCCAATAAAATGAAGCTTGAACTTAAATGTGCTGGGGTAAATATTGTGCAGAATAATGGGGAGGCTGCAGGACAGACAGTTCATCATCTCCATATACATGTGATTCCAAGATATGAGGATGATCCTGATAAGACAATTTGTGGCTGGAGTCATCAAAGCTTTACCGAAGAAGAAACAAAAGCTGTGGTAGAAAAGTTAAGCATGTAAAAAGCCTTCTGTCAGGGGTGCTAAGCAACAACCCATCCAGAAGGCAACTTGTCAGCATTAGTTTGCTGATGAGATATCTTCTATTAATTTAAGAATAGTATTATTGGCGTCCAGTAGCTTGCTGGATGCCATTTTTTCTTTAATTTCATTCCGACGTGCATACACATCCCGGGCAGTGCTAACAAGCAATTCTCCAGTGAGTTCTTCCTCCTGTAACACTGTTGAAAAGCCTTGCTTTTCATAGCTTGCAGCATTCAATATTTGATCGCCACGGCTTGCAGCAGCTGACAGCGGAATGAGAATGTTCGGAATCTTAAGTGCTAAGATTTCACAGATTGAATTGGCGCCAGCACGGCTAATCATTAAATCAGTAATGGCAAAAATATCATTTAATTGTTCACTGACAAATTCATACTGTTGATAACCGTCTCTATCAATATAATCATTGTTGATATTTCCTTTACCAACTAAATGTATAATTTGAAAATTCTCTAGCAAAGCATCAAGTGCATCCCAAACAGCATTGTTAATAAATCGAGAGCCGATACTACCGCCCATTATTAATAATATTGGCTTCTCTTTATTAAAACCTGTAAAGCTAAGGCCCGCTTGGGGATTTCCAGAGAAAAGTTCCTCTCTAATTGGTGAGCCAGTATGCACAGCTTTTGCTTCAGGAAGGTAATTAACTGTCTCAGGAAAATTACAACAAACCTTTGAAGCAAAAGGAATGGCAAGCTTGTTAGCAAGCCCAGGAGTCATATCTGATTCATGTATGATAGCTGGAATATGGTTACGGGCAGCAGCCATTACAACAGGCACAGAGACAAATCCGCCTTTTGAAAAAATGATATCTGGCTTCAGTTTTTTTATAAGCCTGTTGGCCTCAAAAAAACCTTTGATTACTCTGAAAGGATCGGTAAAATTTTTCCAATCGAAATAACGACGTAGCTTTCCAGAGGAGATACCATAGTAAGTAATGCCTGCGTTCTCCACAAGATTTTTTTCTATTCCTGTGTAGGAACCTATATATGAAATCTCATATCCATTCTTTTTTAATAATGGTGCTAAAGCTAGATTTGGGGTGACGTGACCTGCTGTGCCGCCCCCTGTCATAATTATTTTTTTCATATGAAGAAATACCTCTAAATTTACATATAATCAATAACATCAATGATACCAATCCATTGCTAAAAGTCAAATATTCAGACCTGAAAAATCCAAAAATTTGACAAAATATTGTAATAATGATATAGTACCAATCGTAACAAGTTTGTAACAATTTGAAACTTTTTGTAAAAAGTGACGGAGGCATATGAGTAAATTAAAAGGAAATATTGCTGCTATCTATGTAAAAAATAAGAAATATATTAATAAACGTAGCAAGCAGTCAGTTGCTCTTGCTTTATCTATGGCTGTTTTATGTACTGGAGCTTATGTTAGTACACCTAAGAATGAGGTGTCCACAGTAGATGTAGAGATTCAGCCTAGCAGTACAGCAGGTGTTTTTTCTGCAGTGTCTGCAATGGAAATGTCAGCAGGAGATTCTAGCTTAGTTTATGCATCAGCGGATGTTACTGTGGTTGCGGCTAGTACCGATCAGGTAGAGCCAGATGTAAACGATGAATATGATGAGTGGGCAGACAAGGTCATGGCAACTGTAGACGATTACCTCTATATTCGTTCAGAGGCCGATAGTGATGCAGAAGCCGTTGCAAAGCTTCGTGCTGGAGATGTTGCAACACTCGTTGATGTATTTGATGGTTGGTATGAAATTGAGTCAGGAAATGCTCATGGATATGTATCAGCTGATTACTGTGTTACAGGCATCGAAGCTTACGAGCTTGCAGTAGATGTATGTAATACTTATGCCACTACAGATGTGGCAGGTCTTCGCATTCGTAGTGAAGCTTCAGAGGATGCAAAGATTCTTAAGGTTGTAGCTAAGGGAACAAAGCTTACTGTTAATTCTGAAGCCCAGGAAGTAGATGGCTGGGTAGCAGTTACAGATGGTAGTGTTTCTGGCTATGTAAAGGCAGACTATGTCCAGGTTGATATGGTAACAGGCGAGGCAATTACTTTAGAAGAAGAGGCTGAGGCAAAGGCAGCAGCAGAAGCAGCAGCTCAGGCAGCCAAAGAACAAGCCGCAGCAGCTGCAGCTGCAAAGCAGGCAGTTATAAGCTCAGCAGATGATGTTGCATTACTTGCAGCAATCATTCAGATTGAAGCTGGCAATGAGCCATATGAGGGACAGGTAGCAGTAGGTGCTGTTGTTATGAACCGTGTTTGTAGCGGATCATACGCAAATACTATTAGCGAAGTTATTTTTGCAAAGGGACAGTTTTCAACATCCCGTATGTCAACAGTCCTTTCAAATGGACCAAAGGCATCTTGTGTACAGGCAGCCCAGGAAGCACTTGCAGGTAGCGATCCAACAGGAGGCTTGACACACTTTAGACGTGCAGGTTCTAAAGAAGGTCTTATAATAGGCAACCACGTATTTTATTAGAGTGATTATAAACTAAATCATATTATGAGCTCTTGGACTTTACCCGAGAGCTTTTTTGTTTTATAATGTATAATAAATCATATTTAGTGAATAATTATACAAGGACTTATGGAGGTGTCTATGGATTTAAAGGGTAAGAATTTTTTAAAAATGCTTGATTTTACACCAGAGGAAATCAACTATCTAATTGATTTATCATTAAAGCTTAAGGCTGAAAAGAAGCAGGGTAAATCTCAAAAAGCTTATATGGCAGGAAAAAATATTGCATTAATATTTGAAAAAACATCTACACGTACCCGTTGTTCTTTTGAAGTTGCTGCCTACGACATGGGCGCCAATGTGACATATTTAGACCCATCAGGCTCACAAATAGGAAAGAAGGAATCCATTGCAGATACAGCAAGGGTACTGGGACGTATGTACGATGGCATTGAGTATCGTGGCTTTGAGCAAACTAAGGTTGAAGCTTTGGCAAAATATGCAGGTGTTCCTGTTTGGAACGGACTTACAAATGAATCTCATCCTACCCAGATGATAGCGGACATGATGACGATTAAGGAACATTTTGGAAAACTTTCTGGAATAAAGTTTGTATATATGGGTGATGCCCGTTATAATATGGGTAACTCACTTATGGTTACTTGTGCAAAGCTTGGAATGGATTTTGTGGCATGTACTAACAAAAAATACTTTCCAGAGAGCTGGTTGGTTGAAAAGTGTCAGGAAATCGCAAAGGAGACAGGAGCAACCATAACTTTGACAGAGGATGTGGAAAGTGGCTGTAAGGATGCAGATGTAATTTACACAGATGTATGGGTTTCTATGGGAGAACCAGATGAGGTCTGGGAGGAACGAATCAATGAACTGAAGCCTTACCAAGTGAACACATCAGCATTTTCTTATGCTAAGAAAGATGCTAAGTTTATGCACTGCTTACCTGCATTCCATGATTTAAATACTACAATCGGAGCAGAAATTAATAAAAAATTTGGTATCGATTGTATGGAAGTTACAGACGAAATATTTGAAGGTGAGCGTTCAATTGTTTTTGATGAAGCTGAGAATCGCATGCATTCTATCAAGGCAATAATGTACGCAACATTAGGAAATGCTTAAGGATATTACTTACGAATACTATGAATCGGTGGATTCAACTAACGATAGAATAAAGGAAAGAGCACATGCGGGGGCATCTTCTGGACTTGTTATTTCTGCTGGCACTCAGACTGCGGGAAAGGGACGAATAGGGCGCAGATGGGAGTCCCCAAAGCATGATTCAATAGCGACGAGTATGTTGCTGACGCCAGCTGATATCTCCCTCGAGGCGGTGCCTACTATTACAGTTGTTGCGGCCATGGCGGTACGTGATGCTGTTTACAGGTTATATGGATTAGATGGCAAAATCAAGTGGCCAAATGATATAGTATTAGGCGGGAAAAAAATCTGTGGGATACTCACTGAAATGGAAATCAGAGACGGTGCAGTTTGGTATGTGGTAGTTGGTATAGGCGTAAATGTTCACAATGAAAGCTTTGATGAAGAAATAGCTTATAAAGCTACATCAGTGGATTTAGAGCTAAAACGTGCAGGAAGCGAAGAAAGAGGTCATAGAGCTGAGCTTACAAAGGCTATTTGGGAAAGCTTTAAAAAGTACTATAATATCTTCATTACCACCCAGGACATGTCAGGTCTTAAGAAAGAATACGAAAGAAACCTTGCCAACTTGGGAGAACATGTTAGAATAGAAGCTCAGGAAAACTCCTACGAAGCAACCGCCTTAGGCATCAATGACAAGGGTGAGCTAATTGTAGAAGTTGATGGTGAACAACAAATAATCAGAACAGGAGAAGTCTCAGTTAGAGGCATCTATGGATACGTATAATGGAAGAAATAGTTTTATGCGGCGCCAGCTGCTATACTAAAAAGTTTTATTTGAATCCTGAATTTGAGGGTTTACCTCCAATGATAAAGGATGAATTAAAAATAATGTGCGTTATGTACACAGAACAAGTCAGCGGAACAATTCAGATGGTTTACGAAGAGGATGGTACTCTTAGAATTGATGTAGATCATAATGATGATGATTTTATGTATGATGAAATTGGCTCGGTACTAGAGGTAAAGAGACTCCAAAGAGAGCGCACAGAGCTTTTTGAGGCACTTGAAACATATTACAAAGTAGTTTTTCTTGGTGAGGGGATGTAGGATGTTATTAACAATAGACGTTGGAAATACAAATATAACAATGGGAGTTTTTGATGGACAGGATTTGCTTGGAAACTTCCGTATTACTACCAAAATTAACAGAACATCAGATGAATTTGGAATTGTAATTAAGGAGATTCTTCGTTCAAATGATTTGGATGCAAATTGTATTGATGATGTAATTATTGCTTCAGTAGTTCCAAATGTAATGCATTCACTTACTAGCGCAATTATCAAATACTTTGATATTCAACCAATTATCGTTGAGGCTGGAATCAAAACTGGTATTCGCATCGCCACAGAAAATCCAAAGCAAATCGGCGCAGACAGAATTGTTGATGCAGCAGGCGCATACGAATTATATGGTGGCCCAGTGTTAGTTCTTGATTTTGGAACAGCTACAACATATGATTTGGTGGACTCAAATGGAGCATTTGTTTCGGGTGTTACGGCACCTGGTATTAGAATAAGTGCAAGAGCACTTTGGGAGGATGCAGCAAAGCTTCCAGAAATAGAAATAAAAAAACCAGAAAAAATTCTTGCCAAGGAAACAATTTCATCTATGCAGGCAGGTCTTGTGTATGGACAGATTGGGCAGACCGAATATATCGTTAAGCATATGATTGAAGAAAGCGGATATGAAAATGTAAAGGTAGTTGCAACAGGAGGGCTTGGCAATCTTATAGCAAGTGAAACCCAATGTATAGACATTTATAATCCAAACCTTACATTGTACGGAATGAAATTTATTTACGATAAGCAAAAAAGATAATGATACAAAAGCTAAAAATAGGAAACGTAGAATTAGATAACAATTTGATTTTGGCACCAATGGCAGGCGTTACAGACCTGCCATTTCGTCTGCTATGCAAAGAACAGGGTGCGGCACTTTGCTGCATGGAGATGGTTAGCGCGAAAGGTATTTATTACAACAACAAAAATACAGAAACGCTACTAACAGTAGATGAAAGAGAAAGACCAGTAAGCCTGCAGCTATTCGGCTCGGACCCGGACATTATGGCGGCTATGGCAGCCAAAATAGAACATCGCAATTTTGACATTCTTGATATAAATATGGGATGCCCAGTGCCTAAGGTAGTCAATAATGGTGATGGCTCTGCCTTGATGAAGAATCCTGTCCTTGCCGGCAAGATAATCGAAGGCATGGTTAAGGCTATAGGAAAACCAGTAACAGTAAAAATACGCAAGGGCTTTGATGAGGAACATGTAAATGCAGTAGAGATGGCCCATGTGGCCCAAGAGTCTGGAGCAGCTGCCATTGCAGTGCACGGACGTACGAGAGAGCAGTACTATTCTGGAAAAGCAGATTGGAGTATTATTGCAGCTGTCAAAGAGGCTGTTTCCATTCCCGTGATAGGAAATGGAGATATACTGGATGCCAAGGATGTGATTGCCATGAAGGAACAGACAAATTGTGATGGCTTTATGATAGGCCGAGGCGCACAGGGGAATCCTTGGATTTTTCACCAAATTCTTCATTATTTCGAAACAGGAGAATTAATAGGCAAGCCACCAATGGAAGAAATGGTAAAAACCATGCTTCGCCATGCAAAGCTCCAGATTGAGTTTAAGGGTGATTACCTTGGAATAAGAGAAATGAGAAAGCATGCTGCATGGTACACTGCTGGCTACAAGGGTGCAAGCAAACTCAGAGGCCAGATAAATGATGTGGAGACCTACCAACAGTTAGAAGAAATTTTTGAAAGATTTATGAACCAGTACAGGGGTTCTTGACATCGATTTGTGTGTGGCTTATAATTCTCTAAGTTACTGAATTTAGTGGGATTCTGCTATCAGATTCCCTTTGAAAATAATAGATCGTGAAAGGAAAAATATATGGAAGCAAAGAAGAATTTACTTACTGCTGAAGGACTTAAAATATTAGAGGACGAATTAGAAGATTTAAAGGTAAACAAACGTAAAGAAGTATCTCAGAAAATTAAGGAAGCCAGAGAACAGGGCGACCTTTCAGAAAATGCTGAGTATGATGCTGCAAAGGATGAGCAGCGCGATATTGAAGCTCGTATTGAAGAAATCGAAAAGATTCTTAAAAACGCAGAGGTAGTTACAGACGAGCACGATACAAAAAATATTAACATCGGTTGGACAGTTACACTTCTTGATTTGGAGTTTGACGAGGAAACAGAGTATAGAATCGTAGGTTCTACAGAAGCTAACAGTTTGAAGGGCAAGATTTCAAACGAATCTCCTGTTGGAAAAGCAATCCTTGGTCATAAAAAGGGCGATACAGTCACAGTAGAGACTGAGGCTGGCGAATTCCAATACAAGATTGTAGCAGCAAAGAAGACAAAGTAATTATTGTAAAGCTAGGGTCGCAACCGGTTTTGGGTTGCGGCCCTTTTTTAGGAGGAAAACATGCTAACATCATTAAAGAAAAAATACATCGGCGACAAAGCATTTTACAAGCGTTACATTTTTTTGGCTACTCCTATGATTATCCAAAATGCAATCACAAATTTTGTAAGTTTCCTCGATAACATTATGGTAGGTCAGTTAGGGCAGGAGGCAATATCGGCAGTAGCTACCGTAAACCAACTTAATTTTGTATTTTCCTTAGCGATATTTGGTGCAGCTTCTGCAGGCAGTATATACGGCGCCCAGTATTTCGGCAAAGGAGATCACAAGGGGCATATGTACACATTTCGCTTTAAGTTGTACTCAACTTTGCTTGTGACAATACTAGGAATTTTGCTGTTTGCCTTTAAGGGAAGTGATTTAATATCATTATTTTTGACAGAAAGTGAAGGTGCGTCACCTGAGATTGCTTTAGAGCTTGGCATGCAGTATTTAGGAATAATATTGATTGGACTTATTCCTTTTGCGGTAAATCAGGCATATGCCACAAATATAAAGGAGACAGGTCAGACTGTTGTTCCAATGCTTGCAGGTATGCTTGCGGTAGCCACAAATGCAATTTTGGATTATTGCTTGATATTTGGATTTGGACCATTTCCAAAGCTGGGAGTGGCAGGAGCAGCAATTGCTACTGTTGTTGCTAGATACATAGAGGCTGCTGTTGTAATTATCTGGGCACACCAGCACAGAAAGGCAAACCTTTATCTTGAAGGAGCCTACCGAGGCTTTGGTATACCTAAAGAGATTTTTTCAAAAATTTTAATAAAAGGTGCACCTCTTATGCTTAATGAGGTTTTGTGGGCGGCAGGAGTTAGCGCAGTAACTCAAAGCTACTCAATTCGAGGAATGAATGTGCTGACGGCACTTAGCATTTCAAATACAGTTGGTAATCTATTTAATATTGTGTTTATACAATTAGGTGCCTGCATTAGTATAGTAGTGGGACAATATCTTGGAGCAGGTGAGCTTAAAGAAGCTAAGGATGCAGATAACAAGATGATAGCATTTAGTGTATTTTGCTGTACTATAATGGCGATTATAATGTTTGCCTTTGGTGGGCTGTTCCCTCACATTTACAATGTATCAGATGACATAAGAGCATTGGCAACAAAATTTATAGCAGTAACAGCCATTTGGATGCCATTTTGTTCATTCAGCCACTGTTCATACTTTACACTCCGTTCGGGAGGAAAAACATTGGTCACATTCCTCTTTGATTCGGTATTCACTTGGGTGATAATGGCTCCTCTCGCATTTGTACTGGCACACTATACAGGGCTTGGCATTGTATGGGTTTACTTCTTTGTGCAGGGTACAGAAATTATCAAGAACATTATGGGCTATTTCATGGTAAAAAGTGATGTATGGCTTGTACAGATGGTTTAGTAGCTTTAAAAGTCATGTTTTCTTGACATGCATTGTAACCGTAGATATAATTTAATAGTTTATGAAAAAGATAAATAAAGTTTCAAATAGATAAGGAGATATTATGGCAGAGCAGGATATTAACCAGTTATTAAAGGTTCGTCGTGAAAAGCTTTCTGCACTTCAGGAGGCTGGTAAGGATCCATTTCAGATTACAAAGTTCGACCAGACCCATCACAGTGATGAGGTTCGCGCTCTTTATGAGGAGCATGAGGCTAAGCTTTTAGCAGGTCGCCCAGCTGTTAATACAGATGGTATGGATGAGGAAGCTGCTAAACAGGCTATCAATGACGATTACAATGAGCGCCGTGCAATCATGGACGCAGATCCAATCCACGTTAGCATTGCAGGACGTATGATGTTCAAGCGTGTTATGGGTAAGGCTAGCTTCTGCAACATTCAGGATTTACAGAACAGCATCCAGGTATATGTAGCACGTGATGCAATCGGTGAGGATTCATACGCAGATTTCAAGAAGTCTGATATCGGTGATATTTACGGTGTTAAGGGCTATGCCTTCAGAACAAAGACTGGTGAGATTTCTATCCATGCTGAGGAAATGACTCTTCTTTCAAAGTCACTTCAGATTTTGCCAGAGAAGTTCCACGGTCTTACAGATACAGATACACGTTACCGTCAGCGTTATGTTGACCTTATCATGAACAAGGATTCAAAGGATGTATTTATAAAGCGTTCACTTATGATGCGCGAAATCCGTAACTTCCTTGCAGGTCGTGATTTCATGGAAGTTGAGACACCTATGCTTGTTGAAAATGCAGGTGGTGCAGCAGCTCGTCCATTCTTTACACATTACAATGCACTTGGCGAGGAGCGTAAGCTTCGTATTTCTCTTGAGCTTTACTTAAAGCGTCTTATTGTTGGTGGACTTGAGAGAGTATTCGAAATCGGCCGAGTTTTCCGTAACGAAGGCGTTGACGCTAGACATAACCCTGAGTTTACACTTATGGAGCTTTACCAGGCATACACAGATTACGAAGGTATGATGGAGCTCACAGAGAGCATGTTTAGATATCTTGCTGAAAAGGTTGTTGGTTCTACAAAGATTTCTTATAACGGAGTAGAAATCGACCTTGGTAAGCCATTCGAGCGTCTTACAATGACAGATGCTGTTAAGAAGTATGCAGGCATCGATTTTGATACAGTAGCAGATGATGAAGCTGCTAAGGCACTTGCTCGTGAGAAGGGCATTGAGTTTGAGGACCGCCACAAGAAGGGTGATATCCTTAATCTCTTCTTCGAGGAGTTCTGCGAGGAGAATCTTGTACAGCCTACATTTATTATGGACCACCCAATCGAGATTTCTCCACTTACAAAGAAGAAGCCATCTGACCCTACTAAGGTAGAGCGTTTCGAGCTTTTCATCAACGGATGGGAAATGTGTAACGCATACTCAGAGCTTAACGACCCAATCGATCAGCGCGAGCGTTTCGCAGCACAGGATGCTAACGCAGAAGCTGGTGATGACGAGGCAGAGCACACAGATGAGGACTTCCTTAACGCACTTGAAATCGGTATGCCACCTACAGGCGGTATCGGATACGGTCTTGATAGACTTTGCATGCTCCTTACAGACAGTGCAGCAATCAGAGATGTACTTCTCTTCCCAACAATGAAGTCACTTAACCCAGCTAAGGCTTCTCAGTCTGCTGGTGACAACAATGGATTCTTTGCTCCAAACGCTAGCATTGATTTCTCAAACGTTAAGATTGAGCCATTATTCGAAGAGACAGTTGATTTCGACACATTCTCTAAGAGTGATTTCAGAGCAGTAAAGGTAAAGGCTTGCCAAGCAGTACCTAAGTCAAAGAAGCTTCTTCAGTTCACACTTGACGATGGTACAGGTACAGACCGTACAATCCTTTCAGGAATTCATGCATTCTACGAGCCAGAGGAGCTTGTTGGCAAGACACTTGTAGCTATTACAAACCTTCCACCAAGACCAATGATGGGTATCGAATCATGCGGTATGCTTCTTAGCGCTGTTAACAACCTTAAGGACAGCGAGGACGAGGAGCTTCACCTTCTCATGATTGACAACCACATCCCAGCTGGTGCGAAGTTGTATTAATAAAAACAAATATCATAGTAAAGTAAACATACACATGATTGATGTGTATGTTTATTTTTTTATAGTAAAACAAGTTATTAATGTGAAAATAATTTGTGAATTATCAAAAAGGTTTTGATATTGTCAGAAAAGTGCTACAATAAGAAAAAACGATGGAGGGGTTGCGTATGTATGATTTTATAACTATAGAGCGTAAATACGGCAGCGGTGGTCATGAAATTGCTGATAAACTAGCTAAAAAGTTAAATTATCGTCTATACGACAGAGGTGTGGTTGTCGAGACCTGTAAGCGAATGGGGCTGAGCTATGACATGGTTTCTGGAATGGATGAACAAACTCCAGTTAAGGCAATTTTTAAAGTGCCAGGCCAGGAGCACTTATCCTTAGAGGAGCAGATATTCAATACAGAAACAGATATAATTAAGGAGGCAGCAGAGACTCCTGGGGCAATATTTGTAGGCAGATGTGCCAGCGAAATATTAAAGGACAAAAAAGTATTAAGGGTATTTATCACTGCAGAGACTGCATATAGACTAGAGCGTGCAAGGAATGTGGAAAAAATTGAAGCAAGCAAAGCAGAGGAAGTAATGCGGCGCTTTGATAAAAAAAGAGAAAAGTTTTTCACAACAAATTCTAAGGCAAAATGGGGCGATACAGATTATTTCGATTTGATAATCAACTCTGGGAAAATCACAGTTGATGATGCAGTAGCTATGCTAGAGGCATTGGTTAAGGCATAGTAAATATTATTTAAAAGTGGCTGTCTTCTGATTTTACAATTGGAAGACAGCTTATTTAATGAAATGATTCTCTTATTTCCAATAAGTAAAAAATGCTGATTAGTTTGTAAGTATATGCTATAATTTAATGCATTAAAGTGACAAAGAGGTGGAAACATGATTATTTCAAATAGTATGGAAACACTAGTAGCAGGAAGCGGAGTTATTAGAAAACTCTTCGAAGAAGGGTTGCAGATGGCAGAGGAGTTCGGAAAGGAAAATGTGTATGATTTTAGCTTGGGAAATCCAGCCTCGCCAGTGCCAGAAGCGGTAACAAAAGCTATTGCAGATGTACTAAAGGAAAATCCTGATTCTTATGTACATGGCTACATGAAAAATGCAGGCTTTGACGAAACCAGGAAAGCAGTAGCAGACCATTTGAATAAGTCATTTGGCATGGGGTATTCGGCAGAGGATATCATTATGACTGTAGGTGCAGCAGGAGCCATGAACTGTGTATTTAGAGCTGTCTTAAACCCTGGTGATGAGGTGGTAGTATTTGCTCCATTTTTTGGAGAGTACAATAGCTATGCATCAAATTATGGTGGAAAGCTTGTAGTCATTCCTGCAAAGACTGATGATTTTGATTTGAATCTTGAAAAGCTGGAAGAAAATATTTCAGTAAATACAAAGTGCATCATTGTAAATAATCCAAATAATCCATCAGGAAGAATTTATCCTAAAGAAACTATTGAACGCTTAGGAGAGATTATAAAAAAGGCAGAAAACCGAATTGGTCATCCAATCTACGTGTTATGTGATGAACCATACAGGGAGCTTGCATATGATGGTGTAGAAGTACCTTACATTCCATCAATAATTGAAAATAGCATTTATATTTATTCTTATAGCAAGACATTATCTTTGCCAGGTGAGCGAATAGGCTATCTTGCTCTTTCAAAAAAAGCAGAGGGCTATGATAAGCTAATTGGAGCCTTGGTAGTAGCAAACAGATGCTTAGGATATGTAAATGCACCGTCTTTATTCCAACTGGTAATTGGCAGATGCCAGGATGTAGGGGTGGATTTGGAATTTTATGATAAAAACAGAAAGCTTCTATATGAAAAGCTTACAGATTTAGGATTTGAAGTGATAAAACCTGAGGGCGCTTTCTACTTACTGGTGAAATCTCCATTTGAAGATGAAAGTAGATTTGTGGAGCTGGGAAAGAAGCAACACATTATTATGGTTTCCACAAAGACCTTCGGCTGCCCAGGCTATGTGAGAATAGCCTACTGTGTCGATTACGACATGATAAAACGCAGCCTTCCAGCTTTTGAAAGACTAGCAAAGGATAGCCGTGAAGTATTACCGTAGATTCAAGCAAAATCACTCTATATCAACCCATAGTAATGGGATTGGTATAGGGTGATTTTTTGGTGCAAGAAAAAAAGCTGTTGACAATAAAGTGCAGAGATGCTATAAGTGTATTAGAACAGATAATACAGTTAAAGGTCACACTTTACCTAGATAACGGGAGGTATTAGATGATCCAATTAAACTACAGAGATTCTAAGCCCATCTACGAGCAGATTAAGGATGGTTTAAGGCGCCTGGTGGTATCGGGAGCAGTTAAAAAGGATGAGAAGCTGCCTAGCGTGCGGGAATTGGCAACTAGTTTATCTATAAACCCAAATACTATCCAAAAAGCTTACAGAGAGCTAGAGCAAGAAGGTTACATTTACACTATTGGTGGCAAAGGCAGCTATGCAGCAGAGCGAGCAGACGTTGCCCAAGGGAGGAATGTAGAATTGATGAAAGAATTCGATGAAATTGTAAAGGAACTTCTGTATCTGTGCGAGGACAAGGATATCCTCATCAAACGAATAGAGGAACTGGCGAAGGGAGGGGAAGGTAATGATAGAAGTAAATAACGTCACTAAAAAATTTGGCGATTTCATTGCTCTCGACTCCTTAAACATGCACGTTGAACGAGGGGCTATTTATGGCTTGGTTGGACCTAACGGTGCAGGCAAATCAACCATTATTCGTCATCTTTCTGGGGTTTATAAGCAGGATGCAGGTACCATCACTATTGACGGTCAGCCTGTATATGAGAACGAACAGCTGAAGCAAAAATTTACTTTAATACCTGATGAGATATTCTTTTTCACTCAGGCAAATACATTGGATATGATGAAGTTTTACAAGAACATGTATCCAAAGTTTGATGAGACACTGTTTAATAAATTGCTTAATTGCTTTCCAGCCATTAATCCTAAAAAAATGGTTCGCTCTCTTTCCAAGGGTATGCAAAAGCAGGTAGCTTTTATGCTTTCCATTGCAGCACGTCCGGAGCTTATGATATTGGATGAGCCTGTAGATGGCCTTGATCCAGTAATGAGACGTCAAATCTGGAGCCTCATTATGTCGGATGTGTCAGAAAATGGATTGACAGTACTGGTAAGCTCACATAATTTAAGAGAGCTGGAGGATGTCTGCGACCATGTGGGCATCATGAACAACGGAAAGATATTGATAGAGCGTTCATTAGATGAGCTTCAAACATCAATTACAAAAATACAAATTGCTTTCGATGGAGATATGCCAAAGCTTCCACCTGAGATTCAAGTACTAAAGAAAATATCTACAGGACGAGTTCACACATTAATTGTAAAGGGCGAGCCTAGGGAAGCAGAAAAGGTCATTGGGGCAATGAATCCTTTGTTGATGGATGTGTTGCCGCTTACACTAGAAGAAATATTCATTTATGAGTTGGGAGGTGAGAATTATGCAGTCAAAGACGTCATTTTTTAATGTGGCACTACTTAAGAAAAATCTTAGTAGAACATGGATTGTTGGGTTGCTGTATTTTATCCTTCTATTTCTCACCATGCCAGTTAACTACATAATTCAACTGTCAAATTATGAGGAGAGTTGGGAGGCTCAGGCAGGTCTTACAAAAGCACAGAGCTTGTATGAAATAATGAGCTATTTTCCTGTTGCTATATGGGCAGCAATCCTGGCAATTGTAATAGCAGGAATAACATTTAAATACATGTTCTTCAAGCGTGATAATTATATGATGCACGCATTTCCTGTTAGCAGAAAGAGTTTGTATTTTACAGGATTTATATCAAGTTCTATTGTTGGACTTGCGCCTATCATTTTAAATGCCATTATCCTGACTTTTGTATCTATTTTAGAAGAAGCATATGTTTTTGATGGAATTTGGTATCTAACCCTAGTAGGAGTGGTTTCCTATGAATTTTTCCTATCACTTGCAGTGTTCTCATTAATGACCTCAGGGCAGATTGTTACAGCTATAGTATTCTATGGAATATTTAATTGTCTCTATCTTATGATAGAAGTGGCGTTTAGACTGACAGCAAGCCTTTTGCTTTTTGGACTTGGCCAGGCAATGGAAGGCATCAACATAAATCCATGGACGCCAGTTGCCTTTATTGATAATAATTGTAGGATGAATGTGTTTTACACCTACGACAATCTTGGCATGGTAAATTATTTTACTCATTCACTGGATGGGGCTAAATATTTGATAGGTTATGCAATAGCTGCGGTAGTATTTATAGTCATAGGTTATATCCTTTACAAGCAAAAACAGCTTGAAACAGTTCAGGATTTTATTTCTGTTCCTTTCCTAAAGCCAGTTTTTACAGTTGGTATGTCATTCTTTATTTCTATGGTCGCAGGAGCTTTTGCAGCAGGACTGGTAGATGCGGCTAAGCCATTGTCTTACAATGCCAAATTCACAATAGCCATTATCGCTACTCTGATAATCGGATGTATAGTATACTATGCGACTCAGATGATGATAGAAAAGACCGTACGCGTATTCTCATCAAAGAAATTTGGCTTTATGGTTGGCTACACAGCTGCAGCACTTGTTGCAATGCTTTTGATTAGAGGAGATGTTTTCAAAATTGAAAACAAGGTTCCAGCTGCCGATGATATTGCATGGGTAGGTATTCAATCTTCATACACAATGGTATTTACTGATGAAGAGGAGATTAATTCTGCTAGAGAGCTGCACAAAAACTTCCTTAAGGACAAAAAAGAGCTGAGAGATGTAAATATATTATACAAAGATGTGCCAGGCACTAGTGTTTCCTTCAAATATAAATTAAAGAATGGCAATGTAGTAATTCGCGATTATGCCGTTGTGGACACAGAGTCAGACCAGGTAAGCTCTTCATATTTAGCAGCAACAGAACCAATTCTGGATTATCTAAACAATCCAAATAGAATCAAGGAGCATGTAGTTGGAAATATTTGGGACAATTGTGATATTAATTATATGAGCTTTAGCACATATACATGGGACGAAAGCATTTCAGATTATTCTTCCTATGTAGAAAGCTTCGATTACCTTACTGACAGAGAAAAGAATGTAAAATTCAAAAAGGTATATGAGGCAGTGCTTAAGGATATTGATGCTGGAAAGATGTTTAGAACATCCTTCGGTTATAATGCATATGATGTTGACAATGACCCATTATACAATGATTTTAGCTTTACAGTTCATAATAGTGAGATTCCATATTTCTCTGATGAAGATACCTATTGGGATTACAATTGGAGAGGTAATGAGGAAATATATGAACGAAATATTTATGTATCCCTTACCAAGGATTGCATTAATACCTTAAAAGCTCTTAAGGACGAGGGATTTTACACAGACGATGACCAAATAGTTACATACAGTGAGTATTATGAAAGAACAGGCTATTATGATGGCCCAATACTTTATTAATCAGCTTATTTCTTAATTCTCTATACATACAATTCTCTAACCGCCCCGAGGACCTCTCACCCTCGGGGCAAATTTTTTTACATTAACTTAACAATTTTAATTCCCGTCCGATATAAAAAGTGAATAGGAAATTTCATAGAAAAAATTGAAAAAAATTCAAAAATACTATAAAGTTTTCTAAAACGGCACCGATATATGAGGTGTAATGAAAAGTGTAACTAAAGTTTGCAAGGGGAGGAAAGGAGTGTGGCGATATGCGTATAGAGGCTTACAATCAGGTAGCTCAGCTCTATCAGACATCAAACACTAAAAACACCACAGCAGCATCTAAGGCTAATTCAATGGGCCGTGACCAGGTGCAGATATCTTCTACAGGAAAGGACTATCAGGTTGCAAAGACAGCCGTTTCTGAGAGTGCGGATATCAGAGAAGATTTAGTTGCTGATATTAAAGCAAGAATTAAGGCTGGCACATATGATGTTAGCTCTGATGATTTTGCTGCAAAGCTATTATCACAAGTGGGATCAATCTTTTAGTTTTGTGAGGGTAAAGCATGGCTAGTTTAATGGATGAGTTGCTCTTAACTATGGATGGTGAAAGGTCGCTTTATGAAAAGTTAATCAGTCTTAATGGAGAAAAGAAGGATTCTATTATCCATAAGAAGCTAGAGGTACTTGAGCAGGTTACCGTTCAGGAGCAGGCCATTGCTGATTCCTTGCTTAAGCTAGAGGAAAAACGTGCCAAATTATTGCGCAGCATTGCGACAGTAATGGGACATGATGGAGAGCAGGTTACTGTGTCATGGATGATTAGTAACTTGGCGAACCAACCTGTAGAACAGGGCAAGCTAAAGGATGCAAAAGATAAATTGGTTAAAGTAGCTGATGATGTTCAGGTGCTCAATTTTCAGACGCAGAATTTACTAAAGCAAGCTATCGAAATGGTGGAGTTTGATATTACACTTATCAAAAGTGTTAAGCAGGCACCCCAGACATCTAATTATGGAAGAGATGCTGAAACTACAGGCGATTTGTTAGGAAATAGAGGATTTGATGCTAAACAGTAGGAAAAGGATGTCCTTAAAGTTTTAGTAAGACTTTGGAGGATTGACTTATGGCTAATAGTTTTGGAAGCTTATATGTTGGGGCATCAGGCCTACAGTCAGCATCACATGGATTAAATACAACAGCAAACAACCTTACGAACGTTAATACTGAAGGATACGTTCGTGAGCAGGTTGTGTATGAAGATAGAAATTACAGAAAAATAGGAACTGCAGCCATCGGTACACAGTATGCCGGTCTTGGTGTGCAGGTAGGTACAATCGTCCACGCTCGCGATATCTTTTTGGACAAAGCTTATCGCCAGGAGAATGGGCGATATTCTTTTTATAGTGCTAGCTCTGAGGCAGTACAAGAGGTTTACACTCAGCTTCAGGAGACAGATGGCGAAGCCTTCAAGGATGCAATCAGCGATTTTGAGGAAGCATTTGAGGAGTTTGCCAAGGACCCTTCTGACACAGTAAATCAGAATCTTGTTTTGCAAAAGGCTAGTCTTTTTTTGGCTAGAGCTCAGGCAGTACAAACTGGATTAGAAGATTATCAAAAGATTATCAATTCCAAAATCATAGAAGATATAAATACAGTCAATGATATTGGTAAAAAGATAGTTGATTTAAATAAAAGAATACAGGCAATTGAAGCGGCTGGTGTAGAAAAAGCCATGGATTTAAGAGATACCAGAGATTTACTTCTGGACAAGCTTTCCACCATGGTAAAGATGTCATACAGTGAAGATAACACTGGTGTGGTTCATGTAGAAATTGAGGGCGTTGAGTTTATCGATGATGTTAATTTCTATCAGATGGGAAGCAAGGTAGATAAAAAAACTCAATTTGTCACAGCATATTGGCCACAGCTTTCAGATATAGTAAGTGAAACAGATGATTCCCTCAATACCTATTATCAGGTATTTGATATATATAATGTTGATGCAGAAAAGAATACAGATGTAGGAGAGATTAAAGCTCTACTTTTAGCCAGAGGAGAGGAATGGACAAACTATCTGGGGTTTATGGATGAAAATGGCAATCCTATTACATCTGAGGCTTACGAAAAAGGAATATCAAATTCCATAATGATGAATTCCGAGGCAGAGCTTGATACATTGATTCATCAGATGGTAACAGCTATAAATGACATTTTTAGTCCACTTACAACAGTAGCTAATGCCTATGAGGATGCAGCTACAGTTACCTACGAAAACAACAAGGGTGAGATGGTTACTGTAAATGCAGCAGATTTAAAGATATTGGACACGGCAAATTGCTCAGTTGGTACTGATGGTGAGTTGCCACCAAGGGAGCTGTTTGTAAGAAATGGATGTGATAGATACACTTACAAGCAGATAACGGTAACTGACGGTTCAGGTAATACAAACTCAGTTTATGCATATGTTTATAATGAGGAGAATATTGAGGATGCCTCATCCTGCTACACACTTAAATCTTTAGTAATTAACGAGGATTTGGTAAAACAGGAATCCTATCTGCCTCATTTATTATATGCTGATCAAACTCAGACAAACTATTCATTGGGACAAGATTTAAGTGCTATATGGTCAGCTCAGGAATTTAATCTAAACCCAAGCGATACAACTCCTTGTGGCTACACTGGTTTCTACGTAAAGTGGATTGGTGAAATGGCAAATACAGGTAATGTATACAAAACTACAGAGGCATCGCTAGAGGGCACAAAGGAAGAAATTGAATTTAGTCGCCAGGGTGTAATAGGAGTATCTTCTGACGAAGAGCTCACAACAATGATTAAATATCAGTCAGCATATAATGCAGCTAGTCGATATATAAATGTAGTTAATGAAATGATTGAACATCTGCTTACAAGCTTGTAAGCGCTTAGAAAGGAATAGCTTATGTCATCAACATTTTTTGGATTGACGATTGCAGCATCTGGTCTTAATACATCTCAAGCTCAGATTAATACTACTGCAAACAATATCTCAAATGTAAATACTACTGGCTACAGCAAGCAGGTTGTTAACACGGTTGCTTCTTCAGCTCTACGTGTATACCAAAGCTATGGAACAACAGGAACAGGTGTTGAGGCAAAGTCTGTTACACAGCAAAGAGACCTGTATTATGATGAAAAATACTGGAACAACCAGTCTGCTCTAGGGTTCTATGATAAAAAGCAGTATTACATGAATCAGATTCAGGATTATTATAACGAAAATTCAAATAATGCAGGATTTACCACATTATATACAAAGATGTTTAATGCTATGAGTACATTACAGGGGAGTCCAGGTGATGATACAGTAAGAAAACAGTTTATAACAAGTGCAAAGCAGCTGACGGAATATTTTAATCAGTTGTCAACAAAGCTTGAAGATTTACAGAACTCTATCAACGATGAAATTAAAACTGCAGTTGATGATATCAACGCAATTGCAGAAAAGGTTGCGATTCTTAATAAACAAATCAATGTAATAGAGCAAGGTGGTGGTCATGCCAATGAACTTAGGGACCAAAGAGCATTGCTTATTGATGACCTTTCTAAGCTGGTAGATGTAGAAGTACAGGAAATAAATGTAAAAAACTCAAACAATCCAGATATGCAAACAGGTGCAACCTATTATTACGTATATATAAATGGTCAGCAGCTGGTGGATACATATGAATATAATACTTTGGCTGTAAAATCAAGGGAGAAGGAGCAGAAGTTTAACCAGTCAGACATTGATGGTCTCTATGACATTATATGGTCAAAGGATGGCGATAAATTCAATGCTACACCAAGCTCCAGTGGTGGAGAGCTGAAGGCTATGTTTGAGGTTCGTGATGGAAATAATAACGAGAACCTTCATGCAACGGTGACTTCTGCAACCAGTGATACCATTACAATTTCCAATCTGAGCATAACAGACATAAATGAGTTAAATATGCCATTAAAAGGTCAGCTGGATACCAATAACATGAAATTCAGCTATAACGGCTTTACATTTGATACAGATGAAAATGGTGCGGTAACAAGTATAACCTTTAAGCTCACCGAAACTATCAGTAATAATGTTGCTGATTCCTTAAACAACAAATCCTTGCAGGTGGGTGATGATGTGGACTATATGGGTATTCCATATTATCAGAACCAAATGAATCTGTTTGTTAGAAATTTCTGCGAAAAGTTTAATCACATTGAGCAGACAGGAATGGACTTAGATGGAAACCAGATGGGCTCCTTCTTCGTGGCAAAGGACAGCATCGATTTAAGCGTAGAGCATGCTATGAATGCAGCTATAAAAAATCAATCTGGCTTGTCCTATGATTCTGAAACCTATTATTTGCTTACAGCTGGAAATGTTATTATTGCAAAAGCAAGTGATAAGGATGCTAGAAAATTTGCAACAACTGCTTATTCAGATGAGCAGAATGTAGGTGTAGATGCAGCAGATTTGGTGGTTGAACTTCAAAAGCTTCAAAGCAAGGAGACAATGTTTAGAGGCGGAGGCGGAAATGCTTTCCTACAATGTATTTATGCAGATATAACAGTTGATGCACAGGAGTGTCAGATTTTTACATCAAACTTTGAAAGTATTCAAAAATCTATTTCAGAGCAAAGAATGTCTGTATCAGGCGTTGATGAAGATGAAGAGGCACTTGATTTAATGAAATTCCAAAATGCATACAACCTGGCCTCTAAATGTATTTCAGTTTTCTCCGAAATATATGATAGATTGATACTTAACACAGGCGTATAGTGAGGTAATACATATGAGAGTTACAAACAAAATGATAATGAATAACGCAGCATCAAATATTAACAGCACAAAAGAGATTGTTAATAAGCGAAACACTCAGATGACATCTCAGAAGAAAATAGACAAGCCATCTGATGACCCGGTAATTGCTGTGCGTTCATTAAGATTGTCAACAACTCTTGCTCAAGTAACACAGTACTACGACAAAAATATCCCTGATGCAACCCAGTGGATTAGTGTAACTGAGACAGCTCTCATAAATATACGAGATATTGGTAAGGATTGTAAGGAAATCGCAGTAGCAGGTTCTACTGATACAGTAAATCAGGATGACAGAAAGACAATGATTACACAGCTTGAAGCTCTCCAAAAGCAGCTTTATGCAGAGGGAAATTCTGATTATGCAAACCGTACAGTTTTTACAGGCTATAGAACAAATTGTAATTTAACCTTTACAGAGGATGACCCAAATACAAAATATCAAATAAATCAGTCATTATCTATAGAGGATTTAATGGAGGAGCATAGATACTATTCGGGAGAGGTTATTATTCCTACTACTGAAGAAGAGCTGTTAAAGCCATCTTTGGATCCAACTGTGGCTATTTCTGATATTACTCAGACAAATTTCTATAGACTTAGAATGAACTACAATGAAATTGATACTGTGAACTCGGTAACATTTACATTAAAGGGTGGAACAGAGCTTAACCCATCACCAACAGTAACAGTTTACGAAGATCAGGCAGCATGGGCTGATGCGAATGCTGGTGTTAAAACAGTAGCGGATGATGCAGCAGTATTTATAAGAAAAACTGGTGAATTGATTTTTGGAAATACACTTGCAGCTTCTTTAAAGGAAGGCAATGCTACTGTTGATATCCAGTACGAAAAGCAAGGCTTTTCAGAAGGTGAGCTTCGCCCAGAATACTATTATAATTGCACTAAGCTTGTGGATGAGACTCGCGCAAATCTCACCAGTAACAACGTATATACCAAATTTGATGACGAGGGAAATCGCATCTATTTTGATATAGAATATACAATCGCAGCCAACCAGACAATCAATATTAATACAGAGGCATGTGATGTATTTGACAGCTCAGTTCAGCGTGATGTGGGCGAAATGATTGATGCAGTTCAAAGAGTTGTTAAAGCATATGACAAGCTGTCAACTCTTGATGATATGATGCGCGAGACACAGTACGCATCAGACACGGATCAGGAATGGTTGCAAAAGTGGAAAGATGCAGCTCAGAAGGAATATGATTACTATAATGACAACATGCAAAAACTTTTTAATACAGAAATAGGCAAATTAACTGAGTATTATGATACAATAACATTAGCAATAACTGATTTGGGCTGTAAGGGTCAATCTCTCGAGCTAACAAAGACGAGAGTTGGCGATCAAAAAGAGACTGTGCAAGAGTTACAATCAAATAATGATGATATAGATTTATCCCAGATTATCATTCAGTACACAGCTGCTTACACCGCATATCAGTCATCGCTTACAGCTGCTGGAAAGCTGGGCGATTCGACACTACTAAACTATATCTAACAAAGGAGAAGGGATAATGCAGGTAAAAACTAGACTGTTCGGCGAAATTGAAATTTCCGAAGAAAAAGTCATCAATCTAATTCATGGTCTAATAGGTTTTCCGGACATGAAAAGATACACTCTCATTTTTGACGAGGAAAAGAAGGATAAGGGCAACATTATGTGGCTCCAGTCATTGGATGAGACGGACTTTGCAATGCCAGTTATGCTTCCACACAAGGTGAAGCCAGACTATGCACCAGCTTTCAATGTGGATGCACTAGAGCAACTTGGTGAGCTTACCGAGGATAACACATACGTCTTAGTTACAGTTAGAGTTCCTAAGAATCCAAAAGAAGCATCTATTAACCTTAAGGCACCTATCATTATTAATACTGAGACTAATGTAGGCGATCAGATTATCATTGATGGCAATGAGCCAGTACGATTCCTGATTCATGATGCATTACATGGAAAGGACGGTGAGTAACGATGTTGGCATTAACACGAAAAACAGGCGACGCGATTATGATCAACAACAACATCGAGATTACAGTCCTTGAAGTTCGCGGTGATCAGGTAAAAATAGGAATATCGGCACCAAAGGAAGTGTCTATCTATAGAAAAGAAGTATACTTAGAAATCCAAAAAGAAAACGAGGCAGCACAATCCATCAGCATGGACGACCTCGAAGCACTCAAAAATCTGCTATAAACGTAGAAAGTCTACGAAGCCTACGAGGCCTACGAAAACTCCTAGTTACGGCTACAAGCATAATATTTCCCCGCTCGACTAACATGTCTCGCTAAGGAAATATTATAGCTTGATGCCTACTAGGAGTTTTCTTGTTTTTTGCAGTCTGTAGCAAATAAAGAGACGGCGTAGGTCCTCCCTCACTCGGCATGGTGTAGCCAAAGAGTAAGAAAGCCCGTAGTAGGAAACAAGCTCTGATAATTCTCAAGCGAAGCATTTGCGCTGAGCGGAGAATTCATCAGGCTTGTGGCCGTAACTATGGGCTTTCGTAGAATTTAGAAAAATTTGGGGATTTGCTATTAAGTATTTGGGGGTGAGTGCCGATACAAGGAGTAGAAAACTAGAAATTTCCCATGGTACAAGGATGTATGTTGTCTAAATGGATTGGAGAATGGGACTTTAATTCATAGGACGTAAGGAGGAAAGAAATGAACATAGGCGAAGTAAGTAGCGCAGTAAGCTACCAGGGACAAGGAAGTTCAGTAAAAGCGGCGCCAGCACCAGCAGTGCAAAAGGAAAATGCTACAGTTGATTTCACAGCTGCTGTAAAGGATAAGAAGGCGGCTGAATCTGAAAATAAAAACCTTTCGGCGAACCCTGAAAAAGAAAACGCCGAGAAAAATGCTGCAAAGCAGGCTACATCTTCTTTAAAGGAAGCTGTAGAAAAGATTAACTCTGCAAACGGAAATGCAGAGGCTGTTTTTGGTATTCATGAGGGAACCAACCGCGTGACTATCAAAATGGTTGATAAGGAAACAAAGGAAGTCATCAAAGAATTCCCTGCAGACAAGACCTTGGATTTAATAGCTAAGGCATGGGAACTTGCAGGAATTATGGTGGATGAAAAGAGATAGGAGGTAGAGTATGCCTATTAGATTATCTGGCTTGGCATCTGGTCTTGATACAGAAGCCATTGTAGGTGCTCTTGTATCTGCCTACAGCTATAAAAAGGATAAATATGTCAAGGCTCAGACTAAGCTTTCTTGGAAACAGGATGCCTGGAAGACATTAAATAGCAAGGTGTATTCCCTTTATACATCTGTTGGCCAGATGCGCTATTCTTCAAATTATAGTGTAAAGAAAGCTACAGTATCTGATTCCACAAAGGCAACAGCAACTGCCAGTGGAACTGCAATTAATGGTACACAAAGCCTTAAGATTAATAGCCTGGCACGTACAGCATATGTTACTGGTGGAGAATTAGATTCTTCAGTTACTGGTTCAACTACTTTATCGTCTCTTGGTATTAAAACAGGTGATGCTACTGGAAATGCAAAGATTTCCGTAAGAACTGGTACTTCAGTTACTAATATCGAATTAGATAGCACCATGACTATTAACCAGTTTGTAGCTAAACTGAAAGAAGCTGGTGTAGAAGCAAATTTTGACGAGAATAATCATAGATTTTTTATTAGCTCTAAGACATCAGGTAAGGCTGGAGATTTTTCTATTTCAGCAAGTAATACATTAGGATTAACTAGTCTTATCAAGATGGGATTGCTGTCTGATTCCGAAATAAATTCCATTAAATCAACAGCTTCTGGTTCAGAACTTGTAAAAAAACAGTATGGTTCATTTGTAGGCACTGCAAGTGGATTTGCTAGTATGCTTAGTTCAATGAAATCATACAAGGAAAAAATCAGTGCAGCAGATGAAATTATAAATAGTGATACTGCCACTGAAGAGGAAAAAGCTGCTGCTCAAGAGGAAAAGGAAACTCTTGAAAATGAGTACGCCACTGAGTCATCTTTTAAATATTTGGATGAATATTTGGATGAAAAGGGAATTGATATTACAACCTATACTGACGAACAAATTGCCGAATTAGGCGAAACAATTTATACAGATGAGGCTGAATATACCGAGAGTGCAGCTCAGGCTACAAAAGAAGAAATCACAACAGCAATTAATGCAATTCGTGATGCTAATGTAAATCTTGCAAAGGCAAATGCAATGTCAGAAGACACTGATGAAGAAAAAGCGGCGAAGGAAGCTGCAATAGCAGAAGCAAAGGCAGAGGTTGATGCAGCATGGAGCAATGAAACCTACGCTAAATGGGGTGAGTATATCCAGGAAAACTTTGGCGCAAAGGATTCTGAGGACGCTACTGGAAATTATAACTATACAAAGTTCTGGTCCCAGAGTGACAATCTAGAATTGGCAAATACAGTATTTTATCGAGTTGATCTAGCGGCAAATATTGCCTCTGATAATGTAGATTTAACTACAAGCAATACGGCTAAGAAGGTTGATGGTGTAGATGCAGAAATCGAACTAAATGGAGTAACATATACAAACAATACCAACTCCATTACAGTAAACGGTCTTACCATTGAGGCACAAGCTGTTACAACAGATGAAATCACAGTAAATGTATCTAATGATACTGACGCACTTTACGATAAGGTAAAGGATTTCTTGTCTAGCTATAATACCTTAATGAACGAAATGCAGTCTCTTTATAATGCAGATTCAGCAAAGGATTATGAGCCACTTACAGATGATGAAAAGGCAGAGATGTCTGAGACTGAAATAGAGAAGTGGGAGCAAAAGATTAAGGATTCCTTACTTAGAAGAGATACACAGCTTTCGGGAATTATTTCAGCAATGACCATGTCTATGATGAGCACATATGAAGTAAATGGTAAGACATATGCATGGTCAACATTTGGAGTACATACACTAGGTACTTTGAATGCAGAAAAGAATGAAGGCTATGCATACCACATTGATGGTGATTCAGAGGATAGCTACACATCTGGAAACGAAGAAAAGCTAAGAGCTGCTCTTGCAGAAGACCCAGATACAGTTATCGAGTTTTTAAAGCAGATGACCACTGGATTATACAAATCTCTTGATGATAAGATGAAATCCACCGCAGTAAAATCCGTATATACGGTTTACAATGACAAAGAGATGGCATCTGAATATTCTGAGTACAGTAGCTTAATTAAAACATGGACAGAAAGAGTACAGGATATGGAGGATGCATACTACAAGAAATTCTCTGCAATGGAGAAAGCTTTGGCTACTCTGCAGGGAAATTCATCTTCAATATCTTCATTATTAGGTGGATGATGCCGATAAAAGTGATATAAAAACCTTACGCGCGAAGGGGTTTCATATCAAGTAAGTATTGGACTTAAGTAAAAGAAATTTGGGAGGCGATAATATGACACCAATGAATGGTTATGATGCTTACGCAAAAAACAGAATACTGACAGCGAGCCCAGCTGAATTGACATTAATGTTATATGAAGGAGCAATCAAGTTTTGCAATATCGCTATTGTAGCTTGTGAAAATAAGGACATAGAAAAAGCTCATATCAATATTAGAAAGACTGACAGAATCATCGAGGAGTTTGAGCTTACTCTTGATGAAAAATATGAGGTAGCAAAGGATTTTCATGCAGTATATAGCTACCTTAGAAGTTGCCTGAGACATGCCATGATTACAAAGGAAGCTTCAGAGCTTGAGGAGGTTTTGAAACATCTTCGTACTATGCGTGATGCATGGAAGGATGTTATGAAACTGACGGCAAACGGAAAAAACTTAAATAGCCAGCATAGTAGTATTGCATAGGAATGCGAGCAGATTGTCGCAGACAATCTCGCAGCGTTCTAGTAAGCGAAGCTTACATTAAAAAGGAATGCGAGCAGATTGCTGGCGTGAATAAAACAATAAGTGCGAGATGAAGAGTTTTCTTTGTCTCGCATTTAATGTATTATACAAATATATATAAATGAAAAATATGGTATAAGTGGATGAATACAGAAAATACATTTATTCAGCAAACGCTAAAAAAATTCCTGGTTCCGACAATCATTGCCTTGCTTGGCACTACCCTATCAGCATTTGGTAATACGCTTCTTGCAGGCCGTTTCCTTGGCAAAGAAGCACTATCAATGATGAGTATTTTGTCGAGCTTCACATTTTTGTATGCAATGCTAGGATGCCTAATTTCTATAGGAGCATCTGTCAGATCATCAATAGCATTAGGTAGTGAGGACTATAAGACTGCTGCAAAATATGAGTGGCTTTCTTTTGTTCTGTCCTTTGTTGTGCCTATAGTCATGTCTATTCCATTTATATTATTTTTTGATAAATTTTTCATGTTTCTAGGTGCTGATGCAAGTCAATGCGCCCTGGGAGCTATATATGGAAGACTTATTATAGCTTTTGGATTTTTAAATACATTGCTATATTTTCCTTTTAACTTCCTAAGGCTCATTGGCAAGGCTAAATATGGCATGTACTGCTTTGGCGCCATGGGAATTATTGATTTGATTTTGGTTTATCTGTTCTTGAGATTGGGAATGGGTACAGTGGGGCTTGCACTTGGCTATATTATTTCTATGGTAATCGCAAATGCTGCTGGCTTATTTTTCCTATTTACGAAAAACAACATGTTCAAGCCTATGAAGCCGAATTCTAAAGAACTCCAAAGGATGCTATTAGTAATAATGACCTTTGGCAGTTCATCAGCAGTAAATAACCTCTGTAAAATGCTCAGAACAATGTTCATGAATATGCTTGTAGCCAGGTATTTCGGCAAAGATGGGGTTTCATCCCTGGCGGTAGGCTTTTCCATTATCAATTTAGCTTCAGCAAGTGTTACAGGCTATGGGCAAGCTATTTCACCTATAATCGGAGTGTTCCATGGAGAGCATGATGTAGAAGGTCAGCGCCAGACCTTAAAGACGAGTATAAGAGGAGCCCTTATTTTCCATACCATATTAGCAATTATTATAATTATATTGGCGCCACAGATTTCGGAGGCATTTGGTATATCAGGTGCTGAGCATGTAAGAGATACTGCAGTAGTAGTAAGGCTTGTGGCAATTAGTTTGATTCCATCTGCAGTAATGAATATCCTTATCTACTATTATAATGCCATAAAGCAAAATAACGGTGCTTTGCTTCTTACATTTATGCATGCTTTTGTACTTCTTGTATTATTTGCTAATATACATTTGCTTTTTGACAAATCTCCGTTATATGCAATTTCATTTATTACAGCAGAGCTTATTGATTTTGCGATTATGTATCTATATGCCAAAGTTTGTGAGAAAAAGAATCTTAGTCTCAAAGGAATTTTGCTGGAGGAACAGAACTATTCCGAAAAATTTTTTTCTGTTGTTTCGGATGGTACAAAAGAGGGCGTCAGCACAGCTTATGAAAGTGTGGCAGCTTTTTGTGAGGAAAATGATGTTGATACTAAGCTTTGTCTAAAGATACCTCTTGCAGTGGAGGAGCTGTTGGTGGTTCTTGCAAATCATTGTTGCTTGGAGGATAATCAGCATATAGATATCAGAATATCGATTCTGGACAACAATGTAGTTATGAGGCTTAGATGCCAAGGTCGTATTTTCAATCCTATAGATTGGTATAAAGAAAGAAAAAATAACCTACCATTGGAAGAATTTATGGAAGATGAAAGCTTTGGTATGGGCGTAGTAGAGAAAATAGCAACTAGGGTAGATTATTCAAATATGTTTGATGTTAATAATCTAATAGTAACAATGGAAGCAAAATAAAAGTAGAGAAGGATGTGGCCTATGGAAAATATGGATTATGTTGTAATGTTAAGAGAGTCCCTTGAAAAGAAAGCAGATATCTTGCGAGTTCTTGTAATAAGAAACAAGGAGCAGGAGGCGATATTAAAGGATCCAAATTCTACTCCAGACGATTTGGAGAAAAATATGAATATGAAGTCGGAGCTTATTGAGCGAATAGTAATGCTTGATGATGGCTTTGAACAGCTTTTTAACAGGGTGAAGGCAATCCTTGATGAAGATAGAGCAACATATGCTGATGAGATAAAGCTGATGCAGGAGCTAATAAAAAAGGTTACAGACCTTACTGCTGATGTGGAGGCAAGTGAATATAAAAATAAAGAGTATGCTAAAACAAGATTTGCAAATGTGAGAAAAGAAGCTCGTGAAATAAAAAAGTCTTCTGACGTTGTTTCATCATATTATAAACACATGATGAGTCCCCAGACTACAGCCGATCCAGCCTTCTTAGACAAAAAGAAATAGCCTATTTAACAAAAATTTTCAGAAAAATCGTTATAAATTTTAACAATAATTAAAAGTCGTTAAAAGCCAGTAAAATCAAGGCTTTTACGACTTTTTTGTTTAACCCCAAAACTACAAAAAATGGAATAAAAATAAAAAAATTTCAAAAAAGGGGTAAAGTTTTTAGAAACCGTCTCGATAAATAAGGTGTAAGGACAAAACAAAAGGAAAAAACAGTCGCCTTACAAATCGAATTCGAATCTTTAAATTTAATAACCAGGCCAGACACGGATGTTGGGCTATCAAACAAAAGGATTTAAATGCTAAAAGGAATTAGCAGAATCTCATGGAGGAATTAATTATGGTAGTACAACACAATATGCAGGCAGCTAATGCTTCAAGAACATTGAACATTACATCAGCAGGTCAGGGAAAGAGCACAGAAAAGCTTTCATCTGGATATAGAATTAATAGAGCAGCAGATGACGCAGCTGGACTTTCAATCTCTGAAAAAATGAGAAAACAGATTCGTGGTTTGAGCCAGGCTTCTACAAACGCATCAGATGGTGTTTCATCAGTACAAACAGCTGAAGGTGCTCTCACAGAAGTTCACGATATGCTTCAGAGAATGAATGAGTTGGCAGTACAGGCAGCTAACGGAACAAACTCAGAATCAGATCGTGATGATATCCAAAACGAAATTTCACAGCTTACACAGGAAATAGATAGAATCGCATCTACAACAAAGTTCAACGAGACATTCCTTCTTAAAGGTGATGTAGGACTTAGAAAGATGTATATCAACGCTCATGATGCAGGTCTTGATGGTACATTAGTACAGAATACTACCAGAGCAACCTTCATTATGGAATCCCTTGAGGCAGGCGAGAAATATACAATCGGTGGAACACAGTACACAATCGGTGCCAAGACTAATAAGGAAGCAGCAGCAGCTATTCTTTTAGCAGATAAATATAATGAAGCAACTGATGCATGGTCACTTACAGAGGGTGATACAATTTCTATCGATGGAAAGACATATACAATCTCTGGCAAGACTGATGTAGCTAATGCCAGAGTAACAAATGGTTACCTTAACAAGCTTATTACAGCTGGTTCTACAATTAAGTACAATGGTAATGAGGTTACACGATTCTCTACATCTTACAATGCAGAATCAGGTATTGATGATGCCAATACAACACTTATTACAGCAACAGCTGCTTACAACATGGTAGCAATCGAGCTTAAGAGTGCATCTTCAATCGGTGCAACAGATGGCGCAGCAGTAATGGATTCTGAAACAGTTGATGGTAAAGAGAAATATACATGGGAAACTGCAACAATTGAAAAGACTATTGATGGTGTTGCACAGAAGACAACAACAATCAGCTTCTCACTTAGCAAAGGACATGTAAACATTCAGAATGCACTTACACTCAATCTTCATGTTGGTGCTGAAGCAGCAATGTCAAACAAGATTAACGTTACACTTGAAGCTATGAATGCTAAGTCAATTGGTATCGCTGGTATCAACGTATCCGATGCAACTGGTAAGATTGCTACATACGCTATCGACGCTATCGCAGATGCAATTCAAAGAGTATCAGCACAACGTGCAGAACTTGGTGCTATCCAGAATAGATTAGAGCACTCTATCGCAAACCTTGACAACGTAGTTGAGAACACAGAAGCAGCAGAGTCAAGAATCCGTGATACAGATATGGCTGATGAGATGGTTGAGTACTCAAAGAACAACATCTTACAGCAGGCTGGACAGTCAATGCTTGCTCAGGCAAATCAGGCTACACAGGGTGTACTTTCACTATTACAGTAAGCTAGACAGAATTAATAAAAATACAATTCCCCACCTCATCAAAGAGGTGGGGATGATTTTAAAAAAACTAAATAGTAACTTAAAAATGAATAGATTTTTGTTTTTCATCAGAAAAACAGAAATCGTAAATACCAAGAAAATAGATTCATCTATTTTCTTGTCCTGCAAAGCAGGATTCTTGCTGACAATTTCATTTTTCTGTCAGCAAGAAGTCATATAATTCCCTTCAAGATATGTCCAGTAGGACGAATGAGGGGTTCCACATAGAAATGAGGTAAGGCTTATGGCATATTTTACAAGAAACAAGATGTTAACAATGGTTTTAGAGCTCTACACAGCCAACCACAGATTCGCTCAAGGAGGAACCGGTGATAATGCAGCTGACCTTCAGGTCCTAATCGGATGTCAGCAAAAAGCCTTAGTATTAGGGGAATATCTAGAATCCATGGGAATGGATTACTCAGATATAGTTGAAAAGTTTGAAAATTATTGCAATATGATTTACGATATAAGTGAAAACTTAGATGACACAGAACTAGTTATAGATCACAAGCTGGATATAGAATGTGTTCTTAGCGATATTCTAAATGATATCGAAAACAGAATAATCGAAATAAGAAGTATTGATGTATATGACTTTAGAGGACTTGTTGAAGCGCCTGGAGAAAAAGCTATCGTAGCTGGAGAAATCAATCGTTTGATTGATAGCTGCTTAGGCATGGTGGAAGGCCTCACAGAAGGAGAAGAAATGTACAGACCACTAGTTATTGGAACATACTAATAAATGAAAATGCAAGGCTCGTCAGATGACGAGCCTTCTTAGATTATGAGGATGGTATATTTATGAACAATAAGCCAAAGACAAAATTACTTACAATATCATTATTATGCTGCGGTCGCCCGGATACAACTGAGCGCTGCCTCAAATCACTTATGCCTATTAGAGAGGCTATAGACTCTGAAATTCAAGTGGTAGATACAGGCTGTAGCAAAGAGACTCGAGCCGTAATAGAAAAGTATGCAGATGAGGTTTTTGATTTTGTTTGGTGTAATGATTTTGCCAAGGCTAGAAACTTCCAGCTGGATCAGGCTAACGGCAAAATGTTTCTATTTATAGATGATGACGAATGGTTTTTGGACACAAAATATATCATAGATTTTTTCAAGCAACCTGACTGTACTTCCTATAACATTGGAGGATATTTCCAGCGCAATTATCTGGATTTTGATGCCAAGGAATATAGTGATATTGAAGTTGTCAGAATGTGTTCAGTCACACCAAAAACTTATTTTGTAGGAAAAGTTCATGAGTATATAGAGCCATCCTATGGAAATGCCATGTTTATGGATGCCAGGGCAGGACATTTTGGTTACGTATATGCCAGTGAAGAAGAAAATCGTGCCCATTCTATGCGCAATATTCCTTTACTTAAGGAAATGATGGAGGAGAATCCTGAAAATTTCAGATGGCCATATCAGTTAGCCCAGGAGTACAAGGCTTTAAAGGAATTTGATAAGCTGTATGAATTGTGCAAGGATGGCTTTGAAAGAGCCAGCGTTTATAACGAGGAAGAAGAAAATGAAAATATAAGGTATAGAGGAAGCTTCATTTGTGGAATGGCACTTGCCCTTTATGAATTAGATAGACAGGATGATTTAATTGAACTATACAAAACCCAGGGGGCAAAGCCTACCATATTACAATTGCCATTGGCCTATCTGGCATATTTTGCCGCATCGGTATTTTTCAAAATAAAGGATAATGAGCAATGTAAAATAGCCTGCGAGTATTATTTAAAGACATATGAGGAGGTGGGCAAGGATCAGGCTCAAATGTTTATACAGGGAGGTTTATTTGCGTCAGAGGCATTTACCTCTACAAAGCTAAATATGGTGTATTGCTTCTTAATGACCATGGGCTTGGAGCAAAATGATTTTGCGCCTCTCATTCACTATTATCGTAGGATTTCATGGAATGACCGTGTAGTGAGATTGAATAGAGGCTTTCTTTCTATGATAGTAAAGAAGGCGTCGGAATATGGCAATAAAAAAGAAATACGAAATGTTTTAAACAAATTCTTTACTACAAATGGCTTTAGAATGCTTATTGAAAATGAAATAGAAAGACAATACCAGAATCTAACCGAAGAAGAATTAGAAAGGCTTGGTACCGCCTTTAAAGGCACAGAGGGTGAAAAGGAACTAAAGCTTTTTGTTGAAATAAGGCTTATGGAAAAGCAGTTTTCTGGAATCGAATACTGGGAAAGCTATAATGAGTTGATTGATGCTCTTTCACAGTATGCTAATTTAACTGCTCAGTGGCAAGAAATCCATGATTCATGGCTGTTAGATGATGATGAGGTAAAGCCTCTAGATTCCACCACAATTCTGAGTAATGGAATAAAGCAATTTATCCAGCTATCTGATAATGACATCACTGCAAGTCTTACAACTCTAAAGAATCTGTTTGGAATTAGGCCATCTTTGACAGATGCCTTGGGAGAGTTGAAAAGATTATATGCTGAAAGGATAAAAGTATATCAGGCAAAAGCAGATAATCCAGAAAAATTTGAAGAGATGTATCAATTGGAGGAATCTGTTCTGCACCAAATTGCAGATTTGGATGCAGCAGGCAAATCTGACGAAGCTATCGGGGCATATCAGCAGTTGGTAGGAATAATGCAAAATACATTTGGAGTTGACACCTTACACATATGAAAAAGATTCTGATGTATCGCTGGAAGGCATACAATTACAAGGATATTAAGCACGCTTTTGAAGCAATAGGCTTTGAGGTTAAGGAGGTTTATCAAGACCTCCTTAATTATGATGTAGACGAGAAATTTGCATCCACCTTAAAGGAGATGATAAAGGAAGATGTATATGAATTCGTATTTACGGTTAATTATTTTCCGTTGATATCTAATGTTTGCCAGGAATGTGGTTTGCTTTATGTATGCTGGAGCTGTGACAATCCACTGATTTCCATGTACCACAAATCTGTTTTTAATGACGTGAATCGTATTTTCTTATTTGACCTTACAAATGTTGAGGAGTTTAAAGGCATGGGAGTGGAGCATGTGTATCACTTGCCGTTGGCTGTGGATTGCAATAGACTTAACCAGCTTTTTGAACATTCGAAAAAAGGAATAGCCTATGAAAATGAAATATGCTTTGTAGGTTCACTATATGAAAAAAATTCTTATGATAAGCTGGAGTATAAGCTGCCTGAATATTTGCGAGGTTACTTTGAAGCTACCATGGAAGCCCAAAGAGATTTACAGGGTGTAAATATCATTGATAGAATGTTGACCCCAGAGATTTTAATGGAATTGGAAAATCACTTTGAATTGGAAAAATCTGAAGATTCCTTGTCTGATTTAAACCTGATTTTTTCAGTGACCACATTGGGATTCAAAATAGCGCAAAAACAACGACGCCGCATACTTATCGATTTATCCAAGCATCATGATGTAAGTATATACACAAATTCAAAAACCAGTGATTTGATTCGTGTAAAAAATAAAGGTGGTGTGGATTACTGGAGTGAAATGCCCCTAGTATTCAGAAATTCAAAAATCAATCTCAATATGACCATTCCTAATATTAAGAGTGGAATACCACTACGTATTTACGATATTTTAGGAGCAGTAGGCTTTTGTCTCACAAACTTCCAAGCTGAGCTTCCTATGTTTTTTGAAAACGAAAAGCATTTGGTGTGGTACTATTCCAATGAAGATCTTTATGAAAAAGTAGACTTTTATCTACGGCACGAATCAGAGCGTGAGCGTATCGCAGAATCGGGGCGAGAATTTGTGAGTGAAAATTACAGTTATGAAAGCAGAATAAAAGATATGTTAAAAATAATCAAAAAGTAAGCAACACTCATAGCCTTGGCTAGCGCTAGCAGGGAAGTATCACGTCGAGCGAGGGGGGACCCCACGCCGGCGGGGTTCCTCGCGAAGATGTGAGGGGTGCCCTGCGGGAGCATGTAAGCCTACAAGTGTTGCGTAAATTTTACAACCCGTAATTCACCATCATTCCAGAATATGCACTTGTTGCATACGGCGCAGCCAGAGACTTGCCAGGGTTTTTATACTCTACAACAGCCTTGTCTACATAAGCCATAGGGTTTATAGATGCCTTTGAAGCAGCCTTGCCAATAGAGTTTTTAAGCTCGTTAAGAGTGGTAAAAGCACTGTCCCTGTTGTCGCTGTTTATTATGTCAGAAAGTGTATCTTTGTTAAGTGATAAATGTCCTAGTGAATCTGCATCAATACCGACGCTTGTAAGATTCTCAGCGTTGTTTCTAGCAATTGCTGAGATTTCATTAAATAAGGTGCGGTTTTGATGAGCTCCATTGTATTTCAAGCCAATATCAAGCATGCCATTATAACTGTCTAACAGCTGATTAATGCCATTTGATAAAGCTTCTGTATCATTCATTAATCCTACCTGAACAGGACCCTCTGTAGGAGCCTTTAGTATTAACTCAAAGGCTTTATTAACTGTAAAGGTGTTTGACAATGACTCGTGAGAACTACCGTTTAGCTTAAAGCTTGAGTTGGTAGGCTGTTGAGTTACATTATCTATGCCTAAGGTATTCAATTCTCTCCAAGAAATCGTTGAAGAAATATTGAATAGTGATTGCTCATCCTCTGCAAGGCCGGTAGACTTTGAGGTAATCTGAATTGCCTTAGTGCCATATTTGTCGTCTGATATAAGGTTCGCCGAAAGACCTACATCAGAGGTGTTTAGTAAGCGGACAATCTTATTTTGAACGGTAAGATTAGATTCACCCTTGTTAACATTGAACTGGAACTCGTAAGAGTGATTTCTAATATCCAAATCAAATGAATATTGTCCCTCCTCAAAATCGTGACCATCACTGTATAAGAAATTACCAGTGTTGATTTGAGGCTTTGCAAGGGAATCCACCTCGATAGTAAAGCTATCCACAGAGGAATCATTATCTCCAACATATAAAGCTTCTACAGAGTCGTTATCAGAAGATGATGCAATACGTTTTTCAAGTATGGCTGAAATATCGTCCCCAGCAGAAGAAAGATTTGATACTGAAAGAGCCATGGAATTAGCATGCTCTTTGATATCAATGGCAAACTGACCCATATCCTCGGTATCTTTTATTTTGTACAGAGGAGAATCTTTGTTGGCTTTTACTATTTTGTTGTAAGTGTCGCGTAACTCACTTTTCTTATGAGATTCGTAACGAGAGCCTATGTTATCACCATAGGTCGTCATGAAATAATTATACGCAGCATCAATGCGTGCCATAAGACGCCCCTCCTTTCTTCCTTGAAATTTTGCCTTCGACAATCCATTGTCTTTGCCAGGGCATAGAAACCTATACTTATAGTTAATATCATAATACCATAGGTCAAGTATTTTGAAAAGCCCCTAGATTTAGTGATGTTTTCTGACAATTCGGCTAAATCTAGGGGCTTATATTGTTATTATTTAATTATATGGGCTGGGTTACCTGCCACAACTGCACCGGCAGGAACATCATGAGTTACAACTGCATTTGCTCCAATAACAGCGCCTTTTCCAACGGTAATTGGACCTATTACAGCGGCACCAGCACCGATATTAACATCATCCTCAATGACAGGCACGCCTCGTCCATTTGTTCCAATGACGATTCCCTGGTGAATAGTGACATTTTTGCCTATAACTGCATCAGTATGAATTACAATGCATGAAAAATGCTCTATTAAAAAACCAGCACCAATTTGAGGAATATGGCTTGGAATATCTATTCCATATTTGATGCAAACCTTGTGATAATGAAGTCTTGTAAGAAAGGCTAATGGCTTTAAATAAGCTTTGCTATTTTGATAGCACAATTTTCTGTACCAGTAGCTCCATTCATAGCCAGGCTTTAATTTATAGGTTTTAAGGCGATTGAAAAAAGAACAGTTGCTGTTATATCGTAGATAATCGCTTCGCAGTAAATCCTTGTATTCTTGTTTTGTCATAATTATTCTCCCGCAATAGAGTATCGAACAGTGTTGCTGCCATATTCATAAGTGCTAAGAAATTCATTTAATTCACTAAAGGACTTAGGAAACTCAATACCAAATGCCTCGACGATAGTGCCATTGTAAAGCTTCACTGAATCATCAGAAGATCCGTAGCCAATTTTTATAGTTGAAATATCATCACCATTGAAAACCCGGACTGCCTTTTTACCTGCGGCGTATCCGTATGAGTATGGATCGGAAAATAATGTTACAAGAGCATTTTCCCCTATTTCAGAATCGCCTGCAACAATAACCACATCGGATTCCTGTGCGATAGTTCCAATAGTATCCATTTGGTCTGTAAGCAGACTGCCAAAAGGAATGTAAATGGCAGAGCATTCGTTGCATGCTTCTGTAATTCTGTCTTCTAATGTGATTTCAGTTATATCTTTTTCATCCTCTGAGGAGATGTCTGAATCTGTGTCCTCATTATTTGAATCTGTCTCATCAGTAGCTTTTTTTGCAACCTTCTTTCCGCCAGACCAAAAGTCTGAGACAAGGGCAACTCTGGTAGATGAAGGGGAATTAAGTCCAACCAATGAATCCTCGCCAAGGGCTTCTACATCATTATCCATTCCCTGCTTTGCAGATGCGGCAACATATTTGCTAGGGGTAAGGGCAGTTGAATTCTGAGGGACACTTTCAGTAATGGTTGTTTCTTCTACCGGTATAAGATATTCCTTCCAAGGGATACCAGCCTGATCTAAATAAGCCTCAAATATTTCATTTTGATAGATAGCATCAGTGTCTTCTGGTGAGAAGAAAATACCTACAGTCTGCAAATCCTCTGTTGCTTCAATCATAAGGGAAACCTGATCTACAATACTAGGCTTGCTGCTGATTCCTGTAATATTTCGCCCTGTTGTTTTATCCCATGTGGAGCCTCCAAGGCTGGCAATATGAAGGGTGCCTTTAAAATCAACAATGCCTGTTGAAATAATAGGAATGGAATCAGTGGCATCGCTGGCTGCAAGTAAAGTGGATTTTCCTGCAGTAAAAATCATATCAGGAGAAGCTTTTATAGCGTCTGTAGCCAGCATCTCACTAGTGGTATCTTCTGAAACAGAAGCTGTAGTAATAGTAAAATGCTCGTCGCCTATATAGTCGGACAAAGCATCAGTAAAGCCCTCTAAGAGAATTTGGTTGTAGCTATTGTCTTCTGATAAAAGTGCTGTTATATTATATTGATAAGAATCCGAAGGGGATTCATCTGCGTTTTCTGTTACGGGCTCAGTGCTAGTGCTCTCTTTGCAAGCAACAAGAGACAGGCACAGGGTCAAGGTCAATACTATACTTAATAATTTATTTCTCATATTAATCCTTTCATGATTCAGTTACTCAATAATAATTACAAAACCAGAATTAGTCAAATGTGAGGTATGCAATGAATCATATTATAAAGGGTATTATAGACTTTTTACTAGAATCATTATACCCAAAACGATGCGCAGCATGCGATAAAGTTTTATTAAATTTTGAGAAAGAAATAGGCTTTTGTCGGCGGTGCACAAAAAATATAAAGCTGATAGGTCATAATTATTGTTTAAAATGCGGCGGGCCGATTTTGTCTGCTGGCAAAGAGTATTGTGACAATTGTAGCAAAACAAACCATGCCTTTAATCAGTCTAAGGCAATATTTAGATACATGGGAGATATGAAAAAATCTATGTATCGATTTAAATATTCCAACAGACGCTGCTATGGAAAAGTTTATGCGAAACATGCAATGAAAAATTACGGAACATGGATTAAAAGCAAAGGAATAGAGGCTATTGTGCCTGTTCCCATGTATGAAGCAAAGAAAAGGCGCAGAGGGTATAATCAGGCGGAGGTTTTTGCCGAGGCATTAGGTGAATTGTCTGGAATACCAGTTTGTAATGGAATTGTCAGACGAGAGATTGATACCGTGGCAATGAAACAGTTAAATCGCGTAAAAAGAAAGAAAAATTTGTTAAAAGCTTTTATATTAACGGGAAATGATGTACAATTTAGAAAAGTACTTATAGTTGATGATATTTATACAACTGGTTCAACTTTGGATGAGGTTGCTAGAGTTTTGAAGGATGGGGGAGTAAAAGAGGTTTACGGCTTGTGCGTTTGCGTTGGTGAGGCACAGTAGCGAAACAGGAGGTATTACCTATGGAAGTGCGTAATTGTAGAAATTGTGGAAGATTATTCAATTATATTGGCGGCGGGTTTAATATTTGCCCTGCCTGTAGAGAGGAGACAGAAAAGAAATTCCAGGAGACAAAGGAATATATTAGAGAGAATCCTCGAGCAACCATACAAGAAATCTCGGAGAACAATAATGTGTCTACAAATCAGATACGTCAATGGATTAGGGAAGAAAGACTGCAGTTTACCGACGATTCGCCAATTGGAATCGAATGCGAAAATTGTGGAGCTACCATTAGAACTGGAAGGTTCTGCGAGAATTGTAAAAACAACATGGCAAATGCATTGAGTAAATCTATAGAGAAGCCAAAGGAGCCAGAGGCTCCAAAGCCTCAAAAAGACAACAGGAATGCAATGCGCTTCCTACAAAAATAAGTTTTCTACAAATACCTATCGGCAATAGCTGGTAGGTATTTCTTTTTATTGGTGTTTTGTGATATACTCATTCTGAATAATTTTGATTCCATAAAGGGGTAAAGATTTGATTAATGAAGAACGCGTCAAACACATGACGTCTATGGCAATATTTGAAAAGGAATTGGGACCTGAATATCAGCCTATGCTCCGTTATTCTAAAAAGGAGTATGTTGCTTTATATGGCTGGGGTGGATTCTTAACAGGTACTTTATTCTTTGGAATTATTTATGTGGCAATTATTATCTATATTGCAGGCAATGTGCTGGAAAATATCACTACAATGTACATATTGCTTATGATATTGGCAGGCATGCTGGCCTACGCATTATATATTATCATTCATGTGCATAACACACGTCGAAGGGCTGCAAAGCAATATCGCAAAGGCAAGAGACTTATCAAAGAACTGGCATTAAGATATTCAAAGCTTAATATGATGTATGAGGATGAGGCTAGAGAAACAAAACCTCTTCTTGCTAGAAGTACAGAAGATTTAGACTAGAGGAAAGCTATGAACACATTTATTAGATTAAGAGATAATATCAGAAGGTTTATTCTCTCGAGAGAGATGCTCTTTTTGAAAATATGGAGCGCACTTGTAGCCTTTGTGGGATTAATGTGCATCCGTATTAATTTTGGATACAACAAAACAGTCAGCCAGGTTTGGGTGTCAATAATAATTGCACTTGTTTGTGCATTTTTCCCGATTCAGGGTGTTTCCATTGTATTGACAATAGTTTTACTATTAGATTTAGCGGAGCTCAGCTTTGAGGCGGCAATCATAGGCTTAGCCTTTGTAGTGGTGGGATACTTAGTGTGCGCCTACTACAGAAGCAAAAATACATACAACATGGTTATGGTGCCAATATGCTATTCTTTTCATTCGCCATATATCATGGCTTTGGGTACAGGTCTTCTTTCGAATATAAATGAGATATGCGCCATTATCTGCGGCTCGGTTACTGCATATTATCTTCATATTGTAAAGGATAATGCTGCAGCAATTATTGATGAGACCTCAGATGTTTCAATTGTTACACTGCTAAATGAGCAGATGCTAAAGGGACGTATGTTTTACTTTTTCCTGATAGCTATGATTGCTATGTTTTTGGTGGTATATTTATTGCGTCAATCCAATATAAATATGTCTTGGATAGTGGCTAACCTTATGGGAGTTGCTGTTGAATTCATCATTATGCTTACAGGCTTCCTACTTAATAGCCAAAAGGGTGAAATTCCAGGACTTATAGTTGGAAATATAATTGTTATAATAATTGGCTTTATATTGAATTATTTCATCCTTGATTTAGATTATTCCAGAATAGAAAAGGTCCAGTTTGAGGATGATGACTATTATTACTATGTAACTGCAGTTCCAAAGATTAGAATTGTAGAGGAAGATAAAGAGGTTAAAAAGATATAGTGGTTGATTTTGTCAATGCTGTAGATGCCTTCATCGATGATTACTTTAACGTAAATATTCCGGATGTTTCCATCACAGACATAATCGAAATTGTCATAATTGCATATTTTATGTATCATCTTTTGGTTTGGGTGAAAAATAGCAGAGTTTGGATGCTTATTAGAGGCGTCCTTATTATTATGCTGTTTTTTGTGCTTGCAGCCATCTTCCAGATGAACACTATTCTGTGGTTAGGTGAGAGGCTGGTATCTGTGGCGGTAACAGTACTTATCGTGGTGTTCCAGCCAGAGCTTAGGAGGGCACTAGAGCAGATAGGTAGAAGAAAAATAACATCATTATTTTCGTGGAACTTGCTTAAGACAGGAGCGAAAAAGTTTGATGATTCTACAATCACTGGCATGGTGACAGCCTGCTATGAAATGGGAGCTGTTAAAACAGGTGCTCTTATTGTGGTGGAAAATGATATGCAGCTTACCGAGTTTGAACGTACTGGTATCAATCTTGATGCGTTAGTTACAAGGCAGCTACTTATAAATATTTTTGAAAAGAATACACCATTACATGATGGAGCGGTAATAGTCAGAGGCGATAGAGTGGTTTCTGCCACATGCTATCTTCCACTATCAGATAACATGGCTTTATCAAAGGATCTTGGAACTAGACATAGGGCAGCAGTAGGTATAAGCGAGGTTTCTGATTCATTAACTATTATAGTGTCAGAGGAAACGGGCACTGTTTCTTATGCAAAAGAAGGCAAAATCGTTCGAGATGTTAAAGAGGACGAGCTTATTGCCCAGCTTAAAAAGATACAGAATCCTGACATAGAAGAAAATACTGACACCGCGGTAAAGGAGGGTTAGCATGAAACAAAAAATTCTAAAGGCCCTCACAAAGGACGTGGGATTAAAAATATTAGCTTTCGTATTTGCCTTTTTGTTGTGGCTGGTTGTTGTAAATATTGATGACCCAACCCAGACAAGGACATTTACTGCAGTTGTTTCTGTAACAAACGAGGATGTGTTGAAATCCGCGGGAAAGCTCTATGAGATAAAGGACGGAGTCAATACCGTAAGCTTTAGAGTCACAGCAAAACGTTCTATAATAGAAAAGTTGTCGCCGTCTGATTTTTCAGCTGTTGCAGATATGAATAATCTGGAAAACGAAGAACGTATTCCGGTTACAATAGCTGCTAAATCCTATGCAAACTATATTACAATCTCGAGCAAACAGAACTACTTATATGTAGTGCTTGAGGATGAAAAGACAGAGCGATTTGTTATTAGCGCTCAGACCACAGGAACTCTCGAAAGTGGCTTGGCTGTGGATACAGTTACAAGCAGCCCGACGGTTATCACTGTTACAGGACCGGAGGAAGTGGTATCCACAATCAGCACTGTTGTTGCTTCGGCGAATATAACTGGAGTTACTAGCAATTTTACTGAAAATGTAATTCCTAAGTTTTACGATTCAAATGGAAACGAGGTGGACTCTAAGGAGCTTACATTGTCTGTGGCAACAGTTAGCGTTAGCGTTGTATTTGCAAATACAAAGACAGTTGATATAGTTGTAAAGACCAGCGGCACCTTGGCAGAGAATCTTACACTTGATTCTATAACCACAGACCCTACATCAGTGATGATAATAGGTGAGGCCAGTGCATTAAATGATGTAACTAGCATCACCATTCCAGATACAGTTATCAACTTGTCTGAGCTAACAGGTTCATTTACTACAACTGTGGATATAAGCTCTTATCTGCCGACAGGAGTTTCCCTGACAGAAGGCTCTAGCACGAAGGTTTCCATTTATGTGTTAATGTCTGGAGAAACAGCTTCCACAATGGATTTATCCGCGGATAATATACAGCTTTCAAATTTGGCTGATGGAACTAATGTGACTATTACCAGCAGTGATATTAAGGTAAATGTCTTTGGCACTGCTGAAGCGCTGGCAGCCCTTGGCTCTAGTTCAATCAAGGGCTATATCGACTGCACTGGATTGACAGCAGGCGAGGGACAAAACGTTGTAGTCCATTTCGAAAAAATAGAAGGAATCACCATCCAAAATACAATGGTGACTGTAGATGTAACAGTTGATGAAACAGCGAATACTGAAAATGCTACATCACAGGATACGGAGGAATAAAATGGGACGATTATTCGGAACAGATGGAGTCAGAGGTGTTGCTGGCTCAGAACTAACTATTGAGCTTGCCAAGCAGCTTGGACAGGCTGGTGCATATGTACTTACAAAGGAAGCTAGCCATCAGCCTACAATCATAGTTGGCTGTGATACTAGAATTTCGGGAACAATGTTGGCTTCAGCACTTATGAGTGGTATATGCTCAGTTGGAGCTAATGCAGTATATGCTGGTGTTTTACCAACTCCAGCAATTGCTTATTTAACACGCAAGCACAAGGTTGATGCGGGAGTAGTTATTTCTGCAAGCCACAATCCAATGGAGTTTAACGGAATTAAGTTTTTCAATGGAGATGGCTTTAAGCTTTCTGATTCACTGGAGGATGAGATTCAGGCTTTAATTGAAAATAACATGAGCGGCGTAAGTCTTCCTACAGGAGCAGAAATAGGAAAGATTGATTATAGATTCGATTTAGGCCGTGAGTATGTAGACTTTTTAAAGCATACAGTACCAATTGATTTATCAGGCTTAAAAATTGTTATCGATTGTGCTGAGGGCGCTTCCTATAGAACAAGCGTTGCTTGCCTGTCAGAAATGGGTGCAGAGCTTATCACAATCCACAACAACCCTGATGGAACAAACATCAACAGCAATTGTGGAAGTACACATATGGATGAGCTTAAGGCTCGTGTAGTTGCTGAAAATGCAAAACTGGGTCTTGCTTTTGATGGTGATGCAGATAGAATGCTAGCTGTAGATGAAAGAGGACGCCTGGTTGATGGTGATCAGGTTATGGCAATCTGCGCAAAGCATATGAAGGATAAGGGAACACTTAAAAAGAACACTTGCGTAGTTACTGTTATGACAAACCTTGGCTTCACATTAATGGCAAAGGAGCAGGGTATCAATGTAGAAGTAACAAAGGTTGGAGATAGATATGTCCTTGAAAATATGCTTGCTAACGGCTACAATATCGGCGGTGAGCAAAGTGGACATGTTATTTTCCTGGATGACAATACAACAGGAGATGGACTGCTTTCAGCCCTTCATTTACTTAGAGTTATGGTTGAAACCGGCAAAACGCTTTCTGAGCTGGCTTCAATTATGGAGGTTTTGCCACAGGCTCTTGTTAATGCAAAGGTTCCAAATCACAAGAAAGAAAGCTATATGGAGTATCCTGAAATTGCAAGCGCAATTGAGGCTCTTGAAAATAAATTTGCAGGAGAGGGACGTGTACTTATTCGCCCATCTGGAACAGAGCCATTGGTTCGTGTCATGATTGAAGGCAAGAATCAGGAAGAAATCGAGGCTGATGCCAAGGCATTAGCAGAACTGATTACTAAGACGATACTCTAAACCGAATTAGACAAGGTGTATGATTTATTATGGTTACAAAAAAAGTAAAGATAGTTAACGCGACAGGCTTGCACTTGAGACCTGCAGGAGTTTTGTGCGAGACTGCCATGAAATATAACAGCAAGATTACATTTGCCACAGATAATCATTATGAGGCAAATGCGAAATCAGTACTAAGCGTACTTGGTGCCTGTGTAAAAACAGGCGAGGAAATAGTTATCACCTGTGAAGGCGCAGATGAAAAAGAAGCCCTGGAGGATATGGTTCATTCCGTTGAATCAGGCCTAGGTGAATAATCGTAGATTGTCAAAGTGACATTAAAGCTAAATGACTAGAAATAGCTTGCTGTAGAATAAGTGAAAATAGGATGTAGCTAACAAGCTATTATAATTCTAAAGCGGAGCTTTCCATGCGAAGCGTAGAATTCATAATGCTTGTTAGCGTAACATCCGAAAAACTGAACATATCAGCAAGCGACCCACAGAATAAGGAGGAAGAATAATGTTGAACTACAAGAGATACAAAGCTAACCCTGTTTTGGATTTTCCACAGCGTACATGGCCAAACAAGCAGATCACTAAAGCTCCAATTTGGTGTTCAGTTGATTTACGTGATGGCAATCAAGCCCTCGTGGAACCAATGAATGTTGACGAGAAAATGGAACTATTCGACCTCCTACTAAAGCTTGGATTTAAAGAGATAGAAATTGGCTTTCCTGCAGCAAGCCAGATTGAATATGATTTTCTAAGACAACTTGTTAAGGAAAACAAGATACCTGCTGATGTAAAGGTGCAGGTACTTTCTCAGTGCAGAGAAGAACTTATCGACCGTACCTTTGAGGCAATCCAAGGTATACCAAATGTTATTTTCCATATTTACAATTCAACATCTACACTTCAAAGAGATGTAGTATTTAATGCCGATAGAGATGAAATCATTGAAATCGCAAAAGCTGGAACACAGATGGTAAAGGATAGACTTGATAAGTATGATGGCAATCTTCAGCTTGAGTATTCCCCAGAGTCTTTTACAGGAACAGAAGTTGATTTTGCTCTTGATATTTGTACTGCTGTGCAGGATACTTGGAATCATGCCACAGATGCGCCTATTATATTTAATTTACCTGCAACTGTTGAAATGAATACACCTAATGTTTACGCAGATCAGATAGAATGGATGAGCACTCACTTTAAGGATAGAGATAATATCATCCTATCAATCCATCCACATAATGACAGAGGTACAGGTGTTGCAATTACAGAGCTTGGACTTCTTGCAGGCGCAGACCGTGTGGAGGGTACACTTCTAGGCAATGGCGAGCGCACAGGTAATGTGGATATACTTACAATTGCTTATAATATGTTTTCTCAGGGAGTTAACCCAGAGCTTGATCTTGAGGATATAAAAGAGATTGTAGAGGTTTGCGAGCGAGTTACAAAAATGCCAACAGACGCAAGACATCCTTATGCAGGTGAGCTTGTGTTTACAGCATTCTCTGGTTCACACCAGGATGCTATAAATAAAGGTGTGGCGGCTATGAAAGACCGTCAGAATATTTATTGGGAGGTTCCATATCTTCCAATTGACCCAGCAGATATTGGTAGAAAGTACGAGCCAGTGGTTCGTATCAACAGCCAATCAGGAAAGGGCGGCGTTGCATTTGTCATGGATTCTGTCTATGGCTACAAGCTTCCAAAGAAGATGCAGCGTGAGTTTGCTGATGTTATTCAGCGTATTTCAGAAAAGCAAGGCGGAGAGGTTACTCCACAGCGTATCATGGAGGCTTTCAAGTCTCAGTATCTTGAGAATAAAGAGCCACTTACCCTTGAGTATGTTGTTATTCAAGATGATAAGGATACAGATGATACAGTTGCTATTCTTGATTTCAGCTACAATGGAGAGAAGTTCCACTCAGAGGCAGAAGGAAACGGACCTATTGATGCTGTTAAACTGGCTATTAAGCAGTGTGTACCAGAGCTTGACTTTACACTTATTGACTATACCGAGCACACTCTTGCTCAATCACAGGGCTCAGGTGCAAAGGCTGCTGCTTATATAGAGATGCGCGACGAGCGCCACGGCAACACAACATTCGGTGTTGGCGTAAGCTCAAATATTACACGTGCTTCAATTCGAGGTATGTTCAGCGCATATAATCGTTTGATTAAAAAAGCAAAGGATTACGTATAATGAGAAAGATTTTAGTTACGGGTTGTAATGGCCAACTAGGTCGTGCAATTCAAAAAGAGTATGGCGATGAAGTTCAGTTCATACTTACTGATGTTGTAGAAGGGGAGAAGATTTCTCCACTTAATATCATGGATCTGGAGGAAGTACTAAAGTTTGTTGAAGCTAAAAGACCAGATGTAATTATCAACTGTGCTGCCGCTACAAATGTAGATGGCTGCGAAAAAGACTGGGATTTTGCATATAAGCTTAATGCTCTCGGTCCTAGAAATCTTGCAATTGCAGCAACAAAGGTTGGAGCAAAGCTTGTGCATGTAAGCACAGATTATGTTTTTCCTGGGAATGCATCTGCTCCAATCACAGAGTTTGATACCCCGGCACCAATAAGTGCCTACGGCAAGACAAAATATGAGGGAGAAAAGTTCGTTCAGCAGTTTGCGGATAAATGGTTTATTGTTCGTACAGCATGGCTTTATGGCGATGGCAAAAACTTCGTTAAGACAATGCTTAAGCTAGCAGAGACTCATGATGAGCTTTCAGTGGTTTGTGACCAGCTTGGCTCACCAACATCTGCTACAGAGCTGGCACGTTTAATTCACTACTTAGAGCCAACAGAAAACTATGGTATTTTCCATGGCACCTGCGAAGGTGATACAAACTGGGCAGATTTCACAGAAGAAATCTTTAAGCTAAAGGGCATAGATGTAAAGGTTAATCATGTTACCAGCGAGGAGTACAAACGTATGAATCCAGCTAGTGCGGATCGTCCACACTATAGCATCCTGGACAACTACATGCTGCGTCTCACCACAGACTACCGCATGGCCGACTGGCACGACGCCCTACGTGAGTACCTGGCGTAGTACGTTACTGGTATACGTTGTACCAGGGAAAATGCCGTTTTAAATATATCGTCAACCTTAATAATTCTTAAGAATTATTATTGAAAATATAGTTTATATTAATTACATAGGCTTTTCCTAGAACAACTAATTGGGCGCGAGCAAGAGGGCCCCATGCAGTTAAGGAGGGACCCTTTAGGGAGGATTCCTTGGCTGCAATGGGAGATGGCTTGCGGGAGCTTTGAAAAATTAAATTGGAAAAGCCCTGTCTAAAGGAGAAAAAATGAGAACTTATTTAGTAACAGGTGGAGCTGGCTTCATCGGAAGTAACTACATTCATTACATGTTTAAGAAATATGATAATGAAATCAGAATTATCAACGTAGACAAGCTTACATACGCAGGTAATTTGGAGAATCTTAAGGATATCGAAAACCGCGAGAATTATACATTTGTAAAGGCTGATATCTGCGATAAGGAAGCAATCAGAAAGATTTTTGCAGAGAACGATATCGATAGAGTTGTTCATTTTGCAGCAGAGTCACACGTTGACCGTTCTATAAAGAACCCAGAGGTATTTGTTCAGACAAATGTACTTGGTACAGCTGTAATGCTTAACTGTGCTAAGGAAGCTTGGGAGCTTCCTGATGGTACATTCAAGGAAGGCAAGAAGTTCCTTCATGTTTCTACTGATGAGGTTTATGGATCACTTCCAGATGATGATAATGCTTTCTTCTATGAGACAAGCCCATATGATCCACATTCACCATATTCAGCTTCAAAGGCTAGTTCAGATATGCTTGTAAAGGCTTACATGGATACATATAAGTTCCCAGCAAACATTACAAACTGCTCAAATAACTACGGACCTTACCAGTTCCCAGAGAAGCTTATTCCACTTATCATCAACAATGCCCTTCAGGGAAAAGATCTTCCAGTATACGGTGATGGAAAGAACGTACGTGACTGGTTATATGTTGAGGATCATGCCAAGGGAATCGACATGGTTCAGGAGCAGGGCAAGCTTTTCGAGACATACAATATTGGTGGACATAATGAAAAACAGAACATTCAGATTATCCACATCATCCTTGATACACTTCAGGAGATGCTTTCAGATGATGACCCACGTAAGGCTCTTGTATCTGACAAGCTTATTAAGTATGTTACAGACCGTAAGGGACATGATCGCCGTTATGCTATTGCTCCAGACAAGATTAAAGAAGCAGTAGGCTGGTATCCAGAGACATGCTTTGAAGAAGGTATCAAGAAGACAATTGCTTGGTTCTTCGAGCACGAGGATTGGATGAAGAATGTAACAAGCGGTGATTATCAGAAATACTACAACGATATGTATAAGGATAAATAAATGAAAAAATACGACTACTTAGTAGTGGGCGCAGGTCTATTTGGTGCGGTTTTTAGCTATGAGGCTATGAAGCGTGGAAAGTCAGTGCTTGTAATTGACAAACGCGACCACATTGCAGGTAATATATATACAAAGGAAGAGGATGGCATCAATGTACATGTATATGGTGCCCACATTTTCCATACAAGTGATAAAAAGATCTGGGAATACATAAATCAGTTTGCGGAGTTTAATAATTATATTAATTCTCCTGTGGCTATTTATGGAAACGAGCTTTATAATCTTCCATTCAATATGAATACATTTTCTAAAATGTGGGGTATTAAAACACCGGAAGAGGCAAAGGCTATAATTGCAGACCAAATCAAAGAATTGAATATTGCCGAGCCAAAGAATCTTGAGGAGCAGGCTCTTTCTCTTGTAGGTACAGATGTGTATGAAAAGCTTATCAAAGGCTACACCCAGAAGCAATGGGGACGTCCATGCGACGAGCTGCCAGCATTTATCATCAAGAGATTGCCACTAAGATTTACCTATGACAATAATTACTTTAACGATAGATTCCAAGGTATTCCAATGGGTGGCTATACACAGATTGTGGAGAAGATGCTTGAAGGAGCAGATGTAGTTCTTGAGCAGGATTATTTCGAACTTGCAAAGGAGCATAAGCTAAAGGAGGGCACAGAGGTTGCCTGGGACAAGCTACTATTTACAGGTCAGATTGATGAATACTTTGATAGCTGCTATGGCCCTCTTGAGTATCGTTCAGTTCGCTTCGAGACAGAAAAGCTTGACTGCGAAAATTACCAGGGAAATGCTGTAGTTAACTATACAGCAGCAGATGTACCATATACCCGTATCATTGAACACAAGCACTTTGAATTTGGCAAACAGCCTACCACAATTATTTCTAGAGAATACTCTAGCGAATGGAAGCCTGGTGTTGAGCCATACTACCCAGTAAATAACGACAAAAACAATGCATTGTATCAGCGGTATGCCGACCGCGCCGCAAAGGAACAGAATGTAATCTTCGGTGGTCGCCTAGGCCAATACAAATACTATGACATGGACAAAGTAGTAGCTGCCGCTCTCGACGCGGTGGCAGAAGAATTTGCGTAAAACATATCAGGAGGAAAATATGAAGGGTATTATTTTAGCAGGTGGTTCAGGCACAAGACTTTATCCACTTACAAAGGCAATTAGCAAACAGATCATGCCAATTTATGATAAGCCAATGATTTATTACCCACTTTCTACATTGATGCTGGCTGGCATCCGTGAGGTATTAATCATTTCTACACCAAGAGATTTACCAGTATTCGAGGAACTTCTTGGCGATGGTAAGCAGCTTGGAATGGATATCCAGTATGCAATTCAGGAGGCTCCAAATGGTCTTGCTGAAGCATTTATTATTGGAGCTGATTTCATAGGAAATGATGCAGTAGCATTAGTTCTTGGCGATAATATATTCTACGGTCAGTCATTTTCGAAGGTTCTTCTTTCAGCAGCAAAGCGTACAGAAAGTGAGCCAGGAGCTACAATCTTTGGTTACTATGTTCGTGACCCAAGAGAGTACGGCGTTGTAGAATTTGATGAAAATGGTGTGGCTATTTCAATTGAGGAAAAGCCAGCTCAGCCAAAGAGTAACTATGCTGTTCCAGGTTTGTATTTCTACGACAATTCAGTAGTAGAAATTGCCAAGACTATTAAGCCTTCAGCACGTGGTGAACTTGAAATCACAGCAGTAAATAATGAGTACTTATCAAGAGGAAATCTCCATGTTGAGACTCTTGGCCGTGGATTTGCATGGCTTGACACAGGAAACCACGACATGCTTCTTGCAGCTGCAGAATTTGTCAGCACATTCCAAAAGCGTCAAGGCATGTACGTATCATGCATCGAAGAAATTGCATACAAGCGTGGCTTCATCGATAAAGAGCAGCTACTAAAGCTTGCCGAGCCTCTTATGAAAACAGACTACGGCAAATATCTCGTAGACGTAGCAAACGGACTATAAGACGTATTTTTAAAATAAAAAATTTATAAAAAGTAAGGAGCAAATCACAGGGGAAGATGATTATATTAATTTCAAATGACCTTCTTTTTCACTCGTTACTTAGATGGTCTCGAAGAGAGCATCTTATGTAACGCAAGTAGAGAAAGCAGAGCGAAAGCGTGTCATTGAAATAAATATAATCAGCTTGCTTATGTGATTTGAACAAAGACTATGGCAATTACAGTTGAAAAAAATGTAAATGGTATAGAAGGCTTATGTGTTATTACACCTAAGGTTTTTGGCGACGAACGTGGTTACTTCGTAGAAACATATAATGAAAATGATATGAAGGCAGAAGGTTTAGATTATGTATTTGTACAGGATAATCAGTCTGCTTCAAAGAAGGGTGTACTCCGTGGCCTTCATTTTCAGAAGAATTTTCCACAGGATAAACTGGTGCGCGTAATCTCAGGCGAGGTATACGACGTGGCAGTGGATTTACGTGAAGGTTCAAAAACCTTTGGTAAGCACTATGGAATTTTGCTTTCAGCAGAAAATAAAAAGCAGTTTATGATTCCAAAGGGCTTTGCTCATGGTTTCTTAGTTGTAAGCGATTATGCAGAGTTCTGCTATAAGGTTACAGATTTTTACCATCCAAATGATGAGGGTGGTTTAATGTATAATGACCCAGATATCGCTGTTCAGTGGCCTATTCCAGAGGGAATGACTGAGGCAGATTTAATCTTGTCAGATAAGGATAAGGTTAATGCATCATATAAGGATTATTGCGCAGAGCATGGAATTTCACTCTAATCGGTAGACATAAAAGGGAGATAATAAATGAAAGAAATTTGGGAAAGCATCAAATTGTTTATTGCAGGACATAAGGCTGCCAGTATTGCGGTAGCTAGTGTCGTAGGCGTATCAGCAGTTGGAGCTGGAGGGTATGGAATCTATAACCTGGTGGATGCTGAAGAAGTTCCAGTTGAGGTTGCCCAGGTTGAAGAAGAATACCAAGCAGCTGATGTCTACATCCCAGAATTTAAAAGCGTATTTATTACTAGTGAGTCCTTAGAAAAGGATTTGACAGTATATATATCAGACGAAAATGATAATCCGATAGCGGGAGTACCTTTTCAGATTAAGCTTTTAACACCAGAGGCAGCAGAGGGACTACAATCCTATGTGGATGCTATAGATAATTTAGATTCAGAAATTAATAAATATGTAGCTGAGTATTCATCCACTGATGAAGAAGATACAACAGCAGCTGAAGATGACGGTTCACTTCCAGTAGATGGTGAGGAAATAGATTTTTCAGATGGTGAAGAAAATGAAACGTCAGAAGAAAAAGAATCTGTAGACGTAGCCACATTGCCAAATACTGCAGATAGAGTCATGGAGATTCTAGAAGAGAGAAATGTGGACGTTACAGTTACTGATGAAGATGGAAATGTTGTAGAGACCCAGCACGGTGATATCAGCGCAGATCCTTTGTACACTTTGCTTATTGATAAAGAGACTGCAGTTCAGTCCTTCGCAGTTGCATTAAATGAGGCTGAAGGAACAGTTTTCACGGATGATGACCAGGATGGCATTATTACAGAGACTGATCTTGAACCTGGAGATTATGTGATTTGCCTCGTTAATGATGTGGAGGCTCAGGTAAGCTATGAGCCAAGCACATACGAAACTGCAGCAAATGTAAAAGATAAGGTTGAATACAAGGTTCAAAAGGAAATTATAAAGCAGGTTAAGAAGGATGTGGCTTCCGAGGATGGACAAAAGGCTGCAGCGGCAGAGGTTCCTGTTGAAAATGTACAGACTGACACCGTGGAGTATGTTGAATCCCAAAAAGTGGAAAATGGAAGCTCAGTAAAATCTACAACTGAAGCGGTAGCACCTAAAACAACGGCTAGCGCCAGCAAGGCAACCAAAAAGGATGGGGCTGTTGTGGAGGTTACAGGAAAGATAGCTAAGACAACATCCAGGGCAATTATCAAAGTAAATGGAGCAGTTGCAGTTGCTACTAAAAACCTGGCAGTGAATTTATTCGGAAATGCGATAAAAACTGCAGAGCAGCCATCAACAGAGACGCCAACAACTAGCGAAACTCAAGATGAAACCACTACAGAAGAAACCACAACAGAACAGCAAACTACTAAATATAAAATTACATTTAAGTGTGTATGTGGTGATGTAACACTTAAAACAGCGGAGCAGGAGGTTGAGTCTGGAAAGGAATATACCTATACAGCTCCTGCCATAGATGGGTATACAGAACCAGCAAATAAGACAGTTACTGGGACTGCCTCAAAGGATGAAACAATTACTTTAACATATACTCAGAAAGAAACAGCACCCCAGGAACCTGCAAAACACACAATAACAATAAAATGTGTTGACACTGCAAATGCAGCACTTACACCTGATGATAAGAAAACATCAGTTATAGTAGAAAGTGGCTCAGATTATAGTGCCATTACAGCACCAACAGTTACAGGATATACACTTCAGTCTAGAAATCCTGCAAGTGGAACAATCTCGGCAGATGGAACAATTACATTTACATACAAGAAGAATGAAACAGTTACTGAGACGGTGGATGCAAAGGTTACTCTTGATATGTCATACAAAGAGGGAACCTTTACAATAAAGTCAACAGGGACAAATGGTGCAGCAGTAACAAATGTAACAGTAAATGGTGTAGCAGTAACGCTTAAGGATGGCACTGCAACCTACAAGGCTACAAAAGATGGCGATTACACTTTAGCTGGTGTCGTAAAATTTGCTGATGGTGAAAAGAAATTATCTGTCACATACACAGTTTCAGGCTTTGGTACAGCATCGACAGACCCATTAGTAGATAAGGCTGGAAATCAGTTATACTTGGATGAGGCATGCACTAAGGCAGCTACAGCAGCAGATTATGAGCAAGGGAAGACCTATTATTATAAGGCTGCAACATACACCTATTACGGTTGGCAATCCATAGAGGGTAATACCTATTACTTTGATAAGAACGGTAACAAGGTTACAGGAACACAGATTATCCAGGGTGTAAGCTATGATTTTGGTACAGATGGTGTATTAGCTAACAAGGGAACAGGAATTGATGTTTCCAAGTATCAGGCAACGATTGACTGGTCTCAGACAAAGTCAGCTGTATCCTTTGCAATTGTACGTTGCGGATATAGAGGTATGAATGACGGACAGCTTCATGAGGATCCATACTTCTACAAGAACATGTCTGGTGCGAAGGCAAATGGCGTTAGCGTAGGTGTATACATCTATTCAACAGCACTAAATGAGGCTGAAGCAGTTCAAGAAGCATCAATGGCAGTTGCAATGGCTCAAAAGGCAGGTGGATGTTCTTATCCAATCTTTATAGATATGGAAGACAAGGTGAGAGGACAGAGCTCACTTTCTACAGCACAGAGAATGGCAATTGTTAATGCATTTGTATCTACAGTTCAATCCTCAGGCTATAAGGCAGGAGTTTACTGTAGTAAGAACTGGATGAATAGCCTAATGGATGCAAATTCTATACCAGGCTCATGTAGCGTATGGATTGCACAATATAACACATCATGTACATATTCTGGAAGAAAGAATATTTGGCAATACTCAAGCAAGGGTTCAGTGCCAGGAATAAAGGGATATGTAGATATGAATAAGAGCTTCTAGTAGGAATACTATGACAAATAATGTAACTAATTTAGAAACAAAAAAAAGAATATTTCGCTTTGTAAGTAGCGTGGTTTTAGTCACAGTGCTAGCCACGCTCTTCGGCGTTATGTGGTACATGCGCTTTCAAATGCTGATGATGCAGCGTTTTCTTAGCGTTGGTAACTATTTAATGATAGGCCTTTATGTGGTTTTGACAGTATTGATGATTAATACATTCAAGGGCTTTAGCATTGGAAGTGGAAGAATTTCTATTTTGACAATGTCCCAGGCAATAGCTATGGGGTTAGTAAATTTGCTAGAGTTTATCATATTGCTGTTAATGACTCGTATTAGGGTTTTGATGTGGATTACACTTGCATATGTAATTGTACTTACTGTGGCACAGGCTGTTGCAGTTTTAGTAGTGACCTATGTAAGCACAAAAATATATAGAGCTGTTTTTCCACCATTTACCATTTTAAATATATATGGTGAGCACGAAAATGATTTGGTTATGAAGATGAATCGACGTGCTGATAAATATCGTATCACTGGTGAAATGAGCTGCACTGAGCCATTAGAGAAAATCACTAGAGAATTGGAAAACTATGATGCAGTACTTGTAAATGATGTGCCATCTGAGATTAGAAACGATATTGTAAAGGCGTGCTTTGCCACAGATAAACGAGTATATTTTACTCCGAAAATATCAGATATTTTAATCAAAGGTTCAGATGAGGTAAATCTTTTCGATACGCCTTTGTACCTTTGCAAAAATGTTGGAATGGATGCCATTTCTGCAACAATCAAGCGTGTAGGGGATATTTTGATTTCCGGTATTGGAATCATTATTACATCACCAATTATGCTTGTGACAGCTATACTTATCCACAAATATGATGGCGGACCAGTCTTTTATAAACAGACCCGCTGCACTATCGGTGGAAAAGAATACAAGATTATGAAATTCCGTTCAATGATTACTGATGCTGAAAAGGATGGAAAAGCAAGGCTTGCCAGTGAAAATGATGACAGAATTACACCAATAGGACATTTTATTAGAGCCACAAGAATTGATGAACTGCCACAATTTTTCAATATTCTTAAAGGTGAAATGTCAGTGGTAGGACCTCGCCCAGAGCGACCTGAAATAATTGCTGAATATGTTAAGGAAGTGCCAGAGTTTGCATTCCGTACCCATGTAAAGGCAGGACTTACAGGCTACGCCCAGGTTTACGGAAAATACAATACAACATCCTATGACAAGCTAAAGCTGGATATGATTTACTGTGAGAAATGCTCAGTACTTTTGGATATACAATTAATCCTTATGACATTGCGTGTTATCTTTACAAAGGATGCCACCGAAGGCGTAGCCGAAGGAGAGACTAACGCTAACGTAAAGAAGTAAGGCTTCGAAAAAATAATAATGCTTGTATGCGTAACGAGCGGGAGATAGATATGAGAAAAGCACTTATGCATGCGCACACAGCGTACATGGTGACACAATTTAATATAGATAATATTAAGATTTTACAGAAGCTTGGCTATACGGTGGATGTTGCTTGTTGTTGGCAGGATGATGACAGCGCCTTGTCCCCAGAGGCTATGGTAAAGCGCAGACAATTGCTGGATGAACTGGGATGTAGAGTGATTGAAACTGCAAGCCTAAGAAAAATCTTTAATTTAAAAGAGCTTTTAAAAGCATATAGGCAGTTAAAGCACGAGGTGGAGACTAATCAGTATGAGATAGTCCACACTCAGTCCCCAATAGGCGGCGTTATTTGTAGATTGGCTTGTCGTAAGGCTAGAAAGCTGTATGGCACAAAAGTAATTTATGCAGCCCATGGATTTCATTTCTTTGAGGGAGCTCCACTTAAGAACTGGTTGATCTTTTACAATGTGGAAAAATGGTGCAGCAGATTCACCGACCTGTTGATAACTATCAATCAAGAAGATTATGCAAACGCTAAGAAGTTCAAGGCTAAGCATATTGCTTATGTGCCTGGAGCTGGTGTAGATACAAATAAGTTTGTTGCAAGCGAAGGCGCACGAGAAAAAATCAGAAAAGAGCTTGGTATAGAAGCTGATACAATAGTACTTCTTTCTGTAGGAGAATTGATTCCTAGAAAGAATCATATAGAAGTGCTGGAAGCCCTTAAGCTGATGGATGAGCAAGGGATACTGGATACAGTAGGAAGTGACGAAAGAGTATCTCCTAAGTACAAGGTGAAATATCTTATTGCAGGTCGAGGAAAGCTGGGACAGGAGCTGCAGGAAAAGATTAACGAAATGGGCTTGTCAGCTCAGGTGCAGATGCTTGGCTTTAGAAGAGATGTTGCAGATGTATTTGCAGCCAGCGATATATACGTCTTCCCATCACATCAGGAGGGACTTCCTGTAGCATTGATGGAAGCCATGAGCGTAGGCATGCCAGTGGTTTGTAGCAAAATTCGTGGAAACACTGATTTGATTACCGAGGGCGAAGGTGGATATCTCTTCGATTCGAAAAATACAAAAACGCTGGTAGAGGCTTTACAGAGGATGCTGGCAACAACTCCAGCTATACGTGAAAGCATGGGGGCTCATAATGTTGAGGTAATGCAAAACTTCGACAAATCCCACGTTAACACTGTAATGGAGGATATCTACCGTAAGATTGTTTAGATGAGTAAATAGTAGACAACAAGCTATTATTTTTCTGAATGAGGCGTTTCTGCCGAATGAAGATAAATAATGCTTGTAGGCGTAACTATTTACGGATAAAGGGGCTGGGGGTTTTATGAAAATATTACATATTTCAAAGTCAAATACATATAGTGGAATGGAGAACGTAGCTATTAATATTATTAAGGCTATGCCAGATTATATCCACAGTGTATATCTAACTGCTACAGGCTCTGTAGAAACAAAGCTTCTAGAGCAGGACATTGAGTATATTGGCGTGGAAAAGGTGAACGAAGAGTCTATAAAAAGGACTATCGAAGAAGTGAAGCCTGACATCATTCACGCCTACGAATATGATTGTAGCCTGATGTGCACTAAGGTAACAGATTCTATCCCAATTATTAGCCATTTGTATTCTGTTCCTAAGTGGGTCCAGAAAATAGGTCCAAAGTCAGTTATCTATGGAGGTGCCTGCAAGAATTTTGCTAAAATCATTATTCCGGTAAAGGCTGTTGAGGAAAAAGCCTGGTTTAGGGATAAGATGGAAGGAAAAACAGTTGTACTTGGCACGCCTTTCAACGCTGTAAAGATATTCGAAAGAGGCTATGTAGCTGGCACAGAAATGTCAAAAGAAAAGCTGGAAGGCTACAAATCTGATTTGCTTTTTGTTGGATATCTCACCGATGATAAAAACCCATACGAGTTCGTTAGAATAGTAAATGAGGTTAGGAAAACTCATCCTGAAGTAAAAGCCATCATGGTAGGTGGAGGAGATTTAGGAAGTGAATGTCTGGAGTTGATTGGCAAGCTGGGGTTAAACAACAACATCAAAATGGTTGGTTTGCAGCATAATCCATATATATACATGAATCAGACCAAAATACTGGTAGCTCCATCCAAATTTGAAGGCTTTGGAATGGCTGCTGTGGAGGCAATGGCTTTTGGAAAGCCAGTTCTTGCCAGCAGAATCGGTGGGCTTATTACCACTGTGAATGATGATTGTGGAAAAATATGCGGCTCAAGCAAGAAGCCTGTGGATAGAGAGGCTTTTGTAGAAAATATATGTGAACTTTTGGACAATAGTGAAATATATAGAATGAAGTCCGAAGGAGCCAGAAAACGTGCCAAAGACCTTAATAACTTTGACACATATATGGAAGAAGTTTTAAAGATTTATGAAGAAGCTTACAAAACTGCTAGAGAAAATTAAAAATGCAGATTTTATATTGGTAACTTTATCAACCGTTGCCTGCTCTGCAATGTCATTTATTTTTAGCGTATATAATAAATCGGTAGTAGCTACCCTACCTCTTGGAATATATAGCACATGTCTATTAGCTCAGACATATATGAATTATGCTCAGTTTGGTGTACTTAACGCTTATAACAGAGACTATCCACAGATGCTTGGCAAGGGAGACATGCAGGAAGCTAATAAGCTAAAAAATACAGCTATCACATTTATGCTGATGATATATGCATTGATTTTTGTCGTTTTCGAGCTGTGGGTAGCTGTTCATTATCATAGCGTTATCGGCAATGACACCTATGGAACTTACTATGCATTTGGTTATGCAATGTGCCCCATACTCATTTTGCTAAAAAGCTTTGATGATATGTCAAACGCTACAGTCAGAATGAATGGTCACTATAATAAATCTGCAATTATAGGATTTATTAGAACAGTAATTGCTTTAATAATAGGTGTAGTTGCAATAAATGTTGCTGGATATTATGGTCTATATGCAATGACACTATCTTCCGCAGCATTGGGAATATTGTTATTTAGAAGCGAGGCCTTTAAAGGGGCTAGATTGACCTTCGATTTCCCATATATGAAAGCAATGATTATCAGCGGCTTGCCACTTTTAATCAATAGCTTGATTTGGACAATTGTTCAATCTGTAGATAAATTTGTAATACTTGGATTTTTATCAACAGAAGATTTGGGAGTGTATTCAGTACCACTTATGGGATTTACCACAATGGTGCTTGTGCCACAAACCATTTCACAGGTGTTTTATATAAAGGTCAGCCACCTATATGGGGCAAATAATGATGAAAATGAATTGCTGGAAAAGGCTGCATATTTCACCAGAATTACATCAGTAATATCAGGGGCAGCTTGCATATTTGTATTTTATGTAATGCCAGTATTTGTACATTTCTTTATGCCTATGTATACAGAAGGTACAGCAGCTACACAGATATTGGTAATAGGTGTGGGAATTTATGCAACAACAATGCTTTATGGCAATATTTTTTCGGTACTTAAGCTAAATAAATCATTAATTGCCAATTCAGTCGCTCTTTGTATTTTCAATGCAATCTTTTCTAGCGGACTGGTATTATTTGTAGATAGAAGTATAAATATGGTAGCTATTGGTACAGGTATTTCCTATGCACTGTATTCATTATTGCTAATTATAAAGCTTTCCAAGAGGTTCAAATTTTCCTTCTGGAAATTGCTGATTAACAGCTGGGGCCCAGCGGTTGCTATTATGGTGCCAGGGGTGGCAGTTTACATGATGATTAGATAAAATTGACAACTTTCTAATTCTTAATTAAGATAAAGTGAATGTCTAATAATAGGAGATTTAAAAGTGTACACTATTTGTTTTATGGCTAGACGCCCATTTGACGATTTCTCCCCTGCTGTTTATAAAAAGCTCAGGGAAAAGCATGAGGACGTAAAGGGCGTTTTTATCACCTGTGATAAAAAAGAAACGGCCTATATAGATAATAAATTTACTGAAGAAGAAAAAAAGAATATCGAGATTTGTGAGATTTCTAAATTCATGAATGCTCACTGGGATGAATTCACAGTGGAAAAGCTTCAAGAATACGAGGCCAAATATGATGCATCACCTATTTGGAAATATATCTACACAGATAGATATTTAATATATAGAGATTATGACTACTGCGTGCATACAGCTGCAGGTCTTTTTGCGTTTTGGGAATATGTTTTTACCACATATAATGTGGACTTTTTCTATGATGAGGTTATAGCCACTCTGCTTACATATGCAGCATATTTGGTTGGAAAGAAGACAGGTACAGGCTATTATTCTCTTATGTTTATGAGAGCCTGTGGCATGGATTTGACACATCATTATATTTTGAATGATCCATTTGAAAAAATGTACGATATGCCAGAGGATTATGCCAGCATCCCTGTTACTGATGAACAGCGCGCCAAGGCAGAGGCTTTTCTTTCAGGATTTGAGGAGAAACATTCAAAACCAGCATTTATGAGCTTTTCTGGCAAGAAGCCAAAATGGAAGGCAAAGTTTTTCATTTTGCCATTGTTTTATTTAAGACAGAGATTTTTCAATCCATTTACAAGGGACAAGGGCTCATATATCTACTACAAGGCATATGAGCACACAATGGATGAGCTTGTATTTTTCTTTAGATATTTAAAAGCGAGAAAGTATTTCAACCAAAAGGCTGATTTGAATAAGAAATTTGTATATTTCCCACTTCACATGCAGCCAGAGGCTACTACAATAGTGTGTGCCCAAAAGTACGAAAAGCAGCTATATTTTATTGATAGCCTGGTAAAATCTTTGCCAGCAGATACCATGCTTTATGTGAAGGAACACTACTCTTTCCTTGGTATCAGAGAAAATAGCTTTTATGAGCAGTTAAAGCTTTATCCTAATGTGGTGCTTATTGACCCATGGGAGGATTCAATTAAGCTTATCGAAAAGAGTCAGTGTGTAGCAACACTTACTGGAACAGCAGGTCAGGAAGCCATGCTACTTCGACACCCAGTATTTATGAGTGGTGACATTATTTATAAGGGTGCCCCAGGAGTTATGTACCTGGAGGAAGTATTTGAAAATTACGAAAAGATGATGGCGGAATACAAACAGCCAACCAGAGATGAAATAATTCAGTACATGGCGGTGTACATGTCACACGCCCGCCCAGGCAATACATACGTAATGAGCGAGGCTCGCCTAGCCGACGACAACCTGGCTCTCGTCGCCGATTCCATGTATTCATATTTCGTAGAGATGAAATCATAGGTGGTATGTATTACATAAGTCTGTTTTTAGTATTTAGAAATATAAGGATTGGAAGAATAATATAAGACTCAAGCAAGACCTTCTCGAACCGTCGTTACTTAGATGGTCCGCTAGGAGCATCTTATGTAACGCAACGAGTGAGAGCAGAGCGAAAGCGTGTCTGCTGGAGTTTTATATTATTCTGGAAAGCCGTAGGAGGTAAGATGAGTAAAGTATTAGTTACAGGTTCAGATGGATTTATTGGTTCTCACTTAGTTGAGGAATTAGTTAAAAAGGGATATGAGGTAAGGGCATTTGTTTATTACAACTCCTTCAATAACTGGGGATGGCTAGACACACTCCCTAAGGAAATCATGGATCATGTGGAGGTATTCGCAGGTGATGTCCGTGACCCAAATGGTGTCCGCGAGTCAATGAAGGGCGTTGATGCAGTATTCCATTTAGCTGCTCTTATTGCAATTCCATTTTCTTATCATAGCCCAGATGCATACGTAGATACTAACATCAAGGGTACATTAAATGTGCTTCAGGCTGCTAGAGACCTTGGCACTCGAGTCCTTGTAACATCTACATCCGAAGTATATGGAACCGCTCAGTATGTTCCAATTGACGAGAAACATCCATACCAGGGCCAGTCACCATATTCTGCTACAAAGATTGGTGCCGATAGATTGGCAGAGTCATTCTATCGTTCATTTGACTTGCCTGTAACAATCGTGCGCCCATTCAATACATTTGGTCCACGTCAGTCAGCTCGTGCAGTAATTCCTACAATTATTACACAGCTTCTTGCAGGTAAGGAAGAAATCAAGCTTGGCAGTCTTACACCAACACGTGATTTCAACTACGTAAAGGACACAGCCCATGGCTTTATTGCTATGTACGAAAGCGACAAGACAATCGGACAGGAAATCAATATTGCAACACAGAAGGAAATCTCCATTGGACAGCTTGCCGAAGAGCTTATCCGTCAGATTAATCCAAATGCACGTATTATCTGCGATGAAGATCGTCTCCGCCCAGAAAAGAGCGAGGTAAATCGCCTCCTTGGCAGCAACGAAAAAATCATGCGTCTCACCGACTGGAAGCCTCAGTACACCTTCGAGCAAGGCCTCGCCGAAACCATCGCCTTCCTCCGTGAGAACATGGATAAGTACAAGGTCGATATCTATAATATATAATCGTATATTTACAAGTTTTAGATGAGCAGAAGAATGGGACATATACACATACAAAAGACCTTCTTTTTCACTCGTTACTTAGATGGCCCTGTTAAGGGGCATCTTATGTAACGCAAGTAGAAAAAGCAGAGCGCAAGCGTGTCGTTGTATGTGTATATGGCCTATTCGCAAGCGGATCAGAGGTGTTTTGAAATGTCAGATGAATTTATAGCACTTTCAGTGCCTAATTTAAAGGGAAACGAATTAAAATATGTTACTGATGCAGTCGAAACCGAATGGGTTTCTACAGCAGGCCCATATGTTTCGGATTTTGAAAAAAAGATTGCTGAGTACGTTAAGGCTCCAGGTGCAGTCAGCACCCAAAATGGTACATCAGCCCTACATATAAGTTTGCTGCTTTCAGGTGTCACCAGGGAGGACGCAGTTATCGTTCCTACTCTAACATTTATTGCAGCAGTCAACCCTACTAGATATATTGGTGCCGAGCCAGTATTTATGGACTGCGATGATAGCCTGTGTCTTGACCCGGTAAAGCTTAAAAAGTTTTGCGAAGAGGAATGTGATTTTACAGATGGTAAGCTCATAGATAGAGCCACAGGACGCCATATCAAGGCAATGGTTGTTGTACATGTGTTTGGTAACATGGCAGATATGGAAGCTATAATGCCTATTGCCCAAAAGTATAATATCAAGGTTGTTGAGGATGCTACCGAAGCACTTGGAACATATTATACAGAAGGAAAATATGCTGGAAAGTTTGCTGGAACCATAGGCGATATGGGTTGTTACTCATTTAATGGAAATAAGATTATCACTACTGGCGGTGGCGGTATGATTGTTTCTAATGACGAGGCACTTTTATCTCATGCTAAGCATTTGACTACACAAGCTAAGGCTGACCAGGCTAATTTCATCCATGATGAAATTGGATTTAATTATAGAATGACAAATCTTCAGGCAGCACTTGGTCTTGCACAGCTAGAGCAGCTGGAGGATTTTATTAAAACAAAAGAAAGAAATTATCATTTGTACAAAGAGGCAATAGATAAGCTACCAGGTCTTCATGTTCAGGATTTCCGCCAGGGAATCCGAAGCAATTATTGGTTCTATTCTGTAGTATTCGAAAATGATGAAGAAGGTCGCGATAAGCTTATCGAAGCTCTAAAGGAGGCTCATATTCAGTCTCGCCCTATTTGGGGACTTATTTCAGATCAGCTTCCATACGAGGGCGCCCGCACCTATGAGCTAACCTGCGCTCCATGGTACTGGCATCGCGTAGTCAACGTACCATGCTCAACCAACCTAGATGAGGCAGGCGTACATCGCGTAGTAGACGTGATAAAGAATTTTATGGAGTAGATTGTTATGGATAATGTGTTAATTAAAGAGCACGACAGTATTTTGCAGGCTATGCGTACCTTTGATGCAAGCAGCAGACGCACGGTCTTTATCGTAGATAATGACAACAAGCTACTGGCCGCACTTTCAGAAGGGGACGTCCGCAGATACATTTTGTCAGGCGGCGATTTAAATGAGCCTGTAAAAAAAATAGCCAATTATAAGCCCCGTAGTATTAAGGCTGATGAAAAGAATGATGCCAGGGACTTTTTGCGCCGTCATAACATAGAAGGGCTTCCTATTGTTGACGACATGGGGCATGTAATTGATACAGTTTTTTGGAGTGAGAATCATTATAAAAAGCACTCTACATTATCCACACCTGTAGTGATGATGGCAGGTGGAAAGGGCACTCGCCTGTACCCATACACACGTATTCTGCCAAAACCATTGATTCCTGTTGGTGAAAAGCCAATTGCAGAGCTTATTATGGATAGCTTTGCAGATTACGGAATTGATAAGATGTATATGATTGTAAATCATAAGAAAAATATGATTAAATCCTACTTTGGTGAGGCAGATAGACCATATAACATCGAATTTATAGACGAGGACGAGCCGCTAGGTACAGGTGGTGGTTTGTCACTTTTGCGTGGAAAAATAAATGAAACATTTATTCTGACAAACTGCGATATTTTAATCGAAGAAGATTACTCAAAGATTTATGAGCATCATAAGAACGAGGGTAATCTAATTACAATGGTGTGCTCCTTAAGAAATTTCCAGGTGGCTTACGGCGTGGTAGAGTTTGGTGAGCACGGAAATATTTTGGACATGAAAGAAAAACCAGAGTTTAGTTTCTTTACTAATACTGGTATTTATATAGTTGAGCCAGAGGTTATTGATTATATTAAGGATGGAGAATTTATCGGATTCCCAGACATCATTAATAGACTTAAGGATGATGGAAAAAAGGTTGGCGTGTATCCAATCAACGAGAATACATGGATGGATATGGGACAATTGGATGAGCTCAGCAAAATGGAGCGTAGGCTTTCAGGAAAGCTTACCTAGTTGAAAGGATGTATTACTTGGAAAAGATAAAAAGTTTTTTTTCGGATATGAATAGGGATAAAGCAGTAAAGCTTGGTGCAATTGTACTTGCGGTGGTGAGCATCATATATGCAATTGTATTTTATATTAGAAACTGCGTTCCACTATCTACAACAAAGAGATTGTACATTTATTTTGCGCTAATATTTGTTGTGATGGTAGCAATAACAATCTACTTGTTGAGGATGCTGCTGCTAGACAAAAAATGGTCCTATCCTAGAGTGTTTGTGATTATGGCCATTGCCTGGACATTTTGTATGCAGCTTGTAATGCCACCAATCTCTGGTCCAGATGAAGTGGCGCATTATTATAGTGCTTATCATGCAAGCAATATAATGATGGGAAAAAAGGATCACAATCTTAGCATGGATACCAGCAACCTTATGAGCTGGGTTCAGGATGAATCTTTCTTCTACATGAGAGCTGAGGATTATTTTACACTTCCTTATATGGATGTTACATTCCCTTATCAATATGGTATTTTGGCGGAGGGAAATTTCTTTAAACATAATGATGAACAACAGTATGATGTAGAGGTTTATATTGCCCCTACAAAGGCATCCAGATATCTTGCCTCAGGCTTTGGAATTACAATAGCAAGACTTCTTGGAATGGGATTTGCTGGCGTAATTTTCATGGGGCGTTTCATGAATTCACTGACCCTTATTATCGCAGGCTACATTGCACTAAAGGTGTTGCCAGTTGGTAAGCAACAGTTTTTCACATTTGCAATGTTTCCAGGAGTGATTCATTTGTGTAGCTCATATTCCTACGATAACATGAGTATTTTGTTTTCACTGGCATTATTTACACTGTGCTTGCACTACAGTCAGCCTGAAACCAAATTACACGCATGGGATATAATCATAATTGCAGGCTGCGTGCTTATTCTTATTCCAAATAAGATTGTATATGCACTTTTTGCAGTATGGTTCTTTGTAATCCCACTGAAAAAATGGTGGAAGGATGTAATTTTGTCAAAGAAATGGTATGAATACACAATTCTTTCGGTATTAGGGCTAGGGGTAATCGTAGTTGGACGCAAGCTGATTATCAAGTACTACTACGTTATTATGCGCCTGATTTTCTGGAAGAGAGACGGCGATACCATTGAGACAGATGCAGCACGTCAGGCTCTTACATGGGATTATTTCCTTGCCCACAAGAAAGAGACCTTCGCATTTGCATGGGATGGCATTAAGGTAGATTTTTGGTACAACATCAAGCACATTGTGGGCTCAGAATTAGGGCATGTACTTTTGAACGCAACGATACCAATGGCTTGTGTTTTAGTGATGCTTGCACTTTTAATTGTTGGACTATTTTTTATAAAAGGAAATCGTATTAAAAAATGGCAGATGGTTGTCATTGGAATTGGCCTTGTAATGTGCGTTATCGCTATTTTTATAGGCTGTATGACACGTTTTACTCCTGCAGAGGGAAGTCAGCGTATTCAGATTTCGTTTAGATATTTGATACCTATTTACATGTGCATGTGTATTGGGCTGGGTACAGATGCAAAGGAAAGTAAGCTTGCACTTGTTTTAATTTATATTCAAAACATTGCATTAATTTTCTCTATGTGTGGACTTTTATATTATTTGTTCCATCTAAGAGACGGAATGCCTGCACCATTTTAATGGGAGGCATTTCAAACCTATAAAGATAGATTTGAGAGAATAGATGAAAAAGCATATATTGATAGTTTGCCAATTCTTTTATCCTGAGCAGTTCAGAATAAATGATATGGCATTTGAATGGGTAAAAAGAGGCTATAAGGTGACAGTTGTCACTGGTCTTCCGAATTACCCGGAAGGGAAAATATTTGAAGGCTACGGCCTGTTTAAAAGAAGACATGAAGTGATAAATGGAGTGGAGGTTTACCGCATTCCACTTATCCCTAGAGGCAAAGGAAAGCTGGGGTTGATACTAAACTATTTCAGCTTTCCATTCTTTGGCTTTTTCTGGAATTTGTTTACAAAGATAGAGGCGGATGAGGTTTTCATGTTGGAAACTTCGCCAATGAACCAGTGCAAGGTAGGTGTTGCCTATGCTAAAAAACATCATGTTCCTTGCTATCTATATGTTCAGGATCTTTGGCCAGAAAATGTTGAGATGATTACAGGAATCCATTCGCCAATAATTATTAAGCCTATTGAGAGAATGGTGAGAAAAATATATAAAGGGTGCACCCATTTGTGGGGCTCTAGCCCAAGCTTCGTAGATTCAATTCGAAAATACGTAGCGGAAGATGAAAAGGAAAAAGTCAGCTTTATGCCACAGTATGCAGAGGAGTTTTATGAGCCAAAGCCAAGGGTAGAGCATAAAGGCTTTAACGTAATATTTACAGGAAATATTGGACAGGCGCAGGGACTGGAAATTTTGCCTAAGGCAGCTGCTATTATTCGCGCTGAGGGTATGAAGGACATACGTTTTACTATAGTAGGTGACGGTCGAGCAAGAGAAAGCTTTAAGGAAAGCATTACTGCAGCAGGAGTGTGGGACTTGTTTGAATTTGTAGGTAGGGTTATGCCTACCGAGGTCCCAGATTTACTGGCCAAGGGCGATGTGGCATTTATTTCTTTTGCTGATGATGAGCTTTTTGCCAAAACAATCCCTGCCAAGCTACAGTCTTATATGGCATGTGCTATGCCCATCGTAGCATCTGCCAAGGGTGAGACCGCTAGAGTAATTGAAGAAGCTGATTGTGGCTGCTGCTCAGATATTGGTAATGCCAGAGAGCTTGCCATGAACATTATAGCCATGAGAAACCTTCCAGAGGCAAGACTTAGAGAAATGGGACAAAATGCGTTTAATTACAATAAAGAGCATTTCTCAAAGAAAGCCATTATGGACTATCTAGATACTTTTTTGCAAGGGTGACTGATGAGGGAATAGGTTACAATGAAAACAGCATTTGCAACTGTTATCTACAAACAAGCCCACGCATATCTACAAGATTACGTGAAATCTGTGGATAACCAGACTGACAGGGACTTCACCCTGTTGATAATTAATGATAATTACACTAAAGCAGAGCTTGCTGAAATCGAAAAAGAGATAGTAGCTAACACTAGGGGCATATCTATCCAAATAATAGATTTATACGATAAGCATCTTTCTATAGCTGAGACTCGTATTGAAATGATACGTCAGGCTAAGAGGCTAAAGGTAGATTTACTTATAATGGGGGATGCAGACGATACCTTTTCAAAGGACAGAGTGGCAAGCTATAAAAAGGCCTATGAATTAGACAAACAATCAGTATTCTTTTATAATAAACTAGTTACAGACAAAGGTGATGAGGTGTTTAAAACAATACCTACATCCACTACAGATGTTAAGGCCATTTCCCAAGGTAACTATATTGGTTTATCCACTTCAGGTATCAGGATGAATAAAATAACAGAGGAGTTTTTGGATTCCCTGGCAGAAGGCGATACCCCAGTATTCGATTGGTATCTGTTTTCGAGAATTTTAACAGACATAGGAAGTGGCTCACTAGTGCCGGATGCATACACTATTTATCGTATTTACGATGCAAATATGGCTGGAACAGGGCGAGATTTGAAGAAAGAATACGACATTAAGACTATTCATTATAACAATCTAGCCAAAAGATATGATTATTTTAAATATTTAGCAAACAAGCTGAAGGAACTTAATCCAGCTTCCCTCAAGCTTCAATCGGTTCATCAGGGATATTGGTGGAGTGATATACAAATGGAGGACGATTATGAGATTTAATTACGCTAATTTAGTTGAAGGAAATCAAAGACCATATATCATTGCAGAATTAGGTGCAAATCACAACGGAGATATGGATTTAGCCAAAACACTTATAAAGACAGCAAAGGAATGTGGCGCTGATGCAGTAAAGCTTCAGTCTTGGACTGCAGATGATCTTTTCTCTAAGAAAAAATATGAGGATAATTATTTCCTTGCAGATGATTATCGTAATCGTACAGACTATTCTCTTAGAACTATCATGGAAAAATATGCAGTTTCAAGGGAAGAACATATTGAACTAAAAAAATATTGTGATGAGCTTGACATAGATTTCGTTTCTACACCATTCAGCAATGAGGGAGTAGATTTATTAGTAGATGAATTACATGTTCCATTTATCAAGGTGGCATCTCTTGATGTAGAAAACATTCCATTCCTCAAATATATCGGTAGCAAGGGCGTGCCTGTAGTTATTTCCACAGGTCTTACAGGCATGGAGGATGTTTGCGCAGCTATTGCCGCTTTGGAAGAAGGTGGCTGCCATGAGATAGCTATTCTTCATTGCGTATCCCTTTATCCACCAAAGGATGAGAATGTTAATCTTAACAACATGGATATGTACAATATGGTATTTGACTATCCAGTGGGTTACTCAGATCATACACTTGGAGTCATTGCTCCTATTATGAGTATTGCAAAAAATGCATGCATAATAGAAAAGCATTTTACAATGGATAAGAATATGGAAGGCTGGGACCACAAAGTCAGCGCCAATCCAGAAGAGCTTAAGATAATTTGCGATGCAGCTCGCCATGGCTATGATATGCTTGGCAGCTATCGCAAGGTAGTTGTTGAGGACAAGAATCGTCAGGAGGAATTTAAGCGTTCTATTGTTGCTAAATACGATATGCCAGCGGGTCATGTTCTTACCCTTGAGGATTTAGCTTACAAGCGTCCAGGCACAGGAATCTCACCTAAGCACTACGAGATGGTAATCGGACGTACCCTTAAGCATGATGTTAAATATGATGATATCTTTCAGTGGGAGGATTTATCATGATAGCATTTATACCAGCGAGAGGGGGCTCTAAAGGAGTTCCTGGAAAAAATATAAAGGACTTATGCGGTAAGCCACTTATTGCTCACACAATAGAGGCTGCCCTTAAAGCAGACAAAATAGACAGAGTCATTGTTACTACAGATGATAAGGATATTGCAAGAGTTTCTCGTGAAGCAGGGGCAGAGGTTCCTTTCATGCGACCAGCAGAGCTTGCCAGCGACACAGCATCTGCAGTAGATGTATACATCCACGCAGCAGAATTTGTTGCAAATGAAACTGGTGAGCCAGTGGAGAAGTTTATGGTACTTCTTCCAACAGCTCCACTTCGCGATGAAAAAAATATCAATGAGGCTATAGCACAGTTTGAAAAGAGCCAGGCCACCACATTGATTTCATTTACAGAGGCAGAGACTCCAGTAGGCTGGTATCATGTGATGGATGATAAGGGTCGCATTAAGAATGCAGGCTTTGGAGCATCAGGCTCTAATGTGGCTAACCGTCAGACCAACGCTACTTATTATGTTCCAAATGGAGCTATATATATTTTGGATTATAAGCTTCTCAAGGAGCAGAGAACATATTACTGTGACGAAACCTATGCTTATGTTATGAGCAGGGAGGATTCTATCGACATAGATTATCCTATAGATTTTGAGATTGCAGAATTTTTAATGAATAAGAAATTAGGAAACAAGTAATGACAATACTTCGAGCTTGCGTCTTCATTTTGCACTTTACATTAGTGCCGATAATGATAGGCAGACTAATTACATATCGGGCGAGAACAGGTTGGATTGCCGATTATCTAGTAGGCTTCTTTGGTAATCTGGCAATCTTTTATATTTTGTATTCTATTGTGGAATGGATTCAGAATTGGTGCACCTTTGTTGACCCTGTAATAGGAGGATTTACACTTCTATTAAAGGTATATGGCTTTGTTCTTGCAGTATTGCTTATTCTTTGGATTTGCCTAGAACGAAAGAGCCTCAGCAAAGCCATCACAAAGTTGAGAATAAAGCTTATAAATGGAAAGCTTGATTTAATTGCAGATAGATTCAATATGATTTATTTGCTTATATTCATCATTATCCTGGTTTTTCAAATGTATATGGCTTTTGCCTATGAGATAAATCAGTGGTCATATGATGACTACGATTATGTGGTTACAAGTCAGGATACAATCACTAGTGATACACTTTCCTATGTTAATTTTATAGATGGCACCATGCCAAACGTGGCAGAAAAGAGAGCAGTGGCATCTTGGGGAACTTATGTGTCAATGCTTGCCAAGACCACAGGCTTTGAAGTGACCACAGTGTATCACACCATACTGCCAGTATTTTTGTTGCTTTTGGCTTATATCAATTTTTACTATATAGCAAAATTCTTGTTTAGAAAGCTGGAGGATAGGTTGGTATTCTTAATCGTCCTTTCAATAGCCTATATATTTGGATTATATTCACATTATTCCAGCACATTTAGATTGCTGGGAGCGATTTGGCAGGGAAAGGCTGTACTTTCAGTCATAGCAGTGCCATTTTTTATGTTTTTCCTTATAAGGGCATACAAGGAAAAGATTAGCAATACCTATTTGTTGCCGATTGCAGCAATTTCTTTAGGAGTTAGCTCGCTGACATCCCTTGCAGCATTGTTTATACCAATTCTTGTAGTATTGGTGTGGCTTCTGATGTGTATTTATCATAGAAAAATATATGCAGTTAGATATTTGGTGGCCAGTTTGATTGGGCCAATTTATTTGGTTGTTTTCTATGCCTTCATATGGATGCTTCAGCATGATATGCAGGGCTACGATCATAAGTATTTTAAATTTAGAAAAACTACGAGTTGGTGGCAGAGATGGTTTCACTAAAATATTTCCTTAGTATGACCCGCCAATACTGGAATGTCGGCTATGCACTGATTTTCGTAGCAGCATTAGTTGGGATATTCATACTAGAAAAAGAAAAAATAAAACGATACACCCTGCTGTGGTTTTCGCTGTTGGTGTTAGTTTTCATATATAACCCAATCACACTGTATTGCAGTAAGAAAATTCTGGAAAGCACCACCTTTGACCAGTATTATCTCAGGTTTTTTAGCTTGATTCCAGTGATGATAGTGATAGCGTATATGTTTACACTTTTGCTAAAGCAACTTACTGGTGCCAAAAAGCTAATGGGAATGTTGGCAGTTTGTATCGTGCTTGCTGTATTTGGCAACTGTATTTATACAGAAGATTGGTTTACAAAGGCTGAGAACCGAAATAAGGTGCCCCAGGATGTTATAACGATTTGTGATATATTTGCAGATTACGAAGGTGACAGCATCCGCATAATGGCGCCTCAGAATATAGCTGTATACCTGCGTCAGGTGGATAGCAGATTTTCTATGCCATACTCTAGGTCAGTTCCAGATGAAGCGCTAGAGCTTGAGAGCATTGCTCCAGAGGTAGATGATGTGGCTCGCTATGCCAGTGCTAATAATGTGGATTATGTTGTAGTATGGGCTAATCAGGATACCCTAGATGCCTTTCTAAATTATGGTTTTACCCTATACGGACGCACGGCAAATTATGCGGTATTAACCCCATTTAATCCTAACTGGCTTGTTACAGAATACCCAATGGCCTCAGGAGACCAGGGAATGTTTTATACTGTAGAAAATACAGATGATGGTACGCTTATTGTTATTGATGGCGGTGATGCTGAAAATGAGCAGACCGTTAGAGATGCAATAATGGAGCTTGGGGGCGAAGTGGATGCCTGGATTCTGACTCATTATCACCAGGATCATATAGATGCATTTAACGCTATTTATGCAGACCCTAAAGAAATAAAAATAGATGAGATTTATGTGACACCGTTGACCACGGATATATTTTATGATTTGAATCTACAGGAGTGGGATGATGTTGACACATATGAAGCCTTTATGGAACTTACGGAGGGGGATGAAAATATTCACCAAGTAAGTCGTGATGAAAAGCTTCAATTTAGTGACAATCTAACACTTACATTTATAAATTCATGTGATACAGTGGTTCTAGGAAATAATGAAGATATTCCAAACAATGCTTCCTTAGTTTTTAGAATGGAGACAGAGGATAGAAGCATGCTGGTGTGTGGCGATGCACACAGCCAATACTTGGCAGAATATCTTGTAGAAAATTATGCAAAGGAGCTAGATGTAGATATCCTGCAGTGTGGTCACCATGGAAGCAACAGTATGCCCGAGACCACAGGCTTTTATGAGGCTTGTAGTCCAGAGGTGGCTATATTTGATACGCCTGATAAAATCATGACCAGCCCTGATTATTCAGCAGGTGCATTGGCAGGATATTTGCAGGGAATAGATACCAGAATTGTCTGGTATAAGTCGGCTCCAAATGTGTTTGGATTATAGAGAGAGCTTTTTATTAGGAGATTTCTTTGATGGATTTCATAAAGAAAAACAAAAAAATTATATCAATCATAATTCTTGCATTGATTATATACATAAGATGTGATTATGGTGTTACAAAGGATTATGCCATAGTCATGAATCTGATAGCTGATGGAATTGGATTTATATATTGCCTTGTCCTGACTAAAATGGACTTTGAAGCCACAAAGAAAAGCATTTTTAATGTAGCAATCTTATGGTTGGTATTGTTCCAGGCTTTACAGTTTGTGTACGGACATTTTATGCTATTTGATAGTAATGATATTTATAGTATGCAATATACAATTCTTACCATTGGGCCAGCAGTATTATGCTATGAGATTTTGTGGCATAATAGAGAACAGCTGATAGAAGTACTTAGCCCTGTTGGTGTGATTGTGATTATAGCCACATTCATCACCACCATGAAATATGATTATTTGTGGGAATATGCCTTTAGAGGCGAATTTTACAGACTTGGTGAGGTGCCAGGTGGTAGTGATATCGATACAGGAAACTTGTATTTGTTAATGCTTATTCCTATATTTTATTCCATTATAGTGTTGAAAAGGATAGTACCATACATTCTGCCAGCTCTTGCAGGAATGATTGGTATAGTCCTTACAGGATCTAAATCCTCAGCTCTTCCAATGGTTCTTGTTATTGGAATTATGCTACTTAGCACAGCAAAAAATAAGAGGGATGTTAAAAAATATATTGCCTTCATGGTGATATTTGTTGTAGTGGCAACCATTGCAGTGCTTGCCGTACCAATGCTCTATGATATTTTAGGCTACAGGCTTGTAGAAGTATTTACAGCATTTTCAGATAATTCAGGTGAATATGATTTGCATACCAGTACAGGTCAGAGGCTGGCAGTAATAGACGCTTTTAAGAAGCATTTCTGGGAAAAGCCTATTCTTGGACATGGTTTTTATTCATTTATGACTATGCCATATTCAAAGCTTGAAGAGTACTATGTAGATGGAGTAATCAGTTACAGAAATATACAGACCCACATGAACATTCTGGAGCTGCTATTTGGATTTGGATTTGTCGGTGTAATTACCTATTACTGGTACCCAGTAAAACAATTTATTGATGTAATCAAGTCAAAGTCTCATATGGCTAAGGTGATGGGATTATCATTTTTAGCATCTATCTTTTTCATGAATCTGGGACTTGAGATGTTTTATAAATATATGACACCATATTATTTGTATTTGGCGGTATATTGTTTTTTGAAGGCACCAAGTACAGATAAAGAGAACTAGTTATTAAGGAGAAAAAATTGGCTTTACTAGACAAAAAAATTTCTTTTGTTATACCCTGCTACTATTCACAGGACACCATTGCAGATGTTGTCGCAGGTATTGAAGAGGAATTTCCAAGGGACAAATATAATATCGAAATGGTATTAGTAAATGATGGCTCTAAGGATAATACATTTAATGTGTTAAAGAAGCTGGCAGATAAGGACAGTAGAGTAGTTGCTTTAAACCTTTCAAAGAATTTTGGTCAGGATAGCGCTACCATGTGTGGCCTTACTAATGCTACTGGTGATTATATGATAGTGTTGGATGATGATGGACAGAATCCACCATCAGAAGCTCATAAGCTATTGGAAAAAATCCAAGAGGGATATGATGCAGTATTTTCAAAATATCACGAAAAGAAGGACACAGCCTTTAAAAAGTTTGGTCATGACCTAAATGATGTTATGGCAACAGAGCTTATAGGAAAGCCAAAGAATCTGGAGCTTAACAGCTATTTTATTATTACATCATTTGTCAGAGACGAAATGATTAAATATAATGGAGCATATCCATATATTTGGGGATTAATTCTCAGAGTTACAGATAACATTGCCAATGTTTATGTGGACCATAAAGCCAGAGAGGTTGGAAAAAGCACCTATACACTAAGCAAGCTTGTTAGCTTGTGGCTAGATGGCTTTATATCATTTTCTATAAAACCCCTTAGAGTTACATCAATACTTGGCATAGTAGCTACATTGATGGGATTTATACTTACAGTTTTTATAGTAATTCACACTCTTTTAAAGGGAGATTTGGAGGGCTGGACATCAATGATGGCAGCCATATTGCTTTTAGGTGGCTTTCAGATGATTATGCTTGGAATGCTTGGAGAATATGTAGGCAGAATCTTTATTAATGCAAACAATTCACCACAGTTTATTGTTAAGGACAGATATAGTAAGGAGAATGAGGACTAGTGAAAAATAAAAATTCTATTAGAAAATTAGAAGGTCTAATAGAGATTCTGGTTTTAACATTTGTATATCTTTATGTGTACTGGACATTCATTTTTGATTGGGAGTACTTTCATCCTATGTGGGGACGTGGCAAATATGTCTTCATGGGTGTTTACTTTATTTTGAATCTGGTAATTATCCATTTATGTGAGGGATTCAAATTTGGAATTCTCAGAATTGCAGACGTATTGTTTTCCCAATGGATTGCCATATTCATAGTGAATGTGGTTACTTATTTGCAGTTGTCTTTAATGGCAAATGTAATGATTCCACCACTTCCAATGATATGCCTGACTTTAGGAGATTTTGTTATCTCAGGAATTTTTGTATACATTTTCTTTGCCATTTACAATAAACATTCAAAGGCTAGCAAGCTTTTGATGGTTTACGGAGTAAAGGAGTCAGTAGGCCTAAAGCTTAAGATGGACACACGTGCTGATAGCTACAATATTAAAAAAATTATTAGCATAGATGAAGGACTTGAAAAAATATTTGCAGAGCTTGAAAACTACGATGGAATCGTTATTTCAGATGTCAGTGCTAAGCAGAGAAATGATTTAATTAAATATTGCTATATGCATGAGATAGAGACTTATATCACACCAAAAATCTCAGATGTTATCATATCAGGTGGAGAGGATATTCATCAGTTTGACACCCCGCTTATTATGATTAACACCACTGGACTTACTCCTGAGCAGGAGCTTGTAAAGAGATTCTTTGATGTGGTTTTGTGCTGTATTGCAGCAGTTGTTCTTTCGCCACTTATGTTGATTGTAGCCATTGCTATTAAGCTAGAGGACCATGGTCCAGTGTTTTACAAACAGGCCCGTGTTACAAAGGATGGCAAGGTATTCGACATCCTTAAATTTCGAAGCATGGTTGAAGACGCAGAACAGCGTCCAGCCACAGATGATGATGACAGAATTACAAAGGTAGGTCATGTTATTCGTGCTACCAGAATTGACGAGCTTCCTCAGATTTTTAATATCATAAAGGGAGATATGTCAATCGTAGGTCCTCGTCCAGAACGTACGGAGCATGTGGAAAAATATACTGCAGCCATTCCAGAGTTTGAATTCAGAAGCAAGGTAAAGGGTGGTCTCACTGGATTTGCGCAGATTTATGGTAAATATAATACATCAGCTTATGATAAGATTAAGCTGGATTTGATGTATATCGAAAACTACAGCTTTCTATTGGATTTGAAGCTGATTTTAATGACAATCAGGATTGTGTTTAAGAAAGAAAGCACAGAGGGCTTCGATAAGGTTGCTACAGCGGAGGAAATATTAGCATCTATAAACTCAGATGAGGATAATGATTAATATTTATGAAGACAGATTTTGATTACAAGGTGGATTTAAAACTAAAAAACATTCTGATAGTAATGCCCCAATTTTATGCATATCAGACCAAAATCCATGATGATTTGATAGCCAGAGGTGCCAATGTCATGTTTTATGACGAGGAGCCTGAAAAGACCAAGTATTTAGTTTTAAAGAAACTGGAAAAAATATTCAAAAAGAAAAATATATTTGAAAAGTTTAATAAACAGCTTACAGAACAGATTATTGCTCAAATGCCAGCAGGGGGATATGATTACTTTTTACTCATAAGAGGCAATATCATTTCAGAGGAAACAGTAAATACGATAAAAGAAAAGGCTCTCAAATCAGGAGCCAAAACTGTATATTATGCATGGGATTCCTTTGAAAATATGAGACATGGGGGCCAGCTTGGAAAGCTCTTTGATTACAGAGCCACCTTTGACTCAGTGGATGCAAAAAATGACCCAAGCTATGAACTGCTCCCACTGTTTTACTCAGATGATTTCGATGGAGCAAAGCTAGTTCCACCTGCAGAGTATAAATATGATTATGTTAGTGTATCAGCTTTTTTCCCTTTCAGATATAGATATTTTAAGGCTTTCAAGGAGGCTAATCCAGATAAAAAGCTGTGCTTAAAAATTTATTTACCACCTAGTGTGTATAGAGGAAAGAAATTCTCAAACCCTAAAGAAGTTAAAAATCTGGATATGGATATTATTAGCTTTGAACCCTTCTCGCCAGAGGATATTCGAAATATGTGCCTACATTCAAAGGCTGTATTAGATCTTGCACACGAAAAGCAGCAGGGGCTTACAATGCGTACAATGGAGACCTTAGGCATTAGGCGTAAGCTTGTTACAAATAACATTTATCTAAAGGACTACGAGTTTTATAACCCAGACAATGCCCTTATCTTAGAGGATTTGGCAACAAAAGCGGATGAAGCTGAGGCAAGTGGCGATTATAGCGCCTTCACCTTGCCAGACGCCAACTGGCTTGATAAGCCTTATGTGGAAGATGAGCGCATTCGCAAACGCTATAGCATCCACGCATGGTTGGATAAATTGCTTGGTTAATGTTTAATTAGTTTTTAAACTCTGTAAGCGACAAGCTCTAATATTTCTCAAGCGAAGCATGTTGGCTGAGCGGAGAAATCATTAGGCTTGTTGCTGTAACAGAGGCTAGTAGATTAGTAGATTAGGAGATACTATGAAATATTTAGTCACGGGAGCCAACGGCTATATAGGCCAAGGCGTAGTAAAAACACTTCTTGATTTAGGAGCAGAAGTAATAGCTACAGATTTTCATACAGATGATGTGGATTCACGAGCTAAAAAGATAGATGCAAATCTATTTGAGCTGGAGGACCCATATGGTTATTTTGAAAAGCCAGATGTGGTGATTCACCTGGCTTGGAGAGACGGATTTAGACATGCATCAGAAAATCATTTAAAGGATTTACCACATCACTATGATTTCTTAGAGAAGATGTGCAAGGCAGGAATCAGAAAGCTTTGTGTAATGGGAACAATGCATGAGATAGGCTTCATGGAAGGCTGCATAAAGGCAGATACACCATGTGCTCCACAATCATTGTATGGCATAGCTAAAAATGCCCTTAGACAGGCAACTATACTTCTTTGCAAAGATACAGGAGTAAAGCTTCAGTGGCTCAGGGGCTATTATATAGTTGGAAATGCACATAAGGGTTGTAGCATCTTTTCTAAGCTTACAGCAGCTGCAGAGGCAGGCGATACCACATTTCCATTTACTACAGGCCAGAATCAGTTTGATTTTACGGACTATGATTTATTCTGTGAGCAGGTAGCTAAGGCAGCCATGCAGGACGAAGTGCTTGGTATCATTGAGTGTTGCACAGGCAAGCCTATGAAGCTTGCAGACCGTGTGGAAAAATTCATTGAAGATAATGGCTTCGATATTAGCCTGGCTTACGGCACATTTCCGGATCGACCATATGACAGCAAAGCCGTCTGGGGTGACAACACACGCATAGACCGTATATTAGCGATGTACGAATAACAGGCGTTGGAGAAAAGGAGAATAAGATGAAACCAATACTTTATATAGTTATCCCATGCTACAACGAACAAGAGGTCCTTCCTATCACAGCGCCTCAGTTTTTAGCAAAGATTAATGAACTTGTAAAGCTTGACAAAATTGATGATAAATCCAGAGTCATGTTTGTTAATGATGGTTCCAAGGATGATACCTGGAATATTATCAAGGATTTAGCAAAGCAGGATGAACATTATGTAGGTATTACACAAAGTAGAAACCGTGGTCATCAAAATGCCGTTCTTGCAGGCCTTATGGAGGCAAAGGAGCTTTGTGATATCACTATTTCTATTGACTGCGATGGACAGGATGACATCAATGCTATGAATGAAATGGTAGATGCATATGCTGATGGTTGCGAGATAGTATATGGTGTGCGTAGCAAGCGTGATACAGATACCTTCTTCAAGCGATTTACAGCGGAGAGCTTTTATAAGCTTTTAAACAGCATGGGCGCAGAGGTGGTATTTAACCATGCGGACTATAGATTGGTATCAAGCCGTGTATTAAATGAGTTTGCTAACTACAAAGAGGTAAATATTTTCCTTAGAGGAATGTTCCCACTGGTAGGTTTCAAAAGTACTAGCGTATATTACGAGCGCAATGAGCGAATTGCAGGGGAGAGCCATTATCCACTTTCTAAGATGTTGTCGCTGGCTTTTGATGGTATCACGTCCCTTAGTATCAAGCCTATAAGGATGATTACAGGCTTTGGTGTGTTTGTGGCATTCATAAGTCTTATGCTTATCGTATATTCTATTGTTCAGCATTTCTTGGGCAATACACTTGGTGGCTGGACCAGTACCATGATAGCAGTATGCTTCCTTGGCGGTATTCAGCTTATTTCACTTGGTGTTATTGGTGAGTACGTAGGCAAGACATACATGGAGACGAAGCAGCGTCCTCGGTATATTATTAGTGAGCGAACCTATGGAGGAGATTCTAATGAATAAAAAAAATGTAAGAGCTATTATACCAGCCTTACATGTACTCTTAACATTCATATTTGAGAAATTTTTATTTTCCTTCTCATGGGATAATTTGGAAATTAAAACCTCTATTGCCAGGACGGATTACTTTATAAGTGATAAGGCAGAAATGATTATCACTTATGTATTATCAAAAATAGTTGCGGTAATAATAATACTTTTGGTATGGAAATTGGTTTTTTGTCTGATAGATAGAAAAATCAGTAAAGAAATCATTAGATTATTTGGAATAATATATTTGGTGGGGCTATTAGTTGGAGTGTTTTTGTACCCAGCTATATTTGGTCTTGAGGTTGATAATTATGCTAATTATGCCCTTGCAGTAAGATTTTTGCCAACATATTGGCATTCAATATTTACAGGTGCTGTTTATGCAGGCTGCATGATGGTAATTCCACATCCGATTGCAATATTTTTAGTACAGTGGTCATGCTTTGTGGCTACAATAGCCTTCATTTATAGCGGCGTAAATGATATTACAGGTGGTAGTAAAGCAAAATATGGTAGCTTATTGTTTTTTGTTATGCCTTGGACATATGAGGTAGTGTGTGATGCATACAGAAATGATTACTACACCATACTGTGTTTATTTTATTTTTCATTTATATTCTTTGCATTTAAGAGTGGTAAAGGATTGAATAAACAGCAAATAGTTATAGCCGCATTGCTTTCGGCATTTGTTATGGTATGGAGAAGTGAGGGATTATTTGTTGGATTTGGAGGATTTATATTCTTATTATTGTTTTGTGCAAAAACAGATAAGAAGAATATTATAAAAGCAGTCGTTGTAATGCTGTGTAGTTTTATACTTCTTCATTCTATTCAAGGAATTGGAACTAAAAAGTATTACGGTAAAGATTATGTGTTAATTAATTCCACAGGAGTTTTGAACAATATATTTAATGATCCTTATGCAGATTTATCATATGAAGGCGCAGAGGAGGATTTGGAAAATATCGAAGCAGTTATTCCTGTGCAGATACTTAAGGAATCTGGCATTAGTGGTTATAGAGATTATAATTTTACAAATGGTATACCAGATGCTAATCAGACCCTTGCAAGTGATGAAGTGGCGTCAGCTTACATGAAATCTTATTATCGAATTGTATTACATAATATAAAAGATTATGTAAAAAGACAGCTGAGCTGTATGTGCTATGCGATGCAGCTTAATGTTAGTCCAACTACTTATACATATACAGATGGAGTATACACAGAATTGGATTCATTTGTTTATGAACAAAGAGAGCTTGGAAAAGAGGAATTTCTAAATACTCCATTTACATCAGCTTGGGAACAGAATAATTTCAGAAGGTTGGTCAGCAATATGATAATGCCTTTAATCTTAAAATGGCAGGGATTTGTGGGCTTGAACATTTTACTAAGCTCGTTAGCAATACTTGGAATTATCAGATTGTTTATACATGAAATAGCGGAAGCATTTAGGAACAGACAATTGAGAAATGCATATCTTTTTATGTCGCTTATTATTTTAGCGGAATTATGCGCAATTGCTGTATTCATACCAGAGGGTAGACCATATTATTTATTTCCAATGCTCTACTCATGCTACCTTACTATTTATTTTACAACACTCAGAGGAGAATAATCATGCGCTTTGTAATGGTATCAAAGCATTATCCAGTTGAAGGAGATCCGATATTTGTATTTTCACAGCAAATAGCAGAAGCCATGGCTGGTTATCATAATGTTGAAACTTTGGTTATAAGTCCACAAAGTATTACTAGAAAATTGATTCACCATAAAAAAATAACCAAATCGGTTTATAGGACAGAGTTGAGAAATGGTAATACTGTTACTGTATACGCCTTTCCATATTTTACTTTCTCGGAAACAAACAATAAGCTACTTCAAAAAATACAAAAGGCTAGCAACTCAAGGGCTCTGAAAAAATGTATTAAGAAGGCTGGAATTAATCAACGAGACTATTGTTACTCAATGTTCTGGGAGATGGGAAAACAGTTTGATGAAGCTCTGTCTGAAATGAACATAAGTACAAATTTAATTGTGGAATCAAGTGAGTCTGTATTACAAAATGGAACTGAAATTTCCAATTATGACTTTAAAAATCTTAAGGCCATCGTATGTGTTTCCTCTGAAAAAGTGAATGAGTGTACAAAGTACAATCTTATTAAAAAGGCGCCCCATTCCCTTATCCCAAACGGTTTTGATGCCAATGTATTCAAGAAGTTGGATAGAATGGCAATGCGAAAGAAGCTTGGTTTGCCAGAGGATAAATTCATAATTGCATTTGTTGGAAGCTTTATTGAAAGAAAAGGAATTCCAGAATTAAATGATGTACTAAAAGAGACAGAGGATGTATATTCCATTTTTATTGGCTCTGGTCATTTAAACATTGACTGCCCAAACGTATTATTTAAAGGAAGCTTGGATCATGATAATATTCCTGAGTATTTAAATGCAGCAGATGTATTTGTGTTACCTACCAAGCATGAGGGCTGCGCCAATGTAATAGTGGAAGCTTTAGGTTGTGGCTTACCAATTATTTCATCAAGAAAAGATTTTAACAAAGAGGTACTTAATGACAATTGTGCCATATTAATAGACCCAGATAGTAGGGAAGAATTAAAAGCGGCTATTGAAAAGTTAAGAGATAATAAAGAACTAAGACAAAGTATGGAGCAAGCTTCATATGAAATGGGGCAGACATTAACTATTGAAAAGCGTACTAAAAGAATACTGGATTTAATAGAGTCATTAAATTAGTCGGAATCAGTGTTTTTTCAATGAAAAAAGTATTTAATTATTGCGTAATTTATTGAATAAATGCGCACTTTGTTTTATATTTAGATTAGAATAAAATACATATTCAAGAATATAATGTAAAGAGGTGGAACTATGAAAAGAGTAACAAAATTTTTATCGTTAGCTATAGCAATGTTGCTAGCAGTATCGTTCTTTTCAATTGATAGTTATGCAATGTCGTCTGTAGCACAGCAACACGTCAGGGAACTATCAGTAGAGGAACAACAGCTTATTTCAACCATGTTCAATGCTGAACAGTATGCAAAGATGTATCCTGATGTAGTAGAAGTTCTTGGTACAGACGAGGCTGTTTTATTTAATCATTTTATAACCTATGGTATATGGGAGCAGCGTCAACCATCAGTTGCATTTAATGTAGATGTTTATGCAACTAGAAACATTGATTTGCAGCAGGAGTATGGTGATGATATTATAGCCTACTACATTTATTTTGCAGGAAATCCTGGACAGCAGGCATATAGACCTAGTCCTGTTCCTTCGGATGCATTATGGAATGATTGTGTAATATATAGTGTTTATGATTTTGTAAAAGGTCAGATAGGACCTAAAGCTGGAGCAGTACCAGTTCTCACAAGTAACTGGTACCCTGGATATTCTATGAATAGAAATTAAATAACAAAGGCTTCGACTTACACGACGCCCAGTTCTTCATTATTGGAGTAAAGGTCAATAATAAGTTGAAGCCTATTTTTTTATCTATTGAACATCTTGTTAGTAACTTTCTCTTTAATCAGATTAATCTCTTCTATTTTCATAAACGAAAGAATAATTGCATAAACAGATAATCCAATCAAAGCAGAAAATCCAAATACTAAAATACTATTAGAAAAAACTTTTTTAACAGTAAGTATAATTAAAACAAGAGCAATCACACCAGGCACCTGTTTTAATAAAATAGGAATAAGGCTTAGCAACGAATACTCTGGCAAATATTTTCTTAGCATTAATGAGTTAATAACAAAGTTTACAGTAAGACAAATGGAGCTTGCAATTGCAACACCCATGATGCCTATGTATTTTGAAAGAATTATACTAAACAGTACGTTTGCACCTACTGCGAAAAAACCAGTAATCATAGGCCCTTTTGTGTCTTTGAATGCATATAAACCACGAGAAGCAATATCTCTAACACCAGAGCTGATAAATCCGACAGAATATCCAATTAATGCAGCGCTAGTCATCATTAGTGATTGATTATCAAAGCTACCTCTGAAATAAGCTATTGTAACTATTTCCTTGGAACACATACATGCAATAATGGTGATTGGGGCCATTATACATATCATTGCATTAATTGCAGATTTCATGGTCTTGTATAGCTGAGACGTGTTTCCTTCAGCAGCATAAGCAGAGAAATTAACATATAAAATATCTACCACATTATTAACAATTATATTTACGACAAAATCCTCTAGAACAACTGCATATGAAAGTGCAGTGGCATTTCCGTTGCCTAGTCCAGTAGAAATAGAACCATCAACAATCTTGTTGATCTGAGCCACAGAATTTCCAATAAAAACAGGGAGCGCAGCCACTAAAACGGTTCGTATTTCAGGTACATCCTTAAATCTCACGAATGAAAAGTTTACATAACGCCTGCTTCTATATATCAGTAGTGCACTAAATAAAATATAGCTAAGGTATTGTGCAATAACCAATGAGGTGACAGCCTGAGTGCTATATAGAATTACACAACAAGCGATAGTAATAACACTTGTAAAAAATGATTCTGTACGGCTGATTACGAAATCCTTATTTGAATCCATCAGTGATGTGCCAATCATAGTAATCACTGAAAATATCAAGAAAGGATAACATATTCTAAGATAGTGCTGTAAAAGCAATGCTTCCTCGGGCGTATACGTAGGCGCTAGCATTTTGGCAATCAAAGGGGTAATCATATAGGCAAGCAATATGATAAATGGTGCCAGTGGAAGCATCACCTCCAGACAAGCACATATGAGCTTTGATGCTGCCTCTTTGCCCTTTTGGATAAGCGTATGTGTATAAATACTTACCATCGAAAGTGATATGGCTCTAATAAAGGCTGACGTCATTGAGCCAACAAAGTTAAAAGCTAAATTGTATATATCGGTCTCAAAGGTAGTGCCAAAATAATAGGCTATAACGGCTTGCTTAACAAAGCCTAGTAATTTAAAGCATAATGTCAAACCAGCCACAACGGCAGTGGTAGCCAGTATGCTTTTATTTTTAGTATTCATCTAATGTCCTCCAAATAGGGAAATTATACATCTTTATGCTAGCATACGCAAAGAAAATAGTATAGAATGTAATTACTTATGGGATTCTAAATTTTTTTGGAGAGAAAAATGGCAGAGGCACCAAATTATAAGCGAATTATATTTAATGTCATATTAGGAATACTAGTATTAGTATGGTCTTTCTACATCTTGGATAGAGGATTCTACATGGATGAGGCAGGCTTACTTTCTTTATACAAGGGTATATATCAGGGAAACAGAATGTTTGTGGACTCATGGGGACCATTTCAGTTGGGCGGCCTAATTACTTATCCATTGTTTGCACTATATTATAATGTGTTGGAGCCAATTCTCACACCGCTAGGCTTTGGATTTGTGATTTACACGAGAGCATGCTATCAGGTAATTAGACTTCTAATAGCAGTGTATTTATATTACTGTATTCGTAAGACTAAATATGCAAGCAATGCCTTTGTTGTAGCCCTCACTTATTATGCATTCTTTGTGTCCTTTAAGAATATTTCATACAAATCTATGTGTGATTTTGGAATTATTTTATTCTTGTGCTTTGCAGCAAGATATTATGACACAAGAAATAAATTCTATTTTGTCCTAATGGGGTTGGCCACATGTCTTACAATAATGGCATACCCATCTATGATTGTATTTCCTATTGTATTAGTTATATGTATGCTGATTATGTCATATAGGGGATATGAGCTTGTAATGCCTGTTGCTATATATTCAGTTACATGTTTTGCTATTGGGGCGGTCGTACTTGTTTATTTGCAACTGACTTCCGGTTTAGAAAATATACTTCCACAGCTTCAATACCTGGAAGATTCTGCCTACAAATATCCTGCTTATGTGAGACTTGGTATGATGCTACTTAGTTATGTAGTATTCTTTATAATTGCCGTAGTACCTATTTTGGTGATGAAGCTTTTTTCACGTTTTAGATATGTTAGTGACCATGCAATGCAAATAGTGCTATCGATTTATTGGATAGTATTTATGATTGCAGTTATCGCACTAAGACCAGGAAGTGTTAGTACAAGCCGATTTATTTATGGTTGTCTGATTATTTTTTTCTGGTATCCATTTCTTATAAACAATGAAGAAAAATCAGAATATATACGAATAGGACAATATAAGCTACCTGAGTATGATAGCAGGCATATGTTGAAGTTTATGTTTTTTATATCTGCATTAGTTCAAATGATTTGGGCATTTTCTACCAATCAGGAGATTACTGTACCAGGACATATGTCTATTTATGTGGTGCTTGCACTGCTAATGATTGCAGATGAAGAATATGCAGGGCTAAAGCTTCTTAAAACAGCTGTAGTTGTGCTTGTGCTATTTTTCATGGGCTTTTGGGTTGCAGAAGGTGATGGCGGATACAGTGACATCTTGGAATCCCGCACCTATGTATCATATGGGGCTTATCAGGGAATAGCTCTTAATGAAACAGATTACCAAATGGATGCAGTTTGTTATGATTTGATGACAAAGTATATTTCAGAAGATGATAAACTATTTGCATTGTATGGATACAGCAACAGTGCGTATTTAAATACTGATGCAATTCAGGCAGCAGGCTCTCCATATTCTAGAGCAGGAATAGACCAAAACAGAGTACTAGAGTACTGGCAGGTTAATCCAGAACGTACGCCAGATTATATTTTATTAGATACATCAAATAAGTATTATGAGGAGTATCTTCAGGGAACTACTGCGGCATATATTAATGAAAACTATACTACTACAGTAGCTACAGAAGGAACATTTATACTATTAACAAGGTGAAATAATTTATGAAAAAAGAGTTAATTGTTATACCAGCCTATCAGCCGCTTGATAGCTTGGTGCCACTTACTAAAGAAATATTTGAATATTTTGAAAATGTACTTGTTATAGATGATGGTGGCGGAGAAAAATATGCTCATATTTTTAAGCAGTTAGCAGATATGGGCGCTATTATAGTCACACATGCCATTAATCAGGGTAAGGGGCGCGCATTAAAGAGCGCTATAAATTACTGTCTATTACATAAAGAAATATCTGAGGCAGGCATTATTACTGTAGATGCGGATGGTCAGCACAGACCAGCAGATATTGTAAAGATCGCTGATGCTATGGAAGCACATCCTAATGATGTGGTACTTGGATGTCGTCAGTTTGATACTGACAATGTGCCATGGAAGAGTCGTATGGGAAATGGTATTTCTCGCAAGGTTTATAAATGGGCATGCGGTATTGATGTAACTGATACCCAGACTGGCCTCAGGGGCTTGCCATATTCATTCTTAGAAATTGCAGCCAGATGTGATGGCGAAAAATACGAATATGAGACAAACATGCTCCTAGATATTAAGGCAAATAAAGTGGGAATTCAGGAAGTTATTATTCAGACTGTATATGAGAATAATAATGAATCATCTCACTTCAATCCAGTGAGGGATTCAATTCGTATTTACAGCATTATACTTAAATACTCTTTTTCCTCACTGTTTTCAGCACTGATTGATTATATCGTATTTATTATAGCTCATGCATGCGGAGCCAAGATTATGGCTGCTACATACATTGCTAGAGCATGTTCATGCCTTGTAAATTTCACTCTTAATAAAAAGATGGTATTTAAAGGCGAGGGCAATAGCCTTGTTCAGCTTATAAAGTATCTGATTTTAGTGGTAATCTCTGGAACAATCTCGGGATGGTCAGTAACACATTTGTCTGCACTGCTTCCTATGATTGCGCCAGTAATTATAAAAGTACCAGTTGAAATCATACTTTATGTGTTTAACTACGCTATACAAAGAACATTGATTTTTAATGACAAGGAGTAACGACCTGTAATGCAATCCGTTATTTTGTTTATTCTCGTCATATCAGCATTTGCTGTATTTGCAAGCTTTAAACTAGACAGGACATTTGAGGAAATCCTTCCAATTTCCTGTCTGGGAGTTATTCTAATATTGTATTTATTTGGCATGATTAACTTATTGCTTCCAGGAGTGGTAGTTATTTGTGCCCTTGCTTTTTTATTGTATGTTTATACAGTATATTTCGTAGTAAAAAATGGTGCAGCAGCCACATTAAAACAGAAGATATTTAATCTTATTACACCGGGGACTGTTGTATTTGCAATCCTTTCTATTTTGCTTGCCTATTTTAATAAGGACAGGCTTGCAATGTACACAGATGAGTTTTCTCATTGGTTGGATACTGTTGTAATAATGAATCGTATAGATGCGTTTGGAACTGCACCAAATTCTACTGCAGTTTTTCCTTCTTATCCACCAGCAATGTCGCTGTTTCAATATCTGCTGGAAAAGCTTAACATGGTATTTACAGGAGAGTTTTCTGAATGGAAGGTATATTATGCCTATCAGGTTTTGGCTTTGTCTGTCATGCTTCCATTTATGAAGCTAAAGGGAGAATCTGTAAGTAAAAAGATTGCCGGTATAATAACATGGCCTATCGCACTAGTGATACCGTTATATTTCTTTAATGAGGCATATTCGTCCCTTTATATAGATCCGTTCCTAGGCATAGCAGCTGGCTGTGGTTTTGCGGCTATAGCAATTTCTAAAACAAGGGACTGGGTATATCAATCTTACATCACATTGCTTTGTGGCGTGCTTACTATTGCAAAGGACGTGGGGATATATCTTTCCATTTTCATTGCTTTGTATTTCTTTATTGACCACTTAGCTAGGAGCAAAAAAGGGACAATAAAAGAAGCGGTCAAGATGCTGCCGCTGGCATTATGTCCTATGTTATCTATGATTGTTGCAAAGGTTCTATGGAAGATAGAGCTTGCTGTTTCTCATACACCCCAGAAATTTTCGGCGCCTTTTGATATAGCAGGAACAATAGCAACAATAAAGGGTAATGGCAATGAATTTTACACAACAGTATACGAAAATTTCAGGGCGGCCATAACTTATAGATACATTTATTACGAACGAATGGGTTTTAACTACACAGCAATAATGGTTCTTATTACTGTGGCACTGCTTTTGTTTAATGTGAGATTATATAGGTTGGGCCGTATGAAAATTGCAAGTTGTATAGCAGGAACAGTCATACCTAGTGCAGCAGTTATTATATATATACTTTCCATGTTTCCACTGTATATATCCAGATTTTATGAAGAAGAAGCTATAAATCTGGCTTCATTTGATAGATACTGCGGAATTGTATTTCTTACAGGAATATTATTAGCATTTTGGTTATTTAGGAATGCAATATATGATATGGAAAAGCCAGTGCTAATGATAATAGTTTCAGTGTTATTAATGCTTAGCGTTTATCATAGCAAGCAAGAGCCTATAAGCTATTACACCTCAAGACAGTCTGTAGCTACATCTCTTGCTTATAGAGAAGGTGTCAATATCCTCTCTGGCAAAATTAATGCAAACACGGATGAAGATGCCAGAATTTTAATTATAGGCACAGATGAGAATAGGGTGTATCATCCAATTCTAGAGACTATTTCAAAGCCTAGAAGCTTTACATACAGTGATGTGTATTTCCCAGATTTATTAGAAGAGGCTACTGACATTCCATCGTACGAAGAAATGAAACAAATAATAGTGTCGGATTATGATTATGTGGTTATATATGAAGTCACAGATGTATTGAGCAATGAGTACAGTTCACTTTTTGCAAAGGAATCCGACATGCAGAATTTGACATTATATATGGTTGATAAGACAACTGAAAAACTAGAATTAATTCAATAGATAGGAAAATCATGAAAAGAAACATATTATGGCTGTCTCTAATAATTGCATATAATATCGCGGTATTTAGAACGAAACAGGCAATTTTGGGGTGCTTAATCCTACTCATCATTTTTTCAATTGCTAAATGGATTTCTAATGATTTTGAAACGAGCCTATGGTGCGTTGGAGTTATGGCGGTTTCACCATGGTTTATCACTCTAGGGAAAATAGGATTTACGGCAATTATTAGACTAGGTGATATAACAACTCCTAGATATGGAATATATTACCTGTTTTCAAGTTGTTTTGTGATTATAGGACTTGCAAGAGATTTAATTGAACATAATAATAAAAAATCTTTACTCATGTGGGGCTGGGCTGTCATAGGGCTAGTCGTAGCAGCGATGGCAAAAATCCCATATGTAGCTATAAATATTGTGATTATCCCATTGTTTTATTTTATATCTAGAGGGATAACGTTTGTTACGTACGCTTTCAGAAGGACATATGCAATTGATAATGTAGTAATCGGATTATTATACATGATTAGTACAACTATATTTTTTGTTATAAAATAACCAAGGAAAAAGGAATTGGCTATGGGCAAGGAGAACCCTTTATTTAAAATTAATAAAAGATTGCTTGTGTTTCTATGCATGATGTTAATTGGAAGTGCTTTGATTCTATTATACGTATGTGCGACAGGAAATGATAATCAGGTATTTACTGATGTGGTCATTGAATACACATCTAGATTTGGAATGAATAAAAGTGCGGAACGAGCTTTGTTTTATTTATTTCCTTTGATAGGAGCTATTCTTTATGCGGTAATTTTTTTTAAGTTTAAATGGTATGAGAACAAGGCCAAAGAACAAGATATCAAAACGGAAACACTTGTATACACAGCACTCGGGGTGTCGCTAGCAATAAATTTTTTGATTTATCAAAGGATTTTGTGGCTTGTGGTGGGAGCTTTAATTGTAGTTATTTTTTGCAAGTTGAAGGGTGTAAATGCTATAACGCAATTCGCAGCACTATACTTCATATTGTTTTATGCTATTTTAGGAATATACAGATTCTATGTTTTTTGTGGTGGGCAAGAATCTATAAGTCAAAACATAGTGATAATAATCGCTACGTTACTGTTAGTACTGGTTTCTATTATGCCAAATTACGAGGCTGTAAGCCATAGGTTGACAATGGCATTGCAGCTGTTTGTTCCGCTATCGCTTCTTATGTATCTGTCTTCTAAATACAAACTAGCAGATGATAGCGTTATGTGTATATCAGTGCCAAAAAGAGTACAGGCTTTTATATGGTTAATAATAATAGTATTTGTAATTGAAGCAGTTATAAAGCTTATTCATAATTGGGGTAAAAGTTATAGTTTGCAAAATAGTCTATGCTATGGAACATGTGTGTCTATAATGGCTTTTAACAGATACAGTGGCACAGGTAGTATAGCAGATTTAGATTTACACCACAGTTTTGAAAATGTAATAGGGTATTCGCAAATATTTGAATTGAATCAAGTGCCATTTACAGAATATATACCAGTTTCAGGGATGTATTCCATTATACAAGGATGGTTTTTGAAGTCTTTTGGAAAAGGATATGCCTCATATTACTATTTAACAGCTAATCTATTTTACTTAGCAATTATTTTTTTAATAGTATATTTACTTAGAAAGCAGCTAAAAGCAGAATGGGTACTCTTTTTGTCACTGTTTTTCGTGGTGACTGATTATAATAGAATTACACTGATTGTACCAATTGTATTGCTGTTAACCTGGCCATATTTAATAGAAAAAAGAAATGCATGGTTGAAAGCCTGGTTCCTGACTAGTTTCGTTCATGGCCTTTATTATCCCGTATTTGGAGCTGCAACATGTATTGGATTTTTGCCAATGGGAATTTGGCAAGTTTATTGCTACGCAAAATCTGGAAAACTAAAAAAGGATATTAGCACGGTTAGATTTTGGCTTGGATGGATAATCTGTTTTATCCCAGTAATATTAGGGCTTGGTTGGTTGCTTGGTACAGCCAAGCACATGTTGGCAATGGGTTCACAAACAATATATGCGGATGGTATTACAAGATTTGGACAAGTGATATTGGATACATTCATACCATATATGAATTCGTGGTCTATCAGAATAATAATATACTATTTGTTTTCATACTTAATAATAATTAGTATTGTTTGGCTTTCATTAGCTCTAATGCTTAATTGTGGGGAGATACAGATTGCTAATAAAAGGTTAAAGCTTAATAACCCAGAAGGGGCATTCATTGCTATTTCAATAGCTTTAATGTTTTTGGTTTCATTTTCTTACACAGTTGTAAGATTCGATGTGGGAGATTTGTATTCTCGTAGTGATGGCATGGTAAAGGCAGCATTTGTCATCTTAGCATTACTGGTGGCACGATATTATAAAAATATTGGTTCTAATAAAATTTGGGTTTTTGCTTTTTCTATATTCATATTATCTGTGGTTTCTGCAGAAGGATATATTTATGCTGATTCAAATAACAAGCTGGATGCATATTATACTGTGCCAGAAAATGATATTTATGTGAATGACACAAATGTAAGGTTAGGAGAATGCTTTATAGACTCAGATACTTATACTTACATTTCCAATATAAATGCCTATGTTGATACGTTGGATAAAGATGCATCATATTTAGGCCTGGTGGATAGTTTCGGATTGGATTATTTATGTAATATAAAAGGAAGTTCCGTTATTGAAATTTTCAATACAATAAAAGGGTATACTGCAACGGAAGAGACTGTGAGCATTTTACGAGAAAATAGAGCAATTGTGGGCAGGAATCTGAATCCTGATTCAAACTATTATTTGTATCACTGGCTAGTTACATCTGGAGAATATGTGTGGAATGATGAAGCTAGATTATTTCTCCCTAATTATGGTAGTTTGAGTAAAGAAGAAGTGTTAGCTTTGCATAAGAACATTGATTTATCGTATGATGATGGTATTCCTTTAGGTCGTACACCAGGCTCTTGGGGTAGTTCATTTGATACATTGCAAGATATATTTAGTGAGGTTTCTTTGGATTACCAAATAGTTGATCAAGTCGAGGGTGTAAGTATAGAGCTGGAAAAAACTATTGATGGGGATGAAGCTGATTTCATATACTTAGATTTTGGGGATTTAACAGCAAATTACGGATACATGCAAATGGGAAGCAATGCCAGCTATTCAGTTGAGTTTGGTGAAGATAGTTTGGTTAAATATTTGCTAAAGAAAGATTATAATCCAGAAGTTGAGATTAATATATTTTGGTTTAATGATGCAGGAGAAAAATATAATTTAAGCTGTAATCTGGATGAGGGGAAACTTTTGATACCTATCGGAGCAGGCGCAGGCTGGCTTTTGAATAATCACTCGGAATTATCAATAACTGCAACAGTAAATGGTGAAAGTATTGAATTGCCAAATATTAATTCAATTAAATTTTTAAAACTCAGAGAGGTTCTTTGATAATGCAAGATAAGAAGATGGTGGAAGTATATAAGAAAACCATAGTGGATCGATTATATAGTGAAACAATGCGCCAGTTTGTATTTGTATTTTTTCTGGCGTCAGCATTTACCTATGGATTCATGTATAGGATAATCGATTGTAGAACGGCAATATGGGTGATTGCACCAATTACAATATATTTATTACTAGATCCTAAGGTGAAATATACGCCATATGATTTTACAGTCTTGGTGCTTAGCGCAATCTATTTTCTACCAGGTGTTTTTCAATATTATTCAGATCCTTACTTAAACTACATATACGACCCGACTGTATATGCTTGGATTGCTCCAACTGTATACATTTTAGGCAAAATGATAGTAACGACAAAAAAAGAAAAATTAGAAAACAGAACGTTTTTAATAATATTTATATTAGCATTAGGAATGTTTGGACAAGCCATTCTAGATTATGTTCCCCATTTTATATGGGAATACCATATGGGATATGAACATGTTGTACAGTACAACTCTTTTTGGGGAGGTGTATTGGCAAATAGAAATTTATTTGATTATGGATTTATGTTGATTTTACCGACTCTTCCGTATGCCTTTATAGTTCGAAAGGAACGAAAATATTTGCTTCCACTAGCAATTATTATTTCTATCGTAAGTGTAGTGATTTCTATGTTGGACTGGGGAAGAACTATAATTTTTTCGCTATTTTTAGTGACTGCAGTCGTATTTGTTATGTATACACTTGTCAATTACAAATACATATCAAAGAAATATAAACTAATGTCCTTAATTGCATTAGTTGGCTTAATAGTGCTCTGGCTAATAATATACGCAATGGCAATGACAAATTTTATGGGCTTTGATGATTTAACTAATTTGAAGTATATGCTGAAGCGAGATGGAGGAGTGCTGAACAACGTAAGATTAAAATATCTTAAAGAAGGATTAGTAAATATCTTTGCATTACAGAAAGGTGGCTGGAATATTGATTATGGGACAACACATAGCACCTGGACAGAATGGGGAAGAAATTACGATATCATAGTATTTTTGCTATGGGTTGTGTTTCTTGTAGTGACTTGGGCAAAAAGCATCATATCAGTATTTCGACACGGCAAAAAATATCCTGTAGCATATTATGCATTTGGAGGTTTATTTTTACTCTTTTTCTTTTGTATGACAGAAGAGAATCCTTTTGTATACAAAGATTTGCTATTAATATATATTTTTGTTTGTGGTGTGATTAGTGGCTTTAAAAATGCGGCCGAGGTAGCAGATTATGGAGTGTTAAATAAAAAAATACAGCCTTGTAATTATAGATACGTAGCTTATGGTTTTGGAGTGCTGTTATTTGCGTTGCTATCGGCTAGTTATTTGGACTGGTGGACGGACAGAATGATGCTTGTTTCTGTATTCGTAATTCCCATCATAGCTTTTGTCGTTGGCGGATTGTTAAAAGGAAGAAACCGAGAAATAGCTTTGTTTGTTGTAGCTTGCGTTAGTGCTGTAGCAGGGCTTATTATGTTCTTTGTTTCTAGAAATGGTGAATATTACGTTCTTGGCTACTACACAGAGCTTATTACTAATAATGTAGTTGATAAAAGTGTGTTTTATGCGTTTTGGATTATACCTGTAGCTGTAATAATTGGAATAATATGGTATGTTGTCAAGATTAATAAATGGTTGGCTACTATACTTACAACTATCATTACAACAATATTGCTATGGGGACAAATAAAGGATGGTCGTTTAGCGATTTTGAAGGAAGCAATAAGGCTTCAGTTAAACATGGAAAAAAATATGCGGTGGATCCTTTCTAAAGAAAACTATGCTGGGATTACGTCTTCCCATAATATGTACATGGATATTGCGAGAGACTATGGAGTCATAACATTTGGGTTGATAATTGCATTTGAATTAATAGCAATCGTATGCTTTTTCAGAATGTTGATGAATAAGAATAAAACAGCTACTGAATACATATTAATAGTAGCATTTATATTGTTTAATTATCATTTTATGTTGGAGTCAACAGCTGTTTCTAGTAAATACATTTTTTCAATGGGGTTATTTATATATGGAATGGTCTACTCTTCAGCTGCAGTTAACCATAAGGAGACGAAAAGAAAATGGGTGGCTTCGTTAAAAAAGTAGTGCACATATGCCTTAACAGCCTATTCACAGACGGTTGGTCCTACCAAGACCAACTCCTTTCGAAATACCATAAAAAGATGGGATTAGACGTAACTGTTCTTACATCCCACTGGGTTAATGATGACAAAGGGAATATAGTCTGGGATGATAGAGACGAATATATTAATGGTGATGGAGTAAAGGTCGTCCGCCTTAAAATGAAGGGAAAAGATGATTACTCTAGAAAGCTGGTATATTTTCAGAACTTTTATGAGGCCTTAGTAAAAGAGAATCCTAACATCCTTTTTATTCATGGCGTAAATTTTAAGGATGTCTCTTTTGTGGTTAGATATTTAGATAATAACCCAGGAGTCATGGTCTATGTGGATAATCATGCAGATTTCTCCAACTCTGCTACTAATTGGGTTTCGAAGAATATACTGCATAAAATTGTATGGAAGCATTACTCTAAGATTTTGGAGCCATATGTGAAAAAGTTTTATGGAGTTACACCTAGTCGTGTAGAGTTTTTTAAAGATATATATGGCACCCCAGCGGATAGGACGGAGCTTCTTGTGATGGGGGTAGATGATGAGGACGTGCCAAAGGCTCTATCTCAGGAAAACAGAGTAGAGATTCGCCATAAATATGGTATTGCCGATGATGACATATTAGTTATCACAGGTGGCAAAATTGATTTAGCCAAAAAACAGACAATCACTTTGATGGAGGCTATCAATCAGCTGGATAATCCAAAGGTAAAGCTGATAGTATTTGGCTCGGTAGTAGATGAGCTTAAGGATGCATTAAATGCGAGGATTAGTGATAGATGCCAATATATTGGTTGGATTGATTCTTCTGAGACACTTAATTATTATGGCGCGGCAGACCTAGTGGTATTTCCAGGCAGACACTCAGTATTTTGGGAGCAGGTAGTGGGCATTGGTAAGCCAATGATTTGCAAATATTGGGATGGCACTACTCACGTGGATTTGGGTGGAAATGTTAAATTCCTATATCATGATACAAAAGAGGAATTGTTAGAGGTTATAAGTCAGGTTCTGGGTGACAGTGAAGAATATAACAAAATGAAGGAAGTGGCTGTGACTAAGGGCATGCAGACTTTTTCTTATAGTGAAATAGCAAAACGGAGTATAGAAGGATAGCTTTATTTACATGGAAACAGCAAATCAAAAATGGTACAAGCGGGATTATGTAAAATCCTTTGTCATTTGTTTTATAATAGCGTGTATAAGCTTTTTGCCTTTGATTTTCAAGGGCAAAGGCTTTTTTGTGTTAACTAATGATTTTAATGACCAACAGATACCATTTACAATTGGATTACATAATGCCCTTATGGACGGTGGTATTAGTGGGTTCAGCTGGGATGTAGATTTAGGCACATCTACTATCGATGGATTTAGCTTTTACGAACTGGGGAGTCCATTCTTTTGGATTACAATGCTATTCCCAGCAAATGTTTTCCCTTATATAGTTGCATGGCTTTTTATGCTAAAGTTTTCATTTGCAGGAACATTTTCCTGTATGTATCTTGGCAGATTTGTAAAGGATAGTAAGTGGGCTGTGCTTGGCTCGGTGCTTTATGCATTTTCGGGATATTCCTTGGCAAATATGCTATTCTATCATTTTCATGACGCTATAGTATTTTTCCCACTTTTATTAATAGGACTTGAAAGATTCAAAGAAAAAAAAGACTACAAATTCTTCGTATTTACGATATTTTTAAATTGCTTTATAAACTACTTCTTCTTTATTGGAGAAGTTATATTTCTGGTTGTTTATTATTTGTTTAGATTTGCCAGTAAAGATTTAAAGCAACTAGCAATTGATATAATCAAATGCATAGGTTGTGGTGTGCTAGGTGTTGGCATTGCATCATTTATATTCATTCCTAGCATTATTTTTGTAACTGGAAATCCGCGTACAGGTGATTTTGGTAGCTTACTTGGAATGTTAAAGCTTCCAATTCAGGATTATATGTATATCTTAAAAAACTTGTTACTTCCAGCGGAGCCACTTACATCAGTAAGCATTATTTCGGAACAAAACTTTTCAAGTCACGGCTTGTATTTACCAATGATTGGAATAGTGTTAGTTTTGGCGTATATAATAAAAAGGAGAGATTGGTTATCAAGAATCATTCTTTTTTGCACGGTGGCTAGCTTTATTCCATTGTTAAGCGACTTGTTTTATATGTATAGCGCTGCTCAAATGAGATGGTGGTATATGTTTAGTTTAATGGTGGTACTGGCATCCATTAGAATGCTAGAAGAACCAGAAGTAAAAGCAATCAAGACAAGTACGTTAATCTATATTGTGCTAATAGTGGTATTTGCTATAGTTATAAATGTATTTAACAAGGTGCAGCTAGCGGATAGAGTATGGATAAACCATAGTGCGCGTTTCTATGGATTGGTTGCTACAGCAATAATAGGAGCCTTAATTACATGCCTATTAGCTACTAAAGAGTATCTAGATTACAAAAAGCTTTTAGCTGGTACATGTATATTTTCACTAGGTCTAATGCTTGTAATTACTTATATATATAAGACTTGTGATTGGATGGGCTACCAGGCATATAAGCAAAGATATGACATTGCTACCCAGCTTGAATTGCCAAATGAGCAATACAGGCTAAATGACACCATGAATCTGATTAGCATGACTGCCCATGTGGCTGGTTTTACCAATCAGACTTCTACGAATACTAATAGCATTTTTGATTTTGAGGACCTGTTTGATTTCTATGCTAATGTAACAGCTTTACCTAAAAATGATATACCAGGTCTGGCAGAGCTTTTAGGTGGAAAATACTCCATTGCATTTGATGCTTCTGCTGGAAATGTAATACAGGAATTTGATACAAATTTAGGAAAGGCTTACCTCATAGAAAAAGAGGCTTGTCCAATTGGGTTTGCAGTAGATTCTTACATTACCGAGGAAGAACTGAGAGAGTTAGATGTAAATCAGCGAGCAATAGCTCTTATGGATAGCGCAGTGCTCAAGGGTGAAGATGTTACAGAGGAGATAAAATCAGAACTTACACATACATCCGCAACTGATATAGATTTTGAAAAGTCCATATCAGACTACGTTACAGAAAACACTTACAATTCGGTATTAGGATTTACAAAAAATGGTAAAGGCGTAAAATGTGTGACAGGATATACCAAGGATACATACGTATATTTTAGTGTGCCATATGATTCAGGCTGGACTGCTACTGTAGATGACAAAGAAGTAGATATAATAGTATCAGGGGGCATGATGCTTATAAAAGTGCCTGCTGGAGAGCACCAGTTAGAATTGAACTATTGCACCCCAGGATATAAGATAGGCGCAGCAGTATCGGTTGTTGCATGGATAGTGTTTGTGGGATTAATTATTCTTTCGTATAAAAAGTCTAGAAAGGGATTTAAATAATGGAAGTAGTAAATATGATTGAGGCGAAAATCAAAGGCTTCATTTCGAAACTTACTGATTATC
>SVES01000036.1 GCA_015057305.1 Pseudobutyrivibrio ruminis | reverse complement strand
AGAGGAACTCAACAGCTGTGATAAAGCAGTTGTTGAGTTCCTTCCTTTTTTCAGTGACTTATTTTACAGCCCCTTTAATATTTATCCCCTCAATAAGCACCTTTCTATTTTTGAGAAATGCCTGCATATCCTGTGCTTAACAGCTGACATGCAGTTTCAGTCATCTTTGCAAAATCAGTTTCCTTTCCATTATTAAGCCAGTCCTTATAAATAGCAGTGATAGCCTTTGTATAGGATCTTACAATAGAAGGATAGCTGGTTTTTGAAAAGAACTTTGAAAAAGCTTCACTATGCAAAACCATATCAGTAACATCATTGTAGAAAAAGTCATAGTGAGAATCACACATTAATTTCTTTTGAACCTTTGAACATGACTCCAAGTATTTGTAAAAGTAAGTAATACATCCATTTAAGTCTAAATTTTTAGCATATTCTCCAATATGCTCCAGGATATCCTTGCACATTTCTTCTTCGATTTCCTTTACTAAATCATCTAATGAAGAATAGTGAAGATAAAATGTTTTCCTGTTGATACCAGCCTTTTCGGTTAAATCTGTAATGGATATTTCATTGTAGTTTCTGTTTAGAACCAAATCGTTAAATGCTTTTCTAACTGCTGTAAGTGTTCGTCTAACCCTTAAATCTTTACTTCTTTCTCTCATATAAATACTCCTTTTTAATACTCCCCTAAATAAATATGGTTCTTTGTCTACTATACCACGGAAAAGAAGCCTCGTGGAATTTTTAATAGTTTTTTAATAAATTGTTTGTTGATTGAACACAAATTAGAGTGTATAATCAAAATTAGTTCGAATCCGAACTGTACGAAATCGGAATATTCGGATTCGGAGCTTTTGTAGAAAAGAGAGGAAAAATATGAGTACTAGTGAATTTGACAGTAGAAATCATATAGGTTTTTTGTGTGATTCCATTGGTAGAGAAGCGAGGAGGGCTGTAACTCGTGGTATCAAAGAATTAAATATGGATTTATGCACATCAAAAAACGGCTGGCTAATTGGTTATTTGGTAAGGCAGAAAGAGCCCATTTATCAAAAGGATTTGGAAAAGGTTTTCCATTTCCCTAAATCAACCTTGGCTGATATTATACAGATTTTGGAAAAGGACGGTTTGATTAAAAAGGTTCCAGTGGATGGTGACGGAAGAAAGAAGCAGATTATAGTTACTGAGAAGGGGCACATTTTTAATGAAAAAACCGAAGCTCAGATAATGGAAGTTGAGGATTTTATCACTAAGGATATTACTGATGAGGAAATAGAGATGGTGGTAAAAGTTCTTAACAAAATGCAGGAAAATGCCAGAAATTATAAGTCATATATAGAACTAAAAAAGGAGGAATAAAATTGGTTAGGAGAATTTTAAAGGAAACAAAAGAATATAAGCTTTCCGCCTTTCTAACCCCAGTATTTATGATCCTTGAGGTTGCAATGGAAATGATAATTCCACTTCTTATTGCGGATCTTGTGGATAAAGGTGTGGAGGTTGGAAATCTTAGTGAGATTTATCGAATTGGCGGATATATGCTAATCTGTGCAGTTGTAGGACTATTCGGAGGCATCATGGGAGGCGTCCTTGGCTCGAAGGCTTCTGCAGGCTTGGCTAAAAACCTTAGAAGGAAAATGTTTGAAAACATACAAACCTTTTCATTTGAAAATATTGATAAGTTTTCAACAGCAGGTTTAGTTACACGTCTTACTACAGATGTTACAAATGTACAAAATGCATTCATTATGGTACTTAGGATGGGCTTTAGAGCGCCGGTTACAGTAATCGTAGCAATGATACTATCCTTCAAAATCAATGCAAGACTTGCGTCAAATTTCTTGATTGCCATGGTAATCATACTAGGCTTCATGATATTTGTTATGATGAAAACAAGGCCTTTATTCGAAATATTGATGAATAAGTATGATGCATTAAATGCATCTGTTCAGGAAAATGTTACTGGAATAAGAGTAGTTAAGGCATATGTGCGTGAGGCCTATGAAAAGACAAAGTTTAAAAATGGCAGCCAGGGAATTTACAAGGCAGCTACTGCAGCTGAAAAGATGATTGCCTTTACCATGCCAATGATGAACTTTGTTGTATACACATGTATCATTCTCATTAGCTGGTTTGGCGCACATTTCATAGTAATAGATGGAACTCTTACTACAGGAGAATTGGTTTCAATGTTTTCATATTGCATGAATATCCTCATGTCATTGATGTTCTTTGCAATGATTTTCATTATGATAACCATGTCAGTAGCAAGTATTCGTCGTATTTACGAAGTCCTTGAGGAAAAGACAACTATAACAAATGGTGACAACCCAATATATAATGTTCCAGATGGTTCAATCGAATTTAAGGATGTTGTATTTGGCTACAATAAAACAGCAGAGCGTCCTGTGCTTGACCACATTAACCTAAAGATTAATTCTGGCGAAACAATTGGTGTTCTAGGTGGAACAGGTTCTGCAAAATCTACATTAGTTTCAATGATTTCTAGATTATATGATGTAGACGAAGGACAGGTTATTGTTGGTGGCAATGATGTCAGAAACTATGATGTTGAGACTATAAGAAATCAAGTGTCAGTAGTGCTTCAGAACAATGTGTTATTCTCAGGCACAATATATGAGAATCTTCGTTGGGGTGATAAAAATGCCACAGACGAAGAAGTAAAGCGGGCAGCAAAGCTTGCTTGTGCAGACGAATTTATAGAGAAGTTTCCAGAAGGATACAATACATATATTGAGCAGGGTGGAACAAACGTATCTGGTGGACAACGTCAGCGTCTATGTATCGCCAGAGCCCTGTTGAAAAAGCCAAAGATTCTTATTCTGGATGATTCAACATCTGCCGTTGATACAGCAACTGACGCTAGCATAAGGAGAGCTTTCAGGGAAGAAATCCCTAACACAACAAAGCTTATCATCGCACAGCGTATATCATCAGTCATGGACGCGGACAGAATCATTGTAATGGATGATGGTAAGGTCAATGACTTTGGAACTCATGAAGAATTATTAGCTAGAAATGAGATATACAAGGATATTTATGAACAGCAGACAGGCGCTGGAAATGGCGACTTTGATAAAGCTGAGGAAGGAGGCGAGAACTAATGCCTAGAGGACCAAGACCTGGCTCAGTGCCAAAGCTTACAAAAGAACAAAAGGCAGCTAGACGAGATGTTCTGGGCCGCCTTGTTAAATATGTGGGCGGAAGATATCCAATTCAGCTCATAGTTGTTTTAATATGCATATTTCTTTCAGTTATTTGCAATGCCAAGGGAACAGCTTTTATGCAAGAGCTAATTGATTCCTATATTCTTCCAATGATACAAAGCGGAAGTCAGGATTTCACCCCACTTGCTCATGCAATAATCCAACTTATTGTATTTTACGGAATAGGTATTGTAGCAACATTTTCATATAACTGGATTATGATTTTCGTTGCCCAGGGTTCATTGAGGGACTTGCGTGATGAAATGTTTGAAAAGATGGAGGATTTACCAATCCGATATTTTGATACACACGCACATGGCGATATCATGTCGGTGTACACAAATGATATCGACACGCTGAGACAAATGATTTCTCAGAGTTTTCCTCAAATGTTCAACAGTGCTATTACTATCGTTACAGTGTTTGTTTATATGCTTATGATGTCGCCAACACTTACAGGAGTTACTATTGCAATGATTATTGTCATTACAGTAGTAACAAAGCAGTTGGCAGGAACCTCGGGTAAGTATTTCCGCAAGCAGCAGCAGGCGCTTGGAGCAGTAAACGGAAATATTGAGGAAATCATGAATGGACAGAAGGTAGTAAAGGTTTTCTGCCATGAAAACGAAGTAATAGAAAAGTTCAATGAATTAAACGAGGGACTTTATGAGAATGCCTATCGTGCAAATAGATTGGCCAATATACTTGGTCCTGTAAATGCACAGTTGGGTAATGTGAATTATGTAATCTGCGCAGTTGTTGGTGGAACCTTGGCAATCAATGGTTGGACAGGTTTGACACTTGGTGCATTAGTATCCTTCTTACAATTTACCCGTTCATTCATTATGCCAATCCAGCAGGTATCACAGCAGTTCCAATCAATAGTACTTGCAATGGCAGGAGCTGAGCGTGTATTTGAACTCATTGACCAGGTACCAGAGGCAGATGAAGGCTATGTAATGCTGGTAAATGCCAAGGAAGAAAATGGAGAAATAGTTGAATGTGAAGAGCGTACAGGTATGTGGGCATGGAAGCACTATCATAAGGCAGAGGGTACCACAACTTACGTGAAGCTCACAGGAGACATAGTATTTGATGATGTGGATTTCGCATATAATCCAGATAAAACAGTACTTCACAACATCAAGCTATTTGCTACACCTGGGCAGAAAATTGCATTTGTCGGAGCAACAGGTGCAGGAAAAACTACAATCACAAATCTTATTAACCGTTTCTATGATATTGCAGACGGAAAGATTCGTTATGATGGAATCAATATCAATAAGATTAAAAAGGCTGATTTACGCCGCTCACTAGGAATTGTTTTGCAGGATACTCATCTATTCACAGGAACTATAGCTGATAACATTCGTTATGGAAAGCTGGACGCAACAGAGGAAGAAGTAATTGCAGCAGCAAAGCTTGCTAATGCAGATAGTTTCATAAGGAGGCTCCCTCAGGGTTATGATACCGTAATAAAGGGAGATGGAGGAAACTTATCACAGGGACAGCGACAGCTACTTGCCATAGCTAGAGCTGCAATAGCAGATCCACCAGTGTTGATTTTGGATGAAGCTACATCTTCAATCGATACACGTACAGAAAAAATTGTTCAGGATGGTATGGATAAGCTTATGCATGGACGTACTACGTTTGTTATCGCCCACAGGCTTTCAACTATCAGAAACTCTGATTGTATTATGGTTCTTGATCAGGGACGTATTATTGAACGAGGCACTCATGAAGAACTTATTCAAGAAGGTGGTAAATACTATCAATTGTATACTGGTAAGATTCAGAATGCTTAGTAATTTATAAGACAAAGAAACATAAGCCGTCTTGGCACAACTAATTGTTGCGCTAAGGCGGCTTTATTATGTAAGGGGGCAGTTTTGGAGAAGTCAGTTATATTTGAGTGATTTTTGACTTGTTTTTTATGAATGTAGTTGACAGCTTATGAAAATGTCGTTATACTTTAGAAATCTGATTAATATCATGATGTTTATATAACATATCAATGGGGATAAGTGTGGTGTCGTTCCCCAAAATTCATTTTCTACAAATATTAATATATGATAAGTGGTTAATAGCGGGATTTAATTCTAATATTTTAAGTAAATTGCTGGGATTAATGGGATTTAACGGCGATTGAGCATGTATGGGAGTAGATAAGGATGAGCGTGCGTGCCTTGAGCAGTGGCGTGTGGCACGCACATGGAGCTAGGAAGTGATGGTGCGTGCCTGGAGCAGTGTAGTGTGGCACGCACAGAGGGCTAGTGAGAGTGAGTGCGTGCAGGGAGAGGTGGGTTGTGGCACGCACAGAGGGCTAGGGAAAGTGAGTGCGTGCAGAGAGAGGTGGCGTGTGGCACGCACAGGAAGCTAAGGAATGCGAGTGCGTGCAGGGAGAGGTGGCGTGTGGCACGCACAGGAAGCTAGAGAGTGTGAGTGCGTGCTAATAGAAGAAAAAGTGAGCATGTAAAAATGAAGCATCCACATTATTGCGTGTCAAATAGAAAAGAGGAGTAGAAAATGGAGAGTGTAAATGATATTTTAGAGCAAGATTTAGAGAAGATAAACAAAATGTTAGAGGTAGTAGAGCGTAGGATAGGAAGTTATATTTTAGATGAAAGCAGTACGTTGCACTATTCAAAGAAAAAGAATGGTTATCAATATTATTTACGCAGTGAGGGAGGAAATAGAAAATATATAAGAAAAGGTAACATAGATTTAGCGTATTCTATGGCGCAGCGAGAATATGATTTGCGTGTAAAAACTGAACTGCTAAAACAAAAGAGATGCATAAACAATATGATTAAAAGCTATGATATAGGAGCAATAGGGGATATATATACAAAAACATGTGATGCGAAAAGAAATTTAATATCACCAGTGATTATGCCAATAGATGTGTTCATTCAGGAATGGATGCAGCAGAATAAGGGCGGAATGAACCCATACCCAAAGCAAGGTAAGTTCATGACAAATAATGGAGAAATGGTTAGGTCGAAATCTGAAAAGATAATTGCTGATATGCTTGATAAATATAAGATTCCATACACTTATGAGCCGGAATTAAAGCTGGAAAATAGCAAAAAGGCATATCCAGATTTTGCAGCGTTAAATGTTAGGACGCGACAAACTATATATTGGGAGCATTTTGGTATGATAACAGATGGAGAGTATGCGAGTGCAAATTTGGAAAAAATAAATAAGTATGATAAGGCAGGCATAAAGGTGTGCCATAATCTTATATTAACAATGGAGTCTGATTTGGACCCTTTGGATGTCAGTGAGATTAGAAGTAAAATTGAAGAATATCTGTTATAGTTGACCTACATATCAACTAAAAGGATAAAAACTGACAACATACTAATATGAAACAAGTATATGCAGCAATAAAGGAGATATCCGGTCTATAGTGAATAAATAAGCCACTATAAAACACAGTAAAATGTAAGTTATACATACATATATGCCAATGAAAACTATCTTAAAACTTTGTGAAGAATGTTAATTCAAATGTTGTGATATGTTATAATATACACAAATATTGGGTAGTTTAGTGAAAAGAACAATTTGTTTTGGCAAACAACTATTAGGGGAATGGTTATAAAAATATGGAGATTAGGCCGATAATTAAGGAGAGAGTAATGTCTACAGATGAAAAAATCGCTAGTGTATCAGCTTCTTTTGCAATGGAAGATATGATTCTGACCTCAGAGGAGATTGAGAGGGGTAGGATGATTCTTACAAATGAAGTTGATGTTGAGGATGTAGTCCGTGAGATTACATCAAGGTATGTTTCAGTGGGATAGAGCCTATGATGGATGAATATTACCGTTATGAGTACGAAGATAACGGGCAGTACTGTTATCCACACACTCACATCTTGAAGAACAAACTGGATATTCATGACAAGGACGAGCTCTTTAAGGCAGAACAGGAGCTTAGTTCAGCGCGGTATTTTGAAATCATAAAGCGCCCTATACCAGGGGATTTTTCGTTACAGCATCTGCAAGCAATTCATAAATATTTATTTCAGGATATATACGATTGGGCAGGAGAAATCCGCACAGTCGACATTTCAAAGGGCACGATTTTTTGCCTAACACAATTCATAGAGATCGAATTTAAAAAGGTTCAGGAGTGGATAATTCACAATGATTATCTAATGAATGTTGATAACAAAGAGGAAATGTCCAAAAAATTGGCATATCTGATTGGAGAGATAAATATGATTCATCCTTTCAGAGAAGGCAATGGCAGGGCTCAACGTGTGTTTATAGAATACATATGCAAAAATAGTCAGCATTTTGATATTGATTTCTCTAAGACAACAAAGAATGACATGATTCTTGCCAGCAAGGAAAGCTCGGTATTGAACTACGGGCCATTTGAAGAGTTGTTGTTTAAGTGTCTAGTGGAGGAATAAGAAAAATAAGGAAGAACTGCCATAGAAAATTCGCTTCGCGAATAGGCAGAGTAAAAAGGAAGAACTGCCATTGAAGATTCGCTTCGCGAATAGGCAGAAAAACAAGGAAGAACTGCCATTAAAAATTCGCTTCGCGAATGGGCAGTTCAGGGCATTATGATATTCCTCATAAATGAGGAATATCATAATACATTTCACAAAAAATTCATAATAAAAATCCTAATTCTATGTAAATTTAATAAAAAGAAAAACCGATATGAAAATTGTAGTACTATGACTATGTCTATTTTTTGTAGAAAAAAATAGGCGGAGCATAACATAACAAAAGCAGAAAGATGTTAGAAAAGGGTATCTAACAAAGGGGAATTGGCCTATGAATAACAGCATGAATTTCTTTAAAAGACTAACAGCATTTTTACTGGCTATGTTGCTGGTTACTACAATGATGGGAGACGATTTCTTCTCGTTTGCAGAAGACCCAGCTGTGGTAACGGAATCTAGCGGTGGAGAAGCAGCGGCGGCTCCTGCGTCTGAAGGCGGAGGAGATTTTGTTGATGTATCTACGCCTGTGGTCGAAGCCACTCCAGAGGCAGCACCAGTGGCAGAAGAAGCTGCGCCAGCAGTTACTGAAAGTGTTGAAACACAAGCCACTCCAGAAGAAGCTACACCAGCAGAAAATCCAACAGAGATTGCATCAGAAACTAATACAACAGATGGCGCTACCCCTGCCTTAGACGAAAATGGAAACCCTATTTCTAGCGAAGATATAGATAACCCTGAAGTGACCAAGGACCAAACTACTGAAGACGCCGAAGAAGGTAATGATGAAGATCTAACTGACGAAGAAAAAGAGGACGAAGAAGACAAGGATAAAGAGGACGAGGATAAGGACAAGGAAGACGAAGATAAAGACAAAGCAGAAGATAAGGATTGTGAGCATGCAGAATGGAGCTACAGCTCAAATGGAGATGGAACCCACAAGAAGATATGTGCAGAGTGTGGGGAAGAACAGGTAGAAGCATGTACATTTAACGAAGATGGCGTTTGTATTCATTGTGGATACGAAAAGCCAAAGGAAGAAGAGGAATGTGAGCACGAGTGGGAATATGTTTCAAACGGAAATGGAACCCACAAAAAGATATGTAAAAAGTGCGGCGAAGAGGCAGGAGAGGAAAGCTGTACTTATGATGAAGACTTAGTCTGCATCCACTGCGGCTACCAGGATGAGTGTGAGCATGAGGAGTGGGAGTACGTATCAAACGAAGATGGTACTCACAAGAAAATATGTAAGCGCTGCCATATAGAGGAAGTGGAAGAGTGTACATTTGGCGAAGATAGAAAATGTACACGCTGTGGCTATGAGAAAGAGTGTGAGCATGAGGAATGGGAGTACACTTCTAATGAAGATGGTACTCATACAAAGCGCTGCAAGGAATGTGGCTACGAAGAAATCGAGAACTGCGAGTTTGATGAAAATTGGGTATGTAAGCACTGTGGATATGAGGATATGACACTGGTGTATCAATCATACTCATCTACTATTATGGGAACAACAGTTACTGTATCGGGTGAGATGCCTAGAAATTCATCAGTAACTGTGTACTATGCTGGTAAGAAGGCAATGGAGAATATTGTAAATAATAATCTCGATGAAGGTACCTTCAAAGCATATGCTGCCTATAATATCAATATTTATGACAGACATGGAAACAAGTATCAACCAATGGATAATGGCAAATCAGTAAGCGTTTCATTCTCAAACGTAAATGATTTGGATGAGGTTGCAGATGAAGATGTAGCTGTTTACAGAATTGAAGATGACTACTCGGTGACGGAGATGGATTCCAACGCATCTGGTGACTATGTAGCTTTTGATGCTGAGCACTTTTCTGTATATGTAACAGGTTCATATTCAGATATGAACGAAGGCTATACATTAGAACCAGATGAAACATTTGCCGCAGTGGCTCAGGCAACTACAGATGCAAGTGGAAACAACTATACAAGGGTGAAATATGCAACCTTTGATATATTTGTAGATGATGTTACAGAGACATATACATTTAATGTTACAGTAAGAAAGAATCTGACATCAGAAAGTAGCCCTGAATCAGGAACAGTGGCAGGAACAGGTAGCTATAGTTTTACTCCTAGTAGGACAGGCTGGATGACGGTAGAGGTGCCAATTAAAGAGTTAGTAACAGGAAATGGTTACATCACATCTGGAAATTACTATTCTATTATAGTAGAGCACTGGGATAATACGGTTAATCTAGGTAGCAAGTATTACAGTGGAATAGGGTCATCCTTGCGAGTAAAGGGTACAACTGGAGCATGGTCAGGAGCATCTATTGCTAATGCATTATATTTGTCAACAGAGGCAAATAGTACAACAGGAAGCCAAGCATCCCTAGAAATGACAAGTGCCCCAGAGGGTAATTATACAGTAGATAGCATTACACTGGATGATACAAGAGCAGTATATGCTGGTGGCAAGTACTATATTGCACAAATGGCATCATCAGAAAGCATTGCATTAACCGCAAAATTATCTGATGAAAGTGTTGAACGACTGATTACCTGGTCTTCTTCATATGAGTCATATGCGTCAGTAACCTCCACAGGAAATATGACTGCAAATTTAAAGGCTTTAAGTCCAGGAGAAACAACCATTACTGCAACCTATAATGGCTCTACAGCGGAGATAACAGTTGTAGTATTAAATGTAACAATAGGTGGAGCTGAGGCTATAGGCAGTACACCAGTAGATTGTGGCATGATCTATGATGGTTCGGCGAAACAGCCAGCTATTGCATTATACAAAGATAATACAGGAACAGCTGTGACATCAGGTGTAACTATAGCTAGAGAGGATAATATAAATGCTGGGACTGCAAAAGTAACCATTACTTATACAGTTGCTTCCACACCAATAACTCTAACTAGATATTTCACAATATCGCCAGTAACTTTGACAGAGGCAGCTTTTGCTAATGCAACCTTTACCATTGAAAATGGAGCTGTTACAAATATTGCAAACATTGGGGCTATATCTGGAGTAACTCCAAAATTTAGTACAGATACTTCTGCAAGTGATATTACAGCCACAATAGATAGCCTTGATGGAATAACAAGTGCAATCACTATATCTGCAATAGATGGAGGAAACTATACAGGCTCAGTTACTGTAAACTATGAATCAAAAGATATATCAAATTCATTAAGTGTAGAGCTAAGCGATAGCTTTAAGAATAGTCAAGTATATACAGGCTCGCCTATATCAGCTGATTCTATATGGACAGAAGCTACTTTTTATAACAGCAATAATGAAGCGGTTTCTGGTGTGGTAACAAGCTCTACAGCAAGCTGTGTTATTTATGACGTAGTATCAGGGTATACTGCAGCAGATTATGCAGGCTCCTACAGTAGCTTTACAGCTGCCCAACTAACAGAAATGGCTACAACAGCTGGAGAAAAGGCTGCCGTATTTACAATGACAGCAGATGGCTATTCAGGCAGCATATTTACCACATTTACTGTACAACAGGCTGATATGAGTAAGACTTATATTAAGTGGGTGGACGGTGATTCATTTGCTCGTACAGGTTCAAATGTAGAACCAAGTTCCGATGCAAGCAAAGCAATTAATGGCACAGGCGACTACAAGGTATATTTGAATTGGGATGCATCTACAGAAACTGGTTTTGAAGTTCCAACCTCAGAATATACAGAGTCATATCAGGGATCTCGTAGTGCGATTGGAGATACACCAACACTTGTTGTAAAAGGTAATGGAATTAACTTCCAAACTAATACTCAGACAAGTCAATACAGTATTGCTGCAAGTTATGAGCGTGATTTGATTGTAAGAATTACATCAAGTGGTAAGTATTATGATGGCACTTATGATAATAGCTATGCAACAGGTTACAGCGAATACTATAAAGGTAGTACAGTTGCGCCAAGTATTAGTGTGCGTTTAAATCAGAGTCGTGAATTGACATTAAATACAGAGTATACTTATGCCATTTATGATGCATATACATCTAGTACAAACTATAAGTCGTGGTCACCAAATGTGGGAACTAAGTATATAGTTGTAACAGATGCCACAAGCACAGCAACATCAGCAGATGACAAGGTATTGGCCATTGCAACATATGAAGTAACACAGCTGCCAATCAGTAATTCGGCTGTAACAGCAACTCTTGGTTCAAATGCTTCATCAAAGGAATTTACTGGAGCAGCACTTACTTGGTCTACAGCAACTTCAGCCTCAGAGGCAAAGGTTGTAACAAATATTGAAAGTGGAAGTCCAACCTCATGGGCAACAACGACTACAACAGATGCTGATTTGACAGTAAAGTTTGGAGACGTATATCTGGAGGAGGGAGTTGATTATACTATCAACTACGGTTCGGATTATGTAAATGTTGGCACAGTAGTACCTACAATCACAGGAAAAGGTAATTATACAGGAACACTAAGTCAGAGCAAGTATAGATATAAAATAACTGTAGCCAGCTTAGATTCTGATAGTGGAAGGACAAAGACCGCTGATGCTACAGCAACACCAACAGTATGTGTATACAATGGTAGTGACCAGACACCATCAATTACTGTAACTATAGGCACTACATTCTCTGAAACATTTGAGTACACTGGAAGCACTTACGAGAGCACAAACTTTACAGTATCTTACCCTGACGACAAGAAGTCTCCAGGAGTGCATACAATTACAGTAACTGGAAAAAATAACCTTGTAGGTACAGCTTTAGTAACATATACAATTACTTCAAATACAGATGAGTACTCGTCTATTTATATAGGTGGAAAGGGTGTAACACTTCTTACATCTATGGGAACTAATGGCGTAGAAACAATCGGAGATGTAACAACACGTTACTATACCTGTACTTCCCTTGAGGCATATTACAAAGCAGGCAAGTATACAACTGGTGTAGTAGTAAATGGAAGTGATGGAACTCAGTTAACAAGGAATACAGATTATTCATACAGCTTTAATAACAATACTAACGCAAATACGAGTACAAGTTGGGCTGTAGAAAGCTCACCTTATGTAAAGATTAAGGGCTTAGGAAACTACGCAAACAATAATGCAATAGTATTCTTTAACATCAAGCCACGTAGCCTTAATGATAGTGCTGTTACAGTAAGTGATGTTAATGAAAATTATGGTTGGACTGGAAGTAAAGTGCAGCCTACACCGATAGTTAAATTTAATTCAACTACCCTTACAGATACAGACTACACTGTTGCATATTATGATACTTATGATGAGACTACAAATACAGGCACTGGATTAACAGCTAAGGCTGGTACAAAATATATAGTTTTAACTGGTTTAGAAAATTATTCTGATACAAGGATTATTACTTATACCGTTGGAACAACCCTTGAAGATGTAAAAGTTACTATAAGAAGTGGATATTATAGTGCAACAAGTGAGACATGGTACGAAGCTGCTGATTATAAGGATTCATCGGGCAATTTAGTTACATTTGATGTTACTTATAGAAATGGTAAAGCTCCAATTATAATTCTTACAGATAGTTCAGGCACAGCATTAGATTCTGAGGCATATACCATAAGTACGCCTACAAGTAGCCTGGAAGGACTATCAGATGAAAATCTGTATGATGCAAGACCGGCAGGCTCTGATGGAGCGTATAATGTGCTGACATACACTGTAACTCCAAATGAGGAAAAGGGATTTACTGGTGATCCAATAACATTACTAGTAAGAATTAATCCTCAAAATATAGCCACAGCAGTAAGCGCAACGGAAAGAACCGAAAGAATGAGGTTAGGCGATAGCACAAAAATGCAGGTAGTGTACACAGGCTCAGAGCAATTTGCTGAACCTGATATATATTTCTATTATGGAGCTAAAACTAATGAAGTACCAGAAATAGGAACAGAAGTAGCAGGTGTTTCAAGTAAGCTGGAGCAGGGCACTGATTTCACACCAACTAAGGAAGAATTTAGTATAGGAACAGATGTAAGTAGCGCTATTACAAAAACAGTTTACGGCGTAGGAAACTTTAATGGATCACAGGCACTGACTTATCAGATTACTAAGGGCTACGTACAAACTCGTAAGGGTGCAACTGCGGCAAACTCAATACTTGTCGGAGAAACCAGCAGTACGGATATTGCTCCTACATATAATTTGACGGATGAGAGTAAAGAATATAATACCGTCTATACATATGATGGAACGGAACACGAAATTCCGCCAATGTTCCTTACAGCAACAAATGGAACAACACCTCTGGAATTAGGAACAGACTATACTGTTAACTATTATGATAATGGTGTTTTAGTTACAGACGCCACTATGTCTGCATTTAAAACAAATGTAGGTGTAAAAACAATTGAATTTGTAGTTACAGGTGATAATTATGTGACCCAGACTATCAAGGCTACATATGAGATTAAGTCTAATTCAATAGAAAACTATACTGTAAAAATGAGTGATGTTACATACTCAGGAGTTGCAGTAACACCTGGAACACTTAAAAATTATATTGAAAATGGCACTGTAACACTATCTGTAGCAAAGAACAGTGAGACTACAGAAACTCTTACCTATGGCACAGATTCAACAAATGGGGACTATTACATAGTAACAGACACAAGTGAGCTTGCTAATATTACTGGTGAAACAGCTATCGCCGGAAGCAATGATACCCCAACAGTTGGCGGGGCATATTTCTACATCAAGGGAAACCTGCCTTATAGTGGATACAAGAAGATTAGCTTCAATATTGTTCTTGATATAAGTGATGATGCAGTAGCAACAGTATCTATCCAAGACCCATCATACAATCTGGAAGCTGATGGAACAGTTTCGGGCGAGGGAATCATTCCTGTAATTAAATACAAGAAGACTACTGATAGTAATGGCACGTATTCAGGTGATATTACAGATATTGCTACAATATCAGATTGCGTTACAGTAAGCAGAGCCAGAGATAAGAAACCAGGACCTGATGGAGAAATCACTGTAAAGGGCAAAGCTAATTCAATATGTACAGGAACAGTTAATAATGTGAAGTATGTAAGCGGTAGCACTTCAGCAGATGTATACTTCTTAGCAAGCCTTGCTACATTTGAGGGCATAGGAATAAGCACGGGTACGGTATATTCATATACGGGAAGTGCAGTTAACCCAACCTTCTATATCCCAGGATTAGAGGATGTTGAGCCAGCTAGTGTTACTGTAGATACTAACGGAATAGTGACTATACACTCAGGTGCCTATGGGGTAGTATATGAGGCAGCTGATGGGAAAATAACAAAAGAGGCTGTAGCAGCAGGTGCTTGGAAGGCAATAATCAAGCCTGGTAGTGATAGTCAATACTTCACTCAGGGTTCATCTAGAACTTTGACATTTAACATTAAATACGACCTAAGCACTGCAACAATGTCCTTTGAGGGAGCATCCACAGATGATTCCGATGGAATACCAAAGGTGGGCTACACAGGAACTGCTTATTCATTTACAGATAATGTAAAGATTCTATCAGTCGACGGAGAAAAATATATTTACAATGCAGCTAATGGTAATACAAGCTTAGTAACAATATCACCTACATCACGTACTTTAATGGGTACATATACCGTAAGTGCAACAGCATTAAATACAGATATGGTATATGGTTCACTGTCATCTAAGTTTAAGATTTCTGGCGTGGGAATATCGGAGGAAGATGTAACCCTGGCATATACATCTACGGTTTACACAGGAAAGGCCTGTGAGCCAGGAGTAACGGTTGTTGTAAATGGTGTAACCTTGACAAAGGGCACTGATTTTGATGTTACATATTCTAGCAATATTAATGCTGGAACAGCTACTGTAAAGGTTAGTGGAAAGGGCAATTATTCTGGTTCGGTAACAAAGACATTTACGATTACTCAAAAGCCTTTGAGTGAATGTACAATTGAGCTTGAGGAAGCATACTACATTGGTACAGGTACAGGACTTAAGGTTGAGCCAGCAATTAAATCAATTACAAATGGAACCGTAACATTGACAGAGTCAGATTATGAAATAGTCGGTTATACAAATTCTGATTCAAAAGCAACAGCGGTACTCAACAATAATACAGAGCAAAGTAGCTGGACAACTTGGCCACAAATTACAATCAAGGCCAAGGATGGGGGAAATTATAGTGGTACGGCAACTCAGAAATATGAAATAAAGAAGCTTGATTTAAATAGCTCAGACGTATCTATTTCGCCAAATACAACAGAGTTCACTGGAGCTGTAATTGACCCATATAGTGTGGTAAGCCTTACAGTTACTTACAACGGTACAACCACTACATTAGCAAAATATGATTCATCAACAGGAGTTGGTGATTATACAATAACAGTACAGAATTCTGCAGGTGCAGTAGCAGATTTAAAGGCAAAGGACACCTACACATTATTAATTGATGGTAAGAATAGCTGTGAAAATACTACGACTATGTCGTTTACAGTAACAGAGCGTTCATTACCAGATAACTATCATTATTACTACACAACAGAGTATGCAAAGATTGGTACATGGGAGTACAAGTCAGATCTTTATGATGCAGATAGTGACACAACACCTGGTTACTACACAATCGGTGGAAAGGATGGAGATTCACTACAGATTAAAGTACCTGACGTAGAGACCGTATCTTCAACCAATATACCTGCAGTAAGTATTATTGATACTGAGGCATATAAGAGTGATGGTGTTACATTAGGTCGCGAGTTGATAAATGGTCAGGATTTTGAGCTTTCAGTTACAAATGCAAGCAGTGCTGGTACAGCTGCATGGAACAAGGATGGAGCGGCTACAGAGCATGCAACAGTAGCATCTACATCACCAGCCGTAACAATTACTGGTATTGGAGACTACACTGGCTCTATTACAATACCGTTTAATGTAGGTAAGAACATTAATAATATGGGACTTACAATTACATATAAGGTAACTGGAGTTGAGACACCATATACATATCTTGCAGAATATGATAATCCTAGTGAAGAAAAAGCAAGATGGCATTATACATATAATGGTGAGACTCAAAAGCCGACAGTTGTAGTTAAGAATGGTACTCAAACACTTGTAAGAAATAAAGATTATACACTTGAATTTGTCAACACATCTGGAAGTGAGGATACATGCATAAATGCAGGCTGGAAGAATGTAGTTGTAACAGGTATCAACGATTATTGCGGCAGCATGTCTCAGATGTATGCAATCGATAGGAAGGCAATCAATGCCACAGGCGGACCATACACAACAGAAGACAGTATGTATGCAACAGATGATGCTGGAAATAATGTACTTGAATTTAAGGTAACAGGTAGTGCTGTAAAACGATTTACTGCAGATACTGCAACAGAGAACCTTTATGAAACATATTTAAGTGATGAAGCGGATGTACAGAAGTTTGTTGGTTTCTATTATGCAACCTATGATGGAAATGATGTAAAGCCTAGTGTATCAGTTTACGACATGACACTTGGCTCAAACGGAAACTCAACAATGCAGATTGATGAGGAACTGGATTTATCAATTGAGTATCCATCTGCTAGCACAGTAACCACATTTGACCTTGATTCAGATGGTAAGCTTGCAGGAACTGGATTTGAAGGAGTTCATTGTAGTGATGTAGTAATAAGCTTCCAGAATTCTGCAACATCTGCAACAGATTTTGATTCAGCTGGAAATTATTACGTGTCAAGCGCTGGAGGAAATCAGTTTAAGATTAGATATATCATTCTTCAGGATGATGTTAGTGACTTCGTTGTAGAATTTGAAAATGGCTTTGACAGTAGACAGTTTGATTATAACGAAGGAAAAACAATTCCAGTTGCAGATTATATCTCTGTAAAGAAGGGCAGCCGAATTCTTGATGAAGGTATCGATTATGAGGTAACCTACAAGACAAAGACCTATACAAATGATGATGGAACAACCTTTAAGCTGGCAAGTAATATCCTGCCAGGTGAAGGTACAATGGTTGTTACAGGTATTGGAAAGTATAGAAGCTCACAGGAAATAACCTTCTATATCAACGGAAATCTGGCGGATACAGGTGTTTATTCAAAGGATTCAGAAGGAAACTATGTATTAGATATTCCTACACAGCAGTACACAGGAAAAGGCATCACCTACGGTGACCCAAGATTATATCTGATATTGCCGGCACAAAATGCTCACAGTGATAATCCTTACATACTTAGAGCTGGTGTGGACTATGAGGTAGATAATTCTTCTTATAGCTCAGATAGCAATTATGTAGCTGATGGAAAGCTAACATATGTTGGCAAGACAACGGCATACTGGTCTGGCAGCAAGGAAATATCTTATGGTGTAGAGTTTGATGCAGATAATGTAAGGGCAACAAATTATGAACCAACCTATTACTTTACAGGATATCCTATTGAGCCAGCTTTTGGTCTGAGCATACCAACGGCTACAATGGGCGAGATCACATACTCAACTACAGACCTTACAAATCCTGGAACAGTAACCGCAACGATTCCTTACACAATCGGGGACAAGTCTGGAACAGTAACCGCAACATATGAGATACTTGCTCATCCATTGTCAGATACAGACAATGTAAAAATTGATTACACAAAGACACAGCGATATACTGGAAGGGCTGTACAACCAAGATTTACAGTATATATAACTTCTACAGATTTACAGACTGGAGAGGCAAATGACCCATATACTCTTACACTGTACGACGAAGATAGCAATACATCAGGATTATATGATGTAGACTATGGAAATTATATCTATAGTGAAGGTGGTTATTCTGAAGATGGCACAATGGGCAAGGGTCAGTTTGTAGTTAGTGCACATGATGGTGTTGATGTTATAAGCGGAAGCAGAACATGTGAATATAACATCCAGCTACAGAGTGTTGTTGCACTTTCTGCAGAGGATACTGGCGACACTATTACAGCTACTTGGGTTAAGGATTTATTCTCTGATGGAACAGATATCGTATTGCAGAAGCTAAATTCTAGCGGAGAGTACGAAGATAAGGTTATCCAGAGAATAAAGGGTGATACAAGCGAGTATACATTTACAGATTTGGAAAGCAGCTCAAAGTATAGAGTAGTTGCTAACGCTTATGCCTTTACACCTAGTGGAGAGCTAATCAAGAGTGCTGATAGTAGTGTAGAATTAACAACTGGCATAGCTAAGAATAAATTAGCTGTGGATACTTCGGTAGCTGGCAGAGCCACAATAACCTGGCCAACAACCGGCAATGTAAAGCTCTACTATATTTACAGAACAGAAGTTGATACTGGCACAGAGGTGCTATGTGCAGTTATTCCAAGATCAACAGGAACCTACACTAACACAAACGCAGTATCAGGTAAGACCTACGTTTATAGAATCGTTGGATACGCCCTGGTAAATAAAGTGCTAGAGCAGGTTAACGAATCTGAGTCTGACCCAGTAACAATACAATAATTGCTGAGACGAAAGCCAAGGGCTGTGATTGCCCTTGGCTTTTTTGCGTCGTGAATTGTAAAAAATGTCCTACTCGTATAAAATATAAATTAGAGAAGTAGTAACATTTTAGGAAGAATGATGTATGGCAGAAAAGAAAAGGTTCATCATAGGTGGCTTCGAGTTTGAAACCTACTATGAGTATAGAGCGGCACAAGAGGATGTAAAGAAAATAGAGTGCATCAATGAGGAGCTTGACATCCAAGATCCAGAGGTAGCCCTGCGTCTTTATAATGATATACGCGATGGTATAATCACCTTTAATAGTCCTATTGGTGCGCAGTACACTGACCACGTGGCAGATATAGTGGCTAATAAATCAGCAGGACTTCTTGATGATAGAGAAATCATAGAGGAAGCCGCTACCAAGGCGAAAAGTTCTAGGCGTCTAGGCCTGATATTCGTAGCTACAGCGGTAGTTCTTGTGGGTATCTATGCCACAGTTGAAATCAGAGATGTATTAGAGACCCGTCGAATTGCAAAAGAAATTGCCCAGCGACAAGAAGAAATTGCAAGTCAAGACACTAATAATTCACAAAATAACGTTAAGATAAATAATGAAAGTGCCGATATAGATTCTGTAGAGAACTCAAATGGTGACAATCAACAGGAAGAAACAACAGCTTCTAATGATATAACAGAGGATTTGATTGTTAGTCCATGGGATACAAATTATGCTCCTGAGGATAGAGAAATCTTAGCTGATTTGCAGGATTTGTATAATGAAAACCACGAATTTGTGGGAATTCTGGAGGTCGTTGATACGGATATCAACTATCCGGTGATGCAGACCCCTAATGACCCAGAGTACTATTTGAGAAGGGATTTCTATGGAAATGATAGTACGGCAGGTACTTTATTCGTGGATTATCGGTGCGACATAGTAAATCCAACTACAAATACCATCATATATGGTCACAATATGCGGTCAGGGACTATGTTTGGTGGGCTAAAGCGATATCTAGACTATGATTATTACCAGTCGCATAAGACGATAATATTTAAAACTCTATATGAGGAGCAAGAATACCAGGTTGTAGGTGTTGGCTTATCAGCAGTAGGCTATGATGATGATGACAGCTACAAATACTATGATTTTATCAATGCTGTTACAGGCAGTGAGCTCCAGGAGTTTTTAGACAATATCCAAAGTTTATCAGTATTCGATGAGACAATTGATATAAGTGCAACAGACAAAATTTTGACTCTTAGCACCTGCAATTCCTACACTGAAGATGGCAGGATGTTTGTGGTGGCAAAGCGAGTCAAGTAATATAAATGCTTAATTTTGGCATATAAACTTGGGTTTTAAAGGGTGGATGCTATGGCAAAGATGAAAAAGGGATTTTTGAAAAAAACAGGATGTATTCTTATAAGCGCATCTATAATTCTTACAGGGGTGACCTTCTTTGGAGGCACAACATCTAGTGCAGAGGGAGAAGAGGAAGTAACTACAGAGACTACTGTAGAGACAACATCTTCTGATGACACAAGTTCAACAGGTACTAAAGAAAATTTAAGTGGCGGAACTACTACAGATGCTACGACTGAGGGTGGAGCATCTACTGGTACTGAGACAGCTGGCGAAACCACAGGCAGTACAACAGGTGCTACTACCACGACAGGAGAAAATACAACCGGCGCAATAACAGGCACAACTACAGAAACCACAGAAACTACGGTGGAAACTGATGAGGAAGAATCAGACGCAGATACTGCAGATGATGAAGATATACTTAATACAAAAAAGCTAAAAAGCACAATGTCTTTAATGTCCAATTCACTGTTAACCTCAGATGGTAATTACACAGATGAATCTACAGGGGCAGTTTATACAGATAGTTCAATGACAACACTTGTTAGTGTGCCATCATCTTTAACAAGCTTTTCGGTTCCTGCTAGCGTTACAACGATTGAATCAGGAGCTTTTGATAATAGTAATGTTTCAACACTAACATTTCTTGGTGGGGATGTAACTATCGGATCACAATCATCATGGCCAAATGATGGCTTGATGGTTTATATACCAAATCAGACTAGCAGAGCTGCTGTTACAAACATACTTAACTATTTTGATTATCTAGACCAGGAAGTAACTGTGATATTGGGTGAATCTGGAAATACAGATGAAACAACATATGAAGTTACAGTTTATGAAACATTTTACGATAGTGATAAAACAACGGTGATAAGTGGCCCAACAGAGAATACAAGTTTATCAGGTAACTATGCAGTAGGAGCGACAATAGCTGCTAGAACGATAGATGGATATACAATATTTGACGCTACAACATACACAGTAATTGCAGCAAGCGACCAGACAGTAATATTCAACTATGCAGCAGATGAAGATGCACCAACCTACGAGGTAAGAGTATACGAAACCTTATATGAATCAAATGGTACAACAGTAATTAGTGGTCCTACACAAAATGATGATTTATCTGGAGATTACATAGAAAATTATGTAATAACACCTACTGCTCCATCTGGCTATGAGATTTTTGGCGATATTACCTCTTATACTGTTACAAATGTAGCTAGTCAGGATGTTTATTTCACATATAAAAAGACTACTACACCTACACCTACCCCAACTCCTACACCAGGTGGTGGTGGAAGCTCAGGTGGCGGCGGTTCATCCTCAGGCGGTGGTTCCTCTAGCGGAGGCTCATCAGGTGGTAGTTCTTCTTCAAGCAGCTCAGGTTCTGCAGCTACAGCTGCACCAGGCACAGCAACAACTGTTGCAGATGTTGCAAAGCTAAATAATGCATATCATATCATTGAAGGTGCCAGCCAGGTAGTTCCACAGACAAATGGTCCAGTGCGCATCGTTTGCGATGGTCCAGTTGAAAAGCTTGCGTATATAATGATGGATGGAAATATCATTCCTAGAGAAAACTATACTATTGAATCTGGTTCTACTATCCTTAATCTTACAAAAGACTATGTGGCAAACCTAGCAGTAGGTGACCATGCGGTGCAGTTCCAGTATATAGACGGTTATGCAGTTACCGGTCTAAAGATTACCGCTGCAGCAGCAACAAAGACAACAACAACTGTTACCTACAAGGTTAGCAGCGACGGCACAATCTCATCAGGACATGTTAAGGATACAACTCCAAAGACAGCTGATGGATTTGATACCAGATATTTACTTTGTCTAGCAATTTTCTTGCTTGGAGCAGGCTCTATAATGATGAGCAAGCAGAAGAAGCTTGAAGCTATTCTCGCAGGGGAAATGGATGAAGAATAGATTGGGTGGAAAATATGATATTAGAAACTATTATTTATGTAGCACTAATAATTGCATTATTTGCTGTATGTGATAATAGATTTTCAAGGAGATACTATGTCCCTTTAAAGGTGGTGTGTAGCATCTCCTTTTTGATTATCCTTGGCATTAATCAGTTTTTCAGTGAAAAGCTGGGACTATTGATATGGGCGCTTTTAGCCTGCTTTGTAGGCGATTTGCTGATGGGTCTTTATAATACCTATTTACGAAAGCAGTTTATGGCAATAGGAATTATAGCTTTTATGCTGGGGCATGTAGGACTATTAAACTATATGTGTCGCATAACGGATAAAACAAATGTATTGGTGTATATATTGCCACTGGTTCCATGCCTATTGCTTGTGGCCATGCAAAAATGGTGCCATTTGCATATGGGAAGCTTATTTATCCCATGCATCATCTATTGCTACTTTGTGTCCACTATGACCCTTAAAGCGCTAGAATGTGGACTAAATGGATTACCTTTATTAGGCGTAGCAGGGATACTATTCTTCCTTAGTGATTTTACAATTCTTTTCCTATATTTCTATCATTTTAGAAATCGCAGCAGCAAACGCCTAATCCATTACATAAACCTGGCAACCTACTACGTAGCGATATTGTTATTCATATATAGTTTATAAAAAGAGACTAGTAAGAAAAAGCCTCTAGTAGAGTCTAGGAGCCAGTAGACTGCAAGCTCTAATATTTCTCAAGCTTCACATTCTAGTGAAGCGAAGAAATCATTAGGCTTGTAGTCGTAACTGGCAACTAAGACTATACTAGGGGCTTAGTTTATTCTATATATGATACAAATACGTTTCCAAAGGAGCTAAAGTATTCACTGGCTTCACTCAATCCCATTTTACTGTTCTTGCTAGTCATAGGGTCAAAGTATGTGATAGAGCTTGCATCATATCCTATGATTAACACGGCGGTATCTTCGCCAGTGTAGGCATATACAGGGGTGCCTTGGCTTACATAATATAGAACCTGGTCAAGGGTTGCTCCAGTCAAATCTAAGATATCGTAATCCTTCAAAGTCTTTGTCAAAATAGAAATAGGCGTCTCACCTGATTCGAGTAGGGTGTGAACCTGTACGTTCTCTCCTGCTTGAACAAGCATAGCTGAAAGTGCCCTGGCTGACCCAGAAGCCTCTGAATCGCTGGAGCCAACTGCAATGCCTGAAATAGCATTTTGATAAGATTTTCTACCACGCTTCCATATATATTTAGGGGTATTATCAAGCACAATTCCCATTTTTTGATCTGCAATATTAATAGCGGAAATCAAATCATCTGTGGCAAGGTCTACGGAGCTTCCAACGTATACATAGTACTGCGTAGAGCTTGTAGCTGATGCCACAGACACGCTTCTGCTGCTATCCGCAAGTACGATTCCAGTAATATCGAAATTAACATTGCCTAGCTTTTCGTCCTCATCAAGAGGAGCCATGGTTAAATTGACAATCTCCTGCTTTACATCATCGGAGCCAATGCTAACGTCAACAGCCTTATTTTGCTCACCAGCACTATTCTTTATAGTGTCACTTTCTGCTGCGGTAATAATACCTTCGCCGTCGATTTGAATTCTATCCAAATAAATAGTATATGATTCGATAGACACATCTGTAATATAGTAGCCAGACTTTTGATAGCTCATTAAATCACGGCTGTCTCCAGAGGAAATATCGGCAATAGTCAGCTTGTACATTGGATAAACGGTGGAACCGGCACCATCTGTAGTGATATCACTCTCACGAAGGGTGCCATATATTAAATCATCATCCATAAATGCCAGAGGTCTAAGTAGCTGGCCGGAATCCGCAGTAATGTCAAAGGAAGTACCATTTTCCAAATCCATAATGTGGATTGAATCAGACATAGTTTCCTGATCCATCCAAGCTAAAAATCTTCTTGAGCTAGAAACGGCATACTGATCATTGTCTAGGCCAGTCAATAATTCATTTGTAGTCAACTCATTTAATGACATATATAGCAAGGTTCCGTTGACCATTATGTAGAATTCATTGTCTGCAGTTTCATAGAGAAGCTCAGAAAAATTAGCGTTCAATATTTGATATGAGCTCGTTGAATCAATGAAAACCTGTTCGGTGGAAATATCCTCAATTGCATCATAATGGTAAAGATTAATACCACATTCACCCTCATGATTTCCAGAATTCATGTAACCATAGACCACGTAGTCCATTGTTCCAGACTCATCTATATTTAATAGAAGAATCTGATGCTGATTGTAGATGGAACGTGTATCCTCAGGATTATCTACAAAGCTGAAAATCTGCTTAAGGCTTCTGGCTGTTTGATCATATTCATAAAGAGACCCATTTTGTACGAAGGAAACAATAGTGCCAGTCTCATTTGAAAGATACTGTAAATCAGAATCAGTAATGCCAATGTTTAGGATGTTGTCAGTAAAGGAGACAGAATTTTCATCAAGAATCTGTTCCATTGTTCTATCGTAGGAAAGCAAATATATTCTGTCTGAAGTGTATCTGATACGAAAATCTTCAGAGCAGGTGTAGTATTCAGGCTTGCCAAAGTTATCTCTGGTAAGGAGATAAGACAGAGTCAGACTGACGTAGTTTGTGCTGATATCTGTAAGGGCAACTCTTTCAGTTCCTACTTGAGTACCATCAAAATTGCCATAAGAAATCAACGAAAGGTTGGAATTAATGGTTACGTGGCTTAAATCCTGACTTTCGGTGGAATTAGGCTCAATGTAGGTTGCCAAATCGGTGGCATCCTCAGAGAGAGCAGTATTGTGGAAGAACTGAGCAAAATCAAGAATCTCTTCCTCGTTACAGCCATCAGGCTGCATGATTCTAGTGTAATAATATATTTCTTTAGAACCGCTGGTGAGGGTTATTACAAGCAAATATTCTTCATTTTTTTCAATAAGGTTTTCCGCCTGAAAGCTTGCTGTAATAATTCCGTCGTTAGAATCGAAATCCAGGTCATTGTTAGAAATATTTCTTTGTGTATCTAATGAGCGGATTTCGTAGGAAACCTTGTCCACATCAAAATTCTTGGCATCTATAGATAATGAAACTGTGCGCTCTGAATCCAAAGGAATAATTGCATCACGCATATAGGCCGGGTCCATTTCATTAACATAACCGTGGAGCTCTGTGCATGCATCATCCAGGTAATTAATAGAAACAAGGGGCAATGTAGGGGAAGCCTGAGTTGCAACCTCCTTGGTTTCAGTAATATTTGTAAGTATTTCAAATACCACTACAGAAACTAAAAAAACAGCAAGTAAAATGCCCGCTCTTTTGATAATTCTAGTAGGTATACCTTTTTTGTAGAACTGTAACTTCATAAAGTCTCGCTTTCTTGCTTAATAAAAAATAAAGTGTTATAATCCGTTAGAAATTTTAGTTTGAGAATACTGAGAATAGTTAAATTCTTGCAAATATAAAAACAAATTATTGGCAAGAATCCATATAATTGTATCACTATTTTTTCATACTGTCTTAGGTTTTACGGAGGATTCATGAAAAAATTATTTTCAAAGATAAAAACAGGCTTATGCCTGCTTGGTAAAAATATCAAAAAGCCATTTATAAAAATTGCAAATTCAAAATTAGTTCAGGGTTACCTTAATTGTAAATTTCATAAGATGTGGGTATTGCTGTGGGATAAATACGCATTTTTCATGCATATACCACTAGCTCTGGCACTAGTATTTGTCATGGAGTGGTTGTCTAGACATTCATTTTTTGCGGCCTGCAGCTTTGTAGTGGACCACACGGGACCATTCCTGTTTAACGCCTATTGCGTGTTTGTAGGCTTGTCTATTGTATTTCTGAGTAAAAGACGTGGCTGGTGGCGAGTATTCATCTGCATGTTCTTTTTAATACTTGGAATCATAAATTGCATCATATTGTTGAATCGTGTTTCACCTTTTGGATACACAGATTTATATATGATAAGTGATTTACTTACAATGCAGGATTCCAACTATTTCACAGCCGAGGAGGCTATGATAGTGGTGATAGCCCTTATCATCTATATTATATTGATGATTATTTACATGATTAAGGGACCTAAGAAGCAGAATGCCAAGCCATTTTGGCAGAGATTGATATTAGTTGCAGTTTTATTTGCCTCATTATATCCTTCCACACTTTTCCTTAGAAATTCAGGAATCATGACATCTTACTTCGGAAATTTGTCACAGGGATATTTAGATTACGGATATTTGTATGGTTTTTCTACTTCCGTATTAGATAGAGGTATGAACAGACCATTTGGTTATTCAGAGAGCAAAATTGAGAATATTCTTGAAGATGATGCTTCTTATGTAAGTACATTAGAGATTCCATCAGAGGATGCATCACAGCCAAATATAGTAGTTATTCTGCTAGAGTCATTCTATGATGTCTCTGAATCTGACTTTTTGGAGACCAGTGAGGATCCAATTCCTTTCATTCATTATCTAGAGCAGAACTATTCTACAGGTCACTGTATAGTGCCTGTTGTAGGTGCTGGTACATGTAACTCAGAGTTTGAGGTGCTTACAGGACTAAGCTGTAGCTTCTTTGGTCCAGGAGAGTATCCACAAAAGACCATTATTAAGGAAACTGATGTGGAGAGCTACGCAGATGTTCTTTCAGATTTAGGTTATGGCACACATGTAGTTCATAACAATGGTGGAAATTTCTATTCAAGAGCTAACGCCTTTTCGATGATGGGCTTTGATAGCTTTACATCTAAGGAGCTTTTGGATATTACAGATTACACACCTCTTGGAAACTGGCCTACAGATGACATCCTAATAGACGGAACATTGGATGCCATGAATTCAACTGAAGGTTCTGATTTCGTTTATACAATTACTGTTGAGGGACATGGTTCTTACCCTACATATCAGGTGGAGGAAGATCCAGCTATTAAGGTAAATGCTGTTGGCAAGACCGAGGAAGAAAACTGGGCCTGGGAATACTACGTAAATAGAATTTACAATGTGGATGATTTCGTGCGACAGTATATTGAGGCACTTGATGCAAGAGGCGAGGACACACTGGTAATCATGTTTGGTGATCACCTTCCAACAATGGGACTTACATCAGATGAGGTTGCAACAGGAGATTTATACAAGACAAAGTATTTTACCTGGAACAACTTTGGTATGGAGAAAATTGACGAGGATTTAGCTTCATATCAGCTAGTGTCAGAGTTTTTGAATCGACTAAATATTCACAATGGTAATATTAATGCATATCATCAGACAGCTATGGCAAAGGGAATTCAGTATGGTACAAGCGAGTACATGAATGACCTGAAAATGCTTCAGTATGATATTCTCTATGGAGACCGTTATACATATAAGTATGGCACAGAATATGGCCCATCTGACCTGATTATGGGTGTCAATGACGTAGTTATTGATAATGCATATTTCTTCAATGGAAGGCTCCATATCTATGGAGATGAATTTACTAAGTGGTCAAAGGTATTTGTTAATGGAGAACAAGTTTCTACCAAGTATGAATCGGGGCAGGTGCTCAGCATAAAAGCCTCTGATATAAACAATGGCGATACAATAACAGTTTGCCAAATGGGTAGTTCAAATACTGTGTTTAGAGAATCTAATGAATTCACGGTGTATGACCCGAATTACGTTGAAGAAGAACCTGAGTTAGAAGAAACTGAAGAAGAAAGCGAAGATAGTGAAGAATAAAAAATGCGGGTAATCAAACTTGTTGAGGGTCACCCTCAACAAGTTTGGCAAACCCTCAACTATTAGCAATCCTATTGTTCCACTTTGTTAATCATCATATTGTCAAATTTATCCCCATTATTTTTAAATCTGATTATCATACGGAATGAAAAAACAATAAATCCGACGATTACAACCAATGCATACACACTACCAATTGTAAGCATCACATTATTTCCGTTTGCTGCTCCTTCAAATACCATGTAATTAGCAGTCGAGCCAGCATCATATAATGTATGCAAAATAACCGGAACAGCAAATGCCAATATATTAAATATCGCTACAGGCCCAGCATTATTTTTCTTGTTGTACATAGCTATACCTAAGAATTCACCCATTAACATATCCATTGCCATGTGACTTGGAAGCATTGGTAATCTAATGAAAATACTTGCTAATTCAGATGCATAACTATAATCTTCTGCTATAGAAAAACCTATACCTACCGCTGCGCCTATCAATATGTATTCATAGACATTCTTTACTTTTTTTCTAAATACGCACAAAGTTATGATTATCATTATTAACTTAAAGAGCTCTTCTGGAAACGCTGCAAATAAAAATGGTGACAGAAACTGTCTTGCAACTACTGGCAATTCATTAAATTTTGTAGCACCACTATGCAACACTCCAATCATCATATAAACAACTAATCTTGACCCAACTACTTCAGATACAATGCCAAGAATGATTGGTAACAACGCTTGAGGCATACCAATTTGCCCACTTTTTTCCCTTTTAATCATTCTCATATAGAGAACTCCCAGAATTCCCGTAGTGATTAACCCTGCAATTACTTGTTGAATAATAGTGGTCATTCTTATACCTCCTCAAATTAACTCACATTCCCGCCAATTTATTTCCTGATTCCTTTATTTTTTCAGCAACCATCTTTTTCTGTGATAGCGCCCCATTAAAAAAGCTTCCAAGATATGTATCTGATTTATCCTGGCTATGCACATATTGTGAAATATACTTATCCATATCAAAATCTGGAATCTCTTCCCCTGATAGGCTTTCCCCAAAAGTCTTCCAATCTTCAGATGCATCAACCTGTCTTTTTGAAATTATCCGCCGGATTTTTTCAAGATGTGGTTGGATTTTATCAAATTCATAGGTATCTTTTTCAAACACATCTATATCTCCCTTGAGATAACTGAGAGCATAAACCATCTGCGCAAAGGCATATTCATAATCATGGGGATTATCTTTAATAATCTCCTTATAATCTCCCCATGCAGGCAGATAAACATATCTGATGTAACTATAATCTGGCAGATGGCCTGCACGACCATGCCCAAGGTTCATAATTGAATGCTCGTGAAACTGATAAACACTGCCAACATATACCGGTTTATCTACATCCTCTGATGCAGATGGATTATGAGAAAAAACAATCTGTCTACGCTCAGGCTCTGCTCCTTCAACAGGAAACAGTTCATAAAAGTACCAATTGGTATTATTAATTACAAGTGAAGGCGTCCCTGCAAAATATGTATGAGCCCACGTGTCTGCAAGTACATGCATAGCAATACCTGCCGCTTCCAATCCTTTATTCTTTGCAAGCTTCACTGTATCTTCAAGTAGTTCTCCATTGGGACCACATATCAGGCGATATTTGTCTTTGTAGCGCTTAGACCCCTTATCCACATTTGCGTACAAATCTTTCGGTAAAAAATGAAAGGCAGACCAGATTCTGGTTATATCGCACAAACCTATGGGATCCGTCCTGGCCTGCAAAAGCTCTGCTTGTAACTGAGTGGTAGCTGCCATGGAAGGACCACCTGATTTTTTCAGCCAATTCCTGGAGCAGTGATCCACCAGCTGGGCAGCATAACATATATCAAGGCTATCAATATGATTGTATCCTGCCAGCAATGCAGCGCAGTAGGTTGCATAATAATGAAAATCTTCCTGCATATTTTTCTCCTGTTTAATCTATGGTTACAACCTGTTGGCGACGGAATGTATTGGCTATACTCATAACCGCCGACAAAATGAAGCCTATTGCGCAGATGTTCACAACTCGTACTTCGCTACGCATAAAAATCAAACAACTTATGGCAAACAGAATCTTAACGATTCCCTGGAAAGTCTTAAACTTCCATGAGCTTTCGATTCTTTTTGCTTCACTTGCTCCTATAATATTTACTATACCTGAGAATGCTAGCGTTCCTGCTAAATACATCAGAATATATCCTTTAGGAACCCATACTAGAGAGTCTGTAAATAATCCAAAATCAAAGAAAAGGATTCCACGAAACAGGATATTTCGCCCGCCTACCATGTAACGAGCCATACCAAAATAGAAAATAAGCATCCGAAGCCCCATAATCTCTAATGCTAGGGAAAACAGGCCAATAATAGCCATGTATGCTTTTTCACCAAAGAATAGCATCGCCATGCCTATGATAATCATAGAAACAGCCAACAATACGTTTTTTATTTTCTGCCAAATCGTCATGCTATTCCCCCTCTAACCTTTCAAGTATTCTGATTTTACGAGCCGAATACAAAATGAAAATGTAATTAAAAAAGGTGGTAATCTCCATTATTAAAAAAGCAAAATCTACATTACCCCTTTCATCTGTTGCATTAAAGAGAACTAAAACATTCGACAAAATTAGCATTCCTGCAAATATCGTGCTTAACAGGGTAAGAACAATAAAAAAACGATTACTTTTTTTAGCAGTCTGCCTGCCCACTCTATAAGCATTTAATCCTATGTAAAGGTGGTACAAAAAAATAATTGCAACAAAAAACGAAAGTATTAGCAATATTGATACCCACGTCAGAACTCGCATCGTACTCTCATATTTAGTGCCAATAGCTGAGATACCATTCTCATAAATGGTAGCTTCCACAAGTGCTTTGATAGTGTCTTCCCCAAGAAAGAATCCGATGAAAAGTTTGATGATGTCCCATATCGACATAACAATTACCATACCGCCGCTTATGGCCAGGCTATCTCGATAATACCTGAGCTGAATCTGTATTCCTTGGTTCTTAGGATTATATAATGTAGAATCCATAAATATTCCTTATCGCTTAATCTTCCATTTGCTTAGTGTTCCATTTTTTATCCCATATCTTATTGGCAATGGATAAATCATTATTAATAGCCATGTAAAATGATACTGTACCAACCATTACAGACGATACAATAGCCAGCACCATTGCTACTGGAGTGTATTGCTGTACAATTATTCCTTCTGAAGAAAGCGAAGGATCTGTGGTAAAACAAATATAATCATAAAAAGCATGTGCAAATATTGGTAATATCACACTACCTGTTTTTAAGTACAATGCGCTAAACATTAATCCTAAAAATACTGAAAAAAATGCCTGCACAACAGTCATGACCATATCTGCGCCTTGTTGAATATTTCCCATATGCATAAAGCCAAAGAATACAGCTAGTAAAATCACTGAAAGGATTCTTTTTTCCTTTTTAACATATCTCATAACGATTGCTATAGAGAATAATCTGAACATTGACTCTTCTCCAAATCCAGCTGATAGGCCCATGGTTAACGCAGAAAAAGTAGGATTGAAATAAAAAGGCCTCTTCAAATACAATGGTTCAGCTAACGTATATAGAATAAAAAGAATAAAAGGAATCATTAATATACATATATTCTTTGCAGAGTTTTCCGGCTTTACAAAGCCTTTAAAATTTGGAGAAAACCATGCTTTAAAAATAAACATCATTATTACTGCAGCGATGCAAGTACCTATATTTTCAGCTTCACTTGAAATCAATCCACCTATAAGTGCACCTGCTCCTACAATAATTGTTGGGATAATCATTGCCATCACAATTGCTAATAATGGCTTTTTTTCACAAACTGAATGACTTCTAATACTTTTATCCATTTGTTATCTCCTTTTTGTGATATAAGACAATAATAACTATTCCTGTAATAATCATAACTGTTATCGCCGTGATTGAACCCTCTAGGCCAAATTCAACGCTATATGCAAAGCTACTTTTAGCAGTTGCAGCATCCAATTTAAAAACTGAGACCGGAGAAACCATCCCACTGTTTGGTAGTCCTAGTATCAGATTTTGAGTGAAATTCCATGCTGTATGTGCAGCCATCGCACACCAAATACTATCCATGTAATAAACCATTAGCGAGAATAATAGACCTGCCGCCAATACCGCTGTCATCGAAATAACACTAGCTCCCGGATTAAATAGATGCATAGACGTAAAAAGTAGCGAATTTAAGATAATCGCAACTGCCGGATGTCGATATCCTCTTCTTAATCGCTGAAATATGAATCCTCTGCAAACCATTTCTTCAGCTGAAGACTGTATAAAAACAGCGATGAACAGCAACAACAGCTTTATAAAATTGAAAGAATCATATTGTAACGAAATATCTTTGTTTAGCACTGCTACAATAGCGCATATTATATTGATGACAAATCCTATCAAAAATCCAAGCCCCAAATATTTGATATTATTTCCCTTCGGAGCAGTCCATAAAGTCCTAAGTATCGGACGGTCTTTTTTCACGATTAGGAATTCAATCATAAAAACTATCCACGTCCCTATGAATCCAAAATACATGAAGAAAGTTCTCCAATAACCGGTACTATCATTTTGAATCAAGTGGGTAAAAGGCATTTCCACCAAGCCTCCCATTATCTGCCCACAAATTATCATCATGAAGGTAGCGAAAAGCATAACTAAAATTGCTTCATCGTACCATCTAAAATTTTCTTTATGTATTTTCTTAAAAAAAGTTTTCATTCATGCCCCCCTATTCTACAGTTACATACTATAGTGTATAAAATTTGTATGTTGAAAATGTGTAAATATAAAAATACGAGACAGCTTACGCTTATCTAAATTCAATTTTATGCTATAAAACTTGTGGTGGGATTTGTAATGATTCAACACAAAACTATGCCAATATCAGAAATAATTGATAGAGTCACAGCTTTTTAACTACGATGAAGTTTGTAGTGATTTACTCAGAGAGGATATGGACAAATATGGAAAACAAATATTTTAATAGATACCAAAGTCTATGCAAAAATGCATCCCCTTTGAAGGGGATGCATTT
>SVES01000035.1 GCA_015057305.1 Pseudobutyrivibrio ruminis | reverse complement strand
CCTGCATCTCCCCCATCATCCTCCCCTACTAAACTATATAGAGTTCAAGTAGGAGCATATGCTGTTAAAGCTAATGCAGACAAGCAACTGGCAAAAGCTAAAAAAGCTGGCTTTACTGATGCCTTTATAAAATATGATTGAGAAGTTAGATATAGCCTGTGGGAATTATTCCTGCAGGCACTTTTTTTATGCACATTTTTAAATATATTTTATAAAACCTCAACTTATAGCTCTTCCTGTGGCTATTAAATAGGAGGTAATGCTATATGAAACAAACGGAGAACAAAAATGTACAACAGATAACAGAGGAAACTTTTGAGAGTAACGATCTAAAAAGAAGAATGTCTGAAGAACAAATACAGCGTGAATTTAATTATATCCAGGCTGAAAACATCTTAAAAAAGATGCTTGAAAAGGGACTAATTAATGAGGTCGAGTTTGACAGAATCACAGAGCTAAATCGTAAAACTTTCTCACCATTTTTAGCGAAGATAATGCCCTAAATAAGTTGATATATAAGTGTTTTAACGGTAATATGTGACCTACAAAAAAGGGGGTGAGACAATGAGAAAGATAACAAAAATAGAAGCAAACAGACCTGATCCTTTTAGTGTGCCAAAAATGCGAGTAGCAGCTTATTGCAGAGTTTCTACAGATAGTGATGAACAACTTGAAAGCCTGCAGGCTCAAAAGAGTCACTATGAAAATTATATAAAAGCAAACTCAGAATGGGAGTATGTAGGTATTTACTATGATGAAGGCATTAGTGGCACAAAGAAAGAGAACAGACAAGGTCTTCAAAGGATGATGTCTGATTGTGAAAATAAAAAGATAGACTTAATCGTTACAAAATCAATTAGTAGATTTGCTAGAAATACTACTGACTGCTTAGAAATGGTAAGAAGGTTGATAGAGCTTGGAGTGTTTATCTACTTTGAAAAAGAAAATATAAATACTAAATCCATGGAAAGTGAATTAATGTTATCAGTTTTAAGTAGTCTAGCAGAAAGTGAGTCAATCTCAATTTCAGAAAATAACAAGTGGGCTATTCAAAAAAGGTTTCAAAATGGCACTTTTAAGATTTCATATCCACCATATGGGTACGAGAACATAGATGGGAAAATGGTTATAAATCATGAACAAGCTAAGATAGTTAAATATATTTTTAGTGAAGCTTTAGCTGGAAAAGGATCTCAAAAAATAGCAGATGATTTAAATAATAAAAGAATTCCTTCTAAAAGAAGAGCTGGTTGGACAGCCACTACAATTAGAGGAATTCTTAAAAATGAAAAATATACTGGTGATGTTATCTTACAAAAAACGTATACAGATAGCAAATTTAATAGGCATATAAACAATGGAGAAAAGAATAAATACTTTATTCAAGATCACCATGAGCCAATAATTAGCCACAAGGAATTTGAAACTGTATCAAGGGTTATAGAACAAAGAGCCAAAGAAAAAGGCATAGAACAAAGAAACAGTAAATATCAAAATAGATATCCCTTTACTAGCAAAATTATCTGTTCGGAGTGTGGCAGCACATTTAAGAGGAGAATTCATTCTTCTGGAAAAAGGAAATATGTAGCTTGGTGTTGCACAAAGCATTTAGAAGATATATCAGAATGTTCAATGAAGTTTATCCGAGATGAAGATATAAAGATGGTTTTTGTAACCATGATAAACAAACTTATCTTTGGAAAGGATTTTATATTAAAACCTCTCTTAGAAGGTCTTCGACTCATGAGTAAGTCAGATAATATTTCTAAAATTGAAGCTTTAGAAAAAGAGATAGATGACAATACAAGTCAGAAAGAATTGCTGGTAAAGCTTATGGCAAAAGGATACTTAGAGCCAGCACTTTATAATAGAGAAAAGAATGAACTTCTGATGAAAAAAGAAAAGCTTACAGAGCAAAGAGATGCATTAATTGATGACTTGAACAGCGAATTATCAAAAGGGCAGGAAGTAAATAATTTAATTAAGTATGTAAACAAGGCAGGGTCATTAAAAGAATTTGATGATGAAGCCTTTGATAATCATGTAGAAGAAATAATAGTTTTTTCAAGGCAGGAGATTGGCTTTGTTTTAAAGAGTGGAATTACCCTTAGGGAAAGGATGTGAGTGAAGTGGGGCATGTACCATATGGCTATAAAATAATTGATGGCTCTGCCCATATATTTGAGGGAGAAGCCGAAAAGGTTAGAAGGTTATTTGAAAATTACTTATCAGGACTTTCCTTAACAAAGGCAGCGAAGGAAGCTGGAATAAATTCTTACCATGGAACTGTTGGAAGAATGCTTAGAAACAAACGCTATTTAGGAGACGATTATTATCCTTCTATTATAGATAAATCAGTTTTCGACAAGGCAGAAATAGAAAGAAATAAAAGAGCGAAAAAACTAGGTAGAATTTTTGAACCTAAAGAAGAGAAAAAAGTTTCAGCTATAACTGAATTTACTATAGGTGAAATAAAAAAGGAGTATCCTGATCCATTTACTCAAGCTGAATATGTATACAGTTTAATTAGAGAGAAGGAGGTGCAAGATGGCAGTTAATAAAAATGTTGTTATCATTCCTGCCGTAAGGCGTGCTGGAAATAGTGAAAATAAAGATGAAATACCAAAATTACGAGTAGCTGCATATTGCAGAGTTTCAACAGAGAGTGAAGAGCAAGCCAGTAGCTATGATGTACAGATAGAACACTATACAGATTTTATTAAAAAGAATAATGAATGGACATTTGCAGGTATTTTTGCTGATGATGGTATAAGTGGAACTAACACTAAAAAACGAGATGAATTTAATAAAATGATTGATGAGTGTATGGCAGGCAAGATCGACATGATAATTACAAAGTCAATAAGTAGATTCGCAAGAAACACATTAGATTGTCTCCACTATATTAGAAAGCTTAAGGAGAAAAATGTAGCTGTTTATTTTGAAAAGGAGAATATCAATACACTGGATGCCAAGGGAGAAATCATGATAACCATTATGGCTTCCTTGGCACAACAGGAAAGTCAATCCTTAAGTCAGAATGTTAAGCTTGGATATCAGTACAGATACCAGCAAGGTCAAGTTATGGTTAACTGCTCTAGATTTTTAGGATATACCAAAGACGAAAACAAGAAGCTAGTCATAGTTCCTGAAGAGGCAGAAATCATTAAAAGAATTTATAGGGAATATCTTGAAGGCTCTTCTATGGACAAGATTAAAAAAGGTTTAGAAGCTGATGGAGTTCTTACAGGAGCGGGTGGAAAGAGGTGGCATACCAGCTCCATTAGAAAAATATTAAGTAATGAAAAATATATGGGAGATGCACTTTTGCAAAAAACCTACACAGTAGATTTTCTTACAAAGAAGAGGGTTAAGAATAACGGGATTGTTCCTCAGTATTATGTGGAGAATAATCACGAGGCTATAATACCACGTGAGATTTTCATGCAAGTCCAAGAGGAGCTAGCCCGCCGAAGTAGAGGACATATAGGTGCAAGCGGAAAAAGAAGAAACTTTAGTTCCAACCACGCTTTTGCTCAGATTGTGTTTTGTGGCCAGTGCGGAGAAATATTTAGGAGAGTCCACTGGAATAATCGAGGGAAAAAATCAATTGTATGGCGATGTGTTAGTAGGCTTGAAAGTACAGGACTAACCTGTAAAGCTAGGACTGTGCCAGAGGAGATGCTATGCTCTACAATAGTTGAAGCAGTTAATAAATTACTTGCTCAAAAAGATGAATTTTTACCTCTACTAAAGAAAAATATAGAAACAGTTATAACTAAAAATAGTAATGAAGAAGTAGTAGAAATAGATAAAAGGATGGAAGAGCTACAGAATGAGCTACTAAAGCGAGCCAACTCAAAAGAAAATTATAATGACATAGCTGATGAGATTTATAAGCTGAGAGAAGATAGGCATAGGGTTCTGATAGATCAAGCTGAAAGAAAAGGATCTAAGCAAAAACTGGAGGAAATGGAGAAGTTCTTAAATGAGCAAGATGGCCTACTAGAAGAATATGATGAAAGGCTGGTAAGAATGCTGATTGATAAAGTAACAGTTTTTGATGATAAGCTTACAGTAGAGTTTAAGTCAGGAGCAGAAATAGATATAGAATAAAAAACATATTTAAATGGCGTCAATCTATGAGTGGAATTCTCTAGATTGGCGACTTTTCATATTGTAAAAGATGAATTTTACTTATATAATATTATCAACAATATTGTTAACAAAGATATTGACGAGGAGAGAATAACTTGGGTGATGTAAATATGTTATTAGACGAAGCAATTAAGGAAGCAGAAAATTTAAATGATGGTGAAGTGTTTTTAGTTAAAGAACTATTTAAAGGGTATGTTTGGAATCGAATACCGAGAAAAGACCGACTTTTGCTTGGGACTTTATTTTTAAACTATGTAAACAAATTAAATGGAGAAGGGATAAAGGCTATTGAAAAAACTTCATCAAACCAGCAAAGATACATGAAAATAAAGTAGGGGGAAAATAAAAATGAAAATTGATCATGCAATAGCGGTTATTGATAAAAAAATTTGTAAAAATATTGATTACTTTAAATCTACTGATCGTGGTTTTCTGTCTCAAAATATTCTATCAGATTTACGTGATTTAGTAGAACATGTCTCACTAAAAGCTTTTAGTAATGGTCATGATATTGAAATAACATATGCTAATATTCAAAAAGCAAATGATTATGTCAAAAAAGTTAGCTATCTAAATTTTTTACATAAGTTCCATAAATTCCTTCAAGTCTCTACTTCTCACTATACCCTTGATGAAGGACATGCAGAAAGATTGATGCTCAAATATTACGAATATATGATAAAGATAAAAGACTTATTAAAAGATAGGTACAACATAGAAATTCTGTCTAATATACATAAATTTCCATTAGAAGTTGACCCGCACTTGAATGAATATTACAAAAAAATAGCCGAGAAAATAAAAAGTCCATCAAAGAGTGGATATCGAAGTGAATATAATGATAGGTATTATATACGAAAAATCAAACCATTTTTTATAAATGAAAAGATATACTATGAAGTAACATTTACAACTGCCAATGATAATGTAAGTAAGTTTGATAGGATAATAGCTTTTACTCATATTGATATAATATCTAACTATGCAGTTAAATTTTGGATCAGGAATGACATGATTGAAGTTCTAGGAAAGAAAATGCCAATTAGAATTATTGAAAATTATGAGGCATCTATTCGCCCTTGTGAATTGAATAATTTTGCACGTATTTTTGGTTTAAATTATAAAATTTCAACTAATTATAATGAATACAGAAAGTTAATGCTATTTATTTTAACAACCGGAATCACTCTTGATGAACTTGTTAGTATGCCACGAGATTATTATGAAAGAATAAGGGAAAAAGCAAACCTCAGGTCTAAAAGCTCATTGATTTTTGATTTGCTAGATAAATGTAGAGAAATAATTATCAGCAACTCACCTGGGACTAATGTACTTAAATATTTACTTTATAGAATGAATAATAAAATAATAAAAAGTCAGATTGGTCATAATACTTGCAATTTATTATCAAACCTATATCTAGAATATGGGTGTATTCCATTTGATAAAATGCCTTTCAACACATCTTTAAAAAACCATAATCCTCGATTGATTGATTTACTTTTTTGTTTAGATGTGAATAATAGAGAACATGAACTATTTGCTAGAATGATAAAAAACAATACGGAAATAGAAGGACAGCTATTTACCAGTAAAAAAGATATAATGAATTTTGAAAATATCGATGATCTAATTAATGAATATAATAGGCGATTATATTACAAACATGAAAGCAGAAAAATAAAAGAGTTTAAAGGGCAGCTTTATATTAAGGGGTATGAAGAAAATGCTGTAAAAATAATTAAATCACTGAATAAATTAACCAAAGAAGGAATTAAAGGTTATAAGTCATCCGTTGATTATTGGCTTGAGAATACATCCCACATAATAGATTGTGAAGAAAAGAAGACAGCTTTAAGAAATGCATTTGATAAATCTAGTGTATCTCTAATATATGGTGCTGCAGGTACAGGTAAAACTACATTAATAAACCACATATCAAATTTTTTTAATGATGAAAAGAAAATCTACCTAGCAAATACTAATCCAGCAGTAGACAATATGAAGCAAAAAGTGCATGCATCTAATTGTACCTACTATACAATTGCTAAATTTTTGACTTCTTCACATATTGATACAGATTGCGATGTGTTGTTTATTGATGAATGTAGTACGGTAAGCAATGCCCATATGTATGAGGTCATAAACAAATCAACATTTAAATTGCTTGTACTAGTTGGAGATATATTCCAAATAGAATCTATAACTTTTGGGAATTGGTTTAATATTGTACGATCATTTGTACCGAAGACTTCTGTTTTCGAATTAGAAGAACCATATCGTAGTAAAAACCAGAGCCTCTTAACGGTATGGAAAAAGGTAAGAGAACTTGATGAAGATATATTGGAACATTTAGCTAGGAATGATTACACATCTGACTTAGATGAGTCAATTTTTGAACGTTCAGTAGATGATGAAATTGTTCTTTGCTTGAACTATGATGGGCTTTATGGAATAAACAATATTAATAGATTTCTACAAGGTAACAACCCAAATCCAGAAGTTGTTTGGGGAGTTCAAACCTATAGAATTGGAGATCCTATTTTATTTAATGAATCTAACAGATTCCATCCTCTAATTTATAATAATTCAAAAGGAAAGATAGTTAATATAGAAGCACATGAAAGAGAGATTCAGTTCGATATCTTACTAGATAGACCTATTAATGAAATGCAAGCTTCAGGGTATGATTTCGAGTTAATAAATGAGACTGAAGATGGAGATTCTATTATCCGCTTTACTGTAAACAAATTTAAAAGTACAGACGAAGATGATGATTTAAATGCAGATCACATAGTACCGTTTCAGGTGGCATATGCAATATCTATACATAAGGCACAAGGTTTGGAATATAATTCTGTAAAAGTTGTAATCACTGATGAGGTTGACGAACAGATTACTCACAATATATTTTATACGGCCATTACTAGGGCCAGAGAAAGGTTGAGAATATATTGGACGCCAGAAACAGAAAAAGTAGTATTATCTAATTTTAGAAAAAAATCAACTGATAAGGATGTTTCCCTAATTTCTGTAAAGAATGGATTGGATAAGCAAAAAAGAAAATAGCTCTAGTAGACTTATTCCCACTTACTGATACCTCTAAAAGAGCCATTGACATATTCCCGATTACCGAGAAAACAGAAAAAAGTGAAAATCTAGTCGAAACAGTATAAAACATCAATCCAGACGGGTCGTTGCATGTGGAGACAGTAGTTAGATTAATTAAGCAAAAGTAATACTTTGTTGGGTTAGCATATATAATAAATAATGGTTTTTCCGCTATTCTTACTCTATAAATTTTAGGATAGCGGAAGATTATTTTAGAGAAGAAAATGAATTATATCCGTTATTAGGATGAAGTGGATATAATTCATTTTCTTTTTCCAATATTTGCAGCCCTGTTTTTGTTTTAAAATGTGTTTTATCATTGCCAGAATGCCTATAAGTGCAATATTTTTTTTCTTACGCACAAAGCATATAAGCCTTCGGCGGAGTTGCTTTAATTTTATGTACATATCGTTTTACTGTATCATAGCTCCACCAAAGTTATAATCTCTTTGCAAATCTTGAAATATTCTTTTAGCTGTTAAATCCCCTATTAGTAGTATTTTAATTATATTAAACTACAAAGGACTTATATTTTTCTATATAGGTGAGAAATTTTCTTTCCCTTAAGTGGGTAATTTTATTTTACCACTAACAATCAGTGAGCTTGAATTATCGTATTTAACTTGTTGACTCTCACGTTACGTAATACTTTATAATAGCAACTGAAGGAGGTATATAAAAAAGATGAGTATGAAAGTAAAAGAGGTAGCTGATTTGGTTGGAGTTAGTGTTCGTACACTACATCATTATGATCAGATTGGATTATTAAAACCAAAAGAAACCACTGATTCCGGTTATCGGCTTTATTCTGAAGAAGATCTTGAAAAGTTACAGCAAATTTTATTTTTTAGAGAGCTTGATTTCTCCTTGAAGGAGATTAAAACGATTATAAATAGCCCTTCATTTAATCAACAGGAGGCGTTAATCTTACAACGGAAAATGTTAATCGAGAAACGAAATAGAGTGGATAAAATGATTGAAACCATTGATAAAACGATTAAACACATAATAGGAGAGATTCATATTACGCACGAAGAGAGGTTTGAGGGTATTAACTTTAGATTCAACCAGTATGAACAAGAGGCTCGCATGCGTTGGGGAAATCGATCTGTTGATAAGGTAAATGCGAAGTTAAAAGGCATGGCTAAAGATGAACAAGAAGATCTGTATCAAAATTGGGATATGATTTTCAATAAACTTGTACAACTACGCGCTTATTCTCCTAAATCGCAAGAAGTACAAAAAGCAATTAAAGAATGGTATGACTTTTTAAATGAGAATTTCGGTAATTATTCTCTTGATGCCTTTTATGGATTAGGTCAACTTTATATCAAAGATGAACGCTTTACACAAAACATTGATCAATATAGTGAAGGGTTGGCCAAGTTTATGAGTAGGGCAATGGAAATTTTTTCAGTAAATCAAAAGAAGAAAGGTGGTAGAGATGAAAATAATAATTGAAGATACAATCAAACAATATGAAAAACTATTTAGTATGGGAGAAGAGAGAGAAGACTTCTATCGATATTCAATGATGAAGCCCTTTAAAAAAATGTGGAATACTATTAATGTCCCATTAAAAGCAAATCAACCTAATGGATATGATGTAATAATGGCTACAAAAATGCTTGGTTACCTTGATATATTAAATAAGGAAACCGGAAAGATTGCGTTAGAAAATTTAAAAGAAATTCAAGCTCTTCAAACCGCCTATGAAACTTTGAAGAATTGTGTTGATTTTATTCAAAATAACAATCTGAAAATAAATGCCGATGAGTTAAAATTTGGAATGTATATAGCTGATCCCAAAAAACTCGAATTACAAAAAGGTTATTGTGGATTCGGTGGAATCCCAGGATTTATTCAGGTGTCTATTTACCCGAATTCCTATAATATCCCGAAAATCCCTGCTGCAATTGCACATGAATTTCATCATAATATACGTTTTTCATATTTTGACTGGGATCACGGGAACGTAACTGTTGGTGATTACTTAATTATAGAGGGGTTGGCAGAGTCTTTTGCAAAAGAACTATATGGTGAAGATTTTTTAGGACCTTGGGTTACTTCTTTTGACAAAGAGGATTTGGAATATTCAAAAGAGATAATAAAGGATTCACTAGATGTTAAAGGATTTGCTGAGGTTAGTAGTTATATGTTTGGTGACATTATTGCAAAAGAACAGGGTTATCAACCTGTTGGCTTATCATCATTTGCTGGTTATGCAGTGGGTTACCAAGCGGTACAATCCTTTATGAAAGTCAATAATGTAGGAATAGAATACCCAGAAAGGATCGACTTCTGCTTGGGACTTTATTTTTAAACTACGTAAATAAAATAGAAGGTAATATAAAGGCAATTGAAAAGACCTCATCTAACCAGCAGAGGTATAAAAAGACAATTGGCAAGTAGGAAGAAGGGATAAAATTTATGAGTATCAATATTTTAGTTGTTGACGATGAACAAGCTATAGCAGATCTAATTGAAGTTTATCTAAAAAATGAAGGTTTTACAGTATACAAATTTTATAACGGTCAAGATGCGTTCCGATGTGTTGAGTCGAAGCAGTTGGACCTTGCGATACTTGATGTTATGCTGCCAGATATTGATGGCTTTACTATCTGTCGGAAGATTAGGGAAAAACATAATTTTCCGATTATTTTACTGACAGCTAAAGAAGAAGAAATCGATAAGATTACCGGGCTGACATTAGGTGCCGATGACTATATCACTAAACCATTCCGTCCTTTGGAATTAGTTGCTCGTGTAAAGGCGCAGCTCCGAAGATTTACCAAATATAATTCGCCAGAGCAAAAACAGGAAGAACGCTTGATTGCCTTTTCCGGCTTGGTGTTAGACATGGATGCTCGTGAATGTACGCTGAATGAGAAAAAGTTATCGCTTACACCTACGGAGTTTTCTATTCTTTGGGTTCTTTGTTCCAATCGAGGACGAGTGGTAAGTTCTGAAGAATTGTTCCGCGAGGTATGGGGAGACAAGTATTTTAGTAACAGCAATAATACGGTAATGGTTCATATTCGACATTTAAGAGAAAAAATGGGTGATAGTGCGGAAAATCCTAAATATATCAAAACGGTATGGGGGGTTGGTTATAAAATTGAAAAGTGACAGAGATAAGAGAAACAATGATTATACAAAATTAAAAAGAAAAGTATTTATTAGAGTGCTCCTTATTGTTTTTGCCACGATCGCAACTGTTATTTTTTTGCGTGATGTAATTCAAGACAATTTCAATATTGGAGAGAGTATTGTAGAATTTTTAAAGAATAAGTTTTATTTGAGTGAAAGCGATGCTGTAATAATTTATCGGTATACATTTCTTTATAATAAAGATATTATTACACTTATTGTGATTATCATATTCTTAGTTATTTTGCTTAGATTTTCAATTTCTTGGTTTACTAAATATTTCGATGAAGTAAGTAACGGAATGGATAAACTTGTTGAGGAATCCGATAATGAAATTACATTATCACCGGAATTGGATTTTATGGAAATTAAGCTTAATCAGATAAAAAACAACTTGGAAAAACAAAAAAAAGCTGCACTTGATGCCGAACAGCGCAAAAATGATTTGGTCGTTTACTTGGCTCATGATATAAAGACACCTCTGACCTCCGTTATAGGATACTTAAATCTACTGGATGAGGCTCCTGATATGCCACCTGAACAGAAGGCAAAATATGTCGGTATTACTTTGGAAAAAGCTTATCGATTAGAACAGCTTATCAATGAGTTTTTTGAGATCACAAGATTCAATCTTCAAACTATTGTTTTGAATAAAGAAAAAATAAATTTACTGTTCATGCTCCAGCAGATGGCAGATGAATTCTATCCAATGCTGACTCCACAGGGAAAGCAGATATCTGTCAATGTACCTGACGGACTCACTCTGTGGGGAGATGCAGACAAATTAGCCCGTGTGTTCAATAATATTCTGAAAAATGCCATAGCCTATAGCGATGAAAATAGTGTCATTGACATTTCTGCAGGGCAGCAGGATAAAAATATTGTTATAACTTTTATGAATCAGGGAAATCCAATCCCACAGGCAAAGCTTGATACTATTTTTGAAAAATTTTACCGATTAGATTCTGCACGTTCCACAAACACCGGTGGAGCAGGGCTAGGTTTGGCAATTGCACAAGAAATTGTCACAGCTCACAATGGAACGATTTCTGTAGAAAGCAACCCGGAAAATACTACATTTACAGTAAAGCTTCCGTCTTAAGAAAATCTTAAGAAGTTCATAAGATTGAATTCCAACATAGCTTCTTGTTCTGTGGTTAAATAATTTCAAGCAGAATAAGGAGGTATTTATTATGGTACGAAAAATAAAAAAGAAAAAGTCAGGAATACGCGAATTTGTAATATTTTTATTGATAGTTGTTGTTTTTGCTTTTGTTTTCAAATTCATCATTACTCCGGGAAACCAACATGAGTTTGGGAAAGAATATGTCGATAAAACAACGCCTATTCCCTCGTCAGAGATAGAACCCGATTCCTCTATTTCTATATCTCCCGATAAACTGAACAGTACTAATGCGATTCTGATCCGTTTAAAAGATCAAACCACTCTGATGCAAAAAAATAGCGAGGAAAAGATCTATCCTGCTTCATTGACTAAAATGATGACAGCTATTGTTGCTATAGAAAATTTGACAAATTTGCAGAAAGAAATACAACTTACCCACTATACCTTTAATGGTCTTTACAGTGCTAATGCTTCTATGGCCGGTTTCCAGCCAGGTGAGAAGGTAAGGGCTATTGACCTTTTATACGGGGTGATGCTTCCAAGTGGTGCAGAAGCTTGTATTGGGCTTGCGGATCAGATTGCTGGTTCGGAGCAGGACTTTGTAGCTATGATGAATCAAAAGGCGGCAGATCTAGGGATGGACAACACTCATTTTGAAAATACCACCGGACTTCACAATGAAAACCACTACACAACAGTGAAAGATCTGGCTGTTCTTCTAAGCTATGCTTTGCAAAATGATACTTTCAGGGAAATTTTTACTTCGTCTCGTCATTCCACACAACCCACGAATAAGCACCCTGGAGGGATAACCTTTAACAATACCATGTTTGAAAAACTCAACAATCAAAACATTATTGATGGAGAAATTTTAGGAGGGAAAACTGGATATACCGATGAAGCTGGTCTGTGTCTTGCGAGTCTTGCAAAAGTGGGTCACCAAGAATATATATTGATTACAGCTGGTGCAAAAGGAGATATCCATTCTGAACAGTATAATATTACTGATGCATTAGCTGTATACAATAGTATTGGGAAATAATAAGTTTTTCATAAGATTTTGATTTGTTCCCGCCTACCGATAGTGCAAAAAGTGCCTTTGACTTGTTTCCGACTACCGACAATGTAAAAGACATCAATCCACCCCGCTCGTTGCAGTTCGAATGCGGAAGTAAAGAGATAGTACTGACTTTAAAAGAGTCCCAATTATTGGAGTTGCTAATAAAAAGAAAGGGCATGATTGTTTCAAAAGAAAATATTATTGTAAAGCTATGGGGTTATGATACTGATGCAGAAGATAACCGTGTAGAAATACATGTATCCCTTTTACGAAAAAAGCTGGCTCAGTTGGATTCCGACGTCTACATTCATACTATACGGGGTGCAGGATATATTTTAAAAACAATAAGGGATGGGCAATAAAATGTTTACAAAATTACGCAATAAATTTCTCATTCTTAATATGTCTATGACTTCCACAGTTATGATTACTGCCTTTGCTGTCATTTATATCATTAGCTATAATAATGTAAATTCAGAAATTACAAAAAAATTAAATCTGCAAGCTGGAATGCAAACTGTAATAGAAGGAACAGAATTGCCTGATGATACAGAAAATAGTAAACCCAAAACCCTTAATCGGAGGTTTTCACCAGATGATACCTATTCATTCAGTATCTATGTAGACGGAAATGGCGAGATTTTAGAAATAGACTCCCCCTTTAATATGCCTGAGGAAACATACAACAAAGCTGCCGATATTGCTTGGAACAATAAAAAAAACAGTTCTACAATAACTTTGGAAGGTAAACAATGGGAATATGCCATAGCTCAAATGAAAAAGCAGGTTATTCAAAGGAATGGGCAGTCATATACCGTTGCGGAAAACAAATACCAGATAATGTTTTTAGATGTTACAATGTATAAGAAAACACTGTTTCAATTGCTTATTACATTGCTTTCTGTAGGATTAATAATGCTTTTTGCTATTTTTATCATAAGTCTTTATTTTGCCAACCGGGCAATTAAGCCAATAGCCGAAGCATGGGAAAGGCAGAAACAATTTGTCGCTGATGCCTCTCATGAATTAAAAACACCGCTTTCAATTATAAATGCCAATTACGATGTGCTTTTGACAAATCAAGAAGAAACCATTCAGAGCCAATTAAAATGGCTCGATTATATAAAAATCGGAACCGACAGAATGACAAAACTTATTAACGATCTTTTGTCTCTGGCAAAAATGGAGGATGTGAGATTTCCAATACAAAAAGTGACATTTAATATGAGCGATGCAATTAATGATGTAATATTATCGATGGAACCTGTAGTGGCTGAAAAAGATATTAAACTCACCCATTTGATTGAGCCTGACATAATCGTTAAGAGCGATCAGGAAAAAATAAAGCTGGTCGTCACGATTTTATTTGATAATGCCGTAAAGTATACTCTTAAGCCCCCTAATCATTTTGGACAATCACACACAAATCCAATAAAATAAAAATATCAGGAGGTTGTTCAAAATGAGAAGCAGACAAAACAGATATTCAGCTGAATATAAACAACAAATTGTAAAAGAAGTTATGGAAACAGGCAATGCTACCTTAGTTGCCAGAAAACACGATTTAGTAGCTGGCACAGTAACTAGATGGGTAAGAGAGTCCAAACAATCTAATAACCCTATTGTTTCTTCTAAATATAGTAATAATAAAGACTCCAATAGTCTAAGTAAAGAAAATGATCAACTTAAGAAATTATTAGGCGAAAAAGACCTTGAAATAGCAATTTTACGTGACCTTTTAAAAAAAACAAACCCTCAATAAAAGATAAAGTGGAAATAGCCTATAAATGGGTAAAAGCTAGATATAGTGCTATTAAAGTTTTAAAAATTCTTAACCTAAATAAATCAACCTATTACTACAATATTAATTCTAGAGATAACTCCATTAAAGGTGAAAATAATTCTCTGAATAAAGGGGGACGACCAGCACCAGGATATTCCTTTGATATAAAAGGAAACCGAATATGTGATGATCAAATAAAGGAATATATCCTTGAAATACTAGAAACCAAAGGCTGTGAGTTTTATGGCTACTTAAAAATTACCATTACCTTAAAGAATGAGTATCATTTAATTATCAATAAAAAGAAAGTATATAGGCTCTGTAGGGAGTTAGATATCCTACGACCTCAAAGAAAAATAAAGCAAAAACACCCAAGAAAAATAGCAAGAAATAGAGAGGTTATCTCCTCAAATTCTCTTTGGGAAGTTGATATAAAATATGGATATATACAAGAAGAAGATAGGTTCTTCTATATATTATCCTATATCGATGTTTATGATAGAAACATAGTAGACTACTATCTGGGTCTTAGCTGCAAAGCTGAAGATGTAGCCATTACCCTAAAAAGGGCAATGCTGAAGAGAAACCTTTATGACAAAGAAAATAAGCCAATAATAAGGTCAGATAATGGACCCTAGTTTACAAGTTTTCATTTTGAAGATACCTGTATAGGACTAGGGGTGGAACATGAAAGAATTCCCTATGCTACACCTAATAAAAATGCACATATAGAATCCTTCCATAGAATTCTAGAAGATGAATGTCTATCAAGATATGAATTTCAAAGTTTTGCCCATGCCTATAAAAAGGTATCAGAATTTATGAGTGCCTATAATAAAGTTAGAATTCACAGCTCTATTGGCTATGTTGCCCCAGAAGAATATTATAAAAATGTCCTAAATGGTACTGCGGTTAAACAGTTAATAAAGTTGTAGATATACTTTGCCTTTCACCCTTAACTACCAATTACAGTCATATTAATATTTATCAAGGGCTTGTAAGGCAAGGGCGTTAGCCTTTACCCTTGATAAGTATTAATATTACTGTAGAATAAATCAAGGGTGAAAGTAGCCCCATATGAAATTCTAAGAATAAAAAAGTATTCGTGAGTTTTTGTCTAAAATTAAGGGGTCAATCCGTATACAGATGAAAAGGGGCAGATCGATATATCTCTGATAAGATCAAAACGCCATGTCACATTTACCATAAAAAATAGCGGGAAAGGGATAGCCAAACAAGATTTGCCAAAAATATTTGACAGATTTTATCGGGTAGATCCTTCCAGAACGCAAGAAACCAGTGGTTATGGTTTAGGACTATCAATTGCGAAGACAATTATGGATAGATTGGGCGGTGAGATATATGCTACAAGTGTGGAAAATAAATATACAACGTTTACTTTTATACTTGAATTAATATAACTGGAAGATGCTTCTCAAGTATATCTGACTCTCAATAGTCAATATGTGTGTAAAACTTGTAATACTAAATATGGGAAGGAAAATGAAGCTTATGAAATAATTTATGTTGATAGTTGCAGATTTAATAGATATAGGAGTGGAGTGGGCTATAGGGTTAAGGATAGGCAGAACAAAATATTATAAGATATCCAGACTGGATTAAAAGATATAAATACGAGCTTTTTCAAATAATCCTATAGGATTATTCTGCCGATTTTATTAAATGATTTATTTTGGGCAATGGCCAGCATTGTTTATTCAATTGTTTATGGCCCCATGGGTACAGGATTTACAGCTGCTGTTCAAATATGCAATCCTGTAAGTAATATGTTTATAGTAGTTTCTATATTTGTTAGTATAATTTTAGGATTGAGTTTGGCATTAACATCTCCCTTATATTAGATTCGTTTAATGTTTCTAATGAAGTAAGGAGCAGTACTTTAATAATGCTCTATATAATTTCTTTCGTATTTATTGTTCATTTTTTAGGAATGGTTATACTAGTTGGTATTTTACGTGGAGTAGGGGATGCAAGAAGTTCACTGATAATAGAGGGGTCTACTATATGGCTTATAGGAGTTCCTTAGAGTGTATTGCAAAATTATATAGGAATAAAGTAATGGTAGTACTGATGGAAAGAAGATAAGAGAATGAGGCTCTAAAGATGGTTTAACAAGCCGTTTTTAGAGCTTCTTTATCAGCTGCTTTTGATAGTTATAGACAAAATTATAATAGATAATAGTTGTCAGATTTAGGAAAGTGAATATTAACCATTGTGTATTTTCCTTCTTCAGATTGAATTGATATATTATGTCCTAGCTTTAAAACCATTTGTTTGGCAAGATAAAGCCCCATTCCGGTAGACTTGGAGTAATTTCTTCCAGTTGAGCCTGTAAACCCTTTCTCAAATACACGGTTGATGTCCTCAGGTTTGATACCAATTCCAGTGTCCTTAATTCGAAGTAGTTTTTCTTTACTATCCTCTTCAAATATAAAAGAGATAGAGCCGCCATCATTTGTATACTTTAAAGAATTTGATATAATCTGATCAATTATAAAGCTAAGCCATTTGCTATCACTTTGTACAAATTGCTCTTCATCCCATATTGTGAAGGTAATCCGTTTATTTATAAACAACTTGGAATGCTTTTTTATACTTTCTCGAATGACCTTATTCAATGATATTTCTGTAATAAAATAGTCCTTTGAAAAGGAGTCGATACGAGAATAATACAATGCCTGTTCCACATAATTTTCTATTTTGTGTAATTCATCTTCAAACTTATCTACGAGGTAATCTACTGTTTTATCAGCACTATTTCTCATAAGCATAAAGCTTGCCGTAATAGGAAGTTTTACCTCATGAATCCATGACATAATAAAGTCTTGATGTTCTTTTTTCTCATTATAAAGCTTTTCAATATTATCCATATAACTACTATGGACTTTTTTTAACAGTTCCATATATAGCTCCTGCTCATAGTTCTGTGGCTGAGGAGCTGCTTCCAATATTTCTTTTTCATCACTATTAATCAATTCATTAAGCTGTTTATAAAAAGAGTTATGATAAAAATAACCTGTAATAATATAGATCGATGCTAGAAATATGCAACCTAAGTTTGTATATATAATATTGCCTACAAGTTGCTCTTTATTAGAACTGACCATCATCATAAGTGTTACAAAGGACATCATTATTATGAATAATATCAAAAAGTAACGTTTATCTTCTACATATTTTAAAAATTTCATCTTATTATATAGCCTTCTCCCTTCATAGTAGTAATATAGTTCTCTTTGCCTAGTTCAGCTAGCTTCTTGCGTATACGAGCAATATTAACTGTCAGAGTATTATCATCTACAAAACTTTCATCCTCCCAAAGGCTGCGCATGATTTTTTCACGGCTTACTACCGTTCCCTTGTTTTGCATAAGTATATTTAGAATTTTAAATTCGTTTTTTGTAAGTTCCGCCTTTTTATCTCCATAAAAAACATCTCCATTATTAAGGTTTAGTATAATTCCATCATGTTCAATTATTGTAGCAACTGTTTCAGTATATGAGTATGTCCTGCGAAGTAGAGCCTTTATTTTAGCTATCAGAACTTCCTCATAGAAGGGTTTCTGAATAAAATCATCTCCACCCATATTCATGGACATGACCATGTCCATAGGTGTATTACGAGATGAAATAAATATAATAGGTACTTTTGAAATGTCTCTGATTTTATTGCACCAGTAGAATCCATCGTAAACAGGTAGATTTATATCCATTAATACAAGATGGGGATTTTCCTTTAGAAATATTTCAAGCACCTGGCTAAAGTCATCTAAAATTATAGTTTCATATCCCCATTTTCTTATGCTTTCTCCAATCATGTCTCTAATAATAGGTTCGTCCTCTACAATCATTATCTTCATCTCTATTCCTCCAATGGTTGAGAGTTGCTTTAAAATACTGTTTGAATCTATTATACCTTTTTTTCTGAAAAATGTAAGGCTTTAGAAATAGCTTACAAAATTGTAAGGTTGAGCTTTTAAATCGTAAGGTTAATAAAGGGATTATTTGATTTTATAATGCTAATATTAAAACAGGATTAGAAATTACTTAAATGGAGGAATTTAATATATGAAAACAGTTGTAGAAGCAAGAAAGATCAAAAAAGTGTATGGTCTAAAGGAAACTGTTTTTCCTGTTTTGCATGGAATTGACTTGAACGTTCAGGAAGGAGAATTTGTTGGAATCATGGGTCCTTCCGGATCAGGGAAAACAACTCTTTTAAATATTTTAGCTACAATAGATCAGCCAACCTCTGGCCATATCGTGATAGATGGAGAGAATATATTGAATATGAATGAGGAACAATTGTCTGCTTTTAGACGGAATAAATTGGGCTTCATCTTTCAGGATTATAATTTATTAGATACATTGACTGTGAAGGAGAATATTCTGCTTCCTTTGGCAATAGCTAAAATGCATGTATCAGAGCTGGAACGCAGAGTTGATGAAATTGCAGATAAGTTTGGTATTCGCCCTATACTTGAAAAGTATCCTTATCAAATTTCAGGGGGACAAAAACAGCGTACGGCGGCATCACGTGCTATAATATCAAATCCAAGATTAATATTAGCTGATGAGCCAACGGGAGCATTAGATTCAAAGTCCGCTGCGGATCTTTTGGAAAGTTTAAAATCACTTAATGAACAAGATAAGGCAACAATTTTTATGGTAACTCATGATGCCTTTGCAGCAAGCTATTGTAAGAGGGTGCTTTTTATAAAAGATGGAAATATATTTACAGAGCTTGTTAAGGGAAATACATCCCGAAAAGACTTTTTTAAAAAAATATTGGATGTTTTAAATATGTTAGGGGGAAGTGCAAGTGACATTATTTGATGTAGTGAAGAAAAATATGAAAGGAAATTTTAAAAGCTACCTTATTTATTTTATCTCTATGCTTTTTAGTGTAGTTATTTATTATACCTTCGTTTCTCTGCAGTATAGTACAGAAATAGCAAGGGGTATAGAATCCTCAGAGGCAATGGAGTCAATTTTTATGGTGGCGTCTGTTATACTTATACTATTTGTAAGTGTATTTATACTGTATTCAAATAGAACTTTTGCAAGAAAACGAAAAAAAGAAGTAGGATTGTATTCCCTTCTTGGTTTACAGAAAAAAACTATAGGTAGAATGCTATTTTATGAAAACTTTATTATGGGTATTATAGTATTAATAATAGGAATTGCAGTAGGGACATTTTTGTCTAGATTATTCAGCATGATTTTAGTTAGACTCCTTGGAATAGTAATAGATGTAGGCATGGTATTTTCTCTTAAGGCTGTTATAAATACAACCATTGTATTTATAGCTATTATTTTGCTTACGTCTATTCAAGGATATAGATTGATTTATAAATTTAAACTGATTGAACTGTTTAGAGCAGAACAGGTTGGAGAACAGGAACCTAAGGCATCTGTTATATCTGGCATACTGGCTGTGCTCTCTTTAATCTTAGGCTATTGGTTCGCATTTCAAAGGTTTTCGGATAATCAAGAAGTCCTTAAAAATATTAGCATAAGCCTTGTAGGAATAATATTAGGAACTATATTACTGTTCTCTTCAGCGGTGGTTCTGCTGCTTAAAATGAAAAAGCGCAACAGGAAAAGCTACTATAATGGAATGAACTTAATAATTACATCTAATCTAGTTTATCGAATTAAAGATAATTCCAGAATCTTAAGTGTAATATCATTATTATCTGCAGTTGCATTATCTGCCGTCAGCGTTGGTGTTGGAATGTACTATGGTTTTGAACAAAACTCTCGATTGGCAACACCCTTTAGTTATATGTATATTTCTCAGGGTGAAACCTTTAATGGGAGTGTAGATAATATAATCCAAGGAGATGAAGAGCATCCTGTTATTGCTCAAACGACAATCTCCGTAATTAAAAGCAAAGGAGAAGCTTCAAGTTCAAAGATACTATCAGAAAGAGAAGCAAATGCTGATGAGAACCCTGTGAAGATAATCTCTGTAGGTCAATATAATAAGGTTGCAAATATTTTAGGATTAACTGCTCTACCTAGTATTGAAAATGGAAAAGCAATTGCAATAAGACCAATGTATACGGACTATGAATCATCTGATTATAAGGGTGAGACTATTACTCTTAATCTTCCTAAGGAAGATATAACTCTTGAGTTTGAAGATATGACAGTTGAGAGAGTAATCAATTGGAGCTATCCTGATGTGATGATTGTAGTAAATGATGAGGATTATGGTAAATTCAAAGCACAAAGTACAACGGTAGACTATGTTGGATATGTTGTAGAGGATCAAAAGACTACGAAGAAAACTACAAATGCACTGGCAGAAATCAAGACGCCAGAATCCAAGTTATCTACATTTTATACAGAATATAGGCTAGGTATAGAAGGAGCAGCTTTTAATGTGTTTATATTAGGGTTTCTTGGATTAGTATTTATTATGGCAACGGGCAGCATAATTTACTTTAAACAACTATCTGAAGTGACTTCAGATAAATCACGATACGAGATTCTTAGTAAAATAGGGGTAAGCAATAGAGATATTAGCATGTCCATACTTAAACAAAATGTATTTATATTTGGTTTACCATTAGTTATAGGTGTGGCACATTATATAGCAATTATAAATTTTCTGAAACGATTTTTTAGTAATTTGGCAGGAGTAAATTTGATTCAGTCTATAGTTTTATGTGTAATTATATTTAGCTTTATATATGCAATTTATTTTGGAATTACAGTTAACTCATCTACTAAGATAGTTAATGGTAAATCTCTCCCAGTAGTTAGGGCACTAGTTGCTTTAGTCTTGATCTTTATGATCGCACTGGTTGGAACATTGCTTTGGACTACTCCACCAGTAGAGAAAGAAGAACCTTATACCGACCAGAAGATTATTTTGGAACTTCCAAAACCAACAGGTCAGTATGAGATAGGTACTACTGAAATACACTTGGTAGATGATACACGAGTTGATCCTTGGGTGAAGGATAAAGTAAGGGAACTTATGATAAGTATCTGGTATCCTGCACAGAGAGAGAGCGAAGAAAAAGCATTGTATATGAAACCTGGAGCAGCTAAACATTATGATGAAAACACTGTTACAACTATTGGATTAGATCCTGGACAAATTGACTTATCCGGCATAGTTACAAATGCATGGGTTAATGCACTAGTTGCAAACAGCGATGAAGGGTGGCCGGTAATCTTATATTCTCCAGGAGGTACAGTTCCAAGAAATTTTGGTACTGCAGTAGTGGAAGATTTAGCAAGCAGAGGCTACGTAGTGGTTACAGTAGACCACACATATGAAACTTCTGCAGTTGAATTTCCAGATGGACGTGTTGAAACTGGGAAATTAAAAGACATGAACGCAGAGACCGTGCTTAAGATGATGGATGTAAGAGTTGATGATATGAAATATGTACTAGATCAGCTTGCTGCAATACAGGATGGTAAAAACCCTGATTATGAACAGAGGAGATTGCCTACGGGTCTTGATAAAGTATTAAATCTTACGAAGGTAGGTATATTTGGACATTCCGCTGGTGGCGCAACTTCTGCACAAGTTATGTATGAAGATGATAGGGTAGATGCAGGTATAGATATGGATGGTAGCTTGGGATATATGCCTGATTATCTGCTTCCTGTAGCTGAGTATGGTTTAAACCGTCCATTTATGCTTATGAACTCAGGTTATAATGATGATGGAGAAGTAGATTCCCATCTCACTGCAAAGGATAGAAATTCTTTCTGGAAGAATTCAACTGGATGGAAATTGGACCTTGCCATACCCAATGGAGCACATTATACCTTTACTGATTATCAGATTCTTTTTCCGCAACTTAATAGAAAGTTAAGTATTTCGCCAAGGGTAATTCAACAAAGTATCGGTACTGCTGACCCTGATCAAGTGTTTGAGGCGCAGAGAAACTATATAGCATCATTCTTTGATCTTCATTTAAAAGATATCCCTCAACCATTATTGGATTCACCATCAACACTATATCCAGAGGTTGAATTTATAAAGTAAAGAGAGTAAGATTTGAAGTGAACAACATTCCACTATCTCAAATTATGTAACGAGTCCAATAGGTTTATACTCAATGGATTTAAAAGTTTAAAGGATATCAGATATCTAAAAAGCTATTGTATTTCTCAATGAGAATACTTATAATGAATGATTATTGTTGCACTTTGGATACTTCATTGGTACAATTTTGCATAAGGATTTAGAGTATCAATTTTTATTTAAGATTATAAACCGTTAAAATCCTAAAGGAGTCGATGATATGGGAGAGATTATAAATATATTAGTTGTTGAAGATGATATAGATATAAATAATCTATTATGTACAATGCTTAAGAAACAAGGATATAATGTAAAACCTGCTTATTCAGGAACTGAAGCCATGCTATGTCTTGAACACTATGATTTTCAACTTGTATTATTAGACTTAATGCTACCAGGAATTGTAGGCCAGGAAATTATTTCACAAATAAGGAAAATTAAAAACATGCCTATTATAGTTATTTCTGCAAAAATAGAACAGGATACAAAAATAGAAGTATTAAAACTTGGGGCGGATGATTTTATCGTCAAACCCTTTGATGTAAATGAAGTTTTAGCAAGAGTAGAAGCCCAGTTAAGACGCTATATGATATTTTCTAATAAAAAGGATAGACAAAATATATTAAAATATAAAGATTTGACTTTAAATAGAGATACCATAGAAGTTAAGATTAAAGATCAAGCTATTTTTCTTACAGCGAGGGAATTTGCAATATTAGAGCTTTTGATGTTATATCCAAACAAAGTTTTTACAAAGGCAAATTTATACGAAAAAATTTGGAACGATGAATTCTTAGGGGATGATAATACAGTTAATGTGCATATAAGTAATCTCCGCTCCAAATTAGCTAAAGTAGATCCAGATACGGAGTATATACGTACAGTATGGGGAATAGGATTTAAAATCAGTGAATAAACTTAAGACTTTCTTAAGTTTTTCTTTATATTATCTTGTAGATTTTATTTTAGAATAGAATCAACAAGATGAAGGAGGTAAACTTAAGTGGCAGATATAGTACTCAAAACAAATAATTTAACTAAAAAGTATAAAAGCCATTTAGCAGTTAATAATGCAAATATCGAAGTAAAACAAGGAGATATATATGGACTTATTGGTAAAAATGGCGCAGGAAAAACGACTTTGCTTAGAATGATTAGTGGACTTACAATACCAACAAGTGGAGAAATAGAACTATTTGGGGAAACCTCCACTTATGGACTAAATAAATCAAGAATGAGAACAGGCTGTATAATTGAAACTCCAAGTTTTTTTTCCCTATTTGTCTGCATCTGAAAATTTAGAGTATTACAGAATACAAAAAGGAATTGTAGATAAAAAGGTTGTTAAAGATGTTCTCAAAATTGTTGGTCTTCAGGATACTGGGAGGAAAAAATTTAAAGATTTTTCCCTTGGCATGAAACAGCGTTTAGGTTTAGCCTTTGCCATAATGGGTAGCCCAGATTTTCTTATACTAGATGAACCAATTAATGGATTAGATCCTACGGGCATTGTAGAGTTTAGAGAACTGATACTAAAGCTTAATAGGGAGAGAAATATTACCATTATTATATCAAGCCATATATTGGGGGAGCTTTCTCAAATAGCAATAACTTATGGGTTTATCCATAATGGTAAGATATTAGAACAAATTTCATCAAAAGAATTAAATGAAAAATGCAGACGTTTCCTATCGCTTAAGGTAAGTGATACTGCAAAGTCTACTGTTATAATTGAAAAAAGGTTAAATACAAATAAATATGAGGTATTAAACGATAATGAAATTAGACTATATGAATATGTTGATGCTCCAGAAATGGTAACTAAAACCCTTATAAATAACGGTGTAATGGTCTCCTCCATCAATCAAACAGGAATAAATTTAGAAAATTATTTTATTGATTTAATTGGAGGGGATCATGATGATTAATTATATTAAGGCTGAACTTTATCGAAACTTCAACAGACTGTATTATTGGAATTTTGTCATACTCATATCTATTGCAGGATTATTATTAAATATTATAATTAAGATAACAGCAGTTTCTGATCACATGAGTTTAGTTGGAGTAATGACTATGGGCATTCAAGTTATAAATGTACCCATATTTCTTGTTATAATGATGGTAGACATGATAACAAGTGAAGAAAATAAAAACTTAACACTGAAAAATATTGTATCCTTTGGGGTTGCCAGAAATAAGATTATTCTATCCAAAATAATTGCTACAACCATTCTATCTGCCATTGCAGCTTTAATAATACTAACAGTATTCTTAGGTAGTAGCACAATATTATTTGGATTAGGTGAAGATTTTTCAATAAGTATTCTTAAAGATTTTTCCCTAAGATTACTAGCTGCAGTACCTTTATGGATAGCTGGTATATCAATAGGAACTTTGCTTAGCCTTGCTATAAAAAACAACACCATATTTGCACTTATATACGCTGGCTTATTTACTGTATCAGGATTGGTGTTACAAATGCTTTCTAATCTTATATCAGAAAAGTTTATGTACATCCATAAGATTTTAATTACAACAAATTTAATGAATTTGCGTTATGATGTGGTAGGAAAAGATACTTTGATTTTTGCAGCTATTGTGGGTATAGTATATACAATATTGTTTACAATTTTAAGTATTTTATATTTTAGCAAGATGGAAGTAAAATAAAGGAAAAAGGGTGGTAATTATGCAATTATTAATTATGATTTTTACTATTATAATTTTGGGCGTATTTATCACCCTTTATATTTTACACTGTAAAGAGATTAAAAATATAGCTAGTCAACTAAATGAAATTAACAAAACTAAAACCAATTCAAAAATATTGATGATGTTTTCTAATAGAAATTTAAGAAACCTAGCCATAGAGATAAATAAAACTTTAGAAGAAAAACAAAAATCAGAAATTCAACATAATAATATGGAGTTAGAGCTTAGGCGTGCTATTGCAAACATGTCCCATGATTTGCGCACACCCCTTACATCTATACTTGGATATATTCAACTTATGGACGACGACAATTTAACCTATAACGAGAGAAGGGGATACTTGGATATAGTTAGAAGAAGAGCGGAATCTTTACAGACTTTAATATCGAGTTTTTATGATTTATCTAGACTTGAAGCAGGTGAGTACAAATTTGATTTAAAATCTATAAAGTTAAGCAATATAATCTATGATTCAATAGCATTATATTATATGGATTTTATAGCTAGAAATATGGAACCTGTCATTGATATTGAAGAGAATACATTATTAATTATTGCTGATGAAAATGCAGTAAGAAGGATTTTTTCAAATTTAATAGAAAATGCTTTAAAATACGGAAATAAGTTTGTGTCCATATCTCTAGAAGAATATAAAGATTATATTATAACTACTTTTACAAATGATGCTCCAAATTTGAAAGAAGAAAATATTAATCATATATTTGACCGTTTTTTTACAGCAGATACTACAAGAAGCGACAAGAGTACTGGGCTAGGCTTAGCTATAACTAGAGAATTAGTTGAACAAATGGGGCATGACATTTCTGCTAGTATAACTGATGGCAAGATTAACATAGCAATCAAATGGAGGATAAAACATTTCAGCTAAAGTAGCAATGATATATCTACAATTTTAACCCCAAGGATTGCTGTATTATAGTCCTTAGAATACAATGTTAATTTTACAATATACCATTTTTTGATGTCTATCAAAGAATTTAGACCTAAGGTTTAATAGGCTATTTGAAATACAGGAATAATAGAAGAAGAATTAGGAGAACATAGAGAATTGCTCTAATTTGATATAAGAACTTGTAGAATTATGGCTAAAGACTGCCATTACTAAAACATATAGTTTTGCAACAAAAAATATTGGGGTGATTTTATAGTTTGCATGGTGTAATTTTAATGTGAGTCTAAAAGGAAATGAGGGTTGAAAGGTATGTTTGTTGAAATAGGACATAATGAATTTAAAGGCATAGAAAATTTTTTTAATGAAAATAAATATCAAATACCAGCTCTTGCAGTTTTAAATAGAAATTTTCCTGGAAAGGTATTTGTAGACAATAATGATAAACCTGAAATTGTTCTAGTTTGGGCTATTTCCAGATGGTCGTATATTTCATGCAAGGAACAATCACTAAAACATAAGGATTTTATCAAGGATGTCTTTAACAATAGAATTCTTCCTTTGATGAAGACAATCGGAGAGAAACGCTTTGAGGTTTATGCAGATAATAATACTGAATGGGATAGTATGTTAAATGAGGCCTTAAATGATTATCAACTTGGTAAGTATTATGAAAATACATTTGTTTTGAATAAAGAGAAATTTATAGCATTTACTTCACATTTAAAGGTTCCAAAAGATATAGAAATCTGTGAAAATACTTTTCCTATTATTCCTGAAAAGTATGAAAGTTATGTTGAATATGACAAAACTAAAATGAAAGTCTGTGGTATGACATTAAAGAAAAAAGGGAATATAATATCTCAATGTTTAAACAATGGATTTATTTATAATAATTATTATTTTATTGATCTTGATACTTTTGATAAAGGGGAAAGAAACAATGGATACGGAACATTCGTTTCTTATAAATTAATATGTAGTGAACTAAAAAAGGTTTATTGCCTTTGTGGGAGACTACAACTGATAATTTGCCATCTCAAAGGGTTGCACATAAATTGGGCTTTGAAAAGATAGATGAATATCCAGTTTATACTATTACAGGATACTAGAATATTTTTGGCAATACTATAAATGGTATTAAATCTCTTAAGCCCCTAAGCATACTTGGACAATTGCTTATAAATTATATATAATATAAAAAGTGATTGGAGGTAACTTATGAGAGGCAGAAGTTATGCAAAAGAATTAAAAGAATCAATAATAAACGAGGTAAAGGAAGTTGGAAATGTTTCATTAGTTTCAAGAAAACATGGAATTTCAAAATCCACTATATTTACATGGATCAAAAATTCTAAACAAAAAGATGAAATTAAGGTGAAGCCAGGTAGAAAGGCTTTAATTGAGGGAAAAAATAACTTTGAAAAAGAAATAACAGAAATAACAAAAGAAAATGATACTTTAAAAAAGATATTAGGAGAAAAAGATTTAGAAATAGCAATTCTTAAAGACTTAATAAAAAAAGCGAACCCTCAATTAAAGATAAAGTAGCAGTAGCTAAAAAATATATAGAGCAAGGTTATAATGCAGTTTTTGTTTTAAAAATAGTTGGTTTATCAAGATCTACATATTACTATAATTTAAGTGTAGATGGGAAAGAAAAATATAGGCCGTTAGGCGGCAAACCAAAGGGATATTCATTAACTGAAAAAGGTAAGAAAATCTGTGATGATGAAATTAAGGAATATATTTTACAAGCTATAGAAGGTGATGCTATAAATTATGGTTATAGGAAAATAATGCATTATCTAAAACGCGAATATGGACTTATTATAAATCATAAAAAAGTATATAGGCTATGCAAAGAACTGGATATCCTAAAGAATCAAAGGGTTATAAAACCTAAAGTTAAGCGGAACATTGCTGCTAACAGAATTATAACAGGTTCAAACCAATTGTGGGAAATGGATATCAAATATGGGTACATTGAAGGAGAAGATAAATTTTTCTATATGCTGAATATTATAGATATCTTCGATAGAAACATTGTAGATTATCATATAGGTTTTCATTGTGAAGCCAAGGATGCTACCGCATTATTAAGTAAAAGCCTAATTAAAAGGGAGCTATTTGCAGAAGGTGCTACAAGACCTGTTATAAGAACCGATAATGGTCCACAATTTGTAAGCTATAAATTTAAAGAATGCTGTGAAGAATTTAAATTACATCATGAAAGAATACCAGTAAAAACTCCAAATAAAAATGCACATGTGGAATCTTTCCACAGAATACTTGAAGATGAATGTTTTAAAAGTAATGAATTTCAAAGCTATACGGAGGCATATAAAACAGTAAACGATTTTATAAATTTTTATAATAACAGAAGATTACACTCAAGTTTAAGATATATGACTCCCAATGAATTTTACCACCTTTATTCTGGAGAACAGCTAACTAATATTGAGGTGAGGGTGTAATTATAAGAAAAAATAAGAATTAATTAGATATTGTCCAAAATAAAGGGGTTAATCCGGTTAACTTATTATAAAACCATATTGACAACTATCGATATGCCTGATATTCTTGTTATAAGATATCGAGAATATTCGATGTCATTGATACATATGAATATATAGGAGGTAATTTTATGAAACATTCATATGCAGATTATGTTCCTGCAATTAAGGCTATGTCAGATGAAACACGGTTAAAGATTATAGATATGCTATCGTGTGGAGAAATGTGCGCATGCGATATATTAGAAGAATTCAGTATTTCTCAATCCACTCTTAGTTATCATATGAAGATATTATCTGAAAGCGGTCTTGTAAATGCAGTACGTGATGGGGCTTGGATGAGATATACATTAAACAAGGAAAAAACGGATGAGGTTATAGCTTTCTTTACATGCATAACAAACGATAAAGAAGATTGTATTTGTAAAAAGAGCAAAAATAAAAAATCTGATAATCAATGTTGTTAAGGAGGATTTAGTAATGAAAAATATTGAGATTTTTGACCCAGCAATGTGTTGCTCGACAGGAGTTTGTGGACCATCTATTGACCCAGAGCTGTTAAGAGTAGCAACTGTTATTAATTCGCTTAAAGAAAAAGGGATTATTATAAAAAGGTATGGTTTGTCAAGTGAACCTCAGGATTTTATCTCCAATAAAGTTATAAGTGAAATTCTACAAAAGGAAGGAGCAGATATTCTTCCTGTAACACTGGCAGATGGTGAAATTGTAAAAACCAAAAGCTACCCAACAAACGAAGAGTTTTCAGAATGGTTAGGGGTGGAAATAAGCACAAAACCTCAAAAGAAGAGCGGCTGCTGCGGACCAAAGGGGTGCTGTTAAGATGTTAAAGAATAATTATGAGCCATTTAGTTTAGATGGGATAAATCTGACTAAGTATATGTTTTTCACAGGAAAGGGTGGTGTAGGTAAAACCTCAACCGCTTGTGCTGTGGCAGTAAATTTAGCTGATAATGGAAAAAGTGTTCTCCTTATAAGCACTGATCCTGCATCCAATTTGCAGGATGTTTTTAATACTGAGCTTGATGGCAAAGGTGTGCCGATTGATGGAGTGCCGGGTTTAGTTGTGGCGAATCTTAACCCAGAGGAAGCTGCCAGAGAGTATAGGGAATCGGTTATTGCTCCATATAGGGGGAAGTTGCCGGATAGTGTAATTGTAAATATGGAGGAACAACTCTCAGGTTCATGTACAGTTGAAATTGCCGCTTTTGACCAGTTTTCGAACTTCATCACTGATAAATCCACAGAGAATAAATACGATTATATTATTTTTGATACTGCTCCGACAGGGCACACACTTCGTATGCTGCAATTACCATCAGCCTGGAGTAATTTTATCAGTGAAAGTACACATGGGGCGTCATGTTTAGGTCAGCTCGCTGGACTTCAAGATAAAAAGGATATGTATAAGAATGCGGTTGAAAACCTTGCAGATAAAGATAAAACAACTTTGATATTGGTATCAAGGCCGGAGGAAACTCCTTTGATTGAAGCTGAACGTTCAAGCAATGAGCTTAGTGAGCTAGGGATAAACAATCAGGTTTTAGTTATCAATGGTATACTGAGTGAAGCAACTGACGATGTTTCGATTAAAATGTTAGATAAGCAGCAAAAGGCTTTGGAAAATATGCCACAGGGTTTAAAAAAGTTTAAAATTTTCACTATACCACTTCGTTCCTATAACGTTGTAGGTATTGATAATATAAGAACATTTTTATACAGTGACGATTACGCAAAAAATAATATTTATAGCAAATCCTTAAATTTAAGACATCTAGATGTTCTGATTGAAGATATTTATAGGGCAGGTAAAAAAGTGATATTTACAATGGGTAAGGGCGGTGTTGGAAAAACAACTATTGCTGCAACCATTGCTGTGGCTCTTGCTAGAAAGGGTGTTAAGGTACATTTAACATCTACAGATCCAGCTGATCATCTCAAATATGTGGTTGAAGATACTGAAAATATAAAACTAAGCAAAATTGATGAAAAGAAGGAATTATTGCGATATCAAAATGAGGTATTAAGTAAGGCTCGTGAAACAATGAGCGAAGATGATATTGCTTATGTTGAAGAGGATTTACGCTCTCCATGCACACAGGAAATTGCAGTATTTAGAGCTTTTGCTGAGATTGTTGACAAGGCTGAAAATGAAGTTGTAATTATTGATACTGCACCAACGGGTCATACGCTTCTTTTGCTTGACTCTACACAGAGCTACCATAGAGAAGTGCAGAGAACCAAAGGTGAAACACCGGTATCTGTTCAAAGATTACTTCCAAGACTTCGGGATGAGAAACAGACAGAGGTTATAATTGTAACATTGCCTGAAGCAACACCAGTATTTGAAGCTCAGAGACTGAGTGATGACCTAAACAGAGCGGGAATTAATAATAAATGGTGGGTGGTTAATCAGTGCCTTTCTTTAACGAATACTAAAAATAGTATGTTAATAGCTCGCGTTGATGCTGAAAAGCAATGGCTAGAAAAAGTTAAGGAAATAAGTTCTGATAACTTTGTTGGAATCCCTTGGTTCCAGGATGCATCAATTGAAAGTATAGTGAACTGCTCTGGAGGTAGTAAAAGTGATGAATAAAAGTGATACTGGCTGTTGCTCTTGTGGCAGTGGTTGCTGCGGACAAGAACAGGAAAAAAGGCAGATTATAATTGATTTTCTTTATCTCGACCTAAGTGTATGTAAGAGGTGTCAAGGAACTGAAACTAACCTCTATGATGCAGTCAATGAAGTATCTACAGTATTAAGTGAGGCAGGATTTGAGATAGTAGTTAATAAGATTAATATAAATTCGAGGGAGTTAGCCATTAAAAACCATTTTTTAAGTTCTCCAACAATTCGTGTAAATGCCAGGGATATTGCTCTTGAGGTTAAGGAATCTTCCTGTAAGGAATGTGGGGATCTGTGTGGTGACTCTGTGGATTGCAGGGTTTGGGTGCAGGATGGTATAGAGTATACGGAACCTCCAAAATCCATGATTATCAACGCAATTTTGAAAGAAGTTTATAGTGGCCATGGTTCAATCCCTTTATCAAATGAGAAATATGAAATCCCACAAAACTTAATTACATTTTTTGATAGCTTGGAAAGAAAGGAGGATTGATTTAACATGAGTAAGGAACAAAATAGTGGAATTGGATTTTTTGAAAAGTACTTAACCGTATGGGTTATTTTATGTATGTTTGCAGGGGTATTGATTGGAAAGTTTTTACCCGGAATCCCAGCGTTTTTAGGGCGTTTTGAATATGCAAATGTTTCAATACCTATGGCTATTTTAATCTGGCTTATGATATATCCAATGATGTTAAAAGTAGATTTTCAAAGCATAAGAAATGTAGGCAAAAATCCCAAGGGACTTTTTGTTACATGGATAACCAACTGGTTGATAAAGCCATTTACTATGTTCGGCATTGCATGGCTGTTTTTCTTTGTAATTTTTAAATCTCTAATTCCGGCAGAATTGGCACAAGACTATCTTGCGGGAGCAATACTTCTTGGAGCTGCACCGTGTACAGCGATGGTATTTGTATGGAGTTATTTGACCAAAGGCAACGCGGCTTATACCGTCGTGCAAGTGGCAACAAATGATCTTATAATTCTCATAGCTTTCACGCCCATAGTTGCGTTTCTTCTAGGTGTGGGCGGTGTAACCATACCCTGGGACACTCTTGTTTTATCTGTAGTATTGTTTGTTGTTATCCCGCTGACTGGTGGTATAATTACCCGTAATTACATCACAAAAAAGCGAGGACTCGATTACTTTGAAAAGAGTTTTATACCGAAGTTTGGGAATATCACTACCATAGGTCTATTGCTAACATTAATAATAATCTTTTCATTCCAGGGCGATGTAATTCTGAATAATCCACTTCATATTGTTTTAATTGCTATACCATTAATTATTCAGACTTTCCTAATCTTTTTCATTGCATATCTAGCAAGCAAGGTTATAAAACTACCTCATGAGATAGCAGCGCCTGCTGGTATGATTGGTGCCTCTAACTTTTTTGAACTGGCAGTTGCCGTTGCGATTGCATTGTTTGGAACACAAAGCCCAGCTGCACTTGCTACCATTGTAGGGGTTCTAACAGAAGTGCCTGTTATGTTGATATTAGTAAAGATAGCGAATAATACAAGGCACTGGTTTCCAGAAAAAAGCTAGAAAGGAGGTAATGCTTAATGAGTAATAAACTAAAGGTCGCATTTATATGTGTTCATAATTCATGTCGAAGCCAAATAGCCGAGGCACTTGGTAAGCACTTTGCAGGAGATATATTTGAAAGCTACTCTGCTAGTACAGAAACAAAACCTCAAATTAACCAGGATGCTGTGCGCCTAATGAAAGAGCTTTATGATATAGATATGGAGAAAACTCAACATTCAAAGTTGCTTGATGAAATACCTCCAGTAGATATTGTTATTACAATGGGGTGTAATGTGGAATGCCCTTACCTTCCATGTAAACACAGGGAAGATTGGGGGTTGGATGATCCTACAGGTAAGAGTGATGAGGAATTTAAAAAAGTAATATCAACAATAGAAACAAAAATAAAAGAGTTAAAAGCAAAACTAAAGTCATAATAATTATAACGCCAATTACAAATCTAGTAGTTGGCGTTATAATTATATATGTCGATATGTTCCCACCTACCGATAGTGCTAAAGATGTCGTGGATATGTTTCCACTTACTGACGGTTCGAAAGACATTCGTTCAGTCCTCTCAAGCCACGTTGAGGCAGCAATTCTGATGACGTATTGTGGTTCAGAGGGCGAATAAGAAGGTTTGGCCACAACATGTAGTGG
>SVES01000034.1:33545-34897 GCA_015057305.1 Pseudobutyrivibrio ruminis | reverse complement strand
CTTGGGCCTACCTGAACAGATAAAAATCTATTAGCACACTCTGAGCATTCATAAAAGCCTGCTAATTCTGTGCCATCTTCAACATAATACATCTAGCTATCCTCTCAATCTGTTTTCTAGTTCTAGCTTAATTGATTCTACCTGTCTTATAGCATCATCGCATTGTCTTTTTCCCTCGCCGATTTTTGATTGAACTAAAATATCAGCCACAAACCCGTCAAAGAAAAAATCTGCAAAAGTCAAAAAGTCATTGATGTGTATAGAGCTATAGCCACTTACATCCCTAAGCTCCTTGCTAAATCTTTGCAGAGCATATCTGGCATTATTAATTTCTCTTTCAGCATCGCCCATTTTGCTATGCTTCATCAAGCCAGAAATCAATCCGCCACCAAACATATCTAACAACCCCCAATTGCCTGCACTATCAAGATACCGTCTTGCAGACCTAAGATATGTAAGGGCATCATCTGCAGCACTTATAGCTTCTCTAATTTCTTTAATCTCTATTTCTGTCATATCTAACTATTTCTCCTAGATTTGCGCCTTAGCTTATATCACACCTCATCATATGTATCTAAAAAGTGATGTCGCACTCCATCCTGCTTATATGCTATCACTGTGGCAAGATTTACGTTCTCCACACTCTTAAATATATTTGATTCCACATATGGATTAGTCTTCTTCAGCTGGGCAATTAAATTGCGAGTCTCTAAGCGCTTGGAATTACTTGTGCCGTCTACCGAACAGCTGTCACAGGTCTCGGTGAAATGACATGCACATTGAAGAAAGCGCAATCCATTGTAGCGTTGCCATGCAATTATGTCATCCTGACGAACATAGTAAAGGGGACGAATCAGTTCCATGCCTGGGAAATTTGTGGAGTGTAATTTTGGCATCATAGTCTGAACCTGCGCTCCATAAAGCATTCCCATTAAAATGGTTTCAATAACATCATCATAATGATGTCCAAGGGCTATCTTATTGCAACCAAGTTCCTTAGCCTTTGAATACAAATGCCCACGCCGCATTCTAGCACAAAGATAACATGGATTTTTATCCACAGTATCTACTGCATCAAATATATCACTTTCGTAAACCACAATTGGTATTCCCATTAGCTTTGCATTGCTTTCGATAAGGCGTCTGTTCACATCACTGTAGCCAGGGTCCATTACCAAAAATGTAAGCTCAAAATTCATTTTACGGTGACGCTTTATTTCCTGGAAAAGCTTTGCCATAAGCATGGAATCTTTTCCACCAGAAATACAAACGCAGATATGATCCCCCTCTTTAATTAACTGATAGTCCTTACAAGCCCTAGCGAATGGTGAAAACAGTGTCTTATGAAATTT
>SVES01000034.1:32367-33445 GCA_015057305.1 Pseudobutyrivibrio ruminis | reverse complement strand
ATTATCTCTTAACTCTAGCACCTGCGCCACCCATAATTGCCTCAACTTCTGCGCATGTTGCCATAGTAGTATCACCAGGTGTAGTCATTGCAAGTGCACCATGGGCTGTTCCATATTCAACAGCCTTTGCTGCGTCGCCAGTAGTCATAAGACCATATACAAGACCTGATGCAAATGAATCGCCGCCACCAACTCTATCTAAAATCTCAAGTCCCTTATAATCTTTTGCCTTATGAATCTGACCATCAGCCCAGCATAGTGCAGACCAATCATTTACAGTAGCTGTCTTAACAGTACGAAGTGTAGTAGCAACAACCTTGAAGTTTGGGTAAACCTTTGCTGCATTATCAATCATCTTCTTATAGCCATCGATATTGAGCTCCTTAAGATTTGCATCATTACCTTCGATTTCAAAACCAAGGCAAGCTGTAAAATCTTCCTCATTACCAATCATGACATCTACATACTTAGCAATCTCTTTATTTACTTCCTGAGCCTTTGCCTGTCCACCGATTGCAGACCACATTGATGCGCGATAGTTTAAATCGTAAGAGACAACAGTGCCATACTTTTTAGCAGTCTTAATTGCCTCTACAACTGTTTCAGCAGACTGTTCAGACAATGCTGCATAAATACCGCCTGTGTGGAACCATCTAACTCCAAGCTCACCAAAGATGTAATCAAAATCGAAATCAGCTGGTGTTGCCTGCGAAATGGCAGTATTAGCACGATCAGAGCAGCTAAGAGCACCTCTAATACCAAAGCCTCTCTCTACAAAGTTAAGTCCATTTCTGCACTCTCTACCAATTCCATCAGTTTTTTTCCAGTTGATGAGTCTTGTATCAACTCCACCCTGTAGGATAAAATCCTCCACAAGATGTCCTACTTCATTATCTGCAAATGAAGTGATAACAGCTGTATCCATTCCAAAGCATCTGCGAAGTCCACGGATTACATTATATTCTCCGCCGCCTTCCCATACCTTAAACTCTCTGGCTGTTCTAATTCTTCCCTCACCTGGATCAAATCTAAGCATTACCTCTCCAAGTGAAACTGCATCATACTTACAATCTTCCTT
>SVES01000034.1:27744-32267 GCA_015057305.1 Pseudobutyrivibrio ruminis | reverse complement strand
CCAGCTCATCAAAACTATATTACTATCTTATATATTCAACCTATCAAACCTGGCAAAGCCAGTTAAAGTATTCTGTATTAAAACCTAAAATACTCCGCTGCATTGGTTCCGCAAATACGCTTTACGAGAACCTTTAGGTATTCCATATCCTTAGGATACTCGCCATTTTCAACCCAAGTGCCTATTTTATTGCACAGGATACGACGGTATAGCTCGTGACGAGGGAATGATAAAAAGCTTCGAGAGTCAGTGAGCATTCCTACTGATGTGGAAATTAAGCCTACATCTGACATTGCCTCAATTTGACGCTCCATTCCATTTTTGTGGTCGCAGAACCACCATGCTGCTCCAAGCTGAACCTTACCCTTAACGCCTTCTTCATTACTGCAGAAGTTTCCTGCCATAGCTGCAAGCATCTCAGTATCCTTAGGATTCAAGCAATAAAGAATAGTCTTTGGCAATTCGCCATAAATATCCATGGCGTTAAGCAACGCCGAAAGCTGTGGTGCATAATTAAAATCATTCAATGAATCAAAGCCTGCATCTACACCAATTAGCTTGTGGAAGCGTGTAGAATTATTTCTGATGGCTCCAATGTGTAGCTGCATAACAATGCCATTTTTATAATATTGTCTGCCAAGCTGGGTTAACATGTAGCCTCTAAACTTTCCAGCCTCTATTTCATCTAATGCTGCACCTGAAAGCTTCTTTTTAAATAACTCATTTACCTCATCATGGGTAGTATCAACAAAGAATGTACTCTCCAAGCTATGATCAGATACCTTGCAACCATTCTCTATAAAGAATTTTAAACGCTTTTCAAGTGCTACAAGTAATGAATCTACATCTACTATATCAATTCCTGAAGCATCTGCAAGCCTTTCAATATAATCCTTATATTCATCCTTTTCAATACCGATAGCCTTTTCTGGTCTAAAGCTTGGCAACACCTTTATTTCAAATCCATCCTCACGGATTTTCTTGTGCCATTCCAGACTATCTGCAGGGTCGTCAGTGGTACATAGGACAGACACATTCTGCATCTTTAGGAGATTTCTAACAGAATAGTCTTTTTGCTTTAATTTGGAATTACATTCATCCCAAATCTCTTTTGCTGATTCGGGTGATAGAGGTTTGGTTATCCCGAAATACCTTTGAAGCTCCAAGTGAGTCCAGTGGTAAAGTGGATTACCAATTAGGTTTTGAACTGTGTCTGCCCAAGCCACAAATTTATCAAAAGGAGCCCCGTCTCCTGTGATAAGCTTTTCTGATACTCCGTTTGCCCTCATGGCGCGCCACTTATAGTGGTCGCCACCAAGCCAAACTTCTGCCATGTTATCAAAGCATTTATCCTCATATATTTCCTGAGGATTAAGATGATTATGAAAATCTATAATTGGTTCATCTTTTACCTCTGCAAAAAGAGCCTTGGCTGTTTCATTAGAGAGTAAAAAATCCTTATCCATGAAATCTTTCATTTTTATACCCCACTGTATGCTGAGAATCCGCCGTCGATAGGTATAACAACACCTGTAACAAAGCTAGCCATCTTTTCATTCAATAGATAAAGAAGTGTTCCGTTTAGCTCCTCTGCCTCGCCAAAACGTCCCATTGGAGTTGCTGCAAGGATTTTCTCTGTACGTGGAGTTGGTGTTCCATCTGCGTTGAAAAGTAAATCCTTATTCTGAGCTGTTACAAAAAATCCTGGTGCAATAGCGTTTACTCTGATTCCTTCCTTTGAGAAGTGAACAGCCAACCACTGAGTGAAATTGCTGATTGCAGCCTTTGCACCTGAATATGCTGGAATCTTTGTAAGTGGTGTATATGCATTCATAGAAGAAATATTGATGATTGAGCAGTTCTTCTTTCCAATCATATCCTTTGCGAATACCTGTGTTGGAAGCAATGTACCAATAAAGTTTAAGTTGAATACAAATTCAACTCCACTCTGATCAAGGTCGAAGAAGCTTACTGTGTCATTATCAAGCTCGTCGCCTGCATAGAAGTATTCTTTGTCTGTGTTTGCTCTCTTGTTATTTCCGCCTGCTCCATTAAGTAAAATGTCGCATGGTCCTAAATCTGCAAGTACCTGCTCATGAACAGCCTTTAAGCTTTCCTTGTCAAGTACGTTTGTCTTATATCCCTTAGCTACTCCACCTGCTGCATTAATTTCTTCTGCAAACTTGTTAGCCATTTCTTCATTTAAATCAAGAAGTGCAACCTTTGCTCCAGCAGCTGCAAGTGTCTTCGCAAACATACTGCACAATACTCCACCTGCTCCTGTTACAACTGCTACCTTGTCCTTTAAATCGATTTCATAATTTCCCATTTTTCTTTCCTTCTTTCCTTTATCTATTAGCCTTTTCAATTGCTTCCCACAAGCCGTTGATGTAGGTTGCTCCCAATGCTCTGTCGTAAAGACCGTAGCCTGGCATTGCCTTCTCGCCCCAAATCATACGACCATGATCTGGACGAATTGGGCCTGTGAATCCTATATCATAAAGGGCCTTTACTATCTCATACATATCGAAGCTACCATCACTTGAAAGATGTGCAGCCTCCTCAAAATCTGTAGGTGTATTGAACTTGAGATTTCTAACATGTGCAAAGTGAATACGTCCCTTTAAGCTACGAATCATATCTGGTAAGTCGTTCTCCAGATTTGTTCCATAAGAACCTGAGCAGAAAGTAACACCATTGTGAGGATTATCTACCATCTTTGTCATTCTGAGGATGTTTTCCTTATTGATGATGATTCTAGGCAAGCCAAATACTGGCCATGCTGGATCATCTGGATGAATAGCCATGTTGATATCATACTTATCACAAACTGGCATAATTCTCTCCAAAAAGTATTTGAGGTTTTCAAACAAGTCCTCATCTGTGACTCCCTTGTACTCCTCAAACAATTCCTTAACATGGGCAAGTCTGTCTGGTTCCCAGCCTGGCATTACAGAACCGTTCATATCTCCAGAAATAGAGTTAAACATTTCTTCTGGAACAAGGGCATCTACTGCCTCCTGTGTGTATGCAAGCACTGTAGAGCCATCTGCTCTCTTTCTGGCAAGTTCTGTTCTTGTCCAATCAAATACAGGCATGAAATTGTAGCAAACTAGATGAATGTCTTCCTTGCCAAGATTCTCTAAAGTCTCAATGTAATTATCAATCAGCTGATCACGGCTTGGCTTTCCAAGCTTGATGTCCTCATGTACATTTACACTTTCAATTCCAGCTACCTTAAGACCTGCTGCCTCTACCTCTGCCTTCATAGCCTGGATTCTTTCGCGGCTCCAAACCTCGCCTGGCTTTGTATCATATAAAGTTGTGATGACTCCTGTTACGCCAGGAATCTGTCTGATTTGCTCAAGGGTAACGGTGTCGAAATCCTTACCGTACCATCTAAGTGTCATTTCCATTCTAATAACCTCCACACTTTCTCTCGCTGGTTACGGCTACAAGCCTTAGTGTTTCTACGCTTCGCATAGAAAGCTCCGCTTAAGAAACCTAAGAGCTTGCTGCCTACCAGCTACTTCTATTCTTTGAAGAATTAATTATTCAATGCTACCCGCGGATTTCTTTTACGATGGTTGCTGCTTCCCGGGTGAGTTCTTCGATTTTTGCAAAATTGCCGCTTGTAATTAGGTCGCCCTTAACCATCCAGGTACCACCACATGCAACTATGCGATTGTAGGCAAGATAATCACGTACGTTATCTTTATTAATTCCACCTGTTGGCATGAATGAAAGTCCAACGTATGGTGCTGCAACAGCCTTTATCATATTAAGACCACCTGCTGGCTCTGCTGGGAAGAACTTAACAAAATCAAGCCCAAGCTCCATTGCCTGCTCCATTTCACTTGGTGTCTGAACACCTGGGCATACAGGATATCCCTTTTCCAAGCAATGCTTTACAACTGTTGGATTAAAGCCTGGGGCAACAATAAACTTTGCTCCTGCCGCCATAGCTCTATCAGCCTGCTCGGTTGTAAGTACTGTGCCAGCTCCCACCAACATATCAGGAAATTCCTTTGCCATAATTCTAATGGATTCCTCTGCTGCAGCTGTTCTAAATGTAACCTCTGCTGCTGGAAGTCCCCCCTTCATCAAAGCATCACCAAGTGCCTTTGCGTCCTTTGCATCATCAAGCACTACAACTGGAATGATACCAATCTCTTTAAACTGCTTCTTTATCTCATCAAACATTTCACTATCTCCTTATCTATTTGATGATTATATCATATCCCCTACCCCCGATTTATCCCATTGTAACCTTTGCGTTGTATATTGCAAAAATTGCGGTCGTGTGGTAATTTGAAATTATATGACGACAAGCCTAGCCCAGACTTACATGCTTCCGCAGGCCAAGTTTTACAAAAGCTTGTCTAACCAAAAATACAATAGGTGACGGATATGAAAAAAAATGTAAAATCTGAATTTAGTACAAGACAATATATGATTTCCAGGGATTTTGAGATTTACTACTACAGTGATAGTAAGCTTCCAGATGTAAATGCTCATACCCA
>SVES01000034.1:0-27644 GCA_015057305.1 Pseudobutyrivibrio ruminis | reverse complement strand
ATGGTTTATGAATATACTAATCCTAATACTGCGGAGGCAGAAAGTGACACCTTGTATCAAAGCATTATTCAATACATAGAAAATCACATAGATGAAGCTCTTTCACTTGATTTGATAGCAGAAAAATTGCATGTTAGCAAATACCACATTTCTCATATTTTTTCTGAGATTAATGGCATACCCTTGCATAAATACATAACAAAAAAGCGCCTAAGCATGTGCAAAGACGCTATTTTGAATGGTGAAGATATTACTTCCATAGCAGAATCCTACGGTTTTTCTGACTACTCCGTTTTCTATCGTGCTTTTGTAAAGGAATATGGCAAATCACCTAAAAAATACAGGGACGAAATACTAAGAGTCCCTTAATATAGGTTTTTGTTTTTCATCAGAAAAACAAGAATCTATGCTATTTTAAATTATCTAAGAATTCTTTTATTACCCCATCCTGGAACTCCCCAGCATAAGAACCAGCTATGAATTTTTCAAATGGTTCTTTTGTTATGTTTGCCCAGGATTCGTTCTCATGATTTACGCAAATAGGATAATATAGCACCCCATTGCTGGCTGCGGCTTGCATATCCCCAACTGCATCTCCACACATAAGCACATGGGATAATTCATAACCCTTTTTCAGTATTTCCCCTAAACAAAATGCCTTTGTTCCCATGTCCTGGGCGCATACCAAATCAACATGCTCCATCAAATGGAATCTCTCCCATTCAGCCTTAACAGCCTCTGGGTTTGCGCTGGAAACTACAGCTATATCACACTGTTCGTGAATCCTTTTCATGGCATCTTCCACACCAAGGAATGGTTTGATTTCTTCCTGTGGCAGCTTTTCAATGGATTCGTTTACTGCCTTGCTCCAATTAAGGGCTTTTTCAAATATCGTATTTACGGATATCATTTTTTCCACAGCATTGTTGCTAAGCTCTGGCGCATCCTTTACCCATTCTACAAGTGCCTCAACACCATCAATCCTTTTGTATTTTTCATTGACCTCAGCAAGTGCTGTTGCAAGTCCCTTAAATCTATTAATTCCGCGAGTCATGGTATAAAGATTAACTTTGTTCCAGCTATCTAATATCTCATCCTGCCACTGCTGCAAATCCCATTCTGCTATCATGCATGGTCCAAAGCATCTAATATGCTTGATATTCATGGTATCCATGGCACAGCCGTCTGAATCTATGCAAACTATAAAATCCTTCTTCTTTTCAAATGTATCAAAAGCTGACATAATTACTCCTTATAATCTTGTATCCCATCTACCGCACCAAACCAAATCATTTGCCTGGCCTTTGAACTCTGAGACGCCTGTCAATTTTTCCACCAAAGCATGCAGATATTCTGGTGTGTCACCATAAGCATTAACAAAGGTTTTCATCATAGGAATATCATATAAATGGTTAGTATAATTCAGTGAAACAGCCACTGTTGGAACTTCCTTGACGAACCATGGAATTTCCTCTGAATGACCAACTGAATATGAAAGACGCACATTGTTATCCTTTGCATAGCCCTTCATATTTACCACAAATAAAACAACATCTGTATTCTTTTTAAACTCTTCCCTGTTGGCATGCCCCATCATTTTAAACTTGTTAAAAGGACTAGGATTTTCAATTTCATATTCGTAGTAATCCTTTGGTGCATCTACCTGAAAGCCTGCTTGTTCAAGCTCCTCTATAAGTCTTGTCTTTGCCTTATCAATTCCATTAGTAAGAGATACTGGTGCACTTTCTATAAAATATAGTCTGAGCTTTTTCTTTTCCTTTGGATTAATTGGCAAAATATTTTGGGTATCCTTTACCAGGGTGATGCTTGCATCTGCTGCCTTCTTTGCAAGATCATGGTGCTCTTTACAGCCAACCTTTGTAAGACCTTCCTTGGCTGGAAACTTTAGCTCGTTTAATCCAAGCTTTGCCTTCAAGCCCAAAATTCTATGTAGTGCGTCAGACAATCTTTCCTGGGTAACAATACCCTTTTTGATTCCCTCTTTTACATACTGAATATCTTCTGCTGGGTCATTGAAAAACAAAATCATATCACAGCCTGCTGCAATAACCCCTGGCATAGCTGTTTTACGATCTGCCGCTGAAGTTAGTCCTGCCATATGGGTTGCATCTGTTAAAATCAAACCATTAAATCCCAACTGACCTCTTAGCAAATCCTGTAAAAGTTCTGGTGCCAATGTTGCTGGCATTATTTCCGAATCCTTAATTCCAGGACGAAGCTTCTTTGAATAGGCTGGTTGACAAATATGCCCTACCATAACACTTTCTAGCCCCGCATCTATAAGTGTTTTGTACACATATCCATATGACTTATCCCATTCTTCAACCGATAAGTCATTGCATCCCATTACAAGATGTTGGTCTCTCTCCTCTGAACCATCTCCAGGAAAATGCTTTGCCGCACATGCTATTCCAAGCTTTTGCATCTCTTCCATATATGCAAGTGAGCGGTTTGCCACAAGCTTTGGGTCGTCTCCAAATGCTCTGGTATTAACTATTGTATTTCTCCAGTTTGAAACCACATCACAAACTGGTGCAAATGTCCAGTTACAGCCAATTGCCTCTGCTTCAACTGCCCCTACATGGGCCATAGCCCTTACTGTAGAATCTGTTTTGTCTGCTCCACAAGCTGCACCTGAAGCAATCATTGTGCCCTCTGCCACTGCGCCGTTTCCACCAGCTTCACAGTTTGCTGCAATAAGTAGAGGTATCCGGCTATTCTCCTGAAAATATTTATTCTGCTCATAAACCTCCTCAAGTGTGCCACCTTGCCAACGAGCCCCACCAATATGATATTCATTTATGAGCTTGTCCAGACTTTCTTTATCTCTTTGCAATGTCAGGTTGATAAATAGCTGTCCTATCTTTTCATCCTCAGACATAGAGCTTATTGTATTTTCCACCCACTCAATCTGTTCATCATTTAGATTAAATGGTTTTGCTTTAAGATTAACCATGTGATACCTCTTTCAATATTTCTAATTAAGCCTCTTGTGCTTCAAGTGTCTTCTCTGCACTTTACTTTGCCACTGGAGTCTGTGATTCTCTCTTTATTCTTGCAATGTCTTCTGCAATACTATCCATCATTTTCTTGTCAAGTGGATAGAAATGCATTGCTATAATATTGCAAATATAACCAATCAATAAAACTCCGAACATGCTTATAATACCTACAACAGCAAGACCTGTAGAATATGGAGTTTCAGCTGTTGGAAGCTCTGATGATGAGCTTACAAGTGCACATAATACACCAACAAGTAGTGGAGCAAGTGAAGATATAAGCTTATCAATAAAGCTAAATAATGTTCCAATCAAGCCTGGTACATATTTTCCACTTCTATATACTTCATAATCAGTACAGTCTGCTGTCATTGGATATACCAAGCTTCCTGCAATATTTTGGAATCCTGAGAACAGCACCATAAGGATTACAAATAATAAGCTGAAACCATTCCAGCCTGTAAATATTCCGTCACCTGGTAGTGAAAGCTTTGTAGGATCACCGAAAATAAATAAGGCAATAAGTGCTATAAGCATAATTCCAGCGCCGTAGCTTGCATATGTAAATCCATTTTTCTGTCCAAACTTTCTAGTAAAGATTCCAATTCCAAAGAATAACATTATAATTCCAGGAATAATTGTGTATGTACCAACTAAACCAGCAGCTGCTGCATTTCCACAGATAATTGCATAAAGAATAATTGCAACTGTTGCATTACCATTCATCTGACGTCCAAGCTTATCTGTAGATGCACTAATTACAAGCATCTGTAAAGCCTTATTGTGTTTAAGAACTTCCCAGTAGTCCTTTAATCTGATTGGTTCTTCACTATTCTTACCTGTACCATAAAACTCTGGCTTATCCTTACCTCTAATAGCAAGATAAGCAATAATTGTACAAACAAGAGACATTATCGCTCCAAATCTCCACATTTCAGCAAAATATCCCATATCGAACTGATACCCATGCTTACCAAGAAGATATGTGTATGAATATAGTGGAGCTAATGTGAAGAATAGAGATGATAAAATACCACTATAAATTCCAAATGTAGGTCTCTGCTTCTGATCACTTGTAAGACATGTCTGTGCACTCTTTGTAACTACACACTGGCATGTATAACCAATGATATATACAGCATAGAAAATAACAAAAAGAATAAACTGTGCCACCTTTGGAAACTTAGGTGTTACAAAAAACATACAAGCCGACATAACAAGCATGATAGCCTGTCCAATTACAAGGAAAGGTCTATTCTTACCAAACTTACCGTTTGTTTTATCCAGGATAACACCAATAATTGGGTCTGTTACACCATCCCACAGTCTCATAATTGTTGCAAGTGATGATGCCAATACAACTCCCACACCTACAATTCCATTAAGATAATATGATATGAAAATCATCATCCACATGTATGTGTTGGTTCCCACATCATTGACAGCTAACCCCGCAATCTGCCACCATTTTGCTCTGTTAATTCCATCATTCCTTTGTTCCATTTTATCCTCCTTCAGGTCATTCCCCATAATGACCGCTTGATGTTGTAATAATAGTATGTAAAAATCTTGCAAACAATAACTATATTTATTAATTAACGTACTATATTTTTATATTTTTCCATATTCGTAATATAGTACTATCATTTGTAAATTTAGTCATAGATTTTTGTTTTTCATCAGAAAAACAGAAATCGTAAATACCAAGAAAATAGATTCATCTATTTTCTTGTCCTGCAAAGCAGGATTCTTGCTGACAATTTCATTTTTCTGTCAGCAAGAAGTCATGTTATAATACAACCATAATTTGTAATATATGCAACGGGGGCGCAAATAAGGAGCTATATATGAATGAAATTATTTTAGATTTTGCAGTTACTTTTTTTCATAAACTAAACCTTGTTACAAATATAGTAGATATGGATACCCCTTTACCAAATGATTTAGACTTAGGACTGAGGCGTTCCATCATGGGAGAAATAAGTAAGTCACTTTCAGAAAACGGATTTCTTCCACCAACTTTTACAAAAGAAAAAACCATTTATCTATCCGAGGATAAATACAACTGTCATTATATTTTCTTTCCACTAGCATATGACAAATGTGATAAAGCATTAGTTGCCGGTCCATATTTAATAGAAAACACTTCTATTGTCCGTTCAAATGAGCTATGCAAAAAGTTGGGTCTAGCTGAAGGATTATATCGTTTTGTACACCAGTATCTTGCTACTCTTCCTTGTTTACATGACACCTCATTGGTTGAAAATTTTATAGATACTATTGCAGAAAAAATCTATGGTGTAGGTCAATATAGAATAGAATATATTCGCCAAACTCCAGACACTCAAACAATATACAAGTCAGAGGTTGATACCACAGATAATGACGACATAATGCAACGCATGGAATATAGATATAATCTTGAGAAAAAGGTTATCAACGCAATTTCAAGAGGGGACTTTAATGCTGCCATGCGAGCTAGTACTGACCAGGCACTTCGCAATATTGATAACCGTGCACCTAATACTCTTCGAAGCAAAAAAAATAATTTACTTGCCTTTAATACTATTTGTAGAAAAGGTGCCGAGTATGGATATGTGCATCCAATTTATCTTGATGAAATGTCACGACAAATGGCCATAAAAATCGAAAATATGGTTTCAATAGAGCAAGATGTGACTATCCACGGAGAGATACTGAAAAATTACTGCAATATGGTTCAGCAAAACTCTACTCGGGGATTTTCTCCTACCATGCAAAGAGCCCTCATACATATATCCCAGCATCAATACGATACTGATTTAACTTTGCAAAGCACTGCTGAAAGCTTGAATCTAAACAAAACTTATTTGGCCAACCTTTTTAAGAAAGAAACAGGTGGCACCTTTACGGCCTATGTCAATGGAAAACGTATTAATCATGCAATTTTTCTATTAAACAGTACCACAGCCCCTATTCAGGAAATAGCCAGCGCCTGCGGCATTCCAGATGTCACCTACTTTACCAGGCTTTTTAAACAAGAAAAAGGTATGACCCCATCTGAATATAGAAAAATGATTAGTGATACTTAAAAATATTGAATTACATTCAGTAATATATTTTTATATTCGGTAATACCACATTCTATTTTCTTTTATTGAATGAATCTATACTGATTCCACAAATAAAAATTAAACAAAAGGAGAATCAGTAATGAACAATGAAAAATCAAATGAATCCAAGCTGTCATTTCTAGAGCAGTTTGGATATTTCAGCGGTGATTTTGCTGGAAGCTTAGTTAATCTCTACATAAGTGCTTTTTATGTAACATTTTGTAACTATGTCCTTGGAATTAGTCCTGCTTGGATGGCAACCTTAATATTTGTGGCAAAGATTTGGGATGCCATTAATGATCCAATGATTGGCTCTCTTCCAGATCGTTTTAAAATTGGTAAGGGCACTGACAAATTTAAGCCATGGATCAAAATCTTTATGGTGCCACTAGCTCTTACAGGGCTTCTCTGCTTTGCAGATACTACCTCCTTCCCTAGTATCATCAAGCATGCTTGGGTTGCGGTTTCATACATTTTATATGGAATGGCATATACAGGTGTTTCAATGCCATATGGTGCTATGGCTTCTGTAATAACAGACTCTCCAGTGGAGAGAACAAAGCTTTCTCGTGCTAGAGCCTTTGGTGGAATGGGAGTAGGAATTCTATTTATTCCTATTGTATCATTGGCAATCTGGGACAATGCTGGAAATCCTAATGCAAAGGGATATTTCTTAATGGCAGTTGTTGCTGGTATTCTTTCAATCGCTTTTTATTTAATCCTATTAAAACTTACAAAGGAAAGAATTCATCAGGACCACAGATTTGTTGGAGAATCAGCTCCTAAATATAGTCTTGGTCATGTTATAAAGGAAGCCTTTACTAACCGCGCTCTTATTGCAGTTATGATTGCATCTATAGGAAGTATGTTTGCCAGCGCTCAGAGTATGAATAATTATCTTTTCAAAGAGTACTATCATATGCCAAAGGCTATGGCAGCCTCATCCTTCATTAACCTTCCAATGATGTTTGTTGCTTTCTTTGCAATACCAAGACTTGCAAAGCTAATTGGTAACAGAAAGCTTATCATCTACTCTGCATTTTACAGTATTATTGCATTTATAATTCTGTACTTAGTACCAATTCCAAACTGCTATGTATTCATGTTTATCAGCTCAGTAGCAAACCTTGGTCTTACAGCCTTCACTATGCTTGTATGGGCCCTTGTAACTGAATCTATTGATTATCAGGAATATAAATCTGGCGAACGTTCTGACGGAACAATGTATTCAATCTATACATTTTCTAGAAAAATTGGTTCAGCCGCCGCTGCATCTATTTCAACAGCTCTCATTGGAACAGCTGGTTTTGTAGCAGGAGCAGCTGAGCAGGTTCCAGAATTTGGTGAGAATATTAGAAAGCTTGTTATTCTCATGCCATTGTTTGGCGCAGTTGTAATTCTTGTAAGTATTTGGTTTATCTATCCTCTTACAAAATCAAAGTCTGATCAAATGTATGCAAAGCTTCACGATATTCACGAAGCAAAAAAGCAGGATGTTAAGTAGGAGAAATCAATGAACAATATAATAATAAAAACTGGCCTTGGAGCAATCCAAGGTCTTGACCTTAATGACGGCACAGTACAATTTAGAGGAATCAGATATGCCACTGCCAAGCGTTTTGCGTATCCTACCCCTATTACCAGTTGGGAAGGTGTATATGATGCCACTAAATTCGGCAATGCTTGTCCTCAATTTAGAACCTATGACCCTGAGGCAAATAAACAGCCTGAGCCTTTCTACTACAAGGAATTCCGTAAAGGTATGGATTTCACCTATGATGAGGATTGTCTTTTCTTAAACATATATGCTCCTAAAAATGTAGAGAATGCCCCTGTAATAATCTACATCCATGGCGGGGCTTTCCTTGGTGGCTGTGGTAACGAGCTTCATATGGATGGTAGTGCTTACGCTAAAAAGGGAATAATATTTGTTTCGATAAATTATAGACTAGGTGTCCTTGGATTCCTATGTGATAGAAAGCTTACCGAAGAAGCTGGACATAGTGGAAACTATGGATTGTTTGACCAATTGGAGGCAATTAAATGGGTTCATACACATATAGCTGACTTTGGCGGAAACCCTGACAACATCACCCTCTTTGGTCAATCTGCAGGTGCAATGAGCATACAGCAGCATTGCCTTTCCCCATTAACAAAGCCTTATATCAGCAAGGTGTACATGGCTAGCGGAGGAGGAATTGGCAAAGAGTTTGCCTTTGTAAATCCTGTAGAAGACAGCTACGACTATTTTGCCCGTTTTACTGAAAAACTTGGTGATACTCCTGATGATTGGAGAAAAATCCCAATTCAAACATTAATAGAAGAATTTCAAAAGGTGATAGATAGAGACCTTATGGCTCATTGTTGTCCTCATATTGATGGTATGATTATCCCCAAAGCCCCATCCCTTGCCCTTGCAGACAAGGACTATGCTGATGTTCCATATATCCTAAGTACCAACTCTGAGGACATGGCGCCAGAATTCTTGCACCAGATGAGCAAGGATTTTGCCAACAAAATTAATAAGGATGGTGGAAAAGCTTACTACTTCTATTTCAGCAGACAATTGCCTGGCGATGACAAAGGCGCCTTCCACTCAGCTGAGCTTTGGTACACAATTGGTTCCATTAAAAAATGCTGGCGACCAATGACCAATGAAGACTTTACTTTATCGGACAGCTTAGTCGCCATGCTTGCTGAATTTGCCACAACAGGAGCTATATCTTGTAGCTCTTACGATATGCCCCAGGTGTCATTTGAAATTCAGCCTTAAATAATTTTACAAAATAGTTAGCATCTGGAATTCCAACACTGCCGCTAATCTTTTGTATTTCATCATTTGTTGAAATCAAAAGGTTGGCGGCTTGTTTTAACCTTACTTGCCTAAGATAAACGGCAGGCGTAAGCCCCATCTCCTTTTTAAACTGAGCAATCATATAGCTTTCTGTTATATTCAATTCCTTAGCAATTTCCTTTATTGATAAATCGGTCATGTACTGCTGGTTAATTGAATAAATAATACTTTGAGTCATTGCAGAATATTTTTTGTTTTTAATTGTTCTAATAATCTCACAGAACTCCTTTAGCATGGTTTCACAGGCCTCAATCATTTGCTTCTCGCTTTGAGCCAAAGAAATTGCCATAGATTCTTTGGTAGTGATTTTATGTATAATAGGCGCCGGCACCCCTGCCTCATAGGCTGCAATTCGACTCATGGCACGATTTACAGCAAGACCTAGCCTTAATTCCTCTGTTCGAAATTTCCTAGTCCACATTCCAGCAGCATTTTCTGATAAAAGCTTTCGATAATGAAGTACTTCCTGTGTATTTCCTCTTTTGATTGCATCCATGTATTCTCGCTCTGTAATGTAGTGGGTCTCCAGGTTGGCATTGCTAAGACGCACTAGCTCATTATCATATTTTTCTTCACTATTGTCCCTTTTATACCTAGTATAATGTTCCGTCAAATTTTCCAAATCCAGACGCCTAACTATCCCTCGTATAATCTTATCCATTATGCTTTCCGGTATAACAGGATATCTGCCATAGTATATCAACAAATCCTTGGCATCCATTTTCTTTTTATCCACCTGATTGCATATCTGAATGCTTCTGCCAATAGTCATTTCCTCCGCCATATATGGACCTAAAACCACAGGTTTATCCTCGTAATAAAACAACACAATCCTAACATGAAGCAGGTCTTCAAAATGATTAATATTGTCATGATGACTTTTTTCCAGTATCAGCCCCAAGGCATCCTCAGCCAGCCAGCTTTGCCCCTCTGTAGCCCTGTGATTTTTGCAAAAGAGCTCAATGTCCTTATGTGAACCAAATATAGTGTAATCTATATTAAAAATATCATGAATCAATTCCATGGTAAAAGAGAGTTTATCTACATCTTTAGTCATGCCATGCCTCCTATTACAATAAATAGCTTTGCTTAGGTAAAATCTTGTAGCAAAAAGGGGACTGTGTCATCCAGTCCCCTAGAATATTATATCACTATTTAGAAATTTTTGTTAGTTCTTCGTTTAACGCTTTTATTTCTTCTTCGGTGTAATCTGGCTTTGCATATTGGAAGAATTTATCTAAAGTAAATGTTCCAACCATATCTCTAATGGCTTCGCCTACATCAGGCATTCTTCTATCTATTGCCGCCAACGCTACATCTGAATCCAAAAGCTCGTTTATGGTACTGCGAATTGATAAAAATCCTTCTGGGAAAAGCTCTGCCTCCTCCTTTTCATCAAGGAACCAGTTGCGGACATTTAAACCTGGGTTTTGATCCACATATACATATGACTGGTCTGCCTCTGTCTGACGGTTGAATACCGTCTCATCAGTAGTATTGCCAGATTTTGCAACCACCTTATTTTCGCCCATAACAAGTGCAACCTTGTCAAATATTGCACTTCCATTTTTAACAGCCCCAGTATATTCTTTGCCATTAACAATTATTGTTACTTCAGGTTGATTAGAATATACCTTAATTGAAATGTTTTCATCAGCCCTGTTAACATATTTCTTGCTTGCGATTTGAACAAAAGGCTCCTTGGACCACATTGCTTTATAGTAATAGAAGCTATTCTTTCTGTATTTTCTATCAAAGGTTACTAGTCCCTTTATGTTTCTGTTTTTAATATTTGCAGCTTGTCTTATTGGGCTGGTGAAATCAAACATATTCCACACAAAGCTTCCCCAGACAAAATCTCGTTCAGCCATCATAGGGTAAACTGTCTCGTGATAAAGAGCCTGGAATTCTTCTGTATAATCATTTACCTTAGGATCATCACTGTGGAACTGAGTATTGGTATCAGCGCCATATTCAGAAATACCAAGTGGCATATCAGGATTTACCTGATGGAATTCATCCAGGAATTTTCCATGATCCTCAAACTGCCCATAATACCATCCATAATAAATATTATATGCTGTTGTGTCTGTCACCTGATTTAAAGTGCTGTCCGAGTGAACCACATTTAAATTGGCGCAGGTGGAAAATCTAGTGCTATCCAATTCATGAACTATGTCATTTAGCACATGCATCTTTTCTGCCATATATGGGAATTCGCCATATATAGCAATTTCGTTTTGAATACCCCAGAAACAAATACTTGGGTGATGCATGTTCTGCAGAATCATTTCTTTAAGCTGATGCTTGGCATTCTCAAATAAGGCTTCATTTTCTGTGAGCTTCAATAGTGGAATCTCTGCCCATACCACAAAGCCTATTTCGTCACATAAATCATACACCTCCTCTGGGTGTGGATAATGAGATAATCTAACTGCGTTAGCCCCTATTTCATGAATGATTTCCATATCCTGCTTCCAATTTTCCATTGTCGCAGCTGAAAATACCCCAGCAGTATCCTGATGCTTGGCTACACCATGGAGCTTTACATGATTATCATTTAGGAAAAAGCCCTTATTTGCATCAACACTAATTTTTCTAAATCCAACATTTTTTTCTACAGTGTCTACAAGCTTACCAGCTACATAAAGCTGAGCCTTTGCAGTATACAGCCTGGTATCATCAATTCCATTCCACAAATCAGGACTTTCGATTGTACATACCTTTTGAAGGCTATTATTTCCAGCAGCCTTGCACTTTTCAGATTCTACGCCATTTATCGTATATACGATATCTGCATCATCTCCTAAAACATATGCGGATGCATAAAGCTCCCCCTCTCCCTTCTCATTGACTCTTGTTTGGAAAATAATTCCATCTGTGCCAAAATAAGTACGGTCAAAGCAGGTATTATTGGTTTCAATCAGTTCCACTTTTCTATGAATTCCACCAAACACGGCAAAATCCCCTGACAGTGGAGATACTGTTTCACTCTTGGCATTGCTTACTAAAACAGTAAGTATATTTTCTCCAGAAACAAGCTTTTCTGTAAGCTCTAGCCCGAATAATGTGTAGCCACCCTCGTGACTTCCAATTTCTTCCCCATTTAAAAAGACTTTACAAATCCTATCTACTCCGTAAAACTTTACAAATACCCTGTGGGCTTCAGTAGGCTCATAAGTAAAAACCTTCTGATATACTCCCTCGCCCTGATAGTAATCATTATCCTTGTACCAAGTATGTGGCAGATTGATATTCTCTCCCTTTAACTTTTCATCCACCTTTGTAGCCGCCCATGGCTGCAATTTATATGTCCAGTTGCTATTAAAATCCCTTACCTGTCCCATTTTATCCTCCAAATATTTCTACTTTTGTAAATACTATATAGTTACAGTACTTACCTCAATATCATAACAAAATCAATATTTTACTAATAGAATTTTATATCACGTAATAGCAATATATATTATTAGGATAAAAAAACGACAGGCTAAAAACTTCCTGTCGATTTTATCTTTGACCACGCTGCCTTTTTCTGCGCTCTCTCATCATTTCCTTATATTGAGCAACAGTCATCAGCTTTTTTGGCTTCTTTGTATATTTTATTTTTAATTCATCGGGCCTATACATTTTCATAATGCCTGTGTAGGTAATAAGTGTTCCATCTGATTTTGTAACGCATCGCCTATCAATATGAATATGGTAGTTTGAAACAGAATCATTGATAATCAGCTCTGCCATTCCCTTGTCATCGCTTATCTCTCCGCTTAATACCTTAGCCTGAAATGTATATATATCCATTATGGATACGGCTTTATCTTTTAGTTTCTTTTGTGCTTCCTTTGCAGCATCTATAGTATCTTGATCAGGCCCATTTATTGTAAATCGATTTCCCAATGTGCACCTCAAAATTATCCGAAAACATTATAAAAAATACGTGATGTGAAAATACACCTCACGTATTTTACAATAATTAATTAAATTCGTCTAGCATAAAATATCATTGGCAGGGTAGATTTGGTTGTCATTTGATGTAACTATCAATATTCCATTCTAAATACAATGGAATGTTATAAGTTTTAGTTGTCTCACAAAGGTTCTCAGCAATATTTTTTCTAGAAAGCTTTAACCCTTTCTTTGGTTGATACTTTTTACAAAACTGCTTATAGCTCTTTGCTTGTGTATTATCTGCAGCCTTTACCTCTACTGGTACAATCTCTCCTTCTTCTTCATAAATGAAATCTACCTCCGCAGTATTTCCAGAACGCCAGAAAAATGGAGCTTTTCCGATTGATTTTAATTCATTCAAAACATAGTTTTCTGCAAACGCGCCCTTATATCTAATATATAAATCGGATTCTTCCAATATCGTATTTACGGATACTTTAGATTTTGCACGTAGTAATCCAACATCTGACATATATACTTTAAAATATGTTTTATCAGCTGCTCCCTCCAAAGGAATTTCTGGTTTTTCTACAAGCTCGGTCTTAATAAGTAATCCTGCGTCCACTAACCACTGTAAAGCATCCTCCAATTCTGCAGAACGTTTTCCCTCTTTTACATGCGAAAAGATAAATTTATTATTTTCTTTTGCAAGTTGTACTGGAACCGAATCCCAAATCCATCTTATTTTAGGAACATCTGTAAGTGGTGCATGCTTTGAAAAATCATCAGCATAATCATCTAATATTTCCTTCTGAACCTCTTCAATCTCTTCGTAATCATGGGTTTCAATCCAAGTCTTTACAACTTCTGGCATGCCCCCAACGATATAATAGGCTTTTAGCAATTCCTCCATTGGAGCCGTGTATAACTTAGGTATTTCACGATCTGTTGGCCACTCTTTAAAAGTATCAATCAAGTCTGCTCTATCATTTGCAATTATAAATTCTTTAAAACTCATTGGATAAAGCTGCAGGCGGTTTACCTTACCAACTGGAAAAGAAATCTGTTTCTTCTTCAAGGCAACTCCCAGCAGTGATCCAGCACATACTATATGCAAATCCCTCATTTGCTCGCAAAAGTATTTTAATGAAGTGATTGCTCTGGTACACTCTTGTATTTCATCAAAGAAAACCAAAGTTTTTCCAGGAATAATCTCTGTCTTAAAATGACGCTCCAACTCCTTTATTATCCTATTAACATCGAAGTCATAATCGAAAATTGCAGAAAGAGTCTCCTCAGACTCAAAGTTAACATATACATAACTTTTAAAATTACTACGAGCAAACTCATCCACAATATAAGTCTTTCCACATTGTCTTACTCCAGTAAGAATCAGCGGCTTCCTTCGTGACTTATCCTTCCATTTTTTCAAATCATTTATTATTTCTCTATACATAGCGACATTGCAACTCCTATCTCTTTTGCAACAATTATAACAAAAGTCCTATCACTTTTGCAATTCAATCTGCAAAATTCATAGGACTTTTACTGATATTATGTGTTCATTTTATTTGCTTCAAGCCCATTTCATGAACAGTAATACACACTTTCTAAGTGATGCGGCCACGCGGTGTTCACGTAACCAACTGGTTTAATGAACATGCTAATCTATAGTAGCTAGTATTCTATTTGTAAGTCTTTCGGGAATTTCGTCTTCACTATCCCATATGATGGTGTTTTTCTGTGCAATATCAAAATGCAATCTAACATCTTTCTCACAAAGTTGTATAACTGGCTTTCCAAGTCCCATTGCATACCCTTCTTCGAAATATGCGCCATTATTTTGGTGGGATAAATCTACTACAACAAACTTGCTATCCTTAATGTGCTTTAACAATTCTGGAGTAATAAAATCATTATGTTGAACTTCATCGATAAAAATAGCTATATACCCTGCTTCATTAATACCTTTTCGTATTGCCTCACGTAGTTTTTTAGTTTCAACACCAAATTTCATAGCAACTAATACGTTACGACCGTTTGCAGTATTCTTTTGTAATTCATCAACTCTATTCCAACCGGAAGGGGTTAAAGTAATTGTATATTCATCTTCGTCTGAAATAGCTTCCTCGTATTTTATATAATTAACTTCCTTCAGGCAATCCAACATATAGCTAACTTCTGCATTTAAATCATCTTCATTTCTTAAAAGATTTCTTCCCGTAAAACTATCTTTTTCATATCTATCCAAGAATAGAATACTTGGCATTTCTTTGGGACTCATACTGATAGTTTGACCTAAATGCATTGTTCTTTTAGCTAAAAAAAGTACAATTAAATCAATTTTTTCAGAAAAAGATTTAGGGAACCATGAATCTATTATTTCATTATTCATATGTACCGGAAAACCCATTGTGTTCTTACCTGCTTTAAATTCTTGGCTATACTTGTCGCATTCTTCTTTAGTTCTTTCTGTATTATATCTATATTCGTTAGGACCACTGAATTTATGATAAATAAGATATGTTCCTAGTTTGTCATAATTATGTTTAAACCTACCATTTAATTGAAACCTGCCACATATTGGACATGTATAAAAAACTAAATCATCATCATAATCGGGTTGCATCTCCGCTGTCAAACTACAGACAGGGCACTTTGTTTTTTCCATCCTATCTACTCTCCTTTTTTAGTATTTATTTACTATGCTTGGTCATATTTTCGAATTTTCTGCCACAACTCTTTACTACAATAAACAGGTTTATTTTTTTGATTCATTACTTTGGCAACTTGTTCACCAAATGAAGTTGGCCAGTCTGATTTTATTGAATCTAACAAAGCAACTATTTCTCTACCAGACAAATATGACAACAGAGAACATAAATCTTCATCCCTAATGCAATCAAGAGGGTAATATTTAAGCAAGTCTTTGCGCAATACTGCACTGAAGTCAAATACGGTCTCTCTTAAAATAGTTTTTGGAATATGCAAAATGTATTCTTTGATTGCCTCTGGTTCAATTGGATTAATACCATAATAATCTCCATACTTTTTTTCAGTATCCATGTATGGAAATCGACATCTTCGCTCCCAGCTTACTGCGCATTTAACCATTTTTTCAGTTATTTGATCAGGTTCTACTCTTAGAAGGTTTTTCCAATGTTTTTGCACAAGCTGGTAATTTGTCAAAGTCTTATCGGATACATATTCTTCGACATCATCTATTTCGATGATTTTTTCTATAAGTCCATTGTCCCAATCTCGAAGAATATTTGCAGTAAATAACCTTTGTAACTGATTCATATTTCTAGAAGCTTTATACATTGGATCTGAAGTATCAACCATTACAATGTCTTTATTATAATCTCCAATTAATGATTCGTTGGTTAACATCGGCAAAAGTCTTGCATTATCATTAAAAAACTGTTTTTTATTTTCGATATAGCCTTTGTTATGGGCATATAAACGGTAATTTTTTTCCTCTATTGATTCCAAAAGTTTTTCAAATGATTCATACCTCTGCATAAAGCCGTACACTGGTGAATAATAAAATGTAATTTGTCCTTTTCCAGAAGGATTAATCATTATATGATGAAAAAAATCTACATCTATTATGCAACCATGTATATTTCCTGCGGAATTGGTTGGCAAATCCAAACTTTTTATTTCTGCCGATATATGTTCCTGAAATTTTCTAAAGGGTTTTAGTGCCATAACATATTGATAAATCATGAGATTAAAACAATTATCAAAGTATTCAATATCATGTATATCGCTTATTTTTTTTGTATTTCCGCCAGCACATATCAAAGTTCGCTTATTGTTAATTAGAAAGAAGCCGTAAAAGCCATTTCTTTTTATCATATAAAAATCATTATTTGAATCAAGAGCTGCTTTTATTTTTCCAAGGCCTATAGACTCACCATTATACATGTAAAAATCAGCGTATACCTGTGGGTTATCCAATTTATGATACCCATCTTCGTAGTCAATAAAAGGATTATATATTGTTCCAATCGGATATCTTTTTAAATAATAATCATCACCAGAATATCCAACCTGATTGTCTGCATATATTACACCATTTTCAGATACCTGAATAATATTTCTATGGGTATGACCATTAAAATAGTAGCATCGTCCGTTGGTTTTGCCACCCAACCAATCACGAACAGGATGATGGGTAAAAACTATTAGTGGTTTAGAAATGTCTGTTGCTTTTTGAAGGGCATAATAATATTTTTCCTCAAATAAATTTCCTTCATTAAGCTCATATTGGCGATTTCCCTGCATTTGCTTTGCGCATATAATATTATTCGCGTTAAATTGATCATTATATTGTGCAAAACCAATACCGCCACATACTACACAATTACCAAACTCTATCACATCATTTTGAAGAACAGAAACACCATACTTGTTTAATTCACTGGTATAGGTTTCAACAGCATCTTTGACAAGTTCAAATTCACTACATTCATGATTTCCCAATATATAAAATATTGGACATAGTTCTTTTATATCCTTATCAATCTTATTATGAATACCTTCAATATATTCTTTAATTATATTGTCTCGATTTTCTTTTAAGTATTTAACACGTGAATTTTTTGACTTAACATTTTCAAGTAAATTATAGGCATAATCTGGTATGTCTTTTCTAGCTTTTATCAATCGTTCTGCATCATCACTGTCTTTATTAGCATATGTTTTATAGATACTTTTTCCTGTAGTGGTCTCAAGTTGTTTTAGCGTGTTAGATGCTATATTGCTCATGTTGACAGCATCTTGATAGTTTTTTTCATATTTTGCAGTTGCTTCTATTACGCTAAGACCTTCAATCTCAATTGTTATGCGTCCATGTTCTGCTTTCCAGTTTTTATACATATGGTATTTCAATCTTAACATGAGACGCTCAAAAAATAGCTTAGTTAATTGTATAGAAGACGATATATCTCCCCCAAATACTACACAATGTGAAAGTGTTGGTGCTACTTCTTCGTCAAAAGTGCCATATGAAATTTTTTCTTCCAGCTCATTAAATTCATCTTTATTTAAATGTCTATATAAATAACGTACGTGACTATAATCATCAAAGATAAGCTGACTAAGCTTATTGCCAGAAACACCTCTTTTTAGTATTATTTCGGCTATATCTGGTGTAATGAGTTTTTTTACAATTTTATCAATATAAGCAATTACAAGTTTAACATTTGAGGTGTCGATACCACTTGACTTCATATGTGTTTCTATGTGAATATCTGAAATAAAATATATATTCAAAGCATACGAATGGGATGCTCCGCTAAAGTAAGCTTGAGGGATAGTAATTTCTTTTACAGTATCTAGTTGTGTAGATATAGCTGTACTTTTTTCATGAATAATTGCGTTTAATTTACCTACTTTATTATTATCCATAATTCATCCTTTTTAATATTAATTAATGCATTTTTTACTTTCTGTTTTCTAAAAAAGCCTGAATAAAGCAGTGACAGCTTAAGCTACACTCCCTTACTCAGGCTCCTTTTTTAATTCATCATCAGATATATCCACAACGCACCAGCCCTTACTTTTTTTCGAAATCTGACTTGAAACGTATTCGGGAGTAGTTCCTACAATATCAGCCAAAATCTTTCGTATCCGCCAGCAGCATTCCTTTTACCACCAAATAACAAATATTTATTAATAGTCTATATGATGCATTATTTCTATTGTACTGCAAGCGATTCCATTCAATTGTGCGACAGTCGATTTCCTGAACATTTGAAAAATAAGTTAACATTTTCTTTAGTAAAGATAAGGGTCACTCATTTGTAATCTCCTTCATTTTATATTTCTTATCCAAAAAACGCTTGGCATCATCCATAGTGATTTCTCCGCGTTTTTCTTTTTCTATATATTCTTTAAAAGCCGCTGTTGGTTCTAGACCATCAACTTTAATCATTCCAATAGCGTAATCCCAAGCTTCTGCATTAGTCATAGATATCGCCTCCTTCTTGAATATATTTTATCATATTTTTAGCCTTTTTATATGGGTATAAGGGCTTTAAATAATTCAAACCACCACACATTCCATCAGTATAATAATACGTCAAATTCGTGAAAGTATTGTCACTGGAACTACTTTCCTTCTCTCAGGTTTCCATACAAAAAAACAATGCTTTAGGGTAGGTAGCCCTCAAAGCATTGTAAATTCTAGGGTGGTGGGTGTTTTGTTTTTGAATATTTTAAAAGTGTCGTTCACAAATTGGCACCAAAAGTTCATGAAAAATTTCACCACACGGATAAACGGCCCCAATCGCCGGACAGATATGCTTCATTGGGGACATAAATGCTATTTGTATAACATCCTAATCATCAAGAATTCTATCGCTAAAGTATTAGAGCATATATGGACCCGTTCTTGCAACAATCAATGCCAAAATTTGAGCAGGGAAATCTGCGGAATGTCGATATTCAATTAGCGCTTCGTATTTTCTCGCGTTCGACTATCTTATAGTCCTCTTTTTTTAATAGTCTAGTCGCGATTTTTTTATCATAAATATCTTCAGCATTGGTTAACAAGCTGAGTATTAAAAAAGTGGTCATAGACTGTAGAGACTAACGACACAACCACAACTCCAAAAATCGTCGATATTACCCTAAATAATGCATATATTAATCTACTCTGTCCTGGTAGTGTTACTGCTATTAGTACAAAGCTTATTGCTCCTATTCTACAGCTCATAAATGGAACTTTTAAAAGCTTACATAATAACATTGTAAGAATCACGCCAACAATCAAACTTACAATAGAAAACCACTGATTACCAAGCCAACTATCAACTGATATTACTACCAATGCTACAATTGCAGCTATCATTGTTACCCTAATTCTCGTCTTACCTGCCTTTATACTACTACCTAGATTATCTTGAGTAACCAATAAGCATGATATTGCCGCAGTAGCTTTTTGAATAATATCAAGTTGCATATCATGGTATGAGATTTTCAAATTCAATATATTAAGAACAGTAGCCGTAAGAATGCATATGAAAATAGAAATTGATATTTTTAATACAATCCTAGAATCTTCCTTTAAATCTGCATTTACTTCAAACATACATAGCCTCCATAACTACTCGGTGGAGAAAAGTGATTGATACATTTCAGATACAGTTTTTATAAAACTATCATAAAAATTTGATACTACTATATTGCTTTTATTACCAATGCCTGGCAGCCAGCATTCTGCTTCAGACATCGTTGCCTTATCAGGAATATAGCCACTATCAAACTGCAAGCTACAATCATGATTGATAACTATTATATTGTTAGTACCAATTATATTTTCGATCTCCTTTTGATATGAACCAAAAAGTTCTCCACTGACTCCTAAAATCGCCTTATCATTGACCCTAATCATGTGCAATTGAACAATGTACTGACCACTTTTTCCTTCTGATAGGCATAATCTGACTTCATTTTTTATTAGTAAAGTTGTAGCACTACATTTCGTATTGGTAATAGCATTGCTTACATCTTCTAAATGCTGCGAACCAATGTTTCTAAGCAGATACGTAGTATCTCCTTCCATTATTTCCTGCTTAGGCTCACCATTTTCAGGGTTTGGATATGTGAGTTCACACATCATTGCAGGATTAATGTCTCCAGCAGCTCCACTAGTCCATATACATACGGCATTTTTATATCTTTTTTCTACATTGCTGCTGACAAAACCAGCTATATCAGCAGATATTCCAAGCTTTCCATCAATCACAGAATTACCATGTAATACAGTGCAATGAACAGGGTAGTTCACAATAAATGCCAGCGGATGCCCCTGCAAATCATCAAAACGGACAATATTTACTTCGTGATTTATATCACTATTTCTATTTTGGCCCAATGCCAACAAATTATGGACATTACCAGCCTCGTCCTTATATGTGTAATTACATTTTCTATCTACATTTATATAGCTTTCTCCTACACTAAAGCCTACTACAGCATCTTGCTCTGTAGCTATTGCCCTAGAAACAGTGGATATAACTATATCATGTACCCTCTTTTCATAATTATGTGTACAGGTAACGACTTCCTCTGGCTTACCAGCAATATTATTGGGTCCATCTGTTGTTCTATCGCCTAGTACAGGCATTGAATGTACATGGGCAGCCAGAAAAAAGATATTATCAATATTTACTTCAAAAAGAACCTTTATTTCTTTCTTGTACTCATCTGGATATGGAGCTTTATCCAGTTCGAAACAAATAAATAGTATTCTTTCTAATCCATCGTAAACAGATATAACCCTTACATGTATTGGGTCTATAACTCCTCCTATCTTCCTTCGCTGAAGTGCTTCAAGACCATAAAACTCATTTTCTAGTGGAGTAATGTCACCAATAGCTGCGCCACATTTTATATTTCCCATGTAATACCCCTTAACTCATCATTAATCTGCATCAACTGGTAAATCATGATATTCTTCGTATAAATCATTGATAAAATCCATCATATGATACCATTCAATTAAAGTATGATAGGCTACCTTTCTTAAATAAGCCTCATCACATTTGGTTCTTGGTTCTCTAACAATCTTACCAGCCTTAGGCCTAAAACCAATCCACTCTACGCTACGTCGCTCCCATCCACCAACCTTCCGTGGCCTGATTTGCCCCAGTGTTAAGTGGAATCCAGCCTCGTCAAAAGATTCAAAATCAGATGTTTCTTTGAGTTTATAGCCAAACTCATTATTATTTATAGAATCAATCTTTTCTTGAGTTAACCCATATTCCCTGAGGTTAAAGCTATGTCTAATTGTATCATACTGCCTATCACCTTCGCCTAAATCAAGGCTTTCTGTTGTGTGTACACCCTCAGATGCATCTTCCCAATTTACAAAATAGTGATCCCAATGATCTGCAGGATTCCATATTTTATATCTAATATTACCAGTTCCAGCTGGCTGGCTTTTAGAATGAATATTAAGCCAATTCATATACCAAAACATCTTTTTGACATCAACACTATCTGGTATAGGCATATAAGTAGTAATATAACCAGACCCATCTGGCATCATGCAATATGCATTTTCATGTTCAGTATATTCTCCAATAGGCAGAAGCCAATCAAGAAATTTTTCCGCTGGAATCGCATCCTTAGGACTCATAGGCTGGCCAAGTATCTGCTTTTTTACATCTTCCGGTAAATCTTTCATTGGATAATCATAATAGTATTTTGCCAGTGGCATATTTTTTTCTACAGAACAAAGTTCCTGCATAGTTTTGTAACTCATAGATATTCCTTTCTTCCTCCCACCGACCTACGTAAACAATATTAATTAATGCTAAAGAATTTTAGAGCAGATGGTGAGATTGCTGAAACAGTTTTTCCTGTATCCTCCAACCTACCATCATCCACTATTTTAAAAATCGTTATATCACCAGAAACCATGTTTCCTGAGTATAAAAACTTATTATCAGGAGAAATCACAAGTCCCCTTGGCAGATTTCCTCTAGAATTAATTCTTTGGATAACATGAGGTATCCCCTCATTATCTATCTCACATACAACAATGAGATTTATGCCACATAGTGTACAATAGAGTACTTTTCCATTTGGATGCATCATGATATCCTGAGCTCCTACTGGTTTGCCTTCAACCAGCCCTGGATCTCCTTCCAAAAGATACGTCTTATCAATTCTTTCCATCTTCCCAGTTGCTTCATCATATTTAAAACTATTTAAAAGCGCGTAATTTTCATTATTAGCATAAAAAAGCTTTTTTGTGGGGTGAAACGTCAAATACCTTGGAAAACAAGCTACTTCAGGGGCTTTCCAACAATCCAACTGAACTAAACTTTTTTTCTCATAATCAATCTTATAGGAGTAGATTCTATCCATCCCTTTATCACAAGAAATAAAAATCTCTTTTGCTGGATTTGCTACAACTGAATGCAATCTCGATATTACCTGTACTAATTGAATGTGATTCGAAACTGGATCAACATTTTTTTGAGAATTTACGCCCTTTCCACAATAGCTTTCAGTAAGTGCCACATCTACAATTTTTCCAATACTTCCATCATCTTCTACAGAAAACATTACAAGTCCTGTATCGTCAAACAACACCTCATTTGTAAATGAACCATCCTCGTTCTTCTTTATCTTTGTTACGTGAAAAGGATCAGCACAATGACAAGCTATCAGATACTTACCTTCCCTATCCATACATAGATATGAAGGTTCTGGTATTAATGTTTCCTGAGAATTCAATTCTTTTAAAGAACCATCGGTTTTATCTATTTTAAATGCATGGACATAACCGCCTCCACCGATTTCACCTTTTCTTTCTCCGCATTCATCATTTGAATATAACACTTCACTTTTTTCGTCTAGATATAGCTGACCAGCAGCTATATCAGGACGAATTGTCTCTATAATGCTTAGATTTCCATCTTTTGAATTGTATTCAAAAATACTAATTCCTTTACCTTTGGCAGGATTGGGCTCAAAGCTCCAATTTCCTACATATAAATAGCATTTCATATTCCTCTCCCCCTAATCTGCATCAATATCTTTATCCTTGTATTCAGCATAAAGATCGGGAAGAAATGTAGCTAAGTGTTGCTGTTCTACAGTGTTATGAATCTGTACATCTCTCAAATATTGTGCATTGAGCATAAACTCAGGGGTATCATAATCTCTCACAATTTTGCCATTTTCAGCTTTATACCCAATCCATTCTCTAGAACAGGTTTCCACACCCCCTAAAGGACAGTTTCTTGTAACGGATAATACCAAGTGAGCCCCAGGACAGTCAAAGCTTTCCCAGCATGAAGTAATCGCTACACCAGCCTTTTGAAGTTCTTCGTATTTTTCCTCTGAAAATCCATAATCTCTTACATCGAAATTATGCCTGATTGATACATGGGCAATTTCTTTCTCATCACGCCCCATGCTTAATGTTTCAAGCGTATAAATTCCCTGCTTAAAATCGCCATTAACAAGACCATGATCCATATGGTCCTTTTGATTCCACAGCTTATATCTTATATTTCCACAGTTTTCGGGCAAATTTTTTGAATGGATATTGAGCCATTTTACATACCACATACGCATCTCAGGAGTAATGTTCCCGGGTAAAACAGAATAATTAGCGATATAACCAGTACCATCTGGCATAATGCAATATCCATATTCAACCTTGCAGTAACTGTCTACTGTTAACAAATCCAGCCATTTCTCTACTGGAATTGCATCCTTCCAGTCCATTTCGCCATTGTCAAGTAACTGTTGATACAATGGATTTGGATAATGTAATGGATATTCTGTATAGTATTTCGATACTGGCAATCTCTTTTCTGCCTCAGTTAACTCAGGAATATCAAATATCTTCATAAAACAACCTCTTATTTACTATGTCTTTCTTCTAGTATTGCTGCGTTTTCTTCTACGCGTTTTTTACTTAATGGATACAATGTCATTAGAACAACTATCATGCATATATATGCAACTGCCGGCACTAACGTGGTTACTGAAAAAATCCCATTAACAACTGCTTCATCAGCTGCAGTAGCTGTTGTGTAACCTATAATAGAAAGCAATGTACCGCATACACCTGACGAAAGTGCCTGACCCAGTTTTCTCGAAAAACTGAATGCTCCATATATACCACCATCAGCTCTTGTACCGGTTCTTACCTCTGTATCATCAACAATATCGCCAACAAGTGACCACTGCACACTTGCCCAAATGCCTAGACCAACAAAGATTAGTGCGTCAAACACAAGCCACACCATTGCAGAATGTGTGTGTGTCAAATTGCAAATAATAAGCATTGCAGCAGAAAATCCCATACCGATAGAGGATGCAGCTCTCTTACCGAATTTTCTTACCATTGGCACTACTGCAAGAGTCATAACAAGTGTAACTACTGTCTCAATAACACCAGCAGCAGATTGCGCCTGGACATTTCCAAGATAGTTCGGATAAAAGTATGCAGCCATACCGCTTAACCCTTGTCTACCAATTTCATAGATAATAACAACTAACGTTAAACTTAGTGTTGCTCTATTGTTTAAGCTGGCCTTGATATTTCGAAGTACACTCTGTTCACCGTTTTCACTTTGACTTGGAAGTTTTACTCTCTCTGTTGTCATGTAATAACATGCCATGTAAAGAACAAATGCAATAATCGAAATACCTGCTGCTACAACTGCCATTCGTGTACCAGAAAGAACTTGGTTTCCACTATCATTTTTGTAATAAACAATTAATGGAAGTGCTACATTGATTACACACATTGCCAAGGTACCACCAATATTTCTCATATTTGCAAGTGATGCTCTTTCGGTAGGATCTTGAGTAATTGCTGTTGCCATACTTCCGTATGGAACGATAAATGCTGTATAGAAAACACTGCCGTAAAGCATATATGTTACAAACATCCATACCACCTTAAATCCCAAGCTCATATCTTGGAACCATACTGCATACATCAAAAAACTTGATAATGCCAAAGGTCCAGCTATTCTTCTAATCCAAGGTCTGAATTTTCCTGATTCCTTTTCTTTTGATTTGTCACATATTTGCCCCATTCCTATATCAGTCACAGCATCCAAAACTCTTGCGACCATCATCATAATTCCGACAAAGGCTGCTGGAACAGCCATGACATCAGTGTAAAATTTCATTAAAAATCCGGAACATAGGCCAAAGACTAAATCAGCACCTATATTTCCAAACATATAACCAACATTGTCCGTTAATCCAAAAGGCCTAACCTTTTTCAATCCATTATTCATTGTAAAAACCCTCTTTCATAAGTTGATATTTGTCATAACGAATTCGTTAATGTAATTTTACATTGCATAAACAGCATAGTCTAACAACATTTAACCTACCCTCCCACAAGTAAAACCTTGTAGATATTGCAGAAAAAAGAATATATACTATTGTGGAAGGTGTTTAATATCGTATTTACTATTGAAAATATGGGGTGACAATATGAATTTTAACAATCTAAATTATTTTCTAATAATGGCTGAGGAGGGTAGCATCAGCGCAGCTGCAAGAAAACTCTTCGTTTCTCAACAATCTTTAAGCGAACAGCTAAAGAAAATGGAGGACGAAGTTGGGACCCCTCTTTTTTATCGAGAAAAGCCCCTCACTCTAACACCTGCGGGAAAGGTATTTTACAATGGATGCAAAGAACTTATCGCGGTTTATAGTTCTACTTTAAATGATATTAGAGAAGTAACTGCGCTTAGAAGAAGTCATATTACAATTGCTATTCCAACTTGCTATACCCCTGGCTATATTGAAGACTTCATAATAGAATTTCAAATGAATCATCCTGAAATAGAATTGGATATTGTTAAGCGTCAGCATTCTGATATCGCTCATAATATGAATGGGGTTGATTTATATATTAGTGTGCAGCCCTTGTCTAAGGAGCTTGACAATCACATTATTTTAGACTCAGATCCGTATTACGTAGTTTTTCATGAAGATCTTGCCCATAGAATATATGCAGACAAATGGGATTTGATAGAGGAACAACTAATAATTCAGAAAGAATTAAAGATTGTTGAAAAGCTTCCTTTTATTGCTCTAAAAGGAAGATACAACCAAATCTCAGAGGACTTGCGACTAATTTTGAATGAAAACTTAATAAATCCTACTTTCTCTATGAGTTCTGAAAATATGGATATAATAAATAATGCTTGTATCAATGGCATTGGTGCGATAATCATACCAGAAAGCTATCTTAATTATCATTTATATGAAAATAAAAACTATGATACTGATAATTTGCTTTCTTATCCGTTAACAATAAAGTCATTCACCCCTTGTATGGCTATTAGTAATATCAAAGGTAGACATCTACATAAAGAAGAAAAAATCTTCATTGAAGAGGCTAAAAATCATCTTATTAACAAGCAGCCTAAAGTGTAGCTTATTTCTTTTCACATTTTAGGATTATAATGATTTCCTGCGAGGTAATATTTTATGGGTATTTTTAATAAAGATAATAATAAACAGACAGATAACAAGGTTATTGATATACCTGTTTCTACTGCTGAAACTGAAAAAACAGCAAAGAGACTATTTCTAGTAGACTATGAAAACGTATCTGATGCTGGTGTTGTAGGTGTTGATACACTTACTGAATCTGATACTGTAATCATTTTTTATGGTTCAAAGGTAAAGTCTGTAGCTTATGAATCTCTTATAGCTATAACTAGCTCAAAAGCTAGCATTGAGCATTTAAAGGCTGAGAAAACTGCCAAGAATTATTTGGATTTTCAGCTTACAACCTATTTAGGCTACAAACTGGGCAAGGAAAGCTTTAATGAAATCTTTGTAATAAGCAAAGATTCAGGGTTTGATGCTGTTGTAGATTTTTGGAGTGAAAAAGGATACACAATCAAAAGACAGGATGCTATTGTTGTCACTGAAAAACCAGAGCCTACTACAGAAGAAAAGCCAAAGAGAACTTATACAAGAAGAACTACTTCCAGCCATTCTAGAGCTGCTAGAAACAGTAGGCCAAAGGTTGTCACAAAACCTAGAACTCCGAAAGCTCCAAGGCCTACAGTTACCGACAAGCAGAAGTCAGAGATTCGCTCTGCTCTCAAAGGAGCAAATCTTAACGCACCTGATTACAAGAAGGTTTATGATGCCTTTGCTTCAAGCGACAGCACTTCTGCCTATAATAACAAGTTACAAAAGGCTTTTGACAATGAGAAAACCAGTGAGATTTACAAGGTGACTGTAAAGATTTTTGAGAAAGAGCATAAA
>SVES01000033.1 GCA_015057305.1 Pseudobutyrivibrio ruminis | reverse complement strand
TGTAACTTATTAACCAATTGCACATAGGGCTTAAATACTGGTTCTTTTGTGCAAAATATATAAGAAAGTATAGAGAGTCTATATATGCAGAAATATATATACATATATGAGTCGATACTACCTGATTCATATATTGGGAATCAGATGTTTGAAAAGATGCTGAATATCAGGAAAGGGACATTGCAGGAAGCCTGCATATCAGCAGCAAAAGAAGTTATTAGTGAGAACAGAGAAATTATTTATGGTTATGCCTGGCATCTGGAAAATGAAATTGATGGCTATTTAAAAGACTGCAGGAAGGGGCAGGCAACACTATGGGAAGCGTTGGAAATAGCAATGACTGGGTATTTATCTGGAGAAGTATTTAGGAACAACATATATATCTTTCTGGAGAACTACGTTGAATGTCTTCTATATGAGAAGGGCATATTGCCTTCGGATGTTGAGAGCATTCGTTCATACCTGCTTCGCTTTGTCTGGTATGAAGGAGCTGATACAGACCTAAATTACATTGTTAAAAAGGTAGATAAGTTTGCAAAAACACATAAGCTACCTTAATAATTTTTGCTTTTATGAGCGAAAACAAAAGTCATAGATGTCCAGGTATTTATGCAGTTCAAATGTAAGTAATAAATACAAAAAATAAATAAACAAAAGTGTCCGCAAATTATCGGCACTCGCACATCTTAGTGTCTTCCAAGGGGACACTAAGATGTGCTCGCTTTGCCCTTCGGGTTGTCCGATGGACAAGTTTCTATTTTCTCTCTCAGGTTCGAGAAAATTTCTGTCAAAAAGCGACAGAACCGAAACCAAAGGCTTGAGTGCCGATAACTTGCGTAGCTATCGAGGGATATATGAAAAGAAAAAAATCAAAAAGCAAAGTACAAAGCCTGAACCTTAAGAACCCAAAGCAGCGGGATATCATAAATCTTTTTGCTGTATCTGAGGGGCGAGTTGGCAGGCAGGATATTTTAAGCACAGGCAATAAGGAGATTATGTATCGGATGATAAATCTTGGATATATTAAGGAAACAGTTAAAGGGAGCGGAATATATAAAGCTACAGCAAAACTGAAAAAGCTTACTGAGCAAACAACTGGTAAAAAATATAACAATGGCTGCAGCAATAAACATTCAGCCATAATGAGTAAAACAGCAACAAAGGTCATACCAAAATCAGTGTTATCTTCTGGAAGATATACAGGACAAAATGATATTAAAACCAGAATGGAAAGCTATAAGCACACGCCACAATACATTCAGGGCTTAAGGCTTATCAGAAATAAGGTTCATAGCAACTATAGGGATTGCACTAACAGATATAATTCCAGCATCAGTCATCAACAAAGAATTGATGCAAGGAAAGAACTTGAAGTAGCAGCAATGAAAAAGGGCGTTATTGACAGTGATAACCCAAGCTTTACACCAGACATTGAGATAACAATTTCAAGGGCTGAAGCAGAAGAGCTTCTTCAAAATATAAGGGAAATTGCTGATTCATCCGATGGAAGGGAGCACAGCTTTATGATGCAGAATGAAGAGAAACTTGAAAGGCTTCTAGGTACTACAGACCAGACATTTACTATCGGTTGTGAAATTGTTACTGAGAATTATGGGAATGAAGAGCTTTTTAGGCATCAGGTATATGAGATTTTGACAGGAGAACAGGTATTGTACTTCTGCTAAGGAAAGGAATTTAATGGGAAATTATATAAAAGATTTAATTCAAAATAATCAAGACTTGCAGGAAGCAGAAAAGGAAGCACTTAGGCATTCTGGCAATCTTCCTGTATTACATAAGCATAATACAAAGCTTTCTGAACTTCAGGAAACAATTGTAAAAGCGATTTATCTTACAGGTGGGATGTATATTGCTGACCTTAAGATGATGCTTGGATTCAGCTATGAAGTTCAGAGCGTTGAGAGAGCAGTCAAAGACTTAATCACTGACGATTACCTTAGAAAAGAAAAAAATGCTTATGGTATGCTTCTTGGGCTGACAAAGGAAGGTGTAACGCAAATAAAGATGCATCCCGAGTATTTACCAGATGGAATAGACGTTAATTGTCAGGAGATGAGCGTGTTTGGAGATAGTGCAGCCATCAAACACAAAGGCATATCCTATGCAGTTGCAGAGTATATTTTTGAAAAGAGACTTATGCAGCTTTGGAACAAGTTCTGGAGTACAGAAATTTATGAGAGAAATTACTACCTATGCAAGCAGTTCATAAAACAGATTGTTTACAGGGATTTCTTGATAATGCAACCAGAGGAAAAACTACAGTTCCTAAATGATGCTGGCTTTTCCGATGTTGAAAAGGAACTGTTTATTACAGGTGATAAGTACATAGTATGGACGGCTACAAAGTTTTCAGAGCTTTTGTTTATCCATAAAGGCTTTGAGAGCATAAAGAAAATGACAGGGTATCACGAGTATATGCAGATAATAAAGCGTGATGCCTTAAATAAGCCAAGCTTTAATACCTTTTATCTCCTTAAAGATATGCTTTCAGATGATGATAAAGGTAGTTACCAGGAGCTTAAACTGCTTTTGCAATGGAAGAGCACAATATTAAGATTTGGAACCGATAAGTTCAGAACTGGCATTAAAGGAAACACAGAACTTATCGCAAAAGAGAAGAAGCTTGACAGCTTCAACAGGTGTCTTTTCGTTCTGCAGAATGAACGTAGGAGCCTGATAAATAAGAATGCTTATAAGAAAAAGAGTGATGAAAAGGAGCTTGGTGATGTACTGGTTAAGCTTGCTGAGCTTGACTATGCAGTAGCATCAATAAGAAAAGAAAAAGAGATATTGGAGACAGATTTCTCTTTTGCGGTCCTAAAGTCTTATGACGGAGCAGACAATGACTATGAAACCAAGACTGTTACCCTTCAAAGACTCGCACAGAATGCTGTTTTCGTATCAGCCAGGTCTGAAAAGGAAATAGAGCTTTTTGTCATACAGACAAATGAAGAGTATTTCGATTTATTTAGTCTTCATAAGAAAATGGCTATGGGACTTACGCTTCTTAAGAGAATAGCTCCCTATGTACAGATAACAGTTAGGATTTATACATACGATGCTGACCAGGAGGATTTCATAGAGAGAATAAAACCTCAGCTCATAAATAAAATGCTGGAGTCAAAAGAAACGGCATTTTATGGGAATCTCCTTAATGATGTTTGTACAATACACAAATCATCAGAGGGACTAAAGGAAAGATATATATTTTTCCAAACTATAAAAAATGAAATGGAAGGTAATATAAATGACACGTCAGGAAGTGATGGAATTACAGAAGAAAGCAGCTATTGAGGCTTTCATTGGAGAAAATATTTATGAATATACAGAGTTAAAGTTGGGACTTGATTATAGAGTAGCATTGGAGGAGAACAGACTTACTTCATACATTAGAAATTTAATATCGGAATCAAAGTATTTTGGTTTGCAGTCCAAAGGCAGAGATGAGATAGAGCTTGTTAATCAGCTTATCTGCAGCAGACTTATAGAATGCAGGCTGTTAGAAAAATGGGCTGGAAAGGTAAAACTAAATGGAACAGATAAAGACAAACTTATAACTGAATTTTCAACATATCTTCCAGACCTTAAGGAAAGTTGCTATGATACAAGTGATTACTACTATGAAGTGATTTCTACTTTCAACAATACATTTGTGCTTAATCATACATTATATGTTAGGGAAGGGAAGATTAATTATCTTCGTGAATTCAGTAAGACTCACAACGTTTATATCGTTGCAGTTGATGTACTTGCCCAAATGTATTGCTTTATTCCTGTTACACCAGATTTTGATACTAATACAAATGTCAAGAAAAGTTCTTCATATGGCTATCATATTGACCTTAAAGATGCAGAATGGTTTTCATTATATGAGTCAGATTTTATTGTTGATGTGTGAGGTAGTAGGAATGATAAAAGAACTTAAGAAAAGATTCAGGGATTGTAAGAAAAACAGTGATGTTAATGAGTGTGACAGAATACTCATTGATATGCTGCTCTATATAATAGGAAACAAGTGGAATTTCATTATCAATGTGATTTATCCGCCATTCGGACGAACTACAAAAGATGGGGTGGTGGTCATTTGTGAAAAGGCTGAAGATAAGGGATTTTCAACTCTGGAAGGAATATCTGTGGCTGATATAAAAAATGGAAAAGCCGACTTGAACGAGTTTTCATATAAAGAAAAGATGAGCTATATTTCCAAAACATTGCCATTGATTCCAATTACATAAATCATAAACAATAATTTGTTGTTCTACAGTTTATTGATGAAAATTACGGTTTTTCTTCAATAGGTTGTTGTACAACAAATTATTGCGTTTACAGGTAGTTTTTAGTTCGACACCATATTTTTATATTTTTGATTTTAGTACATATCTTGTATCAGGAAGGGAGTGATACAAGAATATGGAAAAGAATAATACTTTTGCTGCATCAATAAAGCAGCATATTACAGATATAGAGAGCTTATACAAAAATATATATACTTCGTATAAGCAGACAAAAGAGGAAAACCATTTCCAGGAGTTTTTGACGGATATCTGGGAACCAAGATTTGATGATGGTTTGAAAAATGAAAAGTTCTACGAGATAGGTGTTGTCCAGGTATTTTTTCACGAACAAAATGGAAATGGTACTTTCACAAAACAGTTTGCACTCAGAAAATTAAAACCAAAACGAGAGTCAAATGCTCCATTGTGGTTTGTGCTTTACAGACTGGCAACAATGGATTCCTATTACAATATGTATTTATGCCCAAATATATTTTATAGAGATAGGAATTCTGGAACCCTTGTAGAATCAAATGTTATAGCAAGCAATTCGTATTTCATTGATATTGATGAGATTATTTCCAAAAGACCTGTCTACAATATGAGTGAAAGAGCTATAATGCAGTTCCTGTCCAGAAAATATCCAACTTATTCAGAACTAAAGCCTAAGTACATTACAATGAGCGGAAGAGGGCTGCACCTTTATTTTATATTGGAACACACTGAAAAGCTTTCATATTATAATGAAGCAACCAAAATCAGGAAAGTTCATAAATCTATTACCAAGGAACTAATAGACAGGTACGGGGCAGATAAGGTGTGCCATAACTTGAACAGGTATATGAGAGTACCACTTAGTACAAACAGGAAAATCAATATTAGGAGTAGACTAATAAGAACGGATGATACAGGTACGCATAGCTTATCCGAGATGATGGAAACACTTGGGATGAGTAATGCTAAGACTAATGGCAAGGCTATTGCAGACGTTGCTACAAAAATAGATGTTGAATCTAAGAATAAAAAGGTAACTCCAGAAAAAGTATTAACGCCTACAGTGAAGGCAGTGGAAGTCATAAAGGTTTCGGAGACTATTGGCAAAGAAACAGATGGCTATAAAACTGGTAGTAGAACAGGAGTTGACAGCTTATGCTCTAAGCGAAAGAGAGACCTTGAAAAATGGTTTTCTTGGCACGTTAAGGATTTAAAGGGGTCCAGACATACTTTTTTCTGGCTCTATATAAACAATCTCAAGAATCAGAAATGTAGTTATGACCAAATTAAAGATATGAGTCATTCTTTAAATGATTCATTGTTGGAACCTCTTACGGATAAAGAACTTGATGACATTATTTATACAAGTAACAAAGTTTACCAGCTCAAGAATTCTACTATTGGTGAACGCCTTGGAATGACACCATATGAAACGGAAAAATTAGAGTGTATTTACACAGATGATGAAGAGGACAGGAGAAAAGAGCTCGAAATAGAGTTAAAGACAATACGTAGAAAAGAAAGACTTGAGAGAAACCAAAAAGAAAGACTCAAAAGGTGGGCAGAGTACTTTGAATATATGAAGAAGTGTCCTGATTCTGATTACAAGAAAATGGCTTCTGATTTTGGGATATCGCAGTCCTATTGTCGTAGGATAAGAAAAGCATTTTTTGATTATGTGGCATAGAACCATTTTTTGTAATAATAATAGTTGTTCCTCCATAGAGTATAGAGATAACAATAAAACCATTTCTTATAAATGGTGTCTTATGACTTTTATAGTCGGAAACTAAGGAGGAACAAAAACTATGATGAATTATCAGGAATTTATTACTAAAGTTGAGAAAGAGATTTTATCTTATTTCCCAGATTCGGAAAAACTAACAGTAGATGTTAAGGCAGTTCATAAGAATAACGGTCTTACACTTCAGGGAATTACAATTAAGAGCTGTGATACAAATCTTGCTCCTACAATCTATCTTGAACAGTTTTATGAGGAGTTATCCCACGGTGGTGAGTTTTCAGAAATTATGCGAGAGATAGTAGATACTTATGAAAATAGTAAAAGAGGCATTGTGCCAGGATTTTCACTTGAAAATCTGGATAATGAGAAGATTTTTGGAGAACTTGTCAATTATCAGAGAAATGAGCAGCTACTAAGAGATTTACGATTTAAAACTGTATTTGACGGAAGATATGCTGTGATATTCAGATATCAGGTAAAGGTTGGTGAAATAGACGGCTCAGTTCTTATCACTGATGATATAGCAGAAGCAAAAGGTTTATCTGTTGATGACCTTTATAAATATGCTACAACAAACAGTGGAGAACAGAATACACCAAAACTCCCGACTATGGGGAGTGTTCTAGCTGCAATGCTTGGAGATTCCTCTATAGATGCAGATGTTCCAAATCTCTATGTGCTCAGCAATGAGACACAGCATTATGGTTCATTTATGATAATGAGACCAGAAACACAAAAAATCCTTATGGATAGCTTTGATTCAGACCTGATAGTTATTCCTTCATCGATTCACGAATTGCTACTTATGAAATATAACAGCAATATTGATTTGAAAGCTGTTAATATGATGATTCAGGAAGTTAATCAAACAGTTGTAGAATCCGAGGATATTTTGGGAGATGAGTACTTCATTCTAAGGAAGACGGACAGCGGTTTTATATTTGATGACGGTTGTACGTCGGACGATAACTCTACTTTAGGTTCTTCCTTATTGCCTGATTCAGCGGCTTGCTGATGATTGGCAGTTGTTTTTAGGAAAAGGTTTTAGGAAACTAAGACCTTTTTCTTTTTTCTTAAAAATAATAAATCCCTAAAAATAGGACATAGAAATCCCCTAAAAACGATAAAAAAGTAATGAAAAGTCCGTTTTTAGGCCTAAATCCAGTTTTTTTGGATTTACATTTCCCTAAAAACATCCTAAAATTTGGTATGAAGATATCTCTATGTTGTTGTGAAAATTTTTTAGCCTTAAAAGGGCAAAATCTTTTATCCTGGACTCACACACGGGACTCATAAAAAAACAAGACTCATAAACGGGACTTATCTTCGGGATAGGTCTCGTTTTTTTGACTCTTGGAGCCACAAACTAAGCCTTTAAAGGAGCCAAACGGTAACATCAGTAAATGTACTATCTACGGGATTTTGAAACGGTGTGATTCACAAAAATCCCGAGTTTGACTTATTTCTAGAGGTTCATAGGAAATAAAGCCTGAAATATATCGGAAAAATGCAGGATTGACGCCTTGGTGCTTCCTTTGAAAAAACGTATCTATGGCTCCTGACACACACCAATTGACTCCGAGTAAGAAGAGCTGAGTATGAACGCTTAAGTCACACCATTTGGCTCCCAGTAGTTAGCAAAATGACTCAGGGAGGATGAGTCCCGAGGATAAAAAATCTTACCTCTTCAGTTCTGAATAAAATTCCCAAAGACATAGAGCTTCTTCAAAAATCCAAGCTGCACAGCTTGGAAAGATAAAAATACATATATTTCAAGGATTTTGTAATGTAAAACCATTCTGGAGATTTTTAGGGAAAATCCCTAAAAATCTTAGAATCGAAGTGCTTTTAGGGATTTGGTGATGTTTTTAGGGTTTTACATTACAAAATCAGGAAGGAGCAAAAGATGCAAATTAAGAACATCAAGACCAGAGTAACAAAAATGAAATTATCAAAATGCGGTGTATGCAAGGTTTATAGTGATTTGGCTTACAGGTTTGCATTGTTACTAGAGGAAAATGAGGAGGTTGAAAGTTTTGTTTGTAATGTAGAACTTGCAGGCGTGTTTATAGGCAAAGAACCAAAGGCTTATACCTCAGATTTTTACATTACTTATACTGACGGAACAGTTGGAGTAAGGGAGTGCATACCTAGAGAAAAGATTTGTAAGCCAAAGAATATTAAGCTTCTTGATGCCTCAAAGGAGTTCTGGGAGGCGAAAGGAGTGAAAAATTGGGGTATCGTCATAAACAAGGAGGAGCAGATAAGTGAATGAACTATACAGGGATAATAGTTTGCTCTTTAGAGTAGTTGCAGAACGTAAGGGCAAATTGCTTATTATCAACTGCAATGAACAGAAAATGCCTTTTTGGAAAGACAGGTCTTATATTTCTTCTTTGAAACCAGCATCAGAAGAAGAGATATTAAAACCATTCTTGTCTTATGAAGACCTTTCACCAGATAAACAAGTGAAGGTCAATGAAAGATATGTAATAGTGGCTGGGATTTTAGCTTTTTTAGCAGATGATACATTGAGAAACAAAGCTATTGCATCTATTGCTACGTTGCATAATATTTCCAAACAGACAGTAAGAAGCTACCTTATCACATTCCTTGTATATCAGGATAAAGCAGCTTTGGCACCCAAGGATTATAAGGCGGGAAAAGAACTTACTGCTGATGAGAGAAACTTTAGATATGCCCTGAATAAATACTTTTATACTGTGAATAAGAATTCCCTGAACTTTACGTATGTTCAGATGCTAAAAGACAGGTATATTGACAGTAAAGGTGCCCTTTTGGAAAAATATCCAACCTTTAACCAGTTCAGATACTTTTATAGGAAAACCAGAAAACTTGAGACCTTTTTTATTTCCAGAGATGGCATTAAAGATTATCAGAAAAATAAACGTCCGCTTCTTGGCGAGAATGTTCAGACGTATGCTGAATATTCTGGGCTTATGGGTATGGTTGACAGTACCGTATGTGATATTTACCTCGTTAATGATAGAGGTGAAGTAGTCGGAAGACCAATACTTACCGCTTGTGTAGATACATATTCTAGCTTGTGTATGGGGTATTCCCTGGGCTGGGAAGGGGGAATATACTCTGTTGTTGGTCTCCTGAAAAATATGCTTACCGATAAAAAAGATTACTGCAGGGATTTTGGAATTCTGATATCAGAAACAGAATGGAACTGTAAAGGACTGCCATTAACATTTATAACGGATAAGGGTAGTGAGTACAAAGGAGAGAACTTTGAGCAGATAACAGACCTGGGGATAACCATTGATAATTTGCCTGCATATAGGCCAGACCTAAAGGGACCGATAGAAAAGTTTTTTGATGTGGTGCAGGGGTACTTTAAACCTTTTCTCAAAGGCAGGGGCATAGTTGAGCCTAACTTTCAGGAGAGAGGTGCTAGAGATTATAGAAAAGATGCGGCATTTACATTAAAGGAATTTGAGACAATTTTGCTTCGATGCATATTGTTTTATAACGGCTCCAGAGTATTAGAGGATTTCCCCTATACTGAGGAAATGCTGGATATGGAAGTAAGGCCATACAGTAATGAAATATGGAACTATCAGATGAGGCGGTATTGTCCTCTGGTAATCACAGATTCAGATACTTTAGCGAAAATTATGCTTCCAAGAACTATAGCGAATTTTACAAGGGAAGGGCTAAAAGTAAATTCCTTAAGATATTCAAATCAAGACTTTAAGGAGCAGTTCCTTAGAGGCGGTGAAGTGGAAGTTTCCTATAATCCCTATGATGTTTCAACAATTTATCTTACTGAAGGAATGATTCCATTTGAGCTGATTGAGACAAGATTTATAGGAAAGACAGTTGATACAGTTGAAAAAATAAAGCAAAGACAAAAGGCTTTGGTCCAGAGGGAAGAGAGAAACAGCCTCCAGGCACAGATTGACCTTGCTGAACATATTCTGACTATAAGGAACCAGACCATAAGGAAAAATGCTGATATTAAAAATATCAGGGAAAATAGGAAACGTGAAATTAAACTTATCAAAGCACAAGGAGAGTGAGAATATGGGCGATAATTATTTGCCAGTTTTACTTAGCGGAAAAGAACTGGAAGAAAGACTTACCATATTGCCAGAGTACAAGGCAGAGGAAAGGCTGTTGCCTGCACAGGAGAGGCTTGCATTACTGGACAGGCTTTATGAGATATATGTGCCTACAGCAATGAGCTATGAAATATATTCGAAGTTGTATGTTGCCCTGTCAAGAAGCCTAAATAAGAAGATGTCAAAAAAGGCAGTATTGCAAAGAAATGAAAACCATAAGGCAATTATTAGAAACAAATCCAATGGACTTATAGGTGGTGCGGATTCTATCCTTATTACAGGCACTGCAGGAATAGGGAAGTCATCTGCTATTGATAATGCAGTAAGACTCCTTGCTGATAATATCATTGAAACGGACATTACCAAAATCATACCAGTACTTATTGTGCAGTGCCCATTTGATTGCTCCATAAAGAGCCTGCTAATTGAGATAATTAAGAAGGTAGATACATTGCTTGATATGGATTATTCTACCTTTGTGCATACGAAAGGACATACTACAGATGTACTGATAGGTATTGTGAGTCAGGTTGCCTTGAATCATATCGGGGTGTTAATAATTGATGAGATTCAGAACGTTGTAAAGAGTAAACACGGTACAAATCTCATAGGTGCTTTAACCCAGCTAATAAATAATTCAGGTACAAGCATTGTGATGGTCGGAACACCTGAAAGTAGAAACTTTTTTGAACAGGAGGAGTTTTTTGCTCGAAGGGCTTTAGGTATGAATTATAATGGGAAAGCGTACAATGAGGAATTTATTAATCTTGTGGGTACTGTTGCAGGTTACAATTATACAAGGCATAAGGCTATATTTGATGAAAAAACTTTTGCCTGGATATTTGAACATACAAAAGGACTGCCGAGCAATGTCATAGCTTTATTGCACGATTCTCAGGAAATATCAATAATGAATGGGAAGGAATCTCTTGATATTGAAACACTTTCTACGGCGTATAAAGAAAGAATGGGATTACTGCATTTATACATTCAAAACGATAAAGGAAAAAAGACCATTACCAAAAACAGAGCTAAGGTACGAAATGCGGGTGGCTTTGTATCAAAAGAATGTAATCAGTTTTCTTTTGCAGAATTATCTAGAAAACATAAGGATGATATAGTTACTGCACTTAAGGATTATATAGAGGTAGTGGAGTTATGATTGCTTATTTTCCAGATATTTATGAAGATGAATTGGTTTATTCTATTATGTGCAGGCTATATCTTCATTTGGGGATTCCTTCCAGCTGTATTGCAAAGAAATACATATATGGCGATATGACCGCAAGGGTTGATTCATATGGTATAGGACATTTGCAGCCTTACGTAATGGAGGCACTGACAAAAAGAATTCCAGAGAAAGAACTTATAATTAATCATACAATGTTTACTTATCTTACAGCGTTTGATTCAATTTCAAATAAACAGGATGAATATTCGAAAGCTGTAAGGGGAGAAAATATTTATGGCAGATATGGAAATATGAGGCTTCAGCTTAAATATTGTCCTATTTGTGCCAGGGAAGATGCCATAAAATATGGAGAAGCTTATTACCATAGGAAACATCAGTTAACAACTGCCTGCTTAAAGCATATGGTAAAAATAAAGAGTATAGATATTTCAGTTGGGAAAAGAAAGCTCCCTGCACTTCTCCCATTGGAGAACGAAAGAGATGAATCTTGTGAACAGGCAACAGAACAGGATATTAAGTATTCAATGTATGTCAGCAGATTTATGAGCCAAAGACTTTCTATTAGTAATCATATGGACTATGGTATGACAAATATTATTAGTCGATTTATGAAAGGAGGAAAAAAGCTTGCAGCACTTTATTCTGACTATGAATCTGATAGTGCAGAAGATAATCTGAAAAAGGCAAGACGTAATTTATTCTTTTTTAGGACAGATACGGTTTTACAGGCAGGGTATGTACTTGGAATTCCAGAAAGGGAATTATTTCGACTTTACGAGAAGTAGGTAATATTTTGTTGTAGAACAATTTATCGGTCTAAAATGATAAAAAAAATCAATATTTTGTTGTACTGCATTTTATTAGCTAAAGTTACAGTGTTTTTTGTCAATGATTTGTAGTACAACATTTTTTTGCCCTGAAAATAAAGATTTTGTCAATAATTTGTTGTAGGACAGTATATTGCGGATTTTTAGCGGATTTTTACAATGGTTTGTTGAAGAACATATTATTGAAATTTGTCGTTACTATAAATGAAATATAGTGTAAAAATATATGCCGATATGATATGATTGACTGGTAACTGAAAATAAAATATTGGTACGGAGGCTGTAATAATGAAACCATTTTTTTATTTTGAATCATTTTTGTACTTTGCTGCATACCATACTATCGATGATGAGCCGTTTTTTGATTTGGCAGGGAGTTTTCAAACTGTACCCCAAGAAATCCTAACTCTATATAACAATTTACAAGTTGATTATAAGAAGGAATTAAAGAAAAATAAGGAATGTGGTGATGCTATTAGTTTAAAGTATGCTCTAGCATTACAGAAGCTCAATTATGAGATTATGGCTGATTGGTATGCTGAGGATATAAATGAATTATATAAGAAGATTGGAGTTTATGAGGACGACAAAAAGGCTGTAGATATTCTTATAAAAAGCATAGCAAGTATCAATGCTCAATTCGCAGATTGCTCCGAAATAGCATATAAGGACGGAGATATTTCAGTGATGGCAAATGCTGGATTTTATTATTATAACCAGTTACTTAAGGGATTTTTGGTTCAAACACTTAAGATTCTGGAAGCCAAATATGATGTAAAGAAATATTATGAATATCTTGAGGATAGAGACGGGACTATAGCATTTGGAGATGAGGTAAAAGATTGGTACTCATCGTTGGATTTTGCCCGTGAAGGACGCCATAGATTAGATTGGACTCACGTATTTGTATTTTACTTTATGACTCATTATTTATTGATTGCATATGAGGAAAGCTCAATATTTAATAAGGTGAAAAAGGTGTTTGTTGAAAATATTATGACTAGCTTTTTGAACATCAATGCAGGTATTAATTCATTGCTTGTAAAGGTTATATTCAGTGTGGACCTTAAATATCCTCACTAATACTAAGGGCTTTTTTCAATAAAATGTTGTACTGCATTTTATTGGCTGGAATTACTTTTTTTGGTCAATAATTTGTAGTACAACATTTTTTTGCCCAGAAAATAAAAGATTTTGTTAATAAAATGTCCTACAACAATTTATTGGAGAAAAATTTTTGGAATTTATAATTTGTTTATGGATTATTAATAATTTGCTATATATTTGCATTTACGAAAGGAGCTATAATTTCACTTACAGGCACATATTAACTTTCAATATTGAATAGTGAGGGAAGCAAATGAAAAGTGTTTTAAAAAGAGCAATGACTATAATTCTTTCAGTGGCACTTGGATTAACATTGTTTTTAGAACTGCCATTAGGTGGGAAAGTAGCTTATGCAGCTAATGAAGTTACCATTATTGGAACTATCCAAAATACACGTTCATATTACAATGTGAATGGTCCAGTAAGTGCTTATTGTTTCTTCCCTTCAACACTTAGTACCTATACTGTAGGGAAAAAACAGGTCGAAATAGCAGAATTTTCTGCAGGAGTTAATCCTGATGTCCTTGGAACAAATGACCTTAGTTCCTATGTTGGTGCTACGAAAGCATATACGGGAGTTATTGCTAATTCATCGTCAGCTCCATTTACATATACCTTTGTTATTTCATCCGTTGCAGATGCCACGATTCCAACTATGACTGATATGGATAATTATTTGAAGGGACTGGGATTTAGTACAACAACTTCTGATATGGGAAATGGAGAGTATTTCATTGGCTGCTTTGGTTGGAACAATACGGTTACATTTTCATATCATACAACTGGAAGTTGTGTAGGTGAGATAACAGCATATATTCTGCACGAGGATTTTTCTCCTGACTTTGGGATTGATACCTTTAGGATTGGAAGTAATGCCAAGGCAATGCAGGCAGCAAAGAAGATGGCTCAATATGGCAATGGTGAAATTACAAGGGATGAGCTGTCAAAATATCTTAATTCGCTTTAATTGGATTACATAAGGCACTGAGGATAACACTTCAGTGTCTTTTTGCTTTTAACGTTAATGCGAATATGTTATGATGAATATGCGATTATGCTCCTGGAGGTTTCACTATATGGGAAATAAGCCTAAATGTCCATTTACGTATGTTGATATTTATCGTTTGTATCACAATGGGAAAACTATTTTTTGATATAGTTATGATGATTTAGAAGGACATATCTGCTTTGATACCAAGAAGGAAAAAGAGTTTCTTAAGCAGTATAAGGAAGCTAAAACTGATGCTAAAGATAAGGAAACAGAACTTAAAGCCTTATTTCATCGTACCTTATTTGATTGGTACGATGATTTACAAGAGCAGTGCCTTAAATTCATATCTGAAAATAAAATCGCAGATGACCAAGATGAGAGCACTGCAATGTGGCTTCTGGGATTAATTGAGATAGAGTATTCTGTGGTGGAAGAGCTTCTGGATTATACTAAGAATAAATCAGAAACCAAGAAACTATTATCTTTGATAAAAAATGCATATGTTGCAGCTTTTGATACATATAAACTTGATTTTGGGCTTGAAGGTTTCGAACTTAAGAAGGGAGAACTAACTTATGGCAAATGTTTTTGCTATTACAACAAAAAATAATTGTCCGAATATTCTTGCAGATGACTATCCTTATGATATTGAGGTTAAAGCAAGCTATCATATTGACTTATATAGAGAATCACCAAAACGTGTTCAGTATAATCGAGTTTTTTTCTGCGTTGTAAATGGTGAAAAGTATAGAATTAGGGAAGTTTATACAAATGAGTACGATAATGATTCTGGCATAGGCGGAAAAGCAAGAGCTGATGTCTTAATTGAGAAGGTTGAAAAATTTAGGATTAAGGCCGTAGATTATAATAACGAAGAGGGTGGAGGAATCCTTTTTGACTACTCTGCTTCAAGATTTGATGAAGGCTGGCAATATTATCTTTCTCTTCCTGAGAATAAGTTAAAAGGGCATAATTATCTGTATTATGCTGAAGACACACTTAGAATGGCTGAAGTTCCAAGAATGATGTTATATGGGTCATTATTTGGTCTGATAGACATTTATTACCGTGATAGAGTGGATGTGTCTCAGATAGATGAGAAAAATCCAGATGATTTAAGGGAATATGAAGATTTCTATAATGAATATCTCAATGAACATTTTAATAGCTGATTACGTACTAATACGGGATTCATCTTATATAGGTGAGTCCCTTTTCCATTATAGTCCCCACTGAAAGCATATATAGCACTACTTAAAGCACTTTGAGCAGTTCCTTTATTTTCACTCATATTAATACTAACAGTAGCTCTTCCAGAAGCATTATCATCAAAACCTGCATCCCACACTAAATCAAACTTATTAAAGGAAGCAAATACAGTAGGAACCATATCACCAACTTTAACTTCTACTTCACTATCTGCTTCAGGAATTCTTCCTACAAAGAATACAGTAGTGAATTTATGCTGAGCAGGATTCTGAGAGTAAGTTCTTATTTGACTATTATTACTTGTTCCTTTTCCACCAGCACTTCTACCAACTGCCGCAATATTGTCTGTATCAGGAGCAAGTTGACCAGCACCTGAAATAGAACGGATACCACAGTAGATGTCAAACTGTTTTCCAGAAAGATTCTTCATCTTGGTTCCGACTACTGTGTTAGTTTCAGTTGTCCCACCTTTTTTAAGACCAGAAAGATTGAGTCCCGAAGTAATTTCACTAGTCCAGTCGATATAGCTTCTAGACGTAGGAGAATTAAATAAGCTTCCGTAACCATCCTGACTTGTATCAATACCAGTGCTATAGCTATTCGAGATTAAAAGGTCTTCATACGTGCTTTCTGCAGAAAATACGAGCGAGCAGCCATAATTTTCATAACAATAGAATCCATTTGCCGTATATGCAGAACCACTGGAAACACCTTGGCTTGGAAGGCTAGATGTAGATGAATTAGCCATTATCATATTACCAATTTCTTTTATAAGCTTTTTCCAAGCAGTATGATTAGTCTCGCCAAGTTTGTTTAAATTCTCAATATCAGTAGCAGTTCCATTAAATTTAAGTCCGTTAATTGTTCGAGCACCTTTTTCCTTGAAATAAAGTGGAACATACCAAGGGTCAAACTGAATCATTACCATTGTTGACTGAATTTTATCAGCTTCACTAAATTGTCCCCAGTTATCTGATGCATAATGACCAAATGATTTTGTCATATAGTAACTACTTGGCTTAGGACTTGCAGGAATTTTTCTTCCTACAATATCACTAGCATTTTGTGAATTTGACTGTGATGCGTGAGCATCAACGTCTCTTGGGAACATACAGTCTGTATTTCCCATAAGAGCACCACCATTACATCCAAAAGTATATCTTTGAGCCATCTGCATTCCATTTACATTGAAGATAGCGGCATTAAAACTTGTATCAGTTCCAGCTCTTGCAGCGGTATAAATACTATTTATCTGAGATTGTTCAAGCTTATATCTAACGATAGCAGAATTAGTATGTCCACCACCTGATGTAACATTGTTGTATCCACCACCATTACTTTTAATAAAGTTATAAGCTTGTTGCATAAGCTTTTCACCATTTAAAAGATGGTCACCATTTCTTTGAATGAACTTACGGTTTGAATTAATTAAATCTAAAGCAGTTGAGTTATCAGAAACAAGTTTATCAACACCAATAATTTGAGTATTAGCTTTATAACCTCTGTAATATCCAGGTTGAAGACCGTCACCATAAGGAAGGTCAGTATTTCCGTGGATAATTGCATCAAATTCAGTAGTTCCAATTAAGTTTTTAACATAGTTAAAACCGTCTTTTAAAACGTCCTTTGAAACTTCATAACGCTCATTACTTGGCGACTGTAAGAATGATTTACCAGTAGCATCATAAGTGTTTTCAGCATTTGCAGCTACGTTAAAGGTATTTAAAACCCAAGCATACTTTCCATCAAGAGCTTTATAATCACTACCAACAGCAATAGTCTTTTGTCCAGCTACGCTGCTAAAGTCATTTATATTTTGTACTCCAGAAGAACAAATCTCCTTCATAAGATTTTCAGCGTTATTCCTTTTTGAAAAAGTCTGTATAGAAGTACCTGTTGTTTCAATGTAGTTCTGTCCATAAACCATTCCGCCATTGCCTTTAACAGGAATATTACTTGAAGACATATAGCAGAAAGTTCCAGGAATAGAGAAAAAGAACTCACCCTTCTGATTTTTGCCTGAATAATAAAGTGGAAGACCATTTTCTTTATAGCTTGAAAATAGTTTCTGATATTCTTCATAATCTCTACTAGATACATAAAGGTACATATAACCTGTTACTGCATACTGAGTACGTTGACCATTAGAATTTTTATATATCTGCCTAGCCATTATTATGTCTGGATATTTCATAACTTCAGCATAATTATTGCTTGTAGAATATTTATTTCCTTCAATACCTGAAGTAAAGTTACTTAAAGCACTTTCAGCACTTCCACCAACTGAACCACTTTCAAGAAGGTCTGCTCTAAATCCCATTCTAAAAAATCCAAGGTCAGTAGAAGTATAAATAATTTCAGCACTTGATGCATCTTGTATCACTTCGACGTTAGTGACAGCTTTTTTATCAAAAGTACCTCCACCAGCTTTTGCAAATACAGTATCAGGTTTTACAAAAAGTATTAAAGCGAGGAATATAAATACCGCAAAGTATTGAATTTTAAATTTATTATATCTTTTCATAAATATCTCCAATCGTGAGCTTTTACCTCACTGTAATATATATTTTAATGTCTGAATTACAGACTAAAATTATCTTTTATATTATATTGAAACCCATTTTGTTTTATTAACAAAAAAGGTGACAAACATTTTTATTTTAAGATTGTAGTGTATGCTAATTTTTTTACTTTTACAGTATTTGTCAGGGCTTACTAATAAAAAATATGGACCTACAAAATGGAAATATTTCTAAACAGCTAAAGCCTAATGGAACGGAAAATATTTTATATCCGTGCTACAAGAAATAATAGACATATTATATATCTAAATAAATATATAACAGGTATTAAAAGTGCTTAAATACAGTACTTTCAAGGTTTTTAGCAATAAAAAAGACAGTTCCAATCTCTAGAACTGTCTTTATACGTTGTAATCCTGCCAATCAGTTAAATAATAATAAATATCAAAACTATAAAATATGGATGTGTGGTATTTTTCACCTATTGCCTCAACTTTGTCACAAAAGCTATTATTACAATATTTTTTATATTCAAGAGCTTTTAAAATAACGTTAACTCCATATTTTTTCTTAATTTCCTTATTAAAGAGCTTTTCGGTTAAAAAAGTTCTTGGTCCATAATCATCGCCAGATGGATGCTTAGGAGGGAGTCCGTTCATAAGCCTAAGAAATGGATTTTCAAGTATTGACTCTATTTTAGAATCATTTTTATCCAAGAAGTCTTGTCTAAAATTATTAAATTCATTTATTGAAACAGGCTTTTTGTAAAAAAATGACTTAGGTAATGTAGATTTTAATAAAGCATAAAACTCACGATTTGCTTGAAGAATCTCCTTATGATGGAATTCATCACGAGCTTGCATTTTAAGGTATTCCTGATGCTGTTTTTCTCTATAATTCTTAAGCCAAATTGCCTCATCTTCATTTAAAGGAGGCTCACCACTTAAAAGAGCATCATATCTTTCATCAGATAAAGTCATATTAAAAACTCCTTATAAAACATTGATTTATAGTAATATAATATATGAATTTAAATAATTTAAACCTTTAGGAGGTTTTATGAATTTATTAGAATTATGGAAAAATTTTTCAAGTAGAAATGATAATAAAGTTAATGAAATTCCTTTTATTTATGATGAAAATGAAATTAACAATATAAAGGATATGTTAAAATTGAGTACTTCCCCTGTTTTGTCTCCTGTAATAAAACACAATATTGAAATAATTAGAGAGTATGAAAAAGAAGGAGATACTACTGTTTTAGAAAAATTAATTCCTAAAAACATCAATATTAGTAATTATATGGAAGACCTTGCAAAAGCTTATATTTTTGTCTCGAAAAATGTGGATTGTCCAAAAGAAACTATTTTAAAAGAATCTTTAATAGAAATAGCTTTTGCTTCATATGAATATCAAAAAATAAACAATTATTATTTTAAAGACTTTGATAAATTTTTCAGTAAAGAAAAAGGCTCTCCTTTTGAATTCTTAAATAAAATAGTAATTTCAGACAAAATTACTGACAATGGTAAATCAAAGGAAAGAGACAAGTCTATATTACTTAATAAAAATGCTTTAGATTTTGACAAATACTCCCTCTCGTTATATAAAACTTTAACTCACGAATTTCAACACAAAATATCTCATTATGGTACATACAAAAAAAGTTTATTTCATCGAATTATTCTTCAAGATTATTGTGGAATAGATGAGATGTGTACCGAATGGAATGCAGAGACTATTATATGCCAATTTTTAGACCAAACAGACCTTTCTGTAGATAAAACAAAGCCAAGTCCAAATACTCAAAAAGAATATACTTTGAAAGGTAAAGGAAAAGAAAAAGCTTTAACTTTTAATACATTTGCTAAGGATTATACAACTATTGTACCTTTTTACGAAACTATAGACTTCATTCTTAAAGGCAAATTGGCTGATTTTTATTATAATCCAAATGAAGATTTAGCCAGATTTCCATTAAGTTATTTTAATAAATATTATAAACAAATATACAAGGTCTCACATACAGGATATTCTAAGATTTTCAGTGGTTTTGCCAGTAATTATGATAATAATATTATAGCTGAAAAGAATTACAATAATCTTACAAAAGCTGTTACAAACCTTGCTGAATCATACGTTAGAAATGAAATCAAAGTAACTAAAAATACTGACCTTGATGATTTGTCAAATTATCAAAAAGTAAGACATCTAAAGGAGTTCTTTGATACTTTAAGTGGTGCTAATTTTAAAACAGACGAGAAAAATCCTCCCTATGTAGAAATGATAAAGCAAAAGGTATTTAAATCTATTTATAAAGATGAGCAAAAAGTTAATGAAGCCCTTAATGTTATGGAACATATTACAAGTAATACTTCTTTTGCAAAAACTAAAGCTTCTGAAGCTGCACCTCAAAAAGAAAACATTGTTTCAAAAGAAGTTCCTGATATATCTGAAAAAGATACTATTGAACGTCAGAAAGAAGCAAAACAAATCCGTGAACAATCTAAAAATATAACCAATACAAACACAAACACTAAAAACATTAGTAAATCTGACGATTTAGACCTATAAGACCTCTGCCAAAAGCACTGGTCTTTTTTATTTTGTCCACAAGCAGCTTTAGAACATTATAAGTCACCCCTATTTTTACTCAAACAGTCTTTAGAAAGAAATAATCAACTCCAATTTATAAAAAACATCCCAGAACAATATTATTTAAAATCCCTGAAATCAGGGAAATAAAAATAATAAACTCGGTAATTCATATGAATTATTCTTTTCTAAAAGAAAAGAATAATAGTGATTAGATATAGAAAACTTACACCTGATAACTAAATAAGTATCCCTTCCATTCAGTTGAATAACTGAGTTGGAAGGGATTTTTTTGTGAGTACAATTTTCAATGAAAAAAAGAATGAAGGACAAGTATTTACTCCTGTAGGTATTGTTTCGATGATACTTGACTCAGTTAAATACACAGGAAAGAATGTCCTTAATAAAACTATTATGGAACCTTCGTTTGGAAAAGGTGTTTTCTTAATTGAAATTATTTCCAGAATTATACACGAAGGTAAAACTGAAGGAAAAACAGAAGAAGAAATTCGAGATATAATAAAAAACAATGTATATGGAATTGAAAAAGACAAAGAGCTTTATAATGAAGCAATATCTAAATTAAACGAATTACTGAAAGCATACGATATTCCAATTCCTGAATGGAACAATTTAAAATGTGGAGACACACTTCTTTTGTTTAAAGATTATGTTGGAAAAATAGATATATGTGTTGGTAATCCCCCATATGTTCGTATTCACAATATTGAAACAACATATCGAGATATAGTTAAGAACTTCCAATTTGCTGATGGTACAACAGATTTATATATTATCTTTTATGAAATCGGAATTCAAATGTTAAAAAAAGACAGCGGTAAATTATCGTATATTACACCTAACTCTTTTCTCCGAAATACATCTCAGAAAAAATTTAGAAATTATCTTGTAGATAAAGGATTGCTTTCTGCAATTTATGATTTTAAAGACTCTAAAATTTTCGATGCAGATACATATACGTGTATTTGTGTTATAGATAAAAATTTTGAACGCATTACAAAAGACATCATTGAGTATCGAGAATATAATATGTACAAAATGACAGTTAAAAATACTATTAAATATGATTATTTCAAGAATCAGTTAAAGGATTCTACGTGGAATTTAAGCTCTGAAGAAGATATTCTTTATCTTCAAAAAAATGCTAAACGTCCTATAAAAATTAAGAGTATTGCAACTGTTCAAAATGGAATAGCAACAAATCGTGATAGCGTATATGTTGGTAAAGCGTGGCTTGATAAAGATTGTAAAGAACCTTATATGGGAAAACATACAGATAAAAAGAAGATTTTATGGTTTAACGGACACGAAGTAGAATCTACAATACTACATAGATGTGTCAAAGCATCAAAATATGATGGAAAAACATCGAATACCTATATTCTGTATCCATATCACAATAATTCTAAAATAAAATTAATAAAAAATAGTGATAAATCTGAAATTGCTACAAATTATACAGCATACACCGAAGATGAAATGAAATCTAAGTTTCCAAACGCTTACAATTATTTAAAAGAATATTATGAAGACCTTGAAACTAGAGATATGGACACTAATGCAGATTGGTTTGTTTTTGGTCGTAGTCAAGGACTTGCAAATAGTGGATATAAAAAGTTAGTATTTAAACACGTTGTTTGCAAAAATAATGACAAGATAGATGTTTATGTTGTAGATGAAGATGTTATTGTATATTCAGGTATTTACATTACAATTGATACATCAGCATTTATTAATTCAAATGGTTCCAAATCAACATTTAATGATGAATTGTATGACAAAGAACTTGAAGAAGTTCGAGGAATACTTGCATCACAGGATTTCCATAAATATTGTGTACTTGTTGGAAAAGATATGCAGGGTGGCTATGTATCTGTATCAAGTGTGTTTGTGAAAAACTATGGAACTATGCTGACACATTTTCCAAATCTTCCTGTTGATGTACCTATAGAAGATTTACCTATTGCCGATGCTAATTATATGAACAAGCTATTTACTGATAAATTTATTGACTGTATTAAAGAATCCTATGAAAATATGGCAATTTGTGGAACTACAAGTACAGAGCGTGTTAAACCGTTCCATTCATTCCTAGCCAAAGTATTGAAATATAAGCTTGGTCAGGAATATGATGTAGTTGCTGACGGATATTCTTTTAGTAAAGAAGTTGGGATTGAAGGTAACTTTGATAATAAAAATGTAGATGTCTGTGTTATGAAAAAAGATAAAGTACTCGGAGCAATTGCTTTTAAACTGTTGTCCAATAATTTTAAACAGAACTATAAAAACTTTTCTGAAGGAATGCTTGGTGAAACAGCACAAATGAAAGGCATTGGTATTCCGTATGCATTCTGTTATCTTATTCCAGAAAAGGCTTTATATAGGGAAAATGTAAATAAAAAAACAGGAATTGGTGAGTTCGCAAAAGTTGATATTCTTACACAAAATGATGCAAAAATATATTACGATATTGCAAATGATGCAGATTATAAAAACAGAACCCCTGATGCGATGTTTATTGGTATTCATAAATTATTTTCTGATGATTACCTTAATTCACTTTCTACTGGAGATGTAATAGATATTGCATCAGATACATACTTAGAAGGTATTCAACCTGAATGGTCCAAATTAGATTTTATCAAAGACGAAGATATAAAATTGTTTTATATGGAACAGTTCAATCTCGGAGAATTTCTTGATGCATTTATCGAAAAAATGGGAATAGATATAAGATAAGATATACAAAAGTCTCTCTTAGGAGGGACTTTTTATATTATACTGGCAATTAATTGTTATTGAATTTAAGAAAACATATAATACAAGTAAGAAATTTTGTAAAGGAGATTTTTTGTATGGATTTAATTGCTATAGCCCTAAATGAAAAGCAAATTATAAAAGATGGACTAATTGATTTAAATGCTGCAAAAGAAGAGATAAACAATCTCTTTATTAATAATGAATGCGAAATAATAGGAACACAGGGACAAACAACTATCTGGAGTAGAAATATAGATAATCACGATTCAGAAATACTTTGGCAAATACAGCAAGTTTTAGAAGAAAAGAATTGGTTTAAATATTACGTATCTATTTGGCAGTATGCCGCAACTGCTGATAATTCAGATAAAGTAATTGAAGAAGGAGATATTCTAGAAGAATGGAATATCCAAAGACCAGAAAAGCCATAAACTATGATTTAAATTGGAAAGGGCTTAAAGAAAAATACGGAACATCTGACGCAATAGATGTTTATACGGACTTAATTGATTACTTACAGTCTTGCGGTTTTGAAAAGACTGGAGAATCGTCCTTTACTTCTAAAACTGAAATGTCACAACCTAAAGTTGTTAAGATAATAAGTAATATTCATAAAAAAGTACCTAATTCTAGTGGTTTTGTCAAGAATCTTCATCTTGCATATGTTAAAGAACAAGTCTATGATTTTAAAAATGCTTTAAATACTAATCAAACTTCTAAAATTTTGAAAGATGATAAAACCTTATCAGAATTTGGATTAAATATAAATCCAGAAACAAGTGCAAAAAGGTCAATAAGTTTTGATATACCAGAAGAAGTTTTTAAATCAAAGAATCCAGATTTAGATTATAATGAAGCATATTCAAAAATCAAGACATTTCTTGAGAAAAAAGGATATAAAAGAATTCAGAATAGCGTTTATATAAGTGAAAAAGAAAAGACTAACACAGAAACAATCTCCGATATGCTTAGCTTGTCTGAAACTTTCCCTGAATATGGAAAAGCAATGTCAAAGATACTTGTTGGAACACTCGAAAAAATAGATGACTATACTGATACTGCAAACTTTGGAAACGTTAAAGTTAAGAAAAAAGCAATTGATAGTTCCAAAGATAATACTTCTAACCATAAACCGTTAACCCTTGCTGAAGCAAAGCATATAAGAGAAGAAAAAGAACTTCAGGAATGGAAAGAAAAGAATCACAAGACAATAAATAATGATAATCAAAAAGACAAATCTGATGACATAGAACTATAACAACTAAGACCTTTGCAGTAGAGCAGAGGTCTTTTTGATTGCTAAAAACAACCATTGGTTTTTAATAAAAAATCAAATATATTACTAATGAATAAAAAAGAAGGAGATATTCTTTTATGGATAAAAATATTGAGATAGCCCTTAAAGTTATAAAAAAGCTTCCTAAGAAAAGGAACTTGAAAATAAGTAAGAAGATTGTCAGCTTTATAGAAAGCCATCAAGACAGATACTATGATATAAAAGGTTTAGGGAACCCTGAAATTATCAATCAAAAAGAATTAAAAAATCCAAAAGAATTTTCTTATCACAAAATATCAAAAAGCGATTTTTATTATAATGAAATTGATAATTTTATTTATTTTAATGCAGGAAAATACGAAGACTTGAACTTTGTAGAACTATTAGATTTCCTTTTCCATTCAAAAAAAGATGGAGAAATAGATTTATTTGATGAATTGAATAATAGTAAGCTTCGTACATTAGTTGTCGATATAGATGGAGCAAAAGATAAGGAAAATATATCGAATATAATCAAAGAATATTTCAAAGACTTTAAAATAGATATTACTATCATATAAATTTTAAGAAATGACGGGATATAAAATTAAAATACTTAAAATATCATTCAGTTGTAGGAAAACTATCAAACGTTTGTTCACATTTTTCTTGCTAAGTCCAGTATTTAAGCATATAATGAGATAGCAATGCTTATTATATAATTATAAAAGTACTTGATTTTAGAACAAGTATTTGGTAGTATAAAAGTAAGAAAGGTAACTTTCTTCGAGAAGCACACTCATAAAAATGCTTTCATTACCAATGAAACAGAATCCGTGGCAGAAAGCGGGGACTGCGGAGGTTTTGCAAAAGGTGGCAACTTACCATAGACTGCCTAGGAGCAATCCGAAAAGAAAGTTGCATATAATAAAAGCCTTGCGTAAGCAGGGCTTTTATTATGTTTACAGAAAGGATTCGTTCTTCGTGGATAAAATACTTGAATGTGTTATAAATTTTGAAGCTTTGATTGGTACAGAATATAGATTCATAATGTCACTGAAAAGGAATAATAGAGAAATCATCCTTAACTTTGAGGAAACTGATTTTAGGCATATAACTGGACTTCAGCACGTAGATGATATAGATATTGAGCAAGACCCTACTAAACTAATCTTAGCTATCAAAAACAAAGAAATAACAGATGAGATTCTTTGTAAAAGCAGTAAATACAAATCCAATAAATTTGAAGGAAAGAGTATTGAGTCAAGAATAGAAGAACTTACTTTCCTTGAGGATTATCTTGATAACACGGATTTTCTTCGGATATATCAGGTTCAGCCATTTGGAAGTCTTATAAAAGCAGACTACTTTATTGAGGCAAAGTTGAAAAATAGGCAGTCTACAGTTTATATATTTATAAGAAAGAGGGAACAATCAAACAAATATGTAATTGTCTCATTTTTCAAGAAAAGCAATACCTACATAGGTACGACTATGTACTTTATGCTTAAGGAAAAAATAACCAAAGAAAGTAAAATAATATTATATAAAAGACAGACTTTGAGGAAAAATAAGGTGAGTTTTTGGCTCATCTTTTTTTATTTCCAGAATCTCTGGTCCTGCAGATTCTATAAATAAATCAATAGAATGCAGTACTACATTTTATTGACTCAAATCTTCACAATTCCGCCAATATAAATTGCATACAATCTTATTAATACACGCTAGAAAAATTAATAATTTATAGAGCACTTTTTAAAGCCCTAAAGCATTAATTTTACTGCATTTGTGACCATTTTTGCATAAGATAAAAATAAAAGGAAATAATAAAATTATGGCTATAAAAATAGATGGTAGAAATTATGTGAATAGAGATAGAACAAAAGACTATTTAAGCTATTTGAATGAGTCTAAAAATAAATCAAGAAAGCTTACACAGGAAGAATTTGATAAAAAGGTTTTTGACCTTGTAGGAAAAGAATATACATTCTTGGAAAAATATGATGGGAAATATGGAAAACTACTTGTGAGACATAACAAAAAAGAGTGTAATTATCATACTTATAAAGTTATGGCTGGCAGTTTCTTATATAAAAATGCCAGATGCCCTATATGTAAGAATTTGAAAAGACGGCTTACTACTGAAGATTTTATTAAAAGGCTAGAGGAATTATATCCAAACAAATATGATGTGAAGGGCTCTTATATTGATGGAAAAACGAAAGTCCTCATAAAGTGTAAAGATTGCGGACTTGAAAGAACGGTTATTCCAGATGAAATAAAAAAGGGACGAAACGGTTGTCCTGGATGTACGTTCAAAAAAATAACTCCAGATGAATACAGGGAAATGATAAGAAAAGAGACTAATGGAGAATATCTCCCTGTTGGTGATTTTGAAAACTATGAAACAAAACTTCTTATGAAACATATTCCTTGTGGTAAAGAATACATTGTTTTGCCACAAACTTTTAAACACGGACGAGGAAGATGCCCTAAATGCGTAAGATATGAGTCAAGAAAAGGAGTTCCATCTAAAAGGAAGATAACTCAGGAAGAATTTGAGAAAAGAATAAAAGATGTATATGGAGATGAATTTTCATCAGTAGGCAAATATGAAGATTGGAAAAAGCATACGCCAATAAAGCATAACACTTGTGGAACTGTTTGGAATCCTATAGCTGGAGATTTTTTGAGAAAAGATGCAAAGTGTCCATATTGTAGGAGGCTTCCTAAATATACAGGACTAGAAATACAGAAAAGACTTGATAAAAAATACGGTGATAATGTATATAAAGTTTTAACCGATAAAATTCAAACATTAGTTACTACAATAAAGGTAAGGCATATCTGCGGAAATGAATTTAATACAAGTGCTGATGTTCTTTTAAGGAAGGATGTTAAAATTGGCTGCATAATATGTGCTGGAAAGAACACAAAAACGATAGAGGAATTTAGAAAAGAAGTTCTTGACCTTTACAGCGGTGAATACGATTTGGCTGAAGATGCCGAATATATAAACAATGCAACACCTGTTAAGTTAATACACAAGAAATGTGGTAATTATTTTTATGGTATTCCTTATTCTGTAAAAGCAGGACATTTATGTCCATATTGCAATTTCTCAAGAGGAGAAGTTATAATCGAATCTTATTTGAAAGGACACAATATAAATTATAAACCACAGTTTTCATTTCCAGATTGTATAGATAAGAGACCTTTAAAATTTGATTTTGCAATATTTGATAAGTGGAATAAATTATGCTGTCTAATTGAGTTCCAGGGAGAACAACACTTTATATATATTAAACAGTTTAAGGAAAGTCTTGAGGATAGGCAAAAAAGAGACAAAATAAAACAAAACTACTGCATAGAAAATATGATTCCACTTTTTATTTTTAGTTATGTTGATTTTAATAAAAAGACACTAAATAACAAATTAGAAGAAGTATTTAAACCACTTATGGAATTCTTAATATAAAAAAGTAAATAAATTTTTATAATTTACAAGTAATAAAACAAGGTATTTCAAAATAAAATAATATTGAAAGTTTTTTATATTAATCCATTGACAAAATTTCAAATTTGTGAAACAAGTTTTCTCAAATTATGGGAATTAGTTTTTGGAAATGATATAATACTATTATCAGGAGGAATAACAGAATATTGTTTTTTGTTTCTCCGAAGTAGAAAGCTTTTAATATAAAAGATGGAGGTTTTTCAAAATGAAAAACAATAACAATAAACGTAATATTATAATTGCTTCAGTAGTTGGAGTAATTATCTTGCTTATTGCAATAGCAGGAGTAGTTCACTCTACAAGTAAGGAAAAAGTTGAGACTGCAAACGTTGAATCTTCTCAGGAAGTCAACCTTGATTCAGCTATTTCTGAAGTTGCTGAAGCTTCCATTGGACAGTCAGTTGCTGAAGAAAAGACTGAAAAGTCAACTGAAGCTACTTCAGAGGCATCTGTAGAAGCGTCTGTAGAGGCATCAACAGAAGCAAGTACCGAAGAAAAGGTTGAAGCTACAACCGAGACATCAGAAACAACTGAGACTATTACTGTTGAAGCTGTAGCCAATGCATCAACTAATACTGAAACAGTTCAGACTTCAACACAAACAAAAGGAACTGTTGGTTGGCCAAACGCTGAAGGTGGCTATATTCCTAACAATACACACGGTTGGCCTGTAATTAGTGGTTATGTTGGAACTGGTGAGGGACCTGGAGCTGCTTGGAGAGCAGATTTCAACTATCGTGATAATACAGACGCTGCTAATCACGCAGATGCAAACGACCCTAACAGTAATCAGTGGGATTGGGTAACAATTGTAACTGCTTCAAATGGCGTTAAGGTAAAATGCTTCGAAATGACTAATGGTTATTTAATTATCAATGATGGAGCAGGTAAAGACCTTGAGCCTAACAGTAAATGGATGGCAGCTCTTCTTGAGATTGGAACAGGTGGTGAAACCGAGGCAATAAATTATTGGAATAGTAGCTCAGGAGCAACACTTCCTACAACTTCATTTAAGAGAACTTCAATTGATACAGGTGATACAAGTGTTGTAGCTTTCAAGCAGACATTTGAAGCTTATGCTAAACAACTTACAGCTGATGCACAGCTTGTTACTAATGCAAATGGTTTTCAGTTTATTGATGCAAACTATAATACCTTCTGGTCAATCACTTATGATGGTTCAAAGTGGGTTGTTCAAATTAATTCAAGACCTGCAACAAGAAGCTGGGAAGCAATGAAGGAAATTCTTCACTATGTAAATCCTGACGGGGATTCTTTGTATAACGTTATCTATACTGATTGTTATACTGGTAGTGAAGTTATTCAGGAATATGATAATTGGTATGCTGTTGGTAGTGCCCAAATTTATCAGCCTGATAATGCTTCTGGACAAGCAATTTATTACTTTAATTAATTTTACTTTTCTAGATAGCATTAAAGAAAAAGAAAAACTGAATATGAGTAACAATTTTTAGATTTTTTAGCTTTACTGTAACCCTTAATTTTTGATTCCGTACGTATTGTACAGAAAGATAAAAAATATGACTAAACTAAATAAAAAATAAGACAGTTATTATTCTATATGAATAGTTAACTGTCTTGTTTTTGTGTCTAAATTTAGGACTGAACGACAACAGCTCTCTAGTAGTTACTTTTGTCTTGCCATTATTATGTCTGGATATTTCATAATCTCCACTTGATTATTACTTTGAGAAAATTGATTGTTTTTAATGCCAATCCACATTCTATTTCTGACTAAAGCTCAAGAAAAAACACTATTCAAGCACTTATATTATGTAATAACAATAAAAATCTCTTAAAATACATAATAAAAAGTAAAGGAGATTTTTATATGGAAAAAGATTTATATGACCCAAGAGTAATTGAGGGATTAAATGCGTTGTTCGCCCTTAATCCCAGTAAAAAGGATTTATACAGAAAAATAATTAAAGACCTTCCTAATTCACTTTTTATTCCAACAATAAATCAAGGAATAATTCCAAATAGTTTATCCAAGACTCAAACTTGGGACCTTGATTATATTGAAACTTTTAATGAACTTGGAAATGAATATATAGTTAAATGGGAATGGATTTTTAAAGATTTTATTCCATCTACTACATATCAAAAATGGTCTACTTTAAGTAATGAGTATAAGATAAAAATGATTTGTTATCTTTTGGAGGAAAAAAATAATGGAAAAAGCTATACACTTCCCTCATATAGTTTCAAAAAAGGTACGCTAAAAGATTGGAGATGAAAGTATTAAAAGCAACTTCTCCTATACTTCCAGTAAGTTCAGGATTTACAGTCGTTCTAAGTGCCTTAACAGGAATGTTCCCATCATATTCAACAACATACTCATTGTAACTAAAACTTTTAAAGTCAATATTATCAAGCCTTTGCTCAATGATAGGTAGCGATTTCCATTTATTAATCATTTCCGCATCAATTACTTTCGGATATAAAACAAAATAAAAATGTAATGGCTCAGTTGAATAAACATAGTCATCAATAATATCATCGATTCCAACTAAATTAAGCTTATTTATAATTTCTGCACTTGTCATCACTAGTTCCTCCCAGTAATTACAGATATTTGTTATACTTAAAGGTAATTACTGGAGGAAATAAAGGATGACGGAGAATGAAATTGAGAAAATACTTGATAATGTAGGACTTTATAACTATGAACCAGTTTCAATTGATTTAAAAGGAAATGCTGAAATTGACTTTCATATAAACGTATATGAAATGGTTCTAATCGATAAAGATAAGTCTTTTATTGACTCTCTTATTAAATACGATGATTTTGATAATGAACGACATATGAGGAATACGATTGTCTTATCAATGCAGCCCGAAAGCAATTATTGGTATGATTTTAAAGTAAGAGACAAAAAGCTTTCATTAGGTCCTATAGCTCAAACCGACGAACACTATCATCAATATGGGACACATCTTCACGAAATAATATCAAAAATATTAAAAAGCACTGGAATTATTGATTAACGCCAGTGCATCTTTTGTTGATAGTCAAAAGAAAGTTCTTCTCCATCTGCAACATCTAGGAAACGATACAAATGTCCATAACTTTTTGATTTATTAAATTCATCCAACCATTCATCAATCTGCAATTTAGATGGATTAATTGTTCCAAGTCTTGATTTTTTCCTAAGTTCAACATAATAATCAATATTCCAATTCCCATCAATTACAATTGACTTTGAGAATAAGGAAATTAGATTGATAAAATGATGAACCATAGGATGAATATCTCCATTTTTGTAATGAGAATTCATCTCATTAAAAGCATCAATTACTAATTCTTCTTGCAAATCCTGTCTCATACGTGTTACCTCCTTTTATTTTTATGTTTGTATATTATGAGAAAAATACTCAAATTACAGTATATTGGGTGCTTAAGGAGACAAAAACTTTAAGTTCCATACTTATAAAGTAAGCATAAAAGACTGTTTTTTATTCCCCCAAATATTCAATCAATACAGACAACAAAAAAGACAGCAACTTTTGTCACTGTCTTTTACCTATTAAAAATACTGTAGTAATAATAATCTTGTTCATAGTTCTGGCTCAATATTTAAATTTTTGGTTTTCTTGATTACTTTTATAAGCCTATCATTGGCTCAGAAAGTTAATTAGTGAAAATTACCGAAGGATTATTGTCATAAATATCTCCAATCGTGAGCTTTTACCTTACTGTAATATGTATTTTAATGTCTGAATTACAGACTAAAAGTATCTTTTATATTATATTGAAACCCATTTTTTTATAAACAAAACCAGACTCAAATTTGTTTATACTTTAAAATATAAGTGTATAGTAATAATTTTTGCTTTACAGTAATTTGATGGGAGAACAAGTTCAAAATAGGGTGTAAGACTTGGGAATATTTCTAAACAACTAAAGCTTAGTGGAACGGAAAATTTATATCCGTGCTACAAGAAATAAAAGACATATTATATACTTAAATAAATATATAACGGTAATTAGAAGTGCTTAAATACAGTGCTTTCAAGGTTTTTAGCAATAAAAAAGACAGCAACAAATAGTCACTGTCTTTTAAGCTTTATAGTCCCTATATTCTGCATAATCAGTACACCAGAGAGCTATATCGAAACCACGATAATCTAGGAAAACGCCATATTTTGACTCAATTTCACTAGCTTTTTGCTTAAATTCTGGAGTGGCATACTTTTCATAGTCCGCTGCAAGAGTTTCAAAATTTGCTTTGAATTTTTTATTAAAATCTTTGATTTGGAACATTTCAAAAAGCCCCATAATATATCCGTGTTCGTGAAGATTAACGTTCTTTGGAGGAATACCATACTTTTTACGAAGGAATGGATTATTAAGTATAAAGTGTACCTTAGGCATAATCTTTATTGAAAGTGCTTGTTGATAGGTATAAAAAGCTATTTCTGACATAGGATGTTTGCAAAAATAGTCTTTAGGAAAGGTGCTTTTTAAAAGTGAATAAAATTCATTATAAGCCTTTTCCCTATTTTCCATATCCTGTTTTTCCTCAGCTATAGCAATTTGTGCTGCCTTTTCAGAATTCCTTTTTGAATTGTCTAGCCAAGATTGCTCCTCAGCATTTTTAGGAGTATCTTCTCCTCTGGAAAGTACTTTAAAACGTTCATAATCAAACATTTATGATTCTCCTTATATAACATTTTCTATAGTACTATAATATAAAAAATAAAAAATTTTAAAGATTGGAGTTGTTTTATGTTTTCTCAAAAATACAACGATGAAAAACATATTTTAAAAGTCCGTAATGAAATAAAAAATGAACTAATCTCATTTCATTCTCCGCTTATAAGGAAAAGGATAGAAGAAATAGCTAAATATGAAGCCATTAATAAAAATGCTATTCCAGACCCATATTTAACAGACCTTGCAAAAGTTCATATATTTATGGATAAGTTTAGGTCTAGAACAAAAAATCCACTTCTTGGAGAAATGTTCGAAGAGCAACTCTTTGCAACATATGAATATTGTAAGGATAATAACCTCAATTACAGTAATTTTGATGATTTGTTTAATAACAAAAAGTTTTTTACTTTCCTTGGTGTTACTACGGATGATAAATGGTTTTTGTCAAATATTTTGCCTTTCGTGAAAGAAGAGAATAAGGAATATACCTCGGAGAGTGGTAAATATGTTTCACTTATTAGTAAGAGAATTGCTATAAATAAACATTCTACAGAAATTGATATTTCGGGATATAATGCATCTCTAAATCATACAGGTACTCACGAAACACAGCATTTCGTTACAGGAAAAGGTACTTATGACAAAAAATACTTATTTGGAGGATATTTAAATGTAGGACAAAATAATCTTAATGAATTGTGTATTGAAAGAATTGCAACTAATATCATTAAAAATTATTTGGACGATAATATAAAATCAAAGACTGTAGAAAAATCATTTGATACAGGCAATAAAATTACATTTACTTCAGATAGTAAAGATTATCAAGAATTTGTTGTATTTTATGATTCTTTAAATCATATATCTGGAAACAAACTTGAAGATATCTGTTATACGAAAGGAAAAAATATAGATAGTATTGGCAACCCAGAGATTGTTAATAAAATACTAGATTTCACAGAAAGTTTAGGTTCTGTTTGTGATAAAAACGATAAAACTAAACTTTTGGAACAAAACTTCGATGCTATGATTGACTCATTTTCCTCTCTTGCTGAAAAATATGTAAGAAATTTAGGGCTCAATAAAAGCACAACTCCAGATTCTCTTGAAGGAGCCATTACTTTTAAAAGGGTAGAAGAATTTTTTAATACTTTTGACTCAATAACTTTTCAAAAGGATGGAGAAAATTTTACTCAAAAAGAGTTGATTAAAGAAAAGGTTTTAGGAGCTATTTACTATAATGATAAAAGCAGTGAAGAAGCAATAAATAGACTAAACAATAAAAGAACTTTTGTTAAAGAGTTTGAAAAAAAATGCAAAACAGCTACGGAAACAATAGAAAAATCTAAAACATCGGAAAGTGAAATAACTACCAGTATTGAAAAAACCAAAGAAAACGAGACTACAAAAGATAACTCAAAATCTGATGATTTGGAACTATAAGACCTCTGCCAAAAGCACTGGTCTTTTTTATTTTGCTATCCAGACAACTTTAGAACATTATAAATCATCCATATTTTTACTCAAACAGTCTTTAGATAAAAACAGCCGACCAAAACTTATAAAAGGCATCCCAGAACCATATTATTTAAAATCCCTGAAATCAGGGAAATAAATAATAATAACTCGGTAATTCATATGAATTATTCTTTTCTTTTAGAAAAGAATAATAGTGATTAGATATAGAAAACTTACACCTGATAACTAAATAAGTATCCCTTCCTTTCAGTGAATGCTGAGTTGGAAGGGATTTTTTTATGGAAATATTAAAGGATGGTTCTTTATTTGCCACCGACAAGAAAAACAAAACAGATGGTCTTAAACTTCTTGCTGATATTAACGATGAAGTAATTACTACAGCCTTTTTTGACCCACAGTATAGAGGTGTACTCGATAAGCTTAGTTATGGAAATGAAGGAGCCAGCAGAGGAAAAGCCAGAAGTGAGCTTACACAAATGGATGAAGAAACTATTAAAAAGTTTATCGCAGAAATTAATAGAGTAGTAAAGCCTTCAGGACATTTGTTTTTATGGGTAGATAAATATCACCTTTGTACTGGTGTACTTGATTGGTTTACAGATACAGATTTTAATCTCGTAGATATGATTACTTGGGATAAAGAACGTATCGGTATGGGGTATAGAACAAGAAGAAAATCAGAATACCTCATTGTATTTCAAAAAAGTCCAATAAAAGCTAAAGCTTGCTGGACAATACATAATATTCCAGATGTATGGAGCGAAAAAGTTGAGAAAAATCATCCACATTCAAAACCTATAGAGTTGCAAAAACAGCTCATTCTTGCTACATCTAAGGAAGGAGACACAATTTTAGACCCAGCATCAGGTGGATATTCTGTATTTACTGCAACAAAAGCAATCGGAAATAGAACTTTTGTCGGAGGAGATATAGAGTATGGCGAAGATTAAAGATTCAAATCCTAAAAGCTCCAGTGGAGGATATTTAAGAATTATTGGTAATGAAAAGCTTTCAGATATATTTGTTAAAGCACAATCAACAGTAATATCTGCAGGTTCCGAACTAGAAAAACTTGTTACAAAAAATGCTAAATGCATAGAAAACCTTGATAAGTTTATTAATGAATATGATGAGGGAAAAATAGAGGAAGGTTCTTACCTTTGCCCCAAAAAAGTTATATCAGACAGTAAATATAAACTTAAAGAACACGAACCAGATTTTTTAATTATAAAGGTTGCTCATCCAGGAATGTGCTATGTAATTGAACTTAAAGATGGAGACAATTTTGATACTAAAAAATCAGTAAGTGAGAAAGAACATCTAAAGGAATTTGCAACTCATATCTCATCTCTTGTTCCTTTTAGAGCAAAATATTATATTTGTTGCTTCAATCAGGATGACAAGAAAAAGATTGTTGCAGGATTTAAAAAGAAATTTACTGAAGATGAAGTAATCACTGGAAAAGAATTATGCAATCTTCTAGGAATTAATTACGATGATATAGTAAAAGACAGAGAAAAAGATACTTTAGAAAATTTCCAATACATAGTTAATGAAGTGTCCAATATTCCTGAAGTAAAAAACAAAGTTAATCAGGAACAAAAGAAAATAGTATCATCTCCAGATTTTTATGAAGAAGATGAAGAAAATAATTCATAACATTTGTTATATATACTTCAAAAAAAATAATGAAAAATGAATGTATGTAAGCGTTGATAAAACATAAAAAGACTGGCTTTTTTATTAAAAAAAATATAAAACAATAATATAAGACTTTATGAAGAATGAAGAAAAAAATTTTTATTATATTAAATTTTTAGAAGAAGGAGACACAAGATGAAAATAACTAAAAGTTTAGCTAAAGAAACAATAAAAGGTAAAAACTATGATATTAATTATGTTAATTTTGAATTTGACAATGAAAGCGAAAGAGCAAACTTTGATGAAGAAAAAGTTAGTCAAAGTTTTAAAGAACTTGTAAATAATGATAAAGTAACTGTTATCGGAATTTTACATCCTGAATTTGATATGAAGTGTCAACAGATATTACATAATCTTGGCTTTTTCGAAAATCTAGAAATTAGCGGCTGGACATATTATTTCAAACAAAACATATAATATAACTAAGACCTTTGCAGTAGAGCAGAGGTCTTTTTTGATTACTAAAAATATATATTGGTTTTTAATAAAAAATCAGATACATTACTAATGAATAAAAAAGAAGGAGAGATTCTTTTATGGATAAAAATATTGAAATAGCCCTTAAAGTTATAAAAAAGCTTCCAAAGAAAAGGAACTTGAAAATAAGTAAGAAAATTGTCAGCTTTATAGAAAGCCATCAAGACAGATACTATGATATAAAAGGTTTAGGTGACCCTGAAATTATCAATCAAAAAGAATTAAAAAATCCAAATGAATTTTATTATCACAAAATATCAAAAAGCGATTTTTATTATGATGAAATTGATAATTTTATTTGTTTTAATGCAGGAAAATACGAAGACTTGAACTTTGTAGAACTATTAGATTTCCTTTTCCATTCAAAAGAAGATGGAGAAATAGATTTATTTGATGAATTGAATAATAGTAAGCTTCGCACATTGGTTATCGATATAGATGGAGCAAAAAATAAGGAAAATATATCGAATATAATCAAAGAATATTTCAAAGACTTTAAAATAGATATTGCTATTATATAAACATTAAGGAATGACACCAAAAGTGTTGTTCCTTTTTTTATTTCCAGAACTCCTGGTCCTGCAGGTTCTATAAATAAATCAATAGAATGCAGTACTACAAATTATTGACTTAAATCTTCACAATTCCGCCAATATAAATTGCATACAATCTTATTAATACACGCTAGAAAAATTAATAATTCGTAGAGCACTTTTTAAACCCCTAAAGCATTAATTTTACTGCATTTGTGACCATTTTTGCATAAGATAAAAATAAAAGGAAACTTTAAAATTATGGCTATTAAGATGGATGCAAAATCTTATGTGAATAGAGATAGAACAAAAGATTATTTAAGCTATTTGAATGAGTCTAAAAATAAATCAAGAAAGCTTACACAGGAAGAATTTGAGAAAAAGGTTTTTGACCTTGTAGGAAAAGAATATACATTTTTGGAAAAGTATGATGGAAAATATGGAAAACTACTTGTGAGACATAACAAAGAAGAGTGTAATTATCATACTTATAAAGTTATGGCTGGCAGTTTCTTATATAAAAATGCCAGATGCCCTATCTGTAAAAATTTAAAAAGACGGCTGACTACTGAAGATTTTATTAAAAGGCTAGAAGAATTGTATCCAAACAAATATAACGTGAAGGGCTCTTATATTGATGGAAAAACGAAAGTACTAATAAAGTGTAAAGATTGCGGACTTGAAAGAATGGTTGTTCCAGATGAAATAAAAAAGGGACGAAATGGTTGTCCTGGATGTACTTTCAAAAAAATGACTCCAGATGAATATAGGGAAATGATAAGGAAAGAGACAGATGGAGAATATATCCCTGTTGGTGATTTTGAAAACTATGAAACAAAACTTCTTATGAAACATCTTCCTTGTGGTAAAGAATATATAGTTTTGCCTCAAACTTTTAAACACGGACGAGGAAGATGCCCCAAATGTGTAAGATATGAGTCAAGAAAAGGAGTTCCATCTAAAAGGAAGATAACTCAGGAAGAATTTGAGAAAAGAATAAAAGATGTATATGGAGATGAATTTTCATCAGTAGGCAAATATGAAGATTGGAAAAAGCATACGCCAATAAAGCATAACACTTGTGGAACTGTTTGGAATCCTATAGCTGGAGATTTTTTGAGAAAAGATGCAAAGTGTCCATATTGTAGGAGGCTTCCTAAATATACAGGACTAGAAATACAGAAAAGACTTGATAAAAAGTATGGTGATAATGTATACAAAGTTTTAACCGATAAAATTCAGACATTAGATACTACAATAAAAGTAAGACATATCTGCGGAAATGAATTTAATACAAGTGCTGATGTTCTTTTAAGGAAAGATGTTAAAATTGGTTGCATAATATGTGCTGGAAAGAACACAAAAACTATAGAGGAATTTAGAAAAGAAGTTCTTGACCTTTACAGCGGTGAATACGATTTAGCGGAAGATGCCGAATATATAAACAATGCAACACCTATTAAGTTAATACATAAGAAATGTGGCAATTATTTTTATGGTATTCCTTATTCTGTAAAAGCAGGACATTTATGTCCATATTGCAATTTTTCAAGAGGAGAAGTTATAATCGAATCTTATTTGAAAGGACACAATATAAATTATAAACCACAGTTTTCATTCCCAGATTGTATAGATAAGAGACCTTTAAAATTTGATTTTGCAATATTTGATAAGTGGGATAAATTATGCTGCCTAATTGAATTTCAGGGAGAACAACACTTTATATATATTAAACAGTTTAAGGAAAGTCTTGAGGATAGGCAAAAAAGAGACAAAATAAAACAAAACTACTGCATAGAAAATATGATTCCACTTTTTGTATTTAGCTACATTGACTTTAACAAAAAGACACTAAATGACAAATTAGATGAGGCTTTTATCCCTCTTTTAAGATATCTGGTCAAAGAAGAAAAACAATAAAATTTAATAAATTCCAAGTAATAAAACTACATATATCAAAATAAAATAATATTGAAAGTTTTATTATATTTTTTGCCATTGACAAATTTCAAAAATTGTGAAACAAGTTTTCTCAAATTATGGGAATTAGTTTTTGGAAATGATATAATACTATTATCGGGAGGAATTACACTAATTTAATAGCATATAATCCTCTTAGGTACAAAACTTTTAATAAATAAAAATGGAGGTTTTTCGCTATGAAAAACGATGCTAATAAAAAGAAAATAGTGATTGGCTCTATTGTTGGAGCTATTATCCTTCTTCTTGCTATCGTGGGAGTTGTATATTCTCAGAACAAGAAGACTAATGTGGAAACTGAAGTTGCCACTAATGAACAAGTTAATATTGATACAGTAACTTCTGATGTAGCTGAAGCTGCTAAGGGAGATACAATCGAAGAAGCATCATCAACTACATCATCTACTGAAGAAGTAGCTGAGGTGACAGTTGAAGCTTCTACCGAGACAAGTTCTGAGGAAGTAGTAGAAGCTGTAGCTGAAACATCAGCTTCAAATGAAACTACTGAAACTGTTACTGTTGAGGCTGTAGCTAATGCATCAACTAATACTGAAACTGTTCAGACATCTACACAATCAAAAGGAACTGTCGGCTGGCCAAACGCTGAAGGGGGCTTCATTCCTAACAATACACACGGTTGGCCTGTAATTAGTGGTTATGTTGGAACTGGTGAGGGACCTGGAGCTGCTTGGAG
>SVES01000032.1 GCA_015057305.1 Pseudobutyrivibrio ruminis | reverse complement strand
TTGATTTAGACATAAAAAATCCCCCTTAAGTAGATTTGGTTATTTACCTTGTCTACTTAAGGGGGAGCATATCAGTTAACAAGGAACCTTATTTGTATAATTAAGAGTATAATCTTCTAACGTTGTCTTCCTTAACATCCATTGCCTTAATTTCAAACTCGCCATTCAGAAATGCTTCTAATTGCCCATATGTGTTAATAGCTTTTCCATTGACAAGTATTATAAAAGGCTTTTGACCTTTCGAATTCAAAGTCATTCTATAATCTACTCTATCCAGTGCATACTCGATTCCCATCTCATATGAATCAAAATATGAATGTGCGTTTCCCAATGTATGGTCCGAGGTAATCCAGTATTCTTCCACCATATTAATATCTGGCTCAATCTGACTAAGCTTTACGAATTTTTCCTCGTTTTCCTCACGCAATAGCTTATATTCTTTATTAAGTGTTGTAAGTTCCATTTTTCACCTCATAAAAAACTGCAAAATCACCTTAAACATTAGAACTTTATCACCCTTTTTGTTATATGTCAACCCACTTTTAGAAATGTGTGCTATTTTTGTAATTTTTATAATTGTAAGTTTGAAAATTATATGAAATTTCGCCATAAATAACCTAAAGAGTGTAAAATAATAATACTCATTAAAAACATTAAGTAAAGGAGCTGGATATGAAAAAGAAATCTAACTTTCGAGTAAGCCTTACGGCCTTACTTCTAACCCTCACTGTCCCTCTAATTATTGCTCTTATCTGCAGCAATATATTCAGCGGACTGCGTCAGCAATCAATTATGGAGGACGACGAAGAAGTCTTCTATACCATGCTTTACGGCATCAGTACAAATCTAATTAATGCTGACAGAGACTTTTACCAGGCTCAGCTTGCTGGAACACAATACAATGCCTATGCTGAATATCTGGATGCAGACGCTAAAAATAGTTTTATTAGTGATGTAGATACAAACACTCAGCAGGTATTAGATAATGTAGAAGCGGCTGTTACATTGGCTCAAAATAATTCTTATTTATGGTCAACAATGACCTCTGAAGATGGCAAAAACATGTCCACCCTTTATGAAGAATTTCAATCCTACTACCAGGCTTGGGAAACTGACTATGATTTCCAGACTGGTAACGGTGATTTTATGGCATGGATTAGTGATTTTGATTCTGCCAGAAATTCACTTTCAGAAATGAGTGATATTGTGGAGTCATGGGCCGCTTTAGAAAAGGAGCATAACGAGCAAATTGTTCATACAGCAATTATCCGTTCCGCTATTATATTCCTAGTTATTTCAATTATTCTTTTAGCCCTTGCAATCTACCTCATTATGAATATAACCAAAAATATGAAGGGCATAAAAAATGCTGTTGTTAGAATATCTGGCGGTGATTTTGTAACCAAGATTAAACCAAACACCTTCATTGCAGATTTTGAGTCCATTGGAACTTCTCTTGAATCTATGAGACACGATCTACGCAACGCCTTAGTTAAAGTTATCGACCATGCTCATGATGTAAATGAAAAGGCAGAGCTTACAAAGGATAATATTTCTGCCTCACAGCATACAACAAATGATATCAGCTCAGCAGTTTATGATATTGCAGAAGGCGCAACTGCCATGGCTCAGGATGTTTCAAGCACCTCTACAATCACTTCAAGTATCGGTGATGCTGTAGACAACGTCCTTGCTTCAGCCAACAAGAATCTTAACAATGGTCAAGCTGTTTTTGAAGAATCTACAAAGCTAAAAGAAAAATTAGAGCAAATTAAAATACAGGATCAAAATACAGATTCCATTGCCGGTGAAGTAGCTAACTCTGTTGGTGAAACCGCAAATGTTGTATCTCAAATCTCAGAGGCCGCAGAAGGCATTATCAATATTTCAAGTCAAACAAACTTGCTTGCACTGAATGCTTCTATTGAGGCGGCTCGCGCTGGCGAGGCAGGCAAGGGCTTTGCAGTGGTAGCTGACAATATTAAGAATCTTGCTGAGGAGACAAATACCTTGGCAGGAGAAATTACAGGCATGCTTGCCACTATAACTCATTATTCTGACACTAATAAACGATTGGCAGAGGAAATCAAGGAAGCTACTGCAAATGAAACTATTGCCTTGGAAGATATGAGTGTATCCTTTGAAGAAATGCTTAAGCTGCTTCAGGAGACAGAAGAAGGAAATAAGCAAATTGTAGAGCTTGTTAACAATGTAAATGATGGCAAGAACAACATTATGAATTCTGTTGATTCACTATCTGCTATTTCCCAGGAAAATGCAGCATCAACAGAAGAAACAAGTGCATCTTTAGCTCAATTAGATTCCAATATGGGTGCTGTTGTTGACCAGGCAAACGAGCTACAACAGATTGCCGAAGCCCTCACTGAAAATGTTCGCTTCTTCCAGGTAGAGCTTCCTCAAAACGAAGCCGCTGCAACAGAAGCGTAGATAAGGTATTTAAAACATATAAAAGGTTCCTTGTAATTAACAAGCTATATATATTCTAAAGCGGAGCTTTCCATGCGAAGCGTAGAATATATATGCTTGTTAATGTAACAAGGAACCTTTTTTTATTTTTTCCATAGTCTAGGCAGCGGTATCGTAAGAAATATTGCTTTCAACACATTATCTGCAATCATGCAGCACCACACATATATTAATCCCTGATTAAAGAAATGAATACCGATGTATGTAGCTAATATACGAACCAGCCACATACCAGCAAATTCTATAACAAACGGGTACTTGGTCTTGCCCAGGCCATAATAAATTCCTTCGGAAATAACATACATACCAAAGAATGGCTCAGAAAAGGCAACCATTTTAAGTACCTTTGTGCCAAGGGCTATAACCTCACTATCAGATGTGAAAAAGCCCATCAGAGGCTGTGCAAAAATAAACAAAAGTATACCGCTTACTGTCATAACAGCCAACGTGCAGGCCACACTACTAATGCAAACTGAGCGATACTTGTTATGATCCTGTTCTCCATAAGAGATACCTACCATTGTATTTGCAGCGGATTTAAAGCCATATCCTCCAATGTAGAATAGTTCCTCTGCACCTACTGCTATGCTGTGAGCTGCAAATATTATTGTGCCCATATGTGATACAAGACCGGCAAACACAACGTAACCAGATGTGGACGCCACATTTATAAGTAATACTGGCAGGGATAGCTTCCACATTTTTTTAGTGATATTTTTATCATTTTTAAATAAGCTACCTTTAAAGGTTAAGTAAGGATTCTTGAAGAATACTACAAGAGTCAACACTCCACCTAGTGCTGCGGAAATACAGGTAGCATATGCCGCTCCATCAACCCCAAGTCCTAATATGTATATGAAAATATAGTCTAGACCTAAGTTGACAGCATTAATCACGATGCTGATAACCATAGGTGTTTTGGTATCCTTCGTTGCTCTGATTGCTGATGCCAAAATGTATTGCACGCTCTTTAGTATAACTGGTACAGAAATCCAAAAGAAATACCTGGTTGCAGCTGGTCTAATGGCTTCCTCTGCTCCCATCCATGTAGCAACAAAAGGTGCAACAGCAAAACAAATTATTTCTAATACCGCACCTACTCCCAATGCAAATAGTAAGCTTTGCTTTGCTATCTGTTTGATTTCATGCTCATCACCAGCACCAATTGCCTGAGCTATCAATGTCATGGCAGCCACAGCAAAGGCATAAGGCATACTGCCAATTAGCCAGGTGATAGTGGTGGAGGTAGAAACTGCAGCTGTAGCCTCGGCACCTAAATGTCCTACCATGGCAGTATCCACATACTGCATCAGCACAGATAAAATCTGCTCTAGCATGGTAGGAATAGCCACTACTACAACAGACCAAAATATGTTATTTCTAGAATTAATTCTTGTCATCATCCCAATCTTTTTCCATTCCATTCGCCCATATCATAGATTGAATTGACCTTGCAACTCTAATTGCATCAATAGCTTCCATGGCTCTTTTATAGTCAGCCTCCTGCTTCTCGTATTGAGCAGCAAAATCCTTTTGCTTTTTTTCAAATTCTTCTTTTTTACGTTGCTTTGCTTTCTCAGCTTTTTTCTGAAACCTGTAGTAATCAGCATTACTTGCAGTTTGTCGCTTTGTGGTCTTGCCTACTACCTTTGAATGAGTAAGAGCAATATTTCCATTATCCTTGCACAGGAAATTGTAGGCTTCAACGATTCTATTATAGGCAGACGCATCCGAGCTTCCTGTCACATCAGGATGACATTTCTTTACCAAGTCCTTATATGCCATTTTTATTTGCTGTTCACTGGCTGATATGCCTAGTCCCAAAGCCATCAGCGCCTCTTGCCTTGTTTTAATCATAACCCACCTAATATCTCACCTATGAAATACAATGACCCAAATACAATTATTGGATTATCCTGTCCTTTTGCCTTTTCAAGTGCCTCTTCATAAGAAGCGCAGCTAATTGCATTTCCACCAATGCTTTCTATATCCTCTGCCAGTTCCTTGGCCTGAAGCGCCCTGTCTGATTCTACTGTAACTGTGTAAATCATTTGGGCTCTTGGCAAAATAATCCTAGCCATTTCCAAATAATCCTTGTCCGCCATTACAGCCATTATAAATGAAAATTTCTCATTAGGAAATTCCCAAATCAGGCTATCGAATAAAGCCTGGACTCCAGAAGGATTGTGAGCCCCATCCACCATGATAAATGGAGCTTGGCTAATCACCTGCATTCTTCCGGGCCAAACAGCTTTCTTTAATCCTGCTTTAATAATCGAATCATCCATTGGCAAATCCAAAGCCTTTATTATCTCTACTGCCACTTTTGCATTATTTCTCTGATATTTGCCAAACAATCCCAATTCCACCTGTTCAGCTAGTCTGCCTGCTACAATGGCCTGGCACTTTTCTTCCTTACATTTGGCGAGAATAACATTACGCGCTGCTTCAGGCATATCTCCTATAACAACTGGTACTCCTGGCTTAATAATCCCGGCCTTTTCCCCTGCTATAGCTTCTAGTGTGTTGCCTAAATACATGGTATGCTCTAGCCCAATTGATGTAATGGCGCATACCTCTGGTGCTTCAGACAATCCGTTTGTCGAATCCTTCCTGCCACCTAAGCCTGTTTCCAGCACAATATATTTAACCCCTTGCTCTTTAAAATATAAAAGAGCAATTGCCAACCAATAGTCAAACATAGTAGGCTCAAGCTTAAGCTGGATTTCCAAAAGCTCCTGGCCTAACCTTGTCACATCCTCACGAGAAATCTGTTTGCCATCAATCTGAATTCGCTCTGTGTAGTCAATCAAATGTGGCGAGGTAAATAGTCCTACCTTAAAGCTATTATTTAACGCAAAAGAAGCAGCTTGCAAGATACTACTCACAAAAGCTGCCACAGAACCTTTGCCATTGGTACCAGCAATGTGGATGATGTGCATACCAGCCTCTGGATGGCCTAATACCTCAAGGAATTCTCTTGTCACATCTCTTCCACATGCTTTTCCAAAGCGATGTTTATTATCAATTATTTTTACTACTTCTTCGTATGTCATTTATTTATACAACCAAAATAACTCCACCATCACTTGCATACATAGTGCTTACACCACGCATATCAACAATGAAGATGTCTTTAAAATTGGCCAAAGACTCCATTTTTTTCTTTAGGGACAATGCACGCTCAGGACAATTACAATGGGAAATTGCAAGAATCTTGTTCTCACAGTTGGTAGTAACATCCATTACGCACTTTGTCATCTTATCTATTGCCTGAACCATTCCGCGGCCCTTAGCCAATTGCTGAATGTAACCTATCTCGGTCGAGCCCATTACAGGCTTGATGTTTAGTGTCTCAGCAATGGTTGCCTTAAGGTTTGATAATCTTCCAGACTTTCTAAATGTTTCCAATGTTTCTAGAACAAAAAAGGTGTGCTGTTCAGCAATATATGCATCAACTGTCTCAATAACCTGTGAAAATGACATTCCCGCATTTTCACATTCAGCAATTTTAAGACCAATTAATGTCTCACCAATAGATGCAGACTTTGAATCGAATACATGAACATTTTTATTTGCTTCATCATCCTCTTCAAACAAATCTTTGGCAAGGCATGCACTGTTATAAGAGCCAGAAAGCTGTGCCGATAATGTAACTAAATATATATTTTCTGCATCACAATCCATTTCCTGCATGTATGCATTTGGAGATGGGCACGCAGACTTTGGTGCGTTAGGGCTTTCTGCTACTGCCTTGATAAAGCTGGCCTGATCAAAAGTCTCGTCATCTACAATTTGGTTATTATCAATCTCCAATGTGAGAGGAACATTAACAAAATGTCCATCTGCCTTCATTTCTGGGGTTAATTCTCCACAGCTATCTATAATAATCTTGTACATGGTCTAAATATCCTCCATGCATGTATTGTATCACCTTAGAGCTTCCACGTAAATAGTTTTTATTAATTCATCACGTAGTTTTTAAAACCACGTCTATTTTTTACATCCATTTTACCGTTATTACATTAGCGTTTTCATCTAACAAGTAATAAACAGAGGACAAATCGCTACAATAATCAGTAATGTGCTTCTCGTCAAAGAAGTATTGTATTACCCTGGTGTACAGATCCCTATTACTAAATTTTAAAGAAATCTCAGCCTCACCATTTTCGTAGGATTCCTTAAATCTGCCTCCTATACTATCCACACCATACCAGTCATAATACAGCCCCTCGTGAACATAGTAATCATCAACGTTTGATAGACATTCTGGAACCTCGAAGGATGATGTGATTGTATGATTCTGACTGATTTCCTCTGTAGTCATTGCAAGATATGCATAATTCACTCGCTTGGTAGTATCATTGTTACTGTCTAAATATTTACTATTTCCCCAGGTAACATCCATATAGTAGTAAGCCCCATCTAGGAATACTAGATTCCAGGCATGACTTTCATTGTTGGCTGTCCCTGTTATAATTGTACTTTGAATACCAAGCCTATTCAACAAATACCATGCTGCATCAGCGTATCCCTGACAAACTGTGGATTGATATAAAAATACGCTGAGAATATTCTGGTTTTCTGCACTATCAGTATTATAATCCACATTATTTATCAAGGTCTCGAATACATATAATGCCTTATCAAAGTCTGTGGCAGAGTCACTAATTCCAGCTAGCCATTCGTCGGCTACCGCATCAACCTTTATCTGAAATATGTCCTTCTGCTCCTGACTCATGGTATATTTAGGTTCGAATTCCAAGCCCACAATAGAATCATTTTTGGTGTAGGTATTATACTGATAACCATTTATCCAGAACAATCCACCATAATCAGCCATTACTGCCTCGTATGCATTGGCTAACACATCCTTGTCAGTTGTAGTAAGGGTGATTCTTTCTGTATAGTTTTCGATGCAGTTCAGAACCTGATCATATACTACCTGTTCATCACTAGAAAGCTGCTGATAGGCATATCTATCAAATGAAACACTTTCAACTACCACAGGCTCGGTAAGCATGGATTGGCTATTTGTTCCCTCATACCAGTCAACTAAATCCTCATAGCTTCTAACATTAGTTAACTCTTTAAAATCCAAGTCATTTCTAAGGGCATTAATAATAAGACATACTCCTAAAAATATGCCTCCGAATAATAAAAGAGCTCCAATTGTATTAAAAATAAAATGTATAAGCTTTTTCAAATATTCACCTTAAAAAAAAGCAGTGTATATATCTTATATACACTGCCTCTCCCCTTAATCTTATTTTGTATTGCCTATAGCTTGTTTTTCATAACATAACCAAAGGTATCCGAAAAATAGATTAATGAAAATTGATTAACGTACCACTGTTACGTTAACAGCCTGTGGTCCCTTTGCGCCATCAGTTACTTCATACTCTACTGTAGCACCTTCCTCAAGAGTCTTGAAGCCCTCTGAGTTAATGCCGCTGAAATGTACGAATACATCATTTCCAGCTTCGTCTGAAATAAATCCGTAGCCCTTTGAATTGTTGAACCACTTAACTGTACCTTTGCTCATGCTAAAGTACCTCCAATATATTACTTGCCAAGCTTTCCTTGACTAAGGATAGTTTAACAGAACATTTATTCAAAGTAAAGAAAATGTCCGAATATTTTGTACAAATTTTTATTTTCGTTACTTAAGATGTTGCAAACTATAAGAATATATTGGAAAAGTAACATTAGTTTGCTGCAGCTTTTTCAGGAAGAGCCCCTGTCGTCCTAAGCAGAATCCTTGGGCCTCCCTTCTTTTCAATGTACTCTTCTGTAATTATAACCTGTCCAATATTATCATCCTTTGGAATCTCATACATGATATCCAACATGAATTCTTCGATAATAGAACGCAAGCCTCTGGCACCTAGCTTTTTATCCAAAGCTTTCTTTGCAATGGCGTGCAATGCCCCATCCTCAAATTCCAGATTAACCTCATCAAGTTCCAAAAGCTTTTTATATTGCTTTATGATTGCATTTTTAGGCTCCTTTAAAATGCGAACCAGCATATCTTCATCAAGCATTTCTGTGGCAAATACAATAGGTAAACGTCCAATGAATTCTGGAATCATACCAAATTCTCTAAGGTCCTCTACTGTAACCTTTTGAAGGATGTTTTTGTCGTCATCATACTTGTCCTTTAAGTCTGCCATAAATCCCATTGATGAATGTTTATTTAATCTAGCTTTTATTATTTCATCCATTGCAGGGAATGCACCACCGCAAATAAATAAGATGTTTCTTGTATTGATTGTAGTAGTAGGAACCATGGCATTTTTGCTTGATGCTCCGATTGGCACTTCTACATCAGCGCCCTCCAAAAGCTTAAGCATACCCTGCTGAACAGATTCGCCGCTAACATCTCTCTGATTTGCGTTTTTCTTCTTTGCAAGCTTGTCAATTTCGTCGATGAAAATTATACCCTGCTGGCACCTTTCCACATCATTTCCAGCAGCTGCCAAAAGCTTGCTAACCACTGATTCTATGTCGTCACCTATATATCCTGCCTCAGTAAGAGAAGTGGCATCTGTAATAGCTAGAGGTACATCTAACAGCCTTGCAAGGGTGCGAACCAAATATGTCTTACCTGAACCTGTAGGTCCAAGCATCAGCATATTTGATTTTTCTATTTCTATATCATCCATTGTGCCTGTGGCAACTCTTTTGTAGTGGTTATAAACTGCCACCGACATAACCTTTTTTGCATAATCCTGGCCAACCACATACTCATCTAATTTCTCTTTGATTTTATGTGGTGGAATAATATTGTTGATATCAATAGCTGGTGCTGGTCTATCCTCTTTATCCTTTGCGTTTGCTGTACCATGAGCATTCTTAACCCTAGGTCCTTCGCCAAATAAGCTTCCCAGATTTAAGAAGCTGATATTAGGCATCCTTGACATGTCAACATTGCTCTTTGAATTGTCGCCACCACCAAAGCCAAAATTACCCATAGAATCAAAGGTACGCTGCATGCAGTCTCTGCAGACAGACATGCCTGGTGCCATCTTTATCATTGGACCTGCTATACTGTCTGGTCTATGACAGATATAGCAAAATTCTGTAGTTTTGTTATCCTTCTTTTCATCATTGGAATGATTTTTATCATTCCCTGTTACTTCGTCTATAACCTCATCTGAGATATCTGTAACACCCTTATCCTCTGGGTCAAATTCTCTAAAATCCTGATCTGACATTTCTTTCTCCTATCTGCTCTCTAAAAAATTAAAAATCTCATTGTAGTAATCCAGAATAATTTCATCTGTAGCATTAAAGATTTCGTGTTTGCTTTCTTCAAAACGTACGATTTTTCCATTGCTCAGTTTATCCACAAATAAATCTTGAGCCTCTGATATTACTAACGTATCTAATGCTGCTTGCATTATTATAACAGGAATTTTTATTAAGCTAGCGTTTTTTAGAATTTTTTTAGAAACATTAAACGCCTCTCTAGACCAACCATAGGTACATCCATTCGTCTGATAGTGCTGCTCACCCTCTCTTTCTTCATACTGAAATGTATACCTTGCTCTGGAAATAGAAGAGCATTTAGGATATTTGTAAGAGTGGTCGTAGTCATGATATCCAGGCAAATACATCCTATTAACAAATGGTAAATAGGAAAGCATTTTCAGAATTCTTAATATATGCTTACTGGTATTCCCCGTTGAAAGCTTTATCATTGGAGAAGACAGGATTGCTTTTTCAAATACCTTAGGATACATTTCCAAATACATTGCACCTATTCCACCACCCATAGAATGTGCAAAAAGTATCAATCGCTCTGTAAGACTTTCAGGAATTACAACTTTTTCAATAAACTCATTGAAATCCAGCACATAATCCTCAAAATGGTCAATATGTACCTTGGAGAACCCCTTTACCTGCCTGTCAGAAAAGCCATGACCTCTATGCTCCACAATAAATACGGAATAGCCCATCTGATAAAAATAGTATTCTAGCTCTGCATACTTGGTTATAAACTCACAGTATCCGTGGGAAATAACAATAGCAGCCTTCTCGTCAGGGTGAATAAGCATTTCATAATGTAGCTTCAAGCCCTCACGATTAGTGATATAGCCTTCTTTTTTATGCTCTTTGATAAAAGGAAGGACTTTGCCTTTCATTGTTTCAGCAAAATCCTGTTCCTTGATAATTAATTCTGTAATTGTTTTCATTAGTCCAAATCTTCAAAGGCCTCTAAGCCTTTTTTTACCTCAACATTTCCATCCCCATGTTTAACCATGAGCATAGTTATAAAAGCAAGCACTGCAAAAACTGTAGCATAAGGGAACAAAGTAATATACCCTACATGTGAAAGGAGCCAGCCTGCCACTATTGGAGTGACAATCTGAGCAGCCATTGAAAATGTGTAATAATAGCCTGTGAATTTGCCAATGTCAGAGCCTTTGCACATTTCCACCACCATAGGCATAGAGTTAACGTTAATGAAAGCCCAGCCAATACCTACACAAGCAAATAGTACATACAAAAATGGTGAAAAGCTTGGATGAATTAACGTAAATACGAAGCCTCCGAAAAAACTGGCAGCAAGTATAAATACACCTAATAATATGGTCTTCTTTCTGCCGATTTTAGAGGCTAACATTCCTGATGGCACAAAAAATACTATGGCACCAGCAGTTGCAACCAGCAAACAAAAGGACGCGGCGCCTACAGCCATATCCCACATTTGTACCGCATAGGTTGTAAACCATGTCTCCATTCCATTGTAAGCTATGAACCATAATGAAACAGATATCAGTAAAAAAACAAGAGAACGCTTCACATCATCTGGCAGAACTTCGTTACCGCCTTCATCCTCCACAACAAAATTCTCCTCTGGATGAAGAAGCTCATAGTTTTCCACTGCCTTAGTAAGAGCAATCTCATCCACAGTAACCATAACAATACACAATGATATCAACATTATGCCTGCAACTATCAAAAAGACTGGCAGATAATTTATGTGCTCCAATGACTTTGTGCGAGATGCTGGGTAAAGCACTGCTGCAACCCCAAGGTAGATAATACCTCCAATCGCTCCCATGAGATTTATTATGGCATTTGCTCTTGAGCGAAGTGGCTTTATAGTACAATCTGCCATCAATGCTACAGCTGGACTTCGATATGTGCCCATTGCCACAAGCAGTGCTCCCAAAATTCCAATAAACAAAGCCTCCTTGCCAACAGTTGGATTAGCATAATAGCTATTATCTACAATTGGCAAAAGAATCATTAAAATAACAGCAGCTATTGTTCCATATAATATAAATGGACGTCGCTTGCCAAGCTTGCTTTTGCATTTATCGGAAATTGCACCAAACATTGGCAGAAGAAACAGCGCTAGAACATTATCCATAGCCATAATCACGCCAGATATGGTCTCCTTCAAGTGAAATGTGCCAGTGAGTATAAGTGGAATCAGGGCATTATACATCTGCCAAAATGCACATATACTCAAAAAGCCAAAGCCCATCTGTACTGTCTTCTTAACATCTAATTTCATAATACTTCCCCCTTGTACACCTGTTACGTTAACAAGCATGATGAATTCTCTGCTCAGCAACACGCTTCGCAGGAGAATTATCATAGCTTGTTAACTACAGGCTCATTAATAACCCAAAATTAGATTTATTTCGTATAAACCACCATCTGTAGAGCGTGCTGTGCTACCACGTCATCTATAGCTTTTACACGACCCTTAACAGCATATTCTATCTGCTTTATTTCCTTCGCTACTGGAACAAGCTCCTGATATATAGCTTCCATGTGTGGCTTCATTTCCTCAGGTGTATACTCCTGTGGAAATTCAAGTACAACAAGATGTCTAACAATCTTTGTATCTTCTTCAACCTTTGTTAAAAAGCTAATTGAATATATGTCATCATGTGCTCTACCATAATCTAATAGCTTAGCGCGAATCTCACTTGTTTCCTCGGATTCCTTTGGAACACCTAAAAGAATTCTCTTGCCAGCTGGGATTTTTTCTTCAGTTATATGTCCCTCTTTATTTTCTGCTGGAGCAAATTCATTTTTGTACCCTGGAGTATTTGTGATTGTATCCAAATAAGGGATTGGCAATGTACATGGAACCTTGTTGAAAGGATTGACTGCAATTCCTGCATATGCATTTCCCCGCTTTAACATTCTATATACATCCTGGAATGAAAGAATCTGGGTATGTATTCTTTGTCCGTCCTTTGCAAGCCCCTTCCATCTACGCAATGATTCCCAATCAGTAAATAACGGCATCACCATAGAATCCTTATCCTCAGCAGTGCCTTCAAGCTTGATTTGAGATTTGAGCATGTAAAAACCTATTTTAGTTTCCTTTTTTATAACAGCAACGCCCTTCTCATTAACCTCAGGCTCTATATCCATTTTAATTGGAGTAATAAAATGTGCATGACTTAAGTAGTATGCAACAGTGCCATGGAAGGCATTATCCTTTCCGTATTTAATCATACCATTGATAATACCAGCTAATGCAGGATTCTCTATTGAAACCTTTGGATCAACCTTTTCCTGCGGCTTAACATTTGTGATAACTGCAAATTTTCTAAGGACTACCCCCTCAGGCAAATTTAGCTGCAAGGAAACACCTGTGTCCTCAGCTTCATCCACTATAGAAGTTTTATCCTCAAGCTGTGCCTCTACAGCCTGAACCTGACATTCTGTAGTGTCCATTCCTGCCTGGTATACGTATACATTGTCGCCCTTTTTAAGCTTGCCAAATAGTTGGCCAGAAACAATGCTTCCATTTCCGTCAAGCATTGTAGTCACATTGTCTACAATAACTGTAAATCTCTCTTTGGTATTTAAAGATTCAGTAACATCTGAATCTTCAAGCTTTATTTCTTTTTCGAGATTCTCCTCTACCTTTTTTTCTTTTTTCTTTTTGTCAAATAAACCCATAACGCTCCTTTTAAGTTTAAAGTAAATTTCAATGTAAGCTTCGCTTACTAGAACGCTGTGAGATTGAGTAAACTCAATCTGCTCGCATTCATTTCGCGCCCTACCGGCACATATTCCATTATAATCTAATTAACCATAAAAAAAAACCTTCCGCACACAATTGTACGGAAGGTAATGTCTAAAGTTTAAAGGTCAGAACCAAATGTATTCTGTAATTCGTAACCGTATGAAGTATACCAAGATGCGTCTTGTTCGATATCACTCTTTATATCATCCAAGGTTTCATATCCATAGTAATAGAACTTCTTTCCAAAAGAAGACTCGTAGTTAAAGCTGTTGTAGAGAGAGCCATAGTTACTTACATATGCGCAAACGCCTTCTTCATTGATAGATACATCTGTGAACTCACATGCTGCGTAGTATGTAACAGTATCTGTTCCATCTGACTCATTATCCTTCAAATCAACCTTCATCTCGAAAATTAAGTATGTATCATTTCCAGAATCTTCTTTACCAATGAGTGTATAAGCACCTACATAGGTCATGCTATTCATAGTTTCCATCTCGCTGAGATTAGCATCTTCTTCAAGCTCAACCTTAGCATCTTCGATAACATCTGCAAGACTTGTTTCTGTAAGCTCAGATGCATTTGTAATGTAGTGGCCCAAGCCCTCAACAGTGTATTCCTGCTCAACTACAGTAGGAACCATACCGTAATTTTCAGCACAATACTGATTTAATGTCTCTTCATCATAGTAAGCACCGAATGTAACTGTAACTTTATCGCCTGTTGATAAAGAATAATTGTTATCGCTAACACTAAATGTAAAATCATCATAGACATCTTTTTCATTTACGATTTCTACATTTGCCTCGCCATGTCCATCAAGACCAGCAAAAGAAACCTCGATATCGTCAAATGGATTAAAGCTCTCTACCTCTTCTAGGTCAGCAACGGTAAATTTCTTATCCTCACCCTTAACAGTTACACCGTATTTCTTCTTGATAGAATCTGTCTTTATTTTCCAAGAAACTGTAACCTTGTCACCATTTGCAAGCTGTCCTTCTGGATCAATCTCGTACTTAATCTTCTTGCTGAGCTGTTCTTCCATATAATCAGCTTCTGTATAGTATGATCCGAAATAATCCTCTTTCTCGAACTTAGCCTTATCCTTGAAGCTTGCCTTCTCGTACAAATCTTCCCAGAATTCTTCTTCGATAGTAACAGTAGCCTTACCCATTGTGTCATAACCATCAAATTCTACTGTGAGATAGTCGTTAACATCAATAGTATGAGCCTTAATATAAAGGAAAACACCACCTACAATTACTGCAACAAGAACTACTGCTGCAATAATCCATGCATAAACTGGTACTTTCTTAAGCTTTTCCTTAAGAGGCACCTTTGGAGCTCCTTCTACTGAAGCTGTAATTGTTGAGTCAGGAGTAAATCCTGGAGTAACATTTGGCACCTCCTGCTTAGCACCGCAGTTTTCGCAAAAAAGTGCGCCATCTTCTAACTTTGTTCCACAATTTTCACAAAACATAATTAAATCTCCCTAATATTACCACATTGAATAAAATGCATTTGCAGCGATTTCTTCTACTAAATTAAGAGCTATATTGTAGCTAATAGCAACTAAAACAAATGTAATGATTAAAGCTGTAATCAAGAATGCATTTACCGCCTTAGCCTTTGTGTTCTTAATAACTGTCTTGAATGCAAGATAAGAATATACAGAATCAACAATAATCCAAAACATAAGAATTGCCATTACGCCTACGTAAAAAGACATCTTTGAGAACAAGAAGGTGATTATGATAATAAGAGTGCCAGGAATTGTTGTAACAGAAAACAATCCTAATGCATTAAGGAATGAACCCTCTGTGTTCTTAACTAGATAAGCTGCAACAGCGTAAACAGCCTTGACAGCAACAAGTGCTACAGTGATTCCCAAGCCTACCAAAAATGGTGAATCAACGCCATTCATGAACAAGCTCATGAATAAAAGTGATACAACTGCAAAAATTCCTAAAACAACGAATTGAGCTACCTGTGATGAAGCTGTATATGCTTCCTCAAGAAGCTCCTCTGGTGCAGTAAAAAACTTCTTAAATACATCTAATAGCTGTGTACCTACATTTGATGCAACAGCCTGAGCAGCCTGCATTGTCTGAGCTGCCTGTGGGTTTGCAGATGCATTTCTAGCAGCCTGTGATTCTGCACATGTGCACTGCTGTCCTTCCTCTAATTGTGTGCCGCAATACTTACAAAAAGCCATAATTATATTTCCTCCCTATTTTTATTGCTTTTATAAATTTTCTCAAATCATTGTGAAAAAATCAACGATTTATTTAAAGATTTTTATTTATTGCGTTAACCTATGTAAATAGCTTAAAATAATCTTGATATCTTGAAGTGCCAGTTTGCTAGGCAAAGCTTTAAATGGCGCTTCTTCACTTAACAATATATTAGGGAGGTTCATATGAGCAAAAAGAATGGTTTTATTTCAGAATTTAAAGAATTTATCCTTCGTGGAAACGTTATGGACATGGCAGTCGGTGTTATTGTTGGCGGTGCTTTCACAGCTATTGTTACTTCTTTGAATGAAGATATCCTAACACCTATTCTTGGAATTTTCGGCGGCACAGATTTTTCTGAGTTAAAGGTTACACTTGGGATGGGAGAAAATGCTCCTGTTCTCACATATGGCAATTTTATTACAGCAGTTATAAATTTCCTTATTACTGCACTAGTAATCTTTTGCATTATCAAGGCAATCAACAGAGGCTCTGAGCGAGCTGCTGCATTATTAAAAAGAAACAAGGAGGAGGCCGAGGCCGCTGAACCAACAGAAAAGGATTGTCCTTACTGCTATAGCAAAATAAACATCAAGGCCACCCGCTGCCCACATTGTACAGCACAGTTATAAATCTTGATTTATAAGCTTATAAAAAGCCAGCCTGGCATAGAACCTAGGCTGGCTTTTCTTGTGAGATGAGATTATTTTGTAGTCTAAAGCTTTTTCAGCTGCTTCCTAATTTTGTAATTTTCGAAAAAGGTCTTAATCATTCTCACCTTAAAAAATAGAACCTTCATAACTATTACCTCTCATCCTCATAGTAATTCACCAAAACAATGTGAACATTTCGTGAACTCTAATTCAAATTTAGCATTACGAAGTAATAATCACAACTTTTTGGCATAAACTGACATGTTTTGGCAAAAAGTTATTCCATATAACTGTTTCTATTTATTATCTACTTTCCAAAGGTTTTTGCTACCTTTTCAAGCAAGTCCCTAATCTGTAAATGCTGAGGACAAACCTTCTCGCACTTTCCACACTTGATACAGTCAGATGCTTTACCATCCTCGCCACTGCTAACCAAATCATAATACATTCCAGAGTTCCAATCATGAAATGCTTCGTGTGCATTCATGGCTGAGAATAAATCAGGTATGCGAATATGCTTAGGACAATGATTTTCCTCTATGCAATATCTGCAGCTTGTACATGGAATCAGATTAAGATTCTTAAAGATTCCTGTAACACGTGCTACTGCGCCCATTTCTGCTTCTGAAAGTGGCTCAAAATCCTTCATGAAGCTAAGGTTATCTTCCATCTGCTCCATGTTGCTCATACCAGATAGAACCATTGCCATGCTAGGGAAGCTTGCCGCAAATCTAATTGCATAGCTTGCATTGCTCTTGTCCCCTAAATCTCTAAACACTTTATCTGCTTCAGGTGGAAGATTGACCAGGCTTCCTCCCTTAACTGGCTCCATAACAATTACTGGCTTGCTGTGTTTCTCGCACACCTCATAAACCTTGCGGCTTTCCACAGAGGCATCCTCATAATCAACATAGTTAAACTGAATCTGTACAATTTCCACCTCAGGATGGTCTGTAAGAATCATATCAAGGACTTCGGCCTTATCGTGGAATGAAAGACCTACATGCTTAATCTTTCCTTCCTTCTTGAGCTCAAAGGCAGTCTCATATGCTTTGCACTCCTGAAACTTCTTGTAATTATCCTTGTTTTGGGCATGCATCAAGTAGAAATCAAAATATTCTACTCCACACCACTTTAACTGATTTTCAAAAAATGGACGAATATCCTCCTGCTTTCTGAAATATACGTCTGTCAATTTGTTTGTGAGAAGGAACTTGCTTCTGTCATATCTGGCTGAAAGGCACTTTGCGATAGCTGTCTCTGACTTACCATCAATATAGCCATGTGCAGTATCAAAATAATTCAGTCCTGCATCTATAAATGCATCTATCATTTGATTAAACTGCTCATGATCCACTTCTCTGCCCTGCATTGGAAGTCTCATGCATCCAAAGCCAAAATTACCGTGAATCTCTGAGAAAAACTTATTCTCTACCATTCGCTACCTCCTGTTATTAAATCCCTTTTACATTTTGAAAACAATCGGAGTGACGCGATTCGAACGCGCGGCCTCTACATCCCGAATGTAGCGCTCTACCATCTGAGCCACACCCCGAAAAAAATTACATTTATTATTTTATTTTATTTTAAGCAAAAGAACAACAGCTATGAGAAATATAACTTCTTTCAATTTATCTTCACAGTTTCTTCAAGTATATACTCTAAAATTTAATCAATGACTTTAATGTAAAAAGGAGTTTACCATGACCGATTCAATTATTGAATTTGATGAATTTATAAATGAAACCAGAAAGCACATAAACGGTTATTTAAACATTGTTCTTCGCATTTGTATTCTTGTAGGACCAATCTGCGCAGTATGTCTCAAATTTGGCATTTTTAGGTATATAACTTATTTTCATTGCCTTCAAATAACTGCTGCAATGACCGTCCTCTCAATTGTGCACTACATTTTGACGCAAAAATATCCATACTCGGACTCTGCCACAATTACAGCAATTGTGGGAATTGATATATTTTTGTTGCTTTTAAACACAGCACATTTTGGAATTTATCTTTCATGGTGCATAGTTCCTATACTTAGCTTATTGTTTGCTAACAAAAAAACTTTTCTCTTTGCCTCATTCTTTAACTATGCAATGATGCTTGCTGCCATCTGGATTACCTCACCTTATTATGCCTCACTACGTTCCGATGACATGACGGCTATGAACAGATTTATAGGTATCGCATTAACCTACACCCTTGAATCTATATTAATATTTTTTATTGAGTATTTGGTATTGGGGCTTTCTATTGATCATATGAAGGAGCTTCATATTCAGTTCAACTCTATCAAGCTGCATGAAGCCGATATGCAGGAGAAGATGGATATCTTAGATTCCATGGCTGAAATTTATGATAATGTTAATCTTATTAACTTTATAAACAGTACTGAAATGTCCCTTCGCGATGATAAGCTTGTTGAGCACCCTATAGATATGTCTGTTCAGGACCACACAAAAATGACTCAGCGCCTTAGAGGCTCTATCATGCCTGACCAGATAGATAGCTTTTGGAAATTCACAACTATCACTACCGTCAGAGCAAGACTTACCCATAAAAAGCTTATTTCTGCCGAATTTATCGACATAGAAAAGGGTTGGTTTAGAGCCCAATATATTGCTGTTGATTCCACCCCCGACGGAATACCAAATATTGTAATATACACCACCCGAAATATTGATGAAGAAAAAAAGCGTGAGGAGAATCTAATCAGAATCTCCATGACCGATGAACTCACCAGATTATTCAATCGAAGATGTTATGATGAGGATATCAGCATCTACAGAAAGCACGGCCTTAATAGTGGGTTTGTGCTGTTTTCTGTGGATGTAAATGGATTAAAAGCAGCCAATGATACCAAAGGCCATGCAGCTGGGGATGAATTAATAAAAGGTGCCGCCGACTGCCTGGCGTCTTCTGTTGGAAGTAAAGGCAAGGTCTATAGAACTGGCGGTGATGAGTTTTTGGCCATTGTCCACACTGATACGCCTGAAGATATAATAAGTAATATTAAGAATAAATCTAATGATTGGCACGGAGCTTATGTGGACAAGCTTTCTATGTCGATTGGATATGCCGCATACTGCGATAACGAAGATGCAACAATTGACGATTTGGAGCGCATCGCTGATTCCAAAATGTACGAAGACAAAGAAAGATATTATCGAGAAAGTGGGATGGATAGGCGAAAATAAATATTTTATTTCACTATATATCACACAGCTGTTCTTTCAGCCTCATATACCTTTCGGTTTTGCTGTCCTGGAATAATAATGAATACAACTAAGGCAACCATGGTAAATCCTCCAGTTTCATCAATCAAAATATCTCTGCTTAACCTATTGACACAACCCAATTCTGGCTTTAATATAATAACTAAGAAATGGGTTTTTTGTCGTGTACAGCCAAGTACTCAAGCGGGTTGCTCGTTTCTTTTTTTATGTCCAAAATATCGTATAGATACAACTTTTTATCCTACTATTTCCATTTCTTCATAGTCTGCATAACGTTTGAGTTTTTCTTTCTGAGCATCCAGACTATAGCCATCAACCTGCATAGCAGTGGAAACTCTGGTATAGATATAACATTTTGTTTTCTTACTTTTTGCCATACATGTATCCTTTCGAAATCATAAATTGCTCTTGACAATCCCCAGTTATCCCATTAACATATGAATCAAGAAATGGGTTTTTTACTGAGTAAGGTCTTCGGACTGGAAAAGGTCACTCGTTTCTTTTTTTATGTTCATAATGTCGTATAAGTATTTCTTACCATCCTTATCATGTCTTAAAATCATTGCCACATGAAAAACATTGTATCTTTCAACTTCCCCATCACCTGCAAATACCGGTAATGCAAATCGCGATTCATATTTATACCAGCCGTACTTTGCATCCTTTTTATGCTTTGCCTTTGAATTATCAGTATGTTCCATGTTAGTAGCAATGATTATAAGCTCAGGTAAACCTTGAGCTGCATTGGCTTTTGCTTTTTCATTAGCGCCTTTTAGAATATGTGTATATTCCGAATGAGCATACTCATCAGGTAAATCTGTACCTATATACACTACCTCATTTGTCTCTGCAATCGTGTAGAACTCGCCCACATACTGTCTGAGGTATTCTTCAACATCAATCCATTTTATTCCACGTTTTCCACGAAAAATGATGTCATTGATCATTACAACATTATGCCCTAGTGCATCCTTGATAACTGAAACATTTCTTGAATTACTTTTTTTTTCCAACTTTAACATTACTCTCTTTCTTTTCTTCTTTACCGATACCGTTCATTTTCTTTAGCCCATCATAATAAGCTTTATACCTGTATGCTGTACGGCGGCTGATTGCTCCCTGATTTACAATCTCCATAATTGTCAAACCATTTTCATATTGAATCACAAAGTCGTTATATGACTTCATCCAATGCTCGTCATGCTTCTGTCTACCGGCAAACTTTTTGCTCTTATAGAATTCAAGTTCTTCCCTAAGTTTTATATTCTCTTCTTCAAGTTCTGATATTCTTTTCAAAGCATCTTCAAGTGTCATAGCCATAATATCCTCCTTTGTGCCAAAATTCTCATGGCACAATTATAATATCATGGCTGCACAAGTGTCAATTAACACTTGACACTTGTGCAGCCGTCTTTTCATAGTTATAACGGCTCAGTTGGAGAAGCCTTCTATCAGCTCGAACCATACTGGGCTACAGATGACGTAAATGCATTATATCCAAATTTTGATGGTTTCAATCAATATATTGGGCTATTCATGGCTGCAACTATACGACAAGAAAAATATCGTTTTTCTTATGGTAGAAAATGGACACTTGAAAACATGAAGATTACAGACATATATCTTCCAATAAAAAGGAATGAAGACAATTCACCTGTGATTGATACATCAAAAAAGTATTCTGATGAAGGCTATATTCCTGATTGGGAATTCATGGAGAACTATATCAAATCGTTACCATACGGTGACAGATTGGAGGGTTAATTATGGCTAGACCAAAGAAAGACTCGCAAGTTGTCAATTTAAATATAGAGCGTAGTATATACGATAAGTTTACAGAATTCTGTGATAATACAGGTCTCACAAAGACCGTTGTGGTTGAACGTGCTTTGGAAATGTATATAGATGCTATGAATGAAAATCCTGAAAAGCTGATGCAGAATAAAAGATAAAAATTTAGGGAACCTGTCAAAGGTTCCCTAAATTTTTATTATTTAATCATGTTAAAGTGCTTTAAAGCATCTATGATGGCAGCACGCTTTTCAAGTGTTACCTCTCTAGGCTCATAATCGTCCGATTTAGACAAGTTATAGTTCTCTCCCATCTCTATTTCCCATTTCACGCTTAACTTGCGCTATAAAGGCAGAACGAAGCTTAAAACCATACTTATCTTCAACGTACTCGTTGATTTCTTTGTATGTGGCATGTCTGTTGACATTTTTCATATAGCTTCCATCAGGCGTATAATCAATGGTTACAGACTTTTTGACCTGTTGGTGGGACAAGAGGACGCACGTCTCAACAGAATTAAGCAGACGAAACATGTCAACAGTATAGAAAACATCATAGTTGTTTTTCAGCCACCAGTTTCGGCCAGCTATTGACATCAGCTTCTGAAATAATCTCAAATCCGTTTTTCTTCCAGAAATGAGTTGATTGCGGATTTCCTTTATCTATTGCCAGCCGAACAGCCTTTTTTCCAATCGACCTCAAATAATCTATAACTTCGCTGATTATAGCTGTTCCTATCTGATTTCCTTGATATATCGGATTCATCATAAAGAATCCAATATACGCAATATCTGCATTTGGATATCCGTCAATCAGATCCATGACTGCCACTAATGCTTTATCTTCGTAGAACCCCACATAATACTTATCAGACATTGATATGTTCGGTGGCGTAATATGCAAATCATTAAGAACCTGTTCTATAGTGGGCTTTGCCTCACAGTATCGATAAAACTGTCCATTGCCACAACATAGATTCAAAATGTTTTCAGCATCCGAATCTCCCATTTTGCGCACTTCATATTCTTTGCTAAATTCTAGGACGTTTATCATCAGATTTCCTCACGTAATCCATATTAGATCAAATCATTCATACTATTTCAAATAGCCATCATTCTTCGGCTCGTACGGCACTGAAATGAAATCCTTATTTTGGTGGTACAAGCAGCATACAGTCTCTACATGATAAGTTCCAGGGAACATATCAACGCACGCTAAACGTGTTACATGATAGCCGCGGGCCAAGAATACCTCCAGGTCACGGGCAAGGCTTGTAGGCTTGCATGAGATGTAAACAAGGCTGTCTACACCGTAGTCGATGATTTTATCAAGAGCTTTTGGATGGATACCATCACGAGGTGGATCCAGGATGATGTAGTCTGGTTTTTCTGTGATGTCATCAAGAACCTTCAGTACATCGCCTGCGATGAAATCACAGTTATCAAGGTTGTTGAGCTTTGCGTTTTCCTTGGCAGCTTCAACAGCTTCGCCTATGATTTCTACACCTGTTACATGCTTAGCTGCAGGGGCGATAACCTGAGCAATTGTGCCAGTGCCTGAATACAAATCGTATACTTCGGCTCCGTCAGCTCCTGCTGCAATAAAATCACGTGCTGTGCTGTAAAGCACCTCTGCACCAAGTGAATTGGTCTGGAAAAATGAAAATGGTGTGATAGTAAACGAAAGCCCAAGCAGTTCTTCCTTGAACCAGCTTTGACCATACAAAACCTCTGTGCCTTCATCCGCAACTACATCTGCTTCCCTGTCATTCTTTGTGTGAAGAATTCCAGCCAGCTTTCCCTCCCAATCATTACAGTTTATCAAAGCCTCTTTCCAACCAGCCAATAGTGCAATTTCATATAAAGATGAAATCTGAGTACTTGTAACTAAATCCACAAGAATCTCACCCGTCTTAACAGCCTTTCGCACCAGCAGATGACGTAAGTATCCTTCATGGGTATTCTTGCGATAATATGGCAAGCCTGCCTTTGTAAAATAATCCAGTGTGATTGTTAGGACACGACGCATATCCGCATCTATAATCTGGCAACCATCCACTGTTACAACATCATAAAAGCTGCCTTTCTTGTGCATTCCAAGAGTAAGAGGACCATCCTTTACCTCGTCACCAAAAGAAAACTCCATCTTGTTACGATAGCCAAATTGTTCTGGACTTGCCTTGATGCCCTCATAAGTAGCAGTCCATACATCCTCACCGATAACAGGAGCCATCAAATCATGAATCATGCCTTCCTTTAGCTTAAGCTGCTCAGCATAAGGAAGGGACTGATATGTACAGCCACCACATTTACCATAGTGAATGCATGCTGGGGAATCCATTTCTATAGGTGATGGTGCGTCTATAGACAACAAATTACCCTGTGCCTTTTCCTTTGAAGATTTCTTTACTCTTACCGAAACAGTCTGACCTGGAAGGACGCCCTTTACACGAAGCTTGTCTCCCTCTGCTGTTTCTACTATACCTTTATTAGGGAAGTTTACTTTAATTACTTTACCTTGAATAACTTCTCCACGTTTCATATAACACCTCTCTAATGTCAACATCGTAGTACTCCGTGCTCCCGCAAGCCATCTCCCATTGGAGCCAAGGAAACCTCCCTAAAGGGTCCCTCCTTAACTCCATGGGGCCCTCTTGCTCGCGCTTGCCTAGGTTATGCAGTTGACATTATTAAATTCTACGTAATTTTGCGAAGGATGCGAACATTTTCTTTACACCGACGCCGTCGAAGTCTACTGTGACCTCGTAGTCTCGACCTTCGTCGATAATGTCCTTTACTGTACCTTCTTTAAATTTGATATGGCTTACTCTGTCGCCAATACCATATTCTAATTCTGCTTTTTCTATCTTGGTTCCGTTTTTGTTGGCAACTGCAGTAGTGGAACTTCCTACCGTATATACGTTACTCTTGAAGGAATCTCTGAAGGAACGCTTGTTGTCACCGTAGCTAGTGGCAATAGCTGGACCTCTGCCAGAAGGCTTCTGATAAACAGAGTACTCTCCAATAGGAGTGCTTGAATAGTCTTCCATAGGCTTAGGCTCCCAAAGATTACCCTCCACCAGTTCCTCTGGAATTTCCTTAACAAAGCGAGAAATCTTATGGAACTGGGTTTCACCACGAATCATACGCATCCTAGAAGCTGTCATTGTTAGATGCTCTCTGGCACGGGTAATTCCTACATAAGCAAGACGCCTTTCTTCCTCCAATTCAGAATCGGCACCGCCTCCATCAAAAATTGCACCCTGGCCTGGGAATAATCCATCCTCCATACCAGCCATGTAAACACGTGGAAATTCCAAGCCCTTCGCGCCATGGAGTGTCATAAGAACTACATAGTTATCACTTTCCTCATAGCTATCTATATCAGCAACAAGTGCAACATCCTCTAAAAATCCAGAAAGTGTAGGCTCATTGCCATCATCCCTTGCATCCTTTTCGTAGGCAACTGCCTTGGTAAGTAACTCGTCGATATTTTCGATACGAGCCTTAGCCTCATCTGTACCCTCTGCTCTGAGCTCTGCCACATAATCTGTCTGGTCCAATATTTCCTCAACCAAAGCAGAAACAGATTCCTCGTTGGCAATCCTTCTAAGCTTTTCCACTAAGTCTGTGAAGCCCTTAATCTTAACTGCAGCCTTTCCAATAGATGGAATATCATTTGCGTGTATAAGTGCTTCATAGAAATTGAGGCCATGCTCTCTAGCATAATCAGACACCTTTGCAATTGAAGTAGCGCCAATACCTCTCTTTGGTATGTTAATTATTCGCTGAACAGCAATATCATCCGCCCCATTATCAACTGTCTTAAGGTATGCAAGGACATCCTTGATTTCCTTACGGCTGTAGAAATTAACGCCGCCCACAATCTTGTAGGGTATGCCCTCGTATATCATCTTTTCTTCTATCAGACGGGATTGGGCATTAGTACGATATAGGATTGCGCAGTCCCTGTAATCAGCCTCGCCCTTGCGGACATAGCCTGCTATATTGCTAGCAATGTAACTAGCCTCCTCGTAAGCACTATCAAACTGTTGAAACTGAATCTTATCTCCAGCCTCTTCCTCAGTCCAAAGAGCCTTTTCCTTACGACCTTCGTTATTTGCAATAACAGCATTTGCGGCGTCCAAAATATTACCTGTGCTTCGGTAATTCTGTTCCAGCTTTATAACGTGAGCTGCTGGAAAATGCTGTTCGAAATTCAAAATATTATAAATATCTGCTCCACGGAATTTGTAAATGGACTGGTCATCATCACCTACAACACACAGATTCTGAGCACCCCCTATAAGCAAGCGAACAAGTTCAAACTGGGCCGCATTGGTATCCTGATACTCATCCACCATGATGTATTTAAACTTGTCGTTGTAGTATGCCCTAACTTCTCCATCCAAACGAAGAAGCTCTACTGTCTTCATAATCAAATCGTCGAAATCAAATGCATTATTCTGACGAAGTCTTGCCTGATACTCCCTATAAACTGATGCCTGTCGGGTCATGTTGTAATCACCCATGGCCCGATTGGTGAATTCCTCAGGACCAATTAATTTATTTTTAGCATCCGAAATCACATTTAAAAATGTACGTTCCTTAAACTGCTTAGTGTCTATCTGAAGATATTTGCAAATATCCTTCATCAAAGTCTTACAATCATCTGTATCATAAATAGTAAAATTGCTGGTATATCCTTGCCCCAGCCTCTCGCAAAATCGCCTTAGTATTCTTACACAAGATGCATGAAATGTGGCAACCCATACACCATCAGATCCAAAGCCTACTATATTATCAATACGCTCACGCATTTCACGGGCAGCCTTGTTAGTAAAGGTGATAGCCATAATGTTATAGGGCATTACCCCTTGCTCTATCAAATAAGCAACACGATGTGTAAGCACTCTAGTCTTTCCAGAGCCAGCGCCAGCCAAGATAAGCACTGGCCCTTCCGTGGTTTCAACACCTTCACGCTGCTTATCGTTTAACATACTTAAATCCATAACCTATAATTCCTTATCTATTTTTCCTTTGTTTTTTCTTCTGAACCATTCTCAGAAGTATTTTTTTCCTTTGCTTCCCTGCCAGCAATAAATTGCTCAATCATCATCTTCTTAACAAAGACATCAAATGCCAGCTCGCATATAAAGGTAAATTCCTGAAGTTCATTTCTGGATTCCTCCTCCTGGTCTAGAAAGGCTTCTTTACTAAGATTGTATTTTCTAATAATATCCTTGGTAACATCCTTTGCAACCTTGCTTTCGTAGCCAACCATTGCAGAATAAATATCAAAAAATCCCAAGCCCTCATCAGAACCAAAATATCTTTCATTGATAGGGTCTAATATGCTTTTAATATCCTTCATTGAAAGAAAATTCTTTAGATAATATATAAAAATCAAATTCAGCATGTGATCCCTAGAATATTTTTTCTTTTCAGGAGATGGCAGTATCTGATTTTTTGTATAATTATTTATCATTGTCTTTGTCATGGCCTTGTCTTCTGTAGCTTCCCGGACTGTGCCTAGCTCCTGATCCAAAAAGGTTAGAACCTGATCCATGTACAAATCTATATTAGGAATATCATCTGGATGTACATAATCGATTTCAGCCAATTGATGTAATATATCATTTAATCTTTTTTTTGTATTATCCATAAATCCTCCAAATAAAATAAGATGTAGTCTCCAAAACTACATCTTACATTCTATCATAGGTTAGGTATTTCTTGCCACCCTATTCAGTTAAACCAATGCTTTTAAATAAACTATAAAGGAGGCACTACCCTGTCCTCATTGTTGAATTTGTCTATAATCTCCTCTCTAGAAAGTGGCTCCGACAGATACTTTCCAGACATGTATTCACCAGAAGATTCCGTGATACCTTCGTATAATACATAATTATCTACGCCTGTGATTATTATCTGCTTATTCAGCTGGCTCAGCATGTCTGTCCTGTTTCTTAATACCACCTGTCCCTGATCTATTATACTTTCATCCAGGAATTTCCATGCAGTCAGTACTACTCCTCTAAACTTGCTAAGGGCTTCCTCATTTTGCCCAAGATTTGAAATATCATAATTGCCAAGAAATAGTGAAAATCCACCTTCATATAATTCATTCAATACATACGCCAAATTTTCATTGCTAAAATTCAAAATGGAATCATCAATGTCAAAAACTATATGGGCAGGATTTATGTTGTATTTGTATTTAAGCCCCATAATGGTTTCAACAAGACTCTTGTTCAAAACCTTTACCGACATTAAATGTATCAACACATAGTCCAGGTTCAAATCCCTAGTTTCCACTTCCTCACCAACAAACCTGAATATGCTCTCTATCATTCGAGCCTCCAGAGTGTCTGCAAAGCCTGCTCTTTCTGCTATTGGCATAAATTCATTGTAATTAATATTTCCCAACCTAGAGTCATGAAGCTTTAACAGTGCCTGCATAGCCTTAATGCAGCCGCATTTTTTCCCATAAATAGGTTGATAATACACCTGAAAATTCTGCTCCGAAATCCCCTGGGAAATTGCCTTTTCTATGGCAATATTTCTAATAAGAAAATCCAACTCCTTATTAATGAAAATACTGTTTTCACTATTACTTTCAAATGGTACATCAGCTAGTAATATAATATCTTCTGGCGTATCCAATTGCTCTGGGAAGCTTGCGCAAAGAATACTTTCATTTAAATTCAAAGTGCCAGAGGCAGCTGCAAATCCATCCTTAAATCTGCCCTCAATACCTTTTGCCATATCAAGCATTTCTCTTGCTGATGCCTTTGGAAGCAGAATAAAAAAGCTGGCATCCCCATTTCTATATACATTATTTTCCCCAGCAATATCCATCAAAAATCCTGTAAGCTTTACCAATATTACATCAAAGCTTTCATAACCAGTCAATCTACGATAAACCTCGGAATTATCTATTCGCATACATATTATTTTGAATGGAATGTTCATGCTTATCAGGCTTTTCAAGTCATTTACAAGAGCTGCTCGATTGTATGCCTTTGTGATGGCGTCGATTTTGTCATCCTCTTTTTCTATCATAACCATCAGCCCCATTAGACCAATTGATTCACACAGCAGCTCGCAGATAATATCTGGAAAAACCATCTGTATCAATATTCCAAGGGCAGCCAGAGATAAGAAATAAAACATTGCAAGCTTTTTCACCTGATTTATTGTTCGCCAGTATTTAACAAGTATGTATACACATTGAATAAAATAGCAAGCGCTTACAAAATAAGCTATATATGTACCAACCCCTCGGTGAAAGGTCATTGTATTGTCAAAATGAAAAATAACTCCTGTTGCAGGATTAGATAAAAGCAAGGCCTCTGTAGCTATAATCGGTGTTGCCATAATTTTCCTGGCCTTTGCTGAATATTTATAAGTGAGTTTGCACACATGTATAATGTAAAGATAGAACAAATACACCATGGCAAAGTGAGTGGAAAAGTAAATCATCTGCAAAAGATTGCAGAATATCAGCCTCAGTGTATAAGACATGGAGCTTTGTGCTAGCATATCCGTACCAAAGCCTACAAAGGAATCTATCAACATGATATACAAAAGCATCAAAAACAGGCGGCTTCTTTCACCTTTTCTTTGCAATAAGCGGGTGTAGAAAACGCAAGTAAAGCTTATTATGATTGCGGCAATTCTAAAGGTCGCAGTACCCGTGTTAGAAAGTTCTATTGAATACATTAGTTTTCCCTCGACTTGAAAAATTTATCAAGTGTAGACAAAAGCTTTGGTTTGCTGATTGATTTTAGCAGGTAATCCACAGGCTTCAAGGACAATACACTGGTCACAGATTCTCTGTCATTTTTACCTGTAAGAAACATAACTGGAATATCAGAGGAGAAGCTTTCCTGCTTTAGCATTTCCATTACCTTTGGACCGTCCAAAACAGGCATGTCATAATCCAAAAGAATCAGATCTGCGTGATTACTTGTAAGCCATGATATAGCCTGTGCTCCAGAATTTGCCATGCCTACTCGATATTTCACCTTTAGCATCTCCCTCATCATCTGCAAAAATGTAGGGTCATCATCAATTATCAGTATGCATTTTCTCCGCTGCTGTTCATATTCGTCTGATGTAACCATCAGCGCTTTCTCCACAAGATCTTGCATATCAAGTGGCCTTGGCAGTTCAAAAGCAATGTCCTCCTTAGGAATAAACTTGTGTGCAAAATCAAATGCTACTCGCTCTCCAATAATAATAATTCTGCGGTTGTCCTCCAGGCATAAATCCTTTAGGTACACAAAAACATCGTCATGTGTTTCCACATCTGCATCGGTGTACAAAATAATTAGAAGTGAATCCCCCACAGCATTACCCACGCTAGAGGTTGTATATTTTGCCGTCTCCACTCTAAAGCCTGCCTTTACAAGATTGTCCTTTATAGCATTTACCATAAATGTTTCTGCAGGCTGAACTAATAAAATTTGTTTCTTGTCCATAAAAGTGTCTCCTTAATTTATACGTTTATTGACGATAGACTTTATTTCCTCCCAATTCAATCTGTATGCATTTTCATCTATCGCCTTTATAATAGCTTCGTCCCTTTCGGGCAAGCTGTACTGCCTAAGTGACGTCAAAATATAGGTTAATGTGTCATAATCCATAGTTCCACAAACCTCTAGAATAGTCTGATAAGCATCCATTAGCATTTCTGTGGAAATAATCTCGCCACCATCGTCCTTTGCTGCTACCCCTGATATTTCTTCTATCGCCGATAGCTCCTTTTCCACCGTAGCGTACAACTCCATAAGTCGCTTTGTTCCATTTTTTATTGTATCTACTTCCTTGGCATTTCCGGCATCCTCCATCTCCTTTGCCAGTGAAGAAAGTCCCATGGCGCCTATTGTCTTTGAGGTGCTTTTTAATGAATGAACATAACTGGTATAATCCTTATAATTCTCATTTTCCAATGCATCAGTGATGTTTTTTCGGTTCATTTCTATGGACTGAAAATAAACCTTGATAATATTCAGATAGCTTTCTTCGCTTCCACAATTCTTAAGCCCCTCATTTTTGTCAATGTAGTTCAATTTATCAAGCCATGCTGAATCAGCCTTTATATTTTCTTCAGTATCTTCGTTTTCACCCTCCGATATAATCACCTTGTCCTTTGGCAAAAACTGTAATATGGTTTCCTCCAGCTTCCTCGAATCAATAGGCTTGGAAAGATATGCGTCAAAGCCCTCATTTATAAAAGCCTCTTTGGCCCCATAAATTGCATTAGCAGTAAGCACCACAATTGGTGTATCCTTATTGGCTCCATTATCATCTGCTTTCAAATGATTCAAAGTCTCCACACCATTCATCTCAGGCATTCGATAATCCAAAAAGATAATGTCATATTTATTATCATGGGAAAGCTCCAAACATTCCTTGCCACTTTTTGCAGAAATTATCTCTAGCTTAATATTCTTCAGTAGCTCCTTGATTACCACATGATTCATTGGAGTATCGTCCACCACCAGGATTTTTGCATCTGGCGCTGTGAAGCTCTGACTATAAGGCTGCTCACTCTCAAGCTGGGAAATTCTCGTTTTAAAATCACCTATCTGCTCGTCAGATAACGCTTTTTGAGGTATAACTACAGAAAATGTGGAACCCTCTCCATAGACACTATCTACCTTTATGGTACCCCGCATAAGCTCAATAAGAGAGCTGGTGATTGCAAGTCCCAAGCCACTGCCTTCCACGGTTTTATTCTTATCAATGTCCAGTCGTTTAAACTTATCAAAAAGCGAATCCATGTCCTCTGGCTTTATTCCTATACCAGAATCTTTAACCTCAAATTTCAGATTAACATTATCTTCAAACAGTTTTTCACTTGTTAATGACAGTGAAACCTCCCCCTCATTTGTATACTTCACTCCATTATTCAAGATATTTACCATAACCTGTCTGATTCTCATTTCATCACCATACAGATTATTTAAAGTATTCTCGTCTATATCAAATCTTAGCTTCAGATTCTTCTTTTCAGCCCGGATATTCACCATGTTATATACATCGTTAAGGAGAGATGATAGCTCATATTCTCCCTCTGCTATTTCCATACTTCCAGCCTCAATCTTAGAAAAATCTAAAATATCATTTATAAGAGAAAGCAGAGTTCTTCCAGCACCTTCAATATTTCTCGCATATTTCAGAATGTCCTTATCCTTACATTCTCTTAAAATAACCTCATTCATTCCCAACACAGCATTGATAGGAGTTCGTATTTCATGAGACATGTTTGCCAAAAAGCTACTCTTCGCCTCATTTGCCGCCTTTGCTCGTCGCTCCTCCATTCTAGCCAGCTCTGTAGCTCTTAAAATTCCAATAAATTCATTCTTGCTTGTGGACTTTGAAAAATAATCTCCCTCAAGATAATCAGCCTTAATATCCGATACATAAGACATCAATTCTGGGGTATTTACCCCATCAACAATAAGCTTTTTCCCCATCTGCTTTATTATGTCAATGCGGTTATCTATTATGATTTTGTTTTGAGATGTGTTTTCTGCATTCAGCAAAAGCTCTGCCTTAATTATCACACCCTCAAAAAATGTTGGCAAAATTGTCCTAATGCTAAACAATTCCTTGCCGTAATCATTCATTAAAAATCTTATTCCTATTTTTGCCAGTGAATCTATTTCTCTGTCTAGCACACTTTTGTTGGCTATAGTGGCCGCCTCCGTCAGGCTAAAAATTATTCTTCCAGGGTCCACTCTATGCTTATTTAAAAGAGCCTGTACCCTTTCGATAAAATCAGCCTCAATAACCTGTCTTGAAGACAGATTAATTACAACAAATTCAAGCCCCATTTCCTCGGTGATACCTCCACCAAGAAAATAAAAAACTTCATCTATATACAACCAGCCAAGCTCTGATACCATGCCTGTTTCTGTTGCAATAGGTATAAACTCCTCGGCCGATATCTCTCCAATCTCTTCGTCCTTAAAATGCAATGCAGCCTCGGCGCCACAAATCAAATACCCATTTCCCGAATAAATTGGCACATAGTATACTTCGAAATCTCTGTTTGCAAGACCTCGTTCTATTGCCTTTTCTATGGCAGAGCGTCTGAAAAGGAAATCCAAATCCTCTATTTTGTAGTATACCTTGTCAGCATCATTATCCATGTTTGAGTCAGACAGCAGCAACAAATAATCCAAGCTCGAAATCTGAGTTGGAAGCAGCACCTCGATAATTAGTGCCTTTAGCAAAAAGCTGCCTCCATCGTGAATCCATTCCTTGGAAAATCTATCAAATATTTTTTCAGAAACAAAGCTTGCCTCTTTTTCATCTATTTCAGGACAGAGTATGTAAAAATTAGAACTGCTCACTCTGTATACATAAAATCGTGGGTTAATGGAATTCAAAAACATTCCAATATTCATAATAATTTGCTCATATTCATCGTAGCCTGTTATCTTACGATACAAATCAGCATTTTCCAGTCTTACGCAAATTCCCCAAACAGGTCTTTCATATTTTAAATAAATTTTTACATCTCGAATAAAGGCAGTTCTGTTGTAGGTGCCTGAGGTTGTATCATTCCAATCGTCATCATTTTCAAAAACCACCATCAAACCCAGCAAGCCAATTGCCTCACACATTAGCTCACAGCGGATTCCAATGAAAAACATTTGCACCAAGGTACCTGCAATAACAAGCAGGAAAAAATAAGCTATAGCATAACGCTTCAGCTTGTTAACAGTATTAAAATAAAGGAACAGGGCAATTATTGCAAACAGAATATAATATCCACTGATTCCGTAAGCGATATAAACCCCAAACCGTCTATTAAACACCAGGTTATCATCAATAGAATAAACCATGCCCAATATTGGATTCAAAAATATAAGTAATTCCATTATTATAAATGGGATTGTATTTAAGATTCTGGCTCTTTTTGAAAATCTAAATCCCACTCCGCAAAAAAGAATTATGTATAAAGCCAAGAGGGGAGCAATCGCAAAATGAGTTAGAAAATATGAGAAATGACAGACATGAAAAAGGAACAGCTTTGCTTGAAATGGCAAACTGACTCCATCAACTGCGTATGTTCCAATTCCGCTAAGAGCGTCCAAGGTAACAATAGCAAGCATTGCAATAAACACATGGTTTCTTAGATTGGCCTTTTTCATCATAATCAATGTGTAGAGGATACAAGTTATACTAATAATGAGTGCGGCCAAATTAAAGGTAATATTCCCTATACTATCAACATTCAGCATATAATACCCAATCTTTCATTAAGCCCCTAAAAAGATATATTGATTATAGCATAATAGCATTCGGAATTGCGAAAATTTTCTGACACTTTTAATAAAAAATCAGGCCTAAGCCTGATTATCTGTAGCATATTTAAATTCTTATTTGCCTATTCTCTTCAAAACTAAATCATAGCCATCATTGCCATAATTTAGTGCTCTATTAACACGGCTTATAGTTGCTGAGCTGGCACCTGTTTCATCAGCAATATCCTGATAAGTGCGCTCCTCTCTAAGCATCTTTGCCACTTCGAAACGCTGCTTCATGGCAACCATTTCATTAACTGTACATAAATCTTCAAAGAATTCATATGCCTCTTCTACTGTCTTAAGGCTAAGAATGGCTCTTAAAAGCTCATCCATTTCAGCTGTTTCTAATTTTTTATTCATTATATACTCCTATCGCACGTGTGCCCCAGGCGCACAATCCCCCTAAATTTGTATATATATAATTTAGCACATTAAAGTTTTAAAGTAAAGAACCATAATAAAAAATACACAATAAAATGGCCCTCAAAAAAGGGCCAAGTGCTATTGTACTTTATAACTTCATAAAAGTAAAGTGTTAAATTATTTTAAAGGATTATCACACCTTTTTCGCTGGCAAAATCCACATCCTCTTGAGGCCAGAATGAGCACTGAACTTCTCCAATATGACATTTTCTCAAGAAAAACATACATATACGGCTCTGTCCTATGCCACCGCCAATTGTATATGGAAGTTTCTTCTCAAGGATTGCCTTTTGGAATGGAAGGCTAGCCCTTTCCTCACAGCCTGCCTTTTTAAGCTGGCTCTTAAGGCTATCCTCATCTACTCTGATTCCCATAGAAGAAAGCTCAAGTGAAATATCATCAACCGGATAATACACGATGATATCTCCATTTAACTGCCAATCATCATAGTCAGGTGCACGACCGTCGTGCTTCTGGCCCGACTTAAGTAAATCACCAATCTTCATAAGGAAGATTGCGCCATATTCCTTAGCTGCTTCATACTCCCTCTCACTGGAAGAAAGATTAGGCCATCTATCCTCAAGCTCCTGTGTAGTAATAAAGTGAATCTCCTCTGGCAAAATACACTGCACATAATCATAGGCATTTGCAATATATTTTTCTGTAACCCGGAGCGCTGCATAAACACTCTTTACATACTTCTTAAGAGTTTCTTCATTTCTATCAGCTTTATCAATTATACACTCCCAGTCCCACTGATCCACATAAATAGAATGAATATTATCAGTGTCTTCGTCACGACGGATTGCATTCATATCTGTATAAAGGCCTTCACCCACATTAAAGTGATATCTACCAAGTGCCATTCTCTTCCATTTAGCAAGTGAATGAACAACCTCTACCTCTTTATCTCCCTGCTCCTTCACGCCAAAAGCGACAGGACGCTCCACACCATTCAAATTATCGTTAAGACCTGACTCTGGCTCAACAAAAAGTGGTGCCGTAACACGATGAAGATTAAGCTCCGCTGTAAGCTGTGCCTGGAAGAAATCCTTCACCTTCTTAATAGCAATCTGTGTCTCTTTCAAATCAAGTGCCGAAGCATATCCATCTGGAATGTATATCTTGCTCATATTCTCCTCCTAATATAGTCTGTAATCTGCGGCAGAATCTCTACATATCTTTTCGAGACACGCTTCCACTCATGTCGTGCTCGTTGCCCTACGTAAGGTGCTGCGTTGCACCACCTAAGTAGGGACGGCACTTTAAGGTCTCCGAAAAGACATGTCGAGTTTCTTTGCAGATTACTCCTCTAGATATTAAGGCGACATCGTAACCTTGGAAAGCGCGAGCAAGAGGGCCCCATGACTTGCAACAGAGGGGACCCACGCCGGCGGGGAGTTTCTGTTGCAAGTCAATGGGAGTTGGCTTGCGGGAGCATGTCGTGCTAAGGTGTCGCCGACAACGTATTACGGATTACAATTCGCAGTTACCTACGGTACGTGGGAATGGGATGACGTCACGGATGTTACCCATTCCTGTGAGGTACATTACGCAGCGCTCGAAGCCGAGTCCGAAGCCTGCATGGCGAGAGCTACCGTATTTACGAAGATCAAGGTAGAACTGGTAGTCTTCTTCCTTAAGGCCACATTCCTGCATTCTCTTAAGGAGCACATCGTAGTCATCCTCACGCTGAGAGCCACCAATGATTTCTCCGATACCTGGAACGAGACAGTCCATAGCTGCTACTGTCTTGCCGTCATCATTGAGCTTCATGTAGAATGCCTTGATTTCCTTTGGATAATCTGTAACGAATACAGGCTTTCCAAAAATCTTTTCTGTTAAGTATCTTTCGTGCTCTGTCTGTAAGTCACAACCCCAAGATACCTTGTAATCGAATTCGTCGTTGTGCTTCTCAAGCTCTGCGACAGCATCTGTATATGTGATGCGTCCGAAATCTGATGTAGCAACGTGATGTAATCTATCAAGAAGTCCCTTGTCGATGAAACTGTTAAAGAATTCCATCTCCTCTGGAGCATGCTCTAACACGTAGTTGATGATGTACTTAATCATGTCCTCAGCAAGTTCCATATCGTCTTCTAGATCAGCAAAAGAAATCTCTGGCTCAATCATCCAGAACTCTGCTGCATGACGAGTTGTGTTTGAATTCTCAGCTCTGAATGTAGGACCAAATGTGTAGATGTTCTTAAATGCCTGAGCATAAGTCTCACCGTTAAGCTGTCCAGAAACTGTAAGGTTAGTTGCATGGCCGAAGAAATCCTGTGAGAAATCTACCTTGCCATCCTCTGTCTTAGGGATATTGTTAAGATCCATTGTTGTAACCTGGAACATCTCACCTGCGCCTTCACAGTCACTTCCTGTAATAAGTGGAGTGTGAACATATACGAAATCACGCTCCTGGAAGAACTTGTGAATAGCATAAGCGCAAAGAGAGCGAACTCTAAATACTGCCTGGAATGTGTTTGTACGAGCACGAAGATGTGTCTGTGTACGAAGGTATTCCATTGTATGTCTCTTTGGCTGAATAGGATAATCTGGTGTAGACTTTCCTTCAACTACAATCTTTGTAGCCTGAATTTCAAATGGCTGCTTTGCCTCAGGTGTAAGTGTAACTATACCCGTTACATAAACTGCTGCACCTACGTTAAGGTGACGAACCTCGTCAAAGTTATCAATCTTATCCTGGTTAAAAACTACCTGCACTGGATTGAAGAAAGTACCATCTGCAAGTACTAGGAATCCAAATGTCTTTGAATCACGCATGTTGCGAACCCAACCAGAAACAGTTACTTCCTTGTCTCCATATTCTTTGAAGTTTCTAGAAAGAGTTCTAATGTCTGTTGTTTTAACACTCATATCTTTTTCTCCTTATCAAAAATGGCTTAAAAATAGCCCCATCAAACTGCTGCTTGATGAGGCTTAAAACATCTTACTTATTCGAACAATCTTCAAATCTCATCAACACAATAAAATTAAATCCCCTGATTATTATTCACGGAATTATTATTATTGCTATTGAGATTATTAAGCATAGATGTAAATGCCATGATTGTCCCCTTTTCTTTATTTGAGTAAAGTATAGTTATTTGAACTATTAAAGTCAAGTCTTCTGAAACATTTTCTATATACCTGGTTAATCTCTTTCAGTTAATAGAAAATACTATTCCCAAGTTCAAGGGTCGTGGCAAATTCCTCCAAGCCCCTAATTTCTTCCTTCGTCTGATTTACACACTTTTCAAATGTTTTTTCTTCATCAAACTGTCTATTACTATTGTATTCCAAATCAAAATCAAAAAGGTCAATTTCACTGATAGCAATAAACATATAATTGTCACTAAACTTAAAGCGTATTTTTCCATCATGCTTTTTGTACAAGTCTTTCATAAGACTCATATACTGAGGCGTCAAAATAAAAAAGGACTCCTCATCATTAGCTGAAAAAACAGAAAACAATTCATTAAATTCAACATCCTCCAGCTGTATTTCATGCAAATCTTTTTCAGCCTTAGATGGATCAAACTCTGGCTTTTCGCCACCTAGCAAGCCATGAACAGGCTTACCATTTTTTGTTTTATTTGGAATAACATAGATATTATCTTTAAATTTCTTAAAGAATGTATATTTAAACAAGCCCCCTCTAAAAAGAGTTTCTTTATATTCATCCCCATCCTCATCATGTTTAATTACGTAGGTATATACTTCCACATATTCCAATGATATATCGTTATTTTTTCCGAAGGTCATTTTAAGACCATCCTCAGTTTCACACCATTCTTTCTTCACGGGAAATAAATTACATTCTCTGCATCCATTTACATCTATTATACTTCCGTCTGGGAAATAAGTTGCATCAGGAAAAATTTCCTGTAAAAACCTTTGCAAATGATTTTCCTTAAAATCCTTTTGAACAGCTTTCTTGATTTTATAGTAACGGCTGGACATCACCCCAAATAGTATAAGTAGAATGAATAACAAGGGCCCGAACAACCCTGTCACCATAAGAAAGAGTAAAAGTATGATACTTGAAACCACAATCAGGCGTTTGGTACTTATATCTAAATTATTAAACTTCTCACTTAATTCTTTAATTGATAACATGTTTTCTCCTAATTATTGCTGACAGAATCCATGGATAAATCCACATCTTTTTTTCTTTGTTCATCAGCAACAAAAAATGTTTTCTGTTGCTTTCCCACCAAAGCCGCAACTATAGAATTAGGAAAAGTTACTACATACTGATTGAATGAAGATACGTTAGAATTGAACAATCTCCTGGCAGCCTGGAGATGCTCCTCTGTGTCATTAACACTCTTTTGCAAAATTGCAAAGTTCTCATTTGTCTTTATCTCAGGATAGTTTTCCGCCAATGCATTGATACCGTTAGCTAATTTAGTGACCTTTTCAATTGCTTCATTTTGCTCATCAAAATTCATTCCCTGACGCAGCTTTATGGATTCAAATAATAGCTTCTGCTCATGAGAACACACACCCTTTACGATATCCATCTGCTTTGAAAGAACAGAATATCTTTTTTCAAGGGCTACGTCGATAGATGATGATGCCTCGTCAATTTTTACTTCCATAACTTTTATTCTATTAGATACAGCTATAATCCAAGCCAATATAACTATTACAATAAAAGCCAATACATACAATAAAACCATAATAATTCTCCCTTTTTGCTATTTGTAATTCTTTCCACATAAATATACTATTTCCTTAATACTTTTCAAAGTATTCCTGCCTTTTTTGAGTAAAAACTTTTAATATTCCAAACATCAAGACTTGTTATCCATTTTTTTCAAACTTATAATAGAGTCGTTACATTTAAAGACAGGAGTTAGAGTTAAATGAATAAAAAAGAAGTAAATGAAATTAAGCGACGCTTTAAAAAGGATTCCGTCAACTTTGACAAGATGGTTGGCTGTTATGTAGATGCCAATAAGGAAATGGTTCTTACTTTTAAAGAAACCTTTCTTAATCTTGAGGATGAGGAATTTCATAAATATCTAGAGATTGCCAACAAAGCCATGTCTGGAACAATCGGAAATAATTTGCTAGAGCTTCCATTTGACCCGGAATCGGAAATAGAAGGAAGTGGTCACGATTTATTGATGAGACTTCGTGAAACAGGTCTTCAGGATGAAAAGCTTCTTATCGAATACTATAATCGTATTATCGAATCCTACGATTATGTTGGAAATTTTTTGATTGTACTATTTCACGACACTTATGATGTTCCTATGAAAACTAGTGATAACCTGGCCTTGGATGAATCTGAGGAAGTATACGAATACATCATCTGCGCTATCTGCCCTGTTCAACTTTCAAAGGCAGCTCTAGGCTACCGTGAACAGGAAAATCGCATCGGAGCAAGAGATAGAGATTGGGTTGTAGGTCCAGTTGATACTGCATTTACATTTCCAGCTTTTACAGATCGCTCCACTGATTTACACGCATGTCTTGCATACACCAAGAATACCAAAGAGCCTCATGTAGAATTCTGGGAGAACTGCATAGGTTGCGGCACACGTAAAACTACCACTCAAAAGAAAAATGCCTTCAACAATATGCTTAACCAGGCTCTTGGTGAAGAAACAGAGGAAACTCTTGAGACAAAGCTTGATATTCAGCAAAATCTTTCTGATTTTATCACTGTAGAGGCTGAGCGCTTAGGCCCTGAGGAACCTATTATCTTAGAGCCACAGGATGTAGCAAATATACTTACAGATTCTGGACTTTCTGATATGAAGGTTGAAAAAATTCAAGCCAACTTTGAAAACTATTTTGAAGAACAGCTTCCACTTGCAGAAGAAATTCTTGATGAAAAAGCTCTTAAGAATAACGAAATTAGAGTTGAGAAAAACGTATTAAAGGAAAGAGTAGTGGACTTAACTAAGCAGCTGAAAGAAGTCAGTGGCATCACAGAAGACGGCAAAGAAGCAGATATTGTTGTAAAGGTTTCTGAAACAAAAGCCGCCGACGTGACAACAGCCTACGTCGACGGCAAGAAATGCTTATGCGTCCCAATTGAACCAAACGATTTGCTTATGTTGAATGGAGAACAGATTTAAATGTTCTCCTTCCAATTGTTCTTGTGACGTTTTTCTTCCATTTGCTTTTCCTTTTCCTTTTCCTCCAGCTTGGTTTGCATAATAGCATTATTGAGCTGGAGCATTTTTGTATCCATCATAGATACTATCTCAGAACAATCTCTTAAATCACGACTGATATATTCTGGTGCATTTCCCTCAAACTTATAATATATCTTGTGCTCAAGGCTAGCCCAGAAATCCATACCAATTGTACGAATCTGAATTTCAACCTTAGTATCTACTGTCTTGTCTGAAAGATAAATTGGAATAGTCACAAGCATATGATAGCTTTTGTAACCAGATGGCTTTGGATTTTTGATATAGTCCTTTATAGAGACAACTGTAACATCTGTCTGCCTGCCAATCATTTCTGCTATCTGATAAATATCAGATGTGAAGGAGCACACAATTCTTACGCCAGCAATATCATTACAATGTTCAATCATGTTTGGAATGGAAATCTCATACCCATTCTTTTTTAATTTCTTAACAATACTTTCTGGTGTCTTTACTCTGGTCTTAATATACTCTATTGGATTATATTGATGTACCTGCTGAAATTCATCATTTAAAATCTCAACCTTGGTACGAAATTTTTTAATAGCTGATTCATACAGCAACATGACAGTGTTCCAAGAATTCACACCATCATCAGGAAACATAGATGCATCCACTGCGAATCACCTCCCCGTTTTTATTCAATTATATAATACCATATATTTATATAAAAAATTATTAAGTCTTTGTAAAATTTACCGTTACAATTCACACTTTTGTTTGCTACAGCTCACCGCCCCATAGGGACCTGGCACCCCGGATGTGGATACAATCTCAGATTTTAGATTTACTAAATGTGATATCTTGCATATCTATTAGTAGGTGTTCTTACAAGGTTTTACAATTCTATCAGTAAAGTATGCAGAGAGCGGACATATTTGTTAGTTAAGAAGCATATGTATGAAGCTAGTTATGTATGTATTGCTTTTGCTTTGGAACAAACTTAGAAAAATTAAAAGCAGGTTTTGTAATATATAGCCATGCGCCGCCATGGACGGCGGCGCAAGTGGTCACCTGAGACACGATGTCGA
>SVES01000031.1:41879-43413 GCA_015057305.1 Pseudobutyrivibrio ruminis | reverse complement strand
GGAATATCACTTTCATGGAATACTGCTGTAATTGGAATGCCATCAATTTCTTGTACAGCCGAGAAAATTGCACAAGCCCCGCTTATCTTTGCACCGTAATACTTAACACAATCAGCCAGGCTTTCCACAGTCTTACCTGTGCTTAAGGAGCCAAATAGTAAAAGCACATTTTTGTCTCTTACAGTCAACTGCATATTATCACGGAAAATACTTTGACCGTTTGGTGCAGGCTCGGGAGCAGTGACATATATTGTTTTATGCTGATTGTAATTTGCAACACCAGCTTTAGTGAGCTCTTGAGCTAAGAAAGTGCCTACAACCTCCATGCCATCTGCACAAACAATAGTATCCACAGGTGTTGAAACGGAGTAATGCATTGCCAAAAGCTGGGCAACCCCTAAAGCTTCATTACATCTTGTTTTCATCGTTCCGATTTCCATATAATTGGTAATATGGGAATGATTTGTTGCAAAATGCCCAGGAATGATTTTTAGTGCAACATCAGAGTTCAATGGAGCAGGTATTTTTTTATATTCTTTTAACATAAATTTCCCCTTTCTATAATTAACCCCCACAGCGTAATCTTTATTCTAAAAATATCATATCACATTTTTGTTAAAATTTAGCTAGAATTCGTGATTTATTTGAAAATAATATCTTACCGGCAAAGTTCACAGATAAATCACTGGATATTGTATATTTTCTCATGCATTCTATGATAAATTAATTCTTGATACAGCAAAGTTAGGAGCAAGACATTTAGCTCTTAAAATATATTCTATGGAGGGGATAGGTATATGGCAAAAAATAAAACAAAGCAAAAGCACATTAGTACCCAGCTTTTGGTGGTTCTTATACCACTAGTAATTGCTGCGATTGCTATTGTCACAATTATGTTGTCTGAGCAGGCAAAGAATGTAATTGTGGATGAGGCTACCGCTGGATTGCACCAGGAATCTAGAGCTAATGCTGCAGACATCGCTAGAACAATCGAAGGAATGACAAAGTATTATGATGGTTTGGCAGATGCTATTGAAAAGTCTACATACGTGGATGGAAATCAGATCAATAATTTGTTGATTGAATCATTAAATGAGTATCCTGGTGTAGTAATTGATGCTTATATAGCTGTTGGAAGAACTGAGTTCTATGATGGAAGTGGCTGGTTCCCAGATTTGACCGAATATGACGCTACTACTCGAGCATGGTATCAAAATGGCGAAAATGCAGCAGAGATAACACTTGGAGCACCATCGGTTGATATGACAACAGGGCAGATGGTAGTTTGTGGTTCTAGAGCTGTTAATTTCCTTGATGGACGCAAAGGTGTTATGTCTACAGATATTGTACTTTCTGGTATTTCAGACATGGTTAGCCAGTATACCCCAGGAACAACAGGCGCCAGTTTACTTGTTCAGGGAACACAGATTATCGGTTCTGTTGAAGAAGAATATGTTGGTACTGATTCTACTGAGCATACAGATGATGCATTCCTTCAAAGAATGGAAGATGTTATTGCAGCAGGTGGAAGCGA
>SVES01000031.1:35771-41779 GCA_015057305.1 Pseudobutyrivibrio ruminis | reverse complement strand
GTTGCCCAGATGCGTAGTACTTTGACTGAAATTAAGTCAATGACAGGTCAGCTTGCTACCGAGGCAACAAATAGTAAAAATGTTTCTGGTGATTTGAATGAACGTGCTGATGAGCAGGCAAATGCAATGCAGCAGATTCAGCTTACTATGGACGATATGGCAAGTGCTGTTGGAGATTTGGCTGAAAATGCAACAAATCTTGCACAGCAGGTTAGTGATTTAACACAGCAGTCAGAAACTACTAAGGAAACAATGGATGACCTTGTTAGAACAGCACAGGATGGACAAAGAGATATGCAGGCAGTTCAGACTGGCATGACAAACGTAGCACAGTCAATGCGTGAGATGAATGATGTTGTTAACACAGTAGATGAGTCTGCTAAACAGATTGATTCTATTGTTGATATGATTAATTCAATTTCTAGCCAGACCAATTTGCTTTCACTTAATGCTTCTATAGAGGCTGCTAGAGCAGGTGAGGCAGGTAAGGGCTTTGCAGTTGTTGCAGATGAAATCGGAGCTTTGGCTCAGAATTCGGCAGAAAGTACTCAACAGATTTCTGCAATCATTAAGGAAATAACTGCTCAGATTGGCGAGCTTTCAGCTAAGGCTGAAGCTAACGTAGAAGAAATCAACACAAGCATGGATTCAGTAAATCAGGCTGGCGAAACCTTCGAAAAGATTTTCAAGAGCTTAGACGAGGCTAGCACTACAGTTGGAGACATGATTGACAAGATTGGCAGTGTTGATGAAATCGCTACTTCTATGGCAGCAATTTCTGAGGAGCAGTCAGCTAGTACAGAAGAAGTAAGTGCTACAGCAACGGCACTTGCCGAGGGAGCTGAGCAGGTTGCTGCAAATTCAAGAGGTGTTGATAGCAGTGCAACTGTTGTATCAGAATCTTCTGTAAAGATTGAAGACTTGATTAATATTTTCCAAGTATAGATTCTTGCTGACAATTTCCTTGTTTTGTCAGCAAGAAGTCATAATAAGGTATTTGATACATGTTATTCCAGAAAAAGACGGCTTAGCCCGTCTTTTTCTTTTATCTAAATTTTTACGTACATTTTACATTGTTACAGTATTCTCCTGAATGAATAGAAAACAAAGGAAAGTTCTGTGAAGATTTGTTAAAATAAACAGAAATAGGAAGGAGAAGAAATGGCTTTAATCTATATAATTGAGGATGATAATAGCATAAGAGAAATAGAAGAATATGCACTTAAGAATACAGGCTATAATGTGAAAAGCTTTGAAAAGGCAGGTGCTTTTTTCGATGAGCTTGAGGATAATCTTCCAGATTTGATTGTGCTTGATATAATGCTTCCAGATGAAAACGGAGTTGAGATAGTAAAGCAATTGCGACGTAGCCCTGTAACAAGGGCGATACCAGTTATAATGGTTACAGCCAAGACAAGTGAATTAGATTTGGTTAAGGGGTTGGAAAATGGTGCTGATGACTATATCAAAAAGCCATTTTCAGTCATGGAATTTATATCCAGAGTTAAGGCCCATCTCAGAAGGACACTGGAAGATGATGTTAAATGCCTGGAATTGGATAAATTAGTCATTAATAAAGAACGGCATGAGGTTTCCATCGATGGCACTATCATTAATTTAACTTTCAAAGAATATGAGCTGTTATATTATTTAACAATAAATAAGGGTATCGTTATAAGAAGAGAACAGATAATGGAACGTATTTGGGGAATAGATTATGAAGGGGAATCCCGCACTTTAGATATGCACATAAAGACCCTAAGACAGAAGTTGGGAGAATACGGCGCTAGAATCCGTACTGTAAGGAATGTAGGCTATGTGATTGAATAGACTGGGATTTTGTGCTAAAGTTTCTTAGGATTAAGTAAAATATCTTAAGGAAATTATGGGTAATAAAATTAAAGCAGTTCTTTTCGATTTGGATGGGACACTTACAGATACTGAAAAATACTATCAGAAGGCATGGCCAGAAGCGCTAAAGCATTTTGGTTACAAAATGACACCAGAGCAACCCCTGGAGCTTAGATCACTTGGACGGCCATTTGCTCTAGAAAAATTTAAAGAATGGTATGGAGAGGCTTTTGACTATTGGAAGGTCAGGGATTATCGTAAAGCTAAAATAGAGGAAATGCTTCGCATCAATGGAATTCCTTTAAAGCCAGGTGCGAGAGAAACATTAGCATGGTTGAGAGAGCATGGAGTATTGATTGCTCTTGTTACTGCAAATGATAGAGAAAGAGCAGAACGTTATCTTAAAAAAATAGAGCTTTTTGATTATTTTAATCGAATTATATGCGCAGATATGGTTGAAAAGGGAAAGCCAGCACCAGATATCTACTCATATACTTGCAGTAAGCTTAAGCTTGCGCCAGAGGATACATTTGCTGTGGAGGATTCTCCCAATGGCTGCATGAGCGCATATAGGGCTGGATGCAATGTGATTATGATACCAGATTTGACAGAACCAGACGAAGCACTTAAAAGTATTCTCTATGCAAGATTAGATTGCTTACTTGATATATGTAAAATGTTTTAGGTTTAATTTAGAAAGCTGTGGGAAGATGAGTAAAATTGGACTTGTAGTTGAAGGCGGAGGAATGAAATGTGCGTATAGTGCAGGGATACTTGACGCATTTATTGATGACAATATTAATTTCAATTATTGCATTGGTGTTTCCGCAGGAAGTGCAAACGCCGCCTCATATATAGCAGGGCAAAAAGGCAGAAATATCAGATTTTATACTGAGCATATAAATGAGCCTGGATATTTTGGCCTGAAAAGTTATTTGAAGACTCATAATCTGTTTGGACTTCAGTATATTTATGGTACTCTCAGTAATTCTGATGGCGCAGATTATCTTGATTATCGTCATATGATATTAAATCCCACGGAATTTCAAATAGTTGCTACCGATGCAAATACAGGGGAGCCTAGGTACTTCCACAAAGAGGAAATGCCTAAGGATGATTACAGAATAATTATGGCATCCTCTGCCTTGCCAGGAGCCTGTTTACCTATAGAAATAGATGGACACTATTACTATGATGGTGGCGTGGCAGATTCAATCCCCGTTCAAAGGGCTCTTGATGATGGCTGCGACAAACTGGTGGTTATCATGTCCAAAACTAGAGATTTTGTGAAGAAGCCTGAAAAGCTTAGAGGATTTTATTCGTACAAATGTCGGCAATATCCAAAAATCATTGAGCTTTTAAATAACAGACATATTGCCTACACCAAGAGTCAGCAGCTTGCATATGAATTGGAAAAGCAGGGCAAAGCCATTGTTTTTGCTCCAAGTGAGCATCTTTCAATGGGCACCTTTACCATGGATGCAAAGGCCAATGAAAGGCTATATGAGCTTGGAATTAGTGATTATCAAGCTCTCAGAACCCGCTTTAGAAGTTTTATGGAATTAGAAGCTGATGAAACAATAAATAATGATTTAAGCGATTACGAAGCTATAGGCTTTGATGAGGCAAATTAGAAAAGATTAGGAGTATATTATGAATTTTCCAAAGGATCCCGTGATGCTCTTATCAGTGGTGAATACTGCACTTAGGGATTACTACAATAGCTTTGAGGCTTTGGTAGAAGACAATGAAGTAGACGGTGATGAAATCATAACAAAGCTAGCGATGATTGATTACCATTATGACCCTGAAAAAAATAAGTTTAGGTAGAAAATATGAAAAAATTTGTAGCAGTATTATTTCGAACAATTTTAGTGCTTATAATTGTGTTTGCTGGATGTTGGTATGCATTCGCCCAGAACGGTCCATTTAACGATAAAGCCAAGGCTTTTGCAAAGGAGCAAGGGCTTGAAGTGCAGCTTCAGTGGCTTATTGGTGCGGATGAGGAAACTGGCGCTGTGTCTACTGACATCGCTGAAGATAGTGCCCAAGAAGAACAGACTGTGGCTGAAGTACAAGAGGTAGAAATAAACCCCAATACAAGCATTGTTTTTACTGGGGATGTTGAACTTAGCGAATATGTCCAGGCAGCCTATGATGCAAATGGAATTAGTGGAGTAACATCTACGGAGATACAATCATTATTACAAGATGCTACTTTTACCATGATAAACAATGAATTTTGTTTTTCAGAAAGAGGGCAGAAGGCGCCAGATAAACAATACACATTTAGGGTTAATCCTAGCTATGTTAAAGTTTTTAAGGATTTGGGAGTGGATATAGCAGGGCTTGCCAATAATCATGTGCTTGATTATGGCAAGGATGCTTTGACTGATACATTTACAACCCTGACCGACGCTGGTATTGATTATACAGGCGCAGGCGATAGCTTGGAGGAAGCCAGCAAGCTTATCATAAAGACTGATGATATGGGAAGAACCTATGGCTTCCTTGCTGCCAGCCATGTTATTCCAGTGGCAAGCTGGAATGTAGTTGATTCTCAGCCAGGGGAATTTTGTTTTTATGACGAAACGGATTTATTGGAGGCAATCCAGACTGCGGACAGTCAAGTAGACTATCTGTTTGTAATGGTTCACTGGGGCGTGGAGCACACTACAGAGCTTACAGATTACCAGCCTAATGATGCACATAAAATGATTGATGCTGGGGCTGATGCTGTCATCGGTATGCACAGCCATTGTATACAGCCCGTAGAGTATTACAATGGTAAGCCAATTTTTTACAGCCTAGGCAATTTTATTTTTAATCAGACAATCAAATCAGGTGGTGGCGCCGCAGTAGAATTTTCAATTGATGAAAACAATACTGTTGCCTATCGTATTATTCCAATTACTGCATCCAATGCCTGCACATCTGTAGATGCTTCTGGATACAGCTACGTTGAGAGCATATCAAGTGGTGTAGCAGTTGGTGAAGATGGCGTCATTAGTGAAAAGCAGTAATAGGGGTCTGATTTACAACTCAGATTCGAAATATTCTATTAATTTATTAATATTTAAATCAGAGTGCTCCACTTCCCTAGAGTACAAGTAAATGGTCTCGGCTAGTGCTACTTGCTTGGAAGCAGCATTTAGTATCATCAGCCATCTGGTGCTTTGTACTGCTATCATGGTGCGGGCATAGATTTGTCCGTCGTATACTGCACCGCAGAAGTAGGTGTAAAGCAAGGATTCAAGGATTTTTTCAAAGATGAATTCTTGGCCTTTATCAGGATACATGGCAGACTTCCAAGTGGTGAAGTTGTTGGCGTTGTTCAGCCAACAAGCCTTAGCTTCTTTTATGGAATCGCGCCATGATTCCTCTAGCACTTCCATTTCAATTAGGGTGTCAAGTCCTTTGAGACAATTATCTAAAGAAAGCATGGCACTGGTGCCGGTGGTGTCAAAAGTGTCGTCGGCAGTAACATCATCCATAGCAAAAATATCTCCTTCATCATAGAGCTCCTGCAGCTTTAGAGCCATACAAGCGATGAGATTCATTCGCTCCTGAAGAGGAAGATCGGTTTCCTTTGCGATGGCAAGCATTTTATCCCTTGCATACTCTAGCTTATCGTAAAGCATAAAATCGAAATCTTCGAATTCATCGGGGTTATCTTCAATATTATCTTCAGATTCAGATATCGTAAATACGAAATCAGGCTCCATAATCATTCTTGTAACCTCAGGACAGGAAAGGGAAAGTGAATACTCCCTGATATCTAAGAACTCTTCAATGTGCCTTGGGAACATTTTACATGTGTTACAAAGATAATCTTCCCCTAGAGTAGACTGCAAATCGCATAGTCCACTAACGTTTAGCATGGCACATCTGGTGTCATGCTGCTTGAAGCATTCTTCGCTATAGTCTATGGAAGACTTTAGCCTCTCAGAAAAATTGCCCTGGGCTTGAATGTATTTATTAATGCTGCTTTCATCTATTACAATCTGCCAGCCAACACAGCAGCTCTTTGGACATTTGTCAGAAATGCATTTAAATTTGTCGTAGCCTGTTTGTTTTCTGTAAAGCATATCTACCTCTTAATCATTCATTTGCGTGTAATTATAACATGATTGGCTGCTATAGGAGAATCATTTTAC
>SVES01000031.1:34535-35671 GCA_015057305.1 Pseudobutyrivibrio ruminis | reverse complement strand
AAAAATACAAAAAAGTACAAAATGAGAAACATTTTAAAATACCACCCATTTTTCACAAAAAAGGTGTACACTAGCTAATGGTTTTAAAAAACTAACACCTTGGACTTACAAAAGGTTAAAATATTGTTTAAAGAAAGAAAAGAGGAAATTAAAATGGCAGGATTTGGAGCATTAATTGACATCCTAAAAAAGGATCCTAAGAAAATCGTATTTACAGAGGGTACAGATCACAGAATCATCGAGGCATCTAGCCGTCTTTTAGGTAGTGATTTCTTGCAGCCTATTCTTATTGGTAAGGAGGAAGAGGTTAAGGCAGCTGCTGAGGATGCTGGTTTTAACATTCGTGGTGCAGTTATTATTGATCCAGATAACTACGATAGATTTGATGAGATGTGTGAGCTTTTCTGTGAGCTTAGAAAGTCAAAGGGCGTTACAATGGAGCAGGCAAAGGCTACATGTAAGCAGGCTAACTACTTCGGTACAATGCTTGTAAAGATGGGTGTTGCAGATGCACTTTTAGGTGGTGCTACATACTCAACAGCTGATACAGTTCGTCCAGCACTTCAGGTTATTAAGACAAAGCCAGGCAACAGCATTGTATCTTCTTGCTTCATCATGGTACGTAACTCAGCTACAGGTGATAGAGAAGTTCTTGCTATGGGTGACTGTGCTATCAACATTAAGCCAAACGCTGATGAGCTTGCAGAAATCGCAGGTGAGACAGCAGAGTGCGCTAAGATTTTTGGTATTGATCCTAAGATTGCTATGCTTTCTTACTCAACACTTGGCTCAGGTAAGGGTGAGGATGTTGATAAGATGCGTGAAGCAACAGCAAAGGCTAAGGAGAAGTATCCTTCACTTAATATCGAGGGCGAGCTTCAGTTTGATGCAGCTGTTTCACCACGTGTTGCTAAGACAAAGTGTCCAGATTCTACAGTAGCTGGTCATGCTAATACATTTATCTTCCCAGATATCAATGCTGGTAACATTGGATATAAGATTGCACAGCGTCTTGGTGGTTTTGATGCTTATGGCCCAATCCTTCTTGGACTTAATGCACCAATCAACGATTTGTCTCGTGGTTGCAATGCACAGGAAGTATACTCAATGGCTATTATAACGGCAGCTTTGGCTTA
>SVES01000031.1:2816-34435 GCA_015057305.1 Pseudobutyrivibrio ruminis | reverse complement strand
AGGCTAAAGGTGGATCCGGTTATTGTGCGATTAATGGTAAATAGAGGCCTTAGTACATATGAGGAAATGGAAGAGTATCTTCATCCTACCCTTAGTAACCTGCCAGATCCTCATCTTTTTACAGATATGGATGAGGCCTGTGAGCTTTTGATGGAAGCCATTGACGAGGGTACTAAGATAAGGGTAGTGGGTGATTATGATGTGGATGGAATTATGTCTACTTACATTCTTACTACAGCACTAAGGGAAGCCGGGGCTGATGTGGATTATGCAGTGCCACATAGAATGGTAGATGGATACGGCATTAATCCAGAAATGGTTCAGACAGCTTTCGATGAAGGTATAAGATTTATCATAACCTGCGATAATGGCATTGCGGCAGCCCCTGCAATTGATCTTGCCAAGGAGCTTGGCATGACATTTGTAGTTACTGACCACCATGAAGTGCCATTTGAGCTAGGGGCAGATGGTGTCACCAAAATCCAGCAGCTCCCTAAGGCTGATGCTGTGGTAGACCCTAAGAGGGCCGATTGCAATTACCCATTTAAGGGCATTTGTGGCGCACAGGTGGCATGGAAGCTTGTAGATGTTCTGTATGAATTCTTAGGAATAGAAAAGGAAAAGGCAGATGCATTCCTGCAATTTGCCAGCATTGCTACAGTGTGCGATGTTATGGAGCTTAAGGGTGAGAACAGAGCCACAGTTTATCATGGCATAAAGGCTATCGAAAGCACAGACAACGTGGGGCTAAATGCCTTGCTTGCAAGAAACGAGCTTAAGGGAAAGCCACTTAGCTGTTACCATTTAGGCTTTATTATTGGTCCATGTCTCAATGCCAGCGGAAGGCTTGATACTGCTGGCCGTGCCATTGAGCTTTTACTGGAGACTGATAGCGCTAAAGCTCTTGCAATGGCCAATGAGTTGGTGGAGCTTAACGGGCAGCGTAAGACCATGACTCAAACTGGTATTGATAGGGCTAAGGAGCAGATAGAATCAAGTGACCTGAAAAATGACAGAGTGCTGGTAATATACATCCCAGAGCTTCACGAAAGCTTGGCTGGTATAGTGGCAGGTCGAATTAGAGAGACCTACAATAAACCTGTACTTGTTATAACAGATGCCGAAGATGGTGCAAAGGGAAGTGGCCGTTCAATTCCTGCTTACAATATGTTTGAAGAGCTTACAGCAGTAAAGGATATCTTTACTAAATTTGGGGGCCATCCAATGGCGGCAGGGGTATCCCTTCCAAAAGAAAGGATTGATGAGCTTAGAATTAGACTCAATGAAAATTGCAAACTTACCCCGGAGGATATGCAGGAAATTATTCAGATAGACTGTGATATGCCATTGTCATATATCACTGAAAATCTCGTGGAAAGTATAGATTTGCTTGCACCTTTTGGTACAGGAAATACTAAGCCGCTTTTTGCTCTAAAAAATGTGCCTGTAACCAAGGCAGCTTATATAGGAAAAGAGGGGCAGTACTTACGTCTTACAGTTCAAAACGAAAAGGGCGGTAGCATGGCTGCAATGCTATTTAGAGGGGCCCCAGAGTTTGAAAGCCTTGCTATAGAAAAATATGGTGAGTATTCTTGGCAGGAATTGTTCTCTGGCAATGGCAAGCCCTTGAATATGGACATAGTTTATGAGCCTTCTATAAACGAATTTAGAGGAAACAGGAGTATTCAGATTCTGATAGACAATTTTAAATAATTGTTTCATATATAAAATAATAAAACAGCCCTAAGATTTATTGAATAACTCCCATAAAACATATAAAATGATAAATGGATGTCAGTAGCTTTTTGCTAGCTGAATTTACACATTCAATATAAAGGAGAGTATAGTAGTATGGGAAAGCAAGAGGTTTATACTTTTAATTCAAAGGATGGTCATTCTGTGATTCACTGCAGAAAATGGTTGCCAGATTGTGAGCCAGTAGCTGTAGTCCAGTTAGTTCATGGAATGGTTGAATATATAGAAAGATATGATGATTTTGCTACATTTCTAACTACAAAAGGCTATGTAGTAGTTGGACATGATCATATTGGACATGGACATTCTGTTGCAAATGAGGCTGAGCTTGGAGTTATGACTGGTGCTCATCCTTCAGAAGATATGGTAGAAGATATTTATACACATTATGCCATGACAAGAAAAGCATACCCTGCATTGCCATATTTTATTCTTGGCCATTCAATGGGCTCGTATATGCTACGTAAATTTCTATCTGACAAGACAGCCTATTTGGAGGATTTGAAGGGTGCTGTAATTATGGGAACAGGACAAGAATCGGCAGGTACATGTAATGCAGGCCTTGCTGTCATAGCTATTCTTTCACTTTTGAAGGGAAAGAATTACAGAAGTACGTTTGTCAGAGATATGACATATAGTGCACCATACAAGAAATATGATTGCTATGGTAAGGATTACGGCAATTCATGGCTTTCTAAAAACATCCAAAATGTAGAAAAATATTATCATGATCCATTTTGTACATATACTTTTACTCTCAATGCATATAAAGGTCTTGTTGAGGCTACTAAATATGTTTGCACAAAAGCTTGTGTGGACAAAATGCGTAAGGGCTTGCCACTTCTTTTGGTATCAGGAGAAGAGGACCCTGTTGGTAATCTGGGGGCTGGCACAAAAGCAGCTGCGGATGCATTTAAAAACGCAGGAATTAAGGATGTTACTTTAAAGCTGTATACAGGTGACAGACACGAAATTTTAAATGAACTTGACAGAGAGCAGGTTTATGATGATATTTACAATTGGTTTGAAATGCATAAATAGGATTTTGGAGTAGATATGGATTCGCTGGAGCATTTAATTACAAGGTCGATAAAGACTTATTATAAAAATAAGCTGTATGCTCCTATTATTTTCTTGGTTATTTTAGTAGTGCTAGCTATAGTCTTTCCAGTAGGGCATCTACTGGTGCCCCAGTTGTATGAGGAAGACCAAATTAGTTTGTCTGAAATGTACAACTCAAATAAAAACTATGCTAGATTTGACTTAAAGAACTTATATTTTACAGGCTATACAAGCAAATGGCTTGATAGAACAAGGGGATATTACTACTACACAATGATTAATTCTGAATGTGTGGTGGTTTTGCTTGACCCAAACACCTGTGAGCAGGGAGCACCTACCATTGAAGAATTGAATATAAAAGGAGAAATAATATATGACTCTGTTGCAGCCAGGACCCTGCTTGGCAATCTTGCAAATGATTTGAACTGGAACGAGGATGGTATTTTATCCACTGTTTCCTCATATTCAATTTCTGAGCCGGATGCCACAGGCTTTGCCGCAGTTGCATTTCAGACATTCTATATTATTTTTGGAATATATAGCTTGGCATCCATAGTGGTCTATTGTCTATATATTGCTTTTCCGGTGTTGTCTTTACCAGTGCAAAAGACCAGGGCTTATGGCAAACCAGCGGAAATTCTGGCAGAGGCAGAGGAGGAACTTGCAACCTTGCCACAGCTTGCTACAGAGGATATGTTCATTACGGAGCACTATTTCATCGAAACCAGTAGCTATGGAGTGGCAATTGTTCCAATAGATTCAATTATTTGGATATATAAATATTCCACCATGCACAAATTTCTATGGCACCATTTTTCCATTACCTACACGCTTTATATCACAGCAGGAAAGCGTCATTATATAAAATGTCCTAAAAACATAAAAAGTGACATAGACGGTATTATAGATTATCTTTCTGAGGCAAACCATGATATTTTGGTTGGCTTTTCAGAAGAAAACAGATTAAAGGTGGAAGAAATACAAAACGACTTTGCTGTGGTTAGAAAGATAACTGGATTTTTATCCAAGAGGGTATAATATGGAAGCCTATACTGCATTCGCCTCGGTTTACGAGATGTATATGGATAATATTCCCTATGATGAATGGGCAAATAATATAAAAGCACTTTTTGAAAAATATAATATGCCAATGGAAATTGTATGTGATATTGGTTGCGGTACTGGGCAGATGACCAGACGTCTCAAGGCAATGGGCTACGATATGATTGGTATAGATAACTCCTATGATATGCTAATGGAGGCTATGGCAAATGAGGATTCCCAAGGAATCCTTTACTTATGTCAGGATATGCGATCCTTTGAATTGTATGGGACAGTAGGCGCTGTGGTTAGCGTTTGCGACAGCATCAATTATTTGCGCAGTGAGGCTGAGCTACTTGAGGTATGCAAGCTGGTCAATAATTATTTGGATCCAAAGGGATTATTTATTTTTGATGTAAAAACGGAAAAGTATTATAAGGAACTGGGCGATAAGACTATTGCTGAAAATCGCCAGGAAGGTAGCTATATCTGGGAAAACGAATACGATATTAAAGCTCGTGATAACTATTATGATTTGACTATCTATACAGCCAATGATGAGGGAACATTTGATAGATATGAGGAAGAACATTTACAGCATGCATTTACAGTGACTGAAATAAAAAGGGCAATTAGTGCTAGTGGCTTAGAACTGCTAGATGTTTTGGATGTTGCCACAATGTCTTCTGAAAATATAGATGATAGTGACAGATTGTATTTTATAGCAAGAGAGGTATTAAAATAAATGAGTGATTACATAGTAAGAGGTACAGCGGCAAATGATTCTATTAGAGCTTTCGCAATTACAAGCCACGATATGGTTGAAGAAGCTAGAAGCCGTCACAATACTTCGCCAATAGTAACAGCTGCTTTAGGAAGAATGCTTTCAGCAGGTTCTATGATGGGTGTTATGCTTAAGGGCGAGGATGATTTAGTAACACTTCAGATACAAGGTAGCGGTCCTATGAAAGGAATTACTGTTACTGCCAATAGTAAAGGAGAGGTAAAGGGCTTTCCTAATGTTGCAGTCGTTGATTTACCGCCTAAAAATGGCAAGCTGGATGTTGGTGGTGCCATTGACCTTGGTATCATGCGAGTAATAAAGGATATGGGCTTAAAGGAGCCATATGTGGGTACAGTTGAGCTTCAAACAGGAGAAATTGCAGAGGACTTAACCTATTATTATGCAGTTTCTGAGCAGATACCATCTTCAGTAGGCTTAGGTGTTCTTATGAACAAGGACAATACTGTTAACTGTGCCGGAGGATTTATCATACAGCTTATGCCTTTTACTCCAGAGGAAGTGATAGCAAAGATAGAAGAAAATCTTAAAACACTGCCATCTGTTACAGATATGCTTTCCCAGGGTAAGACACCAGAGCAAATGCTTGAGACTGTGTTAGCAGGCCTGGATTTAGAATTTATGGAAACCTATCCAGTGTGCTATAAATGTGATTGCTCTAGACAAAGAGTTATAAAAAGCCTAGCATCATTAGGCAAGGAAGACATGGATGAAATAATTTCAGACGGCAAGCCTGTAGAGGTAAAGTGTCAGTTCTGCAACGAGGCTTATGAGTTTTCTATAGAAGAATTAAAGAGTTTTAGGCGGAATTAGTCAAATTAATCTTCTTTTAAGCCAAAAGTTTAGTTGTTTTTATTTTTACATTTCCTGTACAATATCAAACGGAGTATTTTTACATACAGCTATTCTGAGGATTGATTATGAAAGTTAAAAAGAAGATGAAGTCTGATTTATTTAAAAATGATAAATCAACATATTATAAAATTGGAATAATTCTTGGTATCGTCTTAGTTATATATTTACTTGGAAGTCTGTTTTTTAGAAGCCATTTCTACATTCGCAGCAAAGTAAATGGTGTAGATGCTTCCTTTAAAAACGCTGATAGTACATATGCAAAGATTGTCAACAGTGCTGATAAATACACTATTTCCTTTGTTGATAATGATGGCGAGGTCATTAATGAGGTCAATTCTAGTGACCTTGGAGTGGGTGTAAATTATGATGTTAACCAGGTTCAGGATTTGTTGGATTCTCAGACTGGTTTCAATTGGCTGCTCAGAATGATTGTTCCAGCAGAGTACTATACGGCCACAGGCAATTCCTACAACAGTGAAAAGGTAAAGGCGGTTGCAGCCAGCCTTGATTTTAGTCAGCAGGCATCCACAGTTGAATCGGAGGATGCATATATTAAATTCGATGGAGACAAATTTGTTATTGTGGAGGAGGTCTACGGTGACAGGATTGATGAAGAAGGTGTAGAGGAAGCAATAATCTACGCAGTAGAGAATCTCCAAAGGGTAATAAATGTTTCTGATTGTTACAATAAACCAGATGTTAAAGCTGATGATGAAAAGCTAAACGCAGCATTGGAGCAACTGAATAAATACATGGATACAGATATTCATTATGATCTTGGTGAAGGCTACACCGAAGAAATCCCTGCTGCTACTAAGGCTACCTGGTTTAAGCTTGACGAAGATAACAATGTTTCTTTTGATAGAGATGCCATTGGTGAATATGTAAATTCCATGGGAGATAAATATAATACTTATGGAAAGAAAAAGCAGTTTATTACCACTTCTGGCGAAGCGATAGAAGTGCCAGCTGGTTCCTTTGGCTGGAGGATTGCATACGATGGAGAAATAGATGCAATTATAGCAGACCTGGAGGGTGGAGAGGATGTAACAAGAGATTTTACATATCTCTACTATGGTACCAGCCACGGAGAGCACGATTACGGAAACTCATATGTAGAGGTTAATCTTACTGAGCAGCATGTGTACGTGTACAAGGACGGAGAGATGGTTTTTGACACACCATGCGTATCAGGAAAGATATCTGCAAATCATGGTACCCACACAGGTGTATATCCAATTGCGTACAAGCAAAAGGATGCCACCCTAAAGGGAGATAACTACGAGTCCCATGTTAATTACTGGATGCCATTTAATATGGGTGAGGGATTACATGATGCCACATGGCGTTCTAGCTTTGGAGGCACAATTTATAAGACTGGCGGTAGTCACGGATGCGTTAATCTTCCACTTTCTGCGGCAGAATCTATTTACAATATAGTTGAAGCAGGCTGGCCAGTAATTGTTTTTTATACAGGTAACACAGAGGAAGAAAATTATATTATTCAAAATCCTCAGGTTAATGTAATAGATCTTATTTCAGAAATAGAGACTGTTACATTAGAAATAGAACCTCAGATTGCAGCAGCTAGAGCTGCATATGATGCATTGAATGATGAGCAGAAGGCTTTGGTCACAAATTATGATCAGCTGGTAAATGCAGAGCTTACACTCCAGGCATTGAAGGAGCAGGCAGCAGCAGAAGCGGCTGCGGCTGCAGCTGCAAATGGCGGCACGGTTACAGAGGAAGTAATTCAGCAATAGTTCGATATGTGAGGCTAGATATGACAAGTTGGAAGAACAATGTTAGAAATGTAATACCTTACACCCCTGGTGAACAACCTAAGAAAAAAGTTATTAAGCTTAACACTAATGAAAATCCATACCCACCAAGTCCTTTGGTGGGTAAAGCTATTTCTGATGTTAGCATGGATTCTCTTAGAAAATACCCAGATCCTAATTGCAGCAGCTTGATTTCAGCTATTGCTAAGTATCATGGATTTGATGATGAAAACATTTTTGTAGGTGTAGGCTCAGATGATGTTTTGGCAATGAGCTTTCTTACCTTTTTTAATTCTGACAGGCCAATATTTTTCCCAGATATTACATATTCATTTTATGATGTTTGGGCTGATTTGTTCAGGATTCCATACGAGACAAAGGCTCTTGATGAGGATTTTAAGATAGTTGCCAGTGATTATGCCAGTGACTGTGGAGGTATTGTAATACCTAATCCTAACGCTCCAACTGGAGTGGCGGAGCCAGTAGAATTTTTTGAAAAAATAATATCAGCACATCCAGAGTGTGTAGTGATTATCGACGAAGCATATGTTGACTTTGGCTCTGAGTCTTGCATAGATTTAGTTCGTAAATACGATAATGTCCTTGTGGTACGTACGTTCTCTAAATCCCGTTCAATGGCAGGCTCTCGTATAGGCTATGCAGTTGGTTCAAAGGAATTAATCAAATACTTGTCAGATTGCAAATTCTCATTTAATTCCTATACTATGGATACCGTTACATTGGCAGCAGGAGTTGCATCACTTGAGGATGATGAGTATTTTAAGGCAAGACTGGCGGATGTTATCAACACCAGAGAATGGACCAAGGGACAGCTTGAAAAATTGGGATTTTCATTTCCAGATTCTAAGAGCAATTTTATTTTTGCAAAGCATTCAAGCATTCCAGCCAGCGATATATTTGAAGAGCTGAAAAAGCGAGACATATATGTTAGGTATTTCTCTAAGCCTGAGAGGATTTCAAACTACTTGAGAATATCCATTGGCACAGAGGAGGAAATGCAGCAATTAATAAATACACTTAAGGAGATTACAAATTAATGAAGAATTATTTTTATGTTTTTTTTATTGCCATGGTTCCCCTTGTTGAATTAAGAGGAGCAATTCCAGCAGCATACATTATAAAGGCAGCAGTTCCAGAGTTTAATCTTTTAGCAGCATATATTCTCATTGCTCTCGGTAACATGATTCCAGTGCCATTTATTTATTTCTTTGCAAGAAGAGTTCTTGAATGGGGCAAGGATAAGCCTTATATTGGAAAATTCTTCACATTCTGCCTTGAAAAGGGTGAGAAGGGTGGAAGAAAGCTTATGGAAAAGGCTGGTAGAGGATTATTTGTTGCATTGCTATTATTTGTAGGTATACCTCTTCCTGGTACAGGTGCATGGACAGGCACACTTGCTGCGTCAATTCTTGATATGGATTTCAAGTCATCAATTCTTGCTGTAATTTGTGGAGTTGCATTGGCTGGAATAATAATGGGCGTTTTATGTACACTTGGTCTTGGAGCATATATAGGAGTTAGGACCTAATGAGTAATACTGTCAATATGTTTATTAATGTAGTAGCTATTCTTGCAGGCCTATGTCTATACATAGGAGTTATGAATTCCTCATGGGGGAAAAAACATCAAGAATACATGTATGCCATAATGCTTGGAACAATTATTTTTGCTGTTATTGTAGGAGGCGTAATTAGATGGCTAGTGGTATAAAAAAATCCAGTGGTTCATCCTGCGAATATTGCAATAATCTGGTCTGGGACGAAGAAGACGAGGAATACTATTGCGATATGGACATGGATGAGGATGACTATGTGAGACTAGTTACTGGTCACTATAAAGAATGTCCATACTATGTTAACGGAGATGAGTACAGAGTGGTTAGACACCAAATGTAAATAGCTGTCCATCTTCTTACTATATTGTAAAAAGGCCATTGTATTTATAGATAATACATAACAATTTATGATAATATATATTTAGTTTTTATTTAGGAGGATATTGAAGTGGAGAAAAAGAAGCCATCCAGATTTTTCAAGTCGCTTGCAGCACTTTTATTAGCTGTATGTATGACATTATCAGTACCTGTCACAGCTCAGGCAGCTGGCGCACAGGGTATTGATGTTTCAAAGTATCAAGGTGCAATTAACTGGGCAGCAGTTGCTCAATCAGGCGTATCTTATGCTTTCATCAAAGTAGGTAGTACAAAGAGTGGTGTGGATCCTTACTTTGCAGCTAATGTTCAAGGGGCTCAGGCAGCTGGTGTTCGTACAGGTGTATATATTTATTCCTATGCGACTTCAGTTGAGGCAGCTGCAGCAGAGGCTCAGTTGGTGTTACAGTGGATTGAGCCATATAACATTAACTTCCCAGTAGCTTTTGATATTGAGGACAGTGTACAGAAGGGCTTGGATGCAAATACATGTACAGCAATGGCAAATACTTTCTGTAGTATTATTGCACAGGCTGGTTACACACCAATGCTTTACACATATACAAATTTCTATAAGACACATTTCACATCAGCACTTGCTTATGACAAGTGGATTGCACAGTATTCAGATCATAATGATATTGCAGGCTGGGCTATTTGGCAGTACTCATCAAGTGGAGCAGTTGCTGGTATCAGCGGTAGAGTTGATATGAATATTGCAGTTAAGGATTATACAGCATATATTCCTCAGGTAGGTTTGCTTGATTTAGGTGCAGGAAATGTATTCTTCTTCAACAACTATCGTAGACAATTTGGCTGGGTTGACTTAGCTGGAACTAAGTTCCACACAGACCCTGCTACAGGTATTGTAACTTATGGTTGGTATGCAGATGAGACAGGAGCATATTACTTCTCACCTGTAAATGCAGCTGCAGTAGTAGGCTTAAATACAATTGATGATGGAATTTACTACTTTAATGAGGCTGCTCAGCTTCAGACAGGTTGGTTAGAGCTTGGTGGATTTACATTCCTATTTAATCCAGCAGAAAACGGTAAATTATATACAGGCTGGTGGTCAGATCCAACAGTTGGAACTCGTTACTTAGACACAACAGATGGTCATATGCTTACTGGTCTTGCTGTTATCGACAAGGATATGTACTTCTTCAACGAACAGGGCTTCCTTCAGACTGGTTGGATTGATATCAATGGCCTAACATACATGTTTAACCCTAATGATAATGGTAAGATGTATAGAGGTTGGTGGACAGATGCAACAGGCACTTACTACTTAGACCCTACAGATGCTCATAGAGTAACAGGACTTGTTGCAATTGATAAATCTGTATACTACTTTAATGAGAAGGGCCAGATGCAGGTTGGTGTTGTAACAGTAAATGGAGTTACATATTACTTTGGTGCAGATGGTAAGATGCAGACAGGAATGCAGACAATCGGAAATGCTGCTTACTACTTCGGCGCAGATGGAGCAATGGCTACAGGACTTATTCAGACAGCAGATGGTGTTTACTATGCAGGAGCTGATGGTAAGCTTATTGCTGGTCAGACAGTCAAGATTGGCGCAGGTGAGTTCCTATTTGGTGTAGACGGCAAGCTTGTTGTTAATCAGGTAGTACAGGTTGGCACTATGCTTTATCAAACAGATGAAACTGGAATGGTAATAGCTACAGCACCAGCACCTACAACAAAATAATTATTGATTAAATGGGCTCGTTCTATTGAAATATAGGACGAGCTCTTTTTATTGTAATAATTATAAAGTATTTATTAAATACCTATTGACAATTGAAATGATAATTACTATTATAATAAAGGTTTTTAAAATTGCTTTTAATGAAGGAGAGTAATGATTATGAATGGTACTGTAAAAAAAATTTACGAAGGTGTTGCACTTGAGACAGGACTTAGATGTGATGAGAATGTAGGGGCTCTTATTGGAGAATACAGAGGCTATAACCTATCTGTTGTTTATAAAAATAATTATTATTGTGTATATGCATCAGTTAGAAAAAACGGACAGCTTCCTGATAAAGAGACTTTAAAAAATATCAAAAAATCGATTAAGGGTGTTTCAGCCGTAGCAATAGAAAAGAATAATGTTTTTGCTAATGTAACAGGTCTTACATCAAATAAAGTAATCGAGAATCTGGTATCCACAATAAAAGGACTTACTGAGGGCTTTAAGATAAATGGCTATGAGAATGTGTGCGAAGGCTGTGGTAAGCCAGTAACAAACATTAAAAGCTATTTCGTTGGTGGGGGAATTACATACCTTTGTGATGATTGCTATACAGAAATAAGCCAAGGTCTACAAAAGGCCGAGGTAGAAATGAATAATACTAGCGAAAATGTTATGGCAGGTTTTGTTGGTGCATTTTTCGGTTCATTGATTGGTTTGATTACAACAATCATTATTGGACAGCTTGGTTATGTTGCTGTAGTTTCAGGAATTGTAATGGGTGTTTGTACAATAAAGGGGTATCAGATGATGGCAAAGAAGTTTAGTGCAAAGGGAATCATAATCTGTAGTGTTATGATGATTGTAATTACCTACTTTGCAGAAAAGCTGGATTGGGTCATTACTATGGTTACAGAGTCAAATTGGCCATTTAATGATGCTTTCCATTATTTCTGGGAAATCCTAGAGGCATCAGATGCTGTTTCATCATTTATTGCCTCGCTTGCGCTTGTGTATATCTTTACAGCAGTAGGAGCTATTCCAACGATTATTAATGCTATAAAGGCTGAAAAGGTAGCATATAATTCATATCAAATTCAGTAATATTAAATATAAGCAAATTACTGATTATGCTTTAAATAAAATATAGCGAGTCTGGTACGGTCTCTCAGATTGAGCTTTTCTAAGATAGTGGACAAATAATTTCTAACAGTTCCCTCAGAAAGGAAAAGCTTCTGAGAGATTTCTTTATTTGATAAGCCTTCTGCCACCAGCTGAATGACTTCGTATTCTTTTTCTGAAATATCGTATTTACGATAATCAAAGCCTTGAGTTTCATTATGGGACTGTGACATAAGGGTAGGAAGCTTGTCCACAACAGCTCCCCCAAATACACTTTGACCATTAATTGCAGCATGAAGAGCAGCAGGAAGGGACTTGTAATCCTGCTTTAAAAGGTACCCCTTAACACCAAGCTTGAGAGCTTTTACGATGTATTCATCATCAGAAAATGTGGTAAGAAATAGTATAGTTGCATCCTTGTGGGTAGAAAGAATTGCCTCGGCAGCCTCCAGACCGTTCATATCGGCCATACGAATATCCATTAAAAGCAGGTCCGGGCGAAGCTCATTAAAGAGAGCCACAGCCTCCCTGCCACTACAGCCTTTGCCTACAATTTCAAAACTTGTATCCGAAGATATAATCATTTCTAAGGACATGGTAATTAGTTCATCATCATCTACTAGTAAGATTCTTTTCTTTTCCATAATCATTCCTCATATATTAAAAAGGTAATCTTGCAAAAACGGTGAAACCATCATTGAGATAAAAATTAGCCTCACCCCCAAGTGATTTTGCTCGGTTTTTGATGTTAGTAAGACCGATTCCCTCGTAGCCTTCTGTGGAAATAGTTTGTTTCTGCTCAGAAGAAAGAGTTCCATTATCTGTAATTGAAATAGTGCAGAAGCTATAATTCTGGTGAAAAATAACTGACACCGAATCACCATTTGAGTGTTTTATAATATTTGTTACAGCTTCTTTTAGTATACCAATGATAGAAAGCTTTACAGGTGTGGGTAAATCTTCCTCCAAATCTAAATCCGTATTTACGGTAAAGCCACTTAGCTCTGAAAGAATTTCATCTATATTTCTCCTTAAATCAATGGAATCATCATGCAAATCATGTACAGAGCTTCGCATTTTTTCCATTGACTCATCCAAGGTGTCGGATAGCATTTTTAGCTGTGGGGCTATTGCTTCATCTTTATTAACAGTTGTAATTGCACCAAGTAGAAGAATAGCTCTTGAAAGAAGATGCCCAACATTGTCATGAATTTCTCTGGCTATTCGATTCCTTTCTGCCAAAGTAGCTAAATGTACCTGTTGGTCTTGCTCCAGCAGAAGAGCCTTATTTTTGTTTTTTAGAATTTCCTCTAACTCGATACTATCATCACGGGTACGGTGAAGCTGTTTTTGGCAGGCCATCATTTTATCGTAAAGAGTGATGGAGATGGCTGTGAATGATGCTATGATAATAAAAGCAACAATTTTTATCAGCATATTACTAGCGTCAGTGGCAATCATGTAGGAGATTGTCAGAATAAAAGGAATGGTTGTAAAAACGTAGTATGCTAACTTCGTATTTACGATAATGCTGATTTCCAACAATAAAAAAACGCAAAGAGACATTACCACAGTGCTTGTGGTAATGCCATTTGCCATAATTAGAATTGTTAGTCCAGCGGCTGAAAGAAGCCTAATGATTATGTCATACAGCATATTGTTCCTTTTTCTTAGAGATAATTAATCCGGCTGCGAAGAATATGCCAGCAAATAATATCTCTATTAACAAATATTCATAGAATGTTTTTCCAAGAATTTTATCTACAGGTGTATCATTAATAAGCCTAATGGCAGCTGTGTACCAGTAAAGTGGCAAGAAGTGTGCAAACTTTACAATAGCTGGCGATAAAAACTGAATATCAATAAATACGCCACAGAAAAAACACATTGAAAGTACAAACATATTTGTAACCATATTTATTAGATTTTCGTTGGTTGTGATGGCGCTAATCATATAGGCCATACCAAGGCCAACCAGCATAAGTGCAATTACATCAATACAGTAGAATATGAACTTTCCGTTGGTATCGGATAATCCCATCAAGCCAACTACAACAGTGACTGCAGCGGTGATAACAATGCCGATACAAAATACAGCAGCTATAGTTGCAATATTTCTGGTTTTAAAATGCATTCCACTGACACTAATGCGATTCTTAACATCAACATCCTTTGTAAAGCCCAGCACTGAGCTAATGGAAATGCAAAGAATCATAAGTAACGTATATCCGTTAAATGTAAACATTCCTGTGTAGAAGGAACGATGGTTTTCGTCAGAAGTATCTGTGACAGTTGCCTTTGTATTAGAAAGCTCTATCATGTTTTCCATGGTAAGGGCAATAGCATTTTCCTCTGAATAACCACTATTTAAATATACCATAACATCTTTCATATAGGTATTTATTTTCTCAGTTAAGAGATATTGTGGAGCGGTGGCACCAGGTGCAACATATTCTAGCAGATCCTCAGTTTCACCATTCTTTACCCTTTCAGAGAAATCATCAGGGATGATTAAAGCGTAATCATATATGAGAAAACGTACATTGTCATTCATTTCTTTTATAGATGTAGTTTGAGGATCTACTACATCTTCAGTTTCGTTTAGATATTCTACAAGGCCTCGGCTTAAAACAGAGTTGTCATTGTCAGTTATAGCTACCTTAACAATGGAATCTTCAAACATTGTATCCTTAGTGGTAGCAGTTGCCTTTGCTGATATATTTCCAAATAGTGCAAAAATAGAAAAGTAAACTATTATGGACACAAGGCAGGCCTTGGTTGATTTTAGTATTGCATTAAAGACTGACATATTTTCTCCTCCTTAGGAATAGAGTGCTTATAATCAGGCAGATTACAATCATTGCACACATAATGTAGGTATCCTGGTAAAATTCGTCGGTAGGTCCGTAGGTTGCCCGTACATACATTGCATCTGTAAGCAGTGCAGCCGGGTTGATTTTGTTAATGATAGGGCATCTGTATTGAATAAGCTGTTTAATCTGACCCCACATCAGTCCACTGAAAAATGAGCATACCATGGTAAAGAAAAGAGGCACCGTAACTAACAATCTATCATCTTTGATTATAGAGCCCATAAGTGTTCCGGTGGAAATGCCAAGACCACTACCAATGCTACAAAGAACAATCATAGTACCCATTGGAACGCCCAGGTTTATACCAAGAATATACTGAATGTAAATAACAACAATTATGTTGGATACTATCTGTAAAAGTGTCCCAGCTAAAATGCCAGCTGTAATGCTAACAAATTTGGAAGCAGGAGAACATTCTACCCGTTTTCCTCGCTCAGAAATGTTTGCACACATTCCTCTCAGCATAGAAGTACTTATCCAAGAACTAAATAGTGATGCCATAGCAAGCAAGGCATAGAAATATTGAATGTACTGACTGGTCTCATTCCCAAAGTTATGTTCAGTGATAAAGCTGTTTTCAGAGCTGATTGCATCAATAGCAGCTGCCAATTTTTCAGGGTGCTCTAAGGAAATCTGTGTGATTACATCAGTATAATTTACGTATTCACGAACTATCTCATTCATGATTGTGGAAGCATAGCCATTTGAAATAATGATAGTTTCGATACCATCCTCTGATTCCAGATAGAATCCTAGAATATCCCCATTATTCATAGCATTTACAGCATCATCCTTTGAAGAATATGTATGAAGACTGAGCAATGCAGTATCATCATTTTCTCGTGAAAGCTCTTCCAGCACCTGTTCAAATCCGGCTGATTTTTCTAGTTGGTTTACATAGCCAACATTAATGGTCTGAAGAGTGTCAGGGTCTTCCTTTATAAGATTGCCAAATCCTAAGAAAAATGCTGTAGCAAGAACTAGTGGGAAAACAAAGTTCCAGCCCACCAGCCAATACTCTCTGGATAATTCTTTTAATTTATAGGTGAAAATTCTTAAAAACATTAGTCTCTAAGCTCCTTTCCGGTAATTTCCAAGAACACATCATTTAAAGTAGGAAGTTCCGTGGTTACATGACCGAATGGGATGTTATTGTCTGTAAGGTAGCTAAGGACATGAACCAGATTGTGTTCACCACCATCGCATTTGATAATCACATCATCCCCATCTTCCTTAACCTTGTAAACATGGTTAATTTCCTTTAGACCGGCCAGTATCTCAGGAGATTTGTTTGGTAAGCCTATTCGGATTTTTTCCCGACTGATAAGTGAAGCTTTCAGTTCGTTTGATGTACCACTTGCAATGTTTTTTCCGTGGTCCATTATCACAACTCTGCTACAAAGCTCCTCAACCTCCTCCATGTAGTGGGAGGTGTAAATGATAGTAGCGCCAGCTTTGTTCATTTTTTTGATGCCCTCAAGAATGGCATTGCGACTTTGTGGGTCAACAGCTACTGTAGGTTCGTCAAATATGATTAGCTTTGGTTTGTGAGCAATTCCACAGGCAATATTTAGTCTTCTGAGAAGTCCACCGGAAAGCTTTTTAGGCTTTTGCTTTTTGAATTCCGTAAGTCCTGTAAATTCAAGAGCTTCTTCCACGTACTGCTTTCTTGTGGCCTTATCATTAATATAGAGACCACAGAAGAAATCTACGTTTTCATATACGTTCAATGTATCGATGACGGCCACATTTTGCATGACCACACCAATCTGAGATTTAATATAGTAGGCACTTGGGCTCATTTCCTTGCCCCATATTTTGATATCACCTTTATCAAAAGTTAGAAGAGAAAGTAGGCAGTTGATTGTAGTTGTCTTTCCTGAACCATTGGGGCCAAGGAGACCAAGTATCTCGCCTTCTTCGATTTTTAGAGAAAAGTGATCTACAGCTACGTTTTCTCCATATCTTTTTACTAAGTTGTCTATTGATACTACTGGTTGACTCATTTTACTTCTCCTTTGTATTTGTTTTACAGCCGCCGCTGTTTGTCTATTGTTTTGTTCTGAGACTATAATACCTAAACTTTTGTCACCGTTGTAGTGAATTGCGTCATAACTGGACATGACAAATGTCATGTTGTCCTGTGAAAGTTGTACGAAACGTCTTAAAATGTTACACTTATTAGTAGCGTCTAAAGGCGTTTTTTCATATGTGGCAGAAAGGATTGATATAGATGAAAGTAGTATTTATGGGTACACCAGATTTTGCGGTGGAGACTTTAAAGGCAATATATGAGGCAGGGCATGAGGTTATACTCGTTGTATCTCAGCCTGATAAGCCAAAGGGACGTAGCGGAAAATTGCAGCCTACCCCAGTAAAGGAATTTGCTCTTGAGCATAATATCCCAGTATATCAGCCAGTTAAAATCAGAGCTGAGGAATCGGTAGAGTATTTAAGACAGTATGAGGCAGATGTGTTTGTAGTTGCAGCATTTGGACAGATTCTTCCAAAGGTGATTCTTGATATGCCTCGCCTGGGCTGTGTTAATGTCCACGGTTCACTTCTTCCTAAGTATCGTGGTGCTGCGCCAATACAGTGGGCTGTCATTAATGGTGAAAGGGTATCTGGCAACACAACAATGCTCATGGGACCAGGGCTTGATGATGGAGATATGCTTCTTAAATCTGAGATAGAGCTTGCAGCAGATGAAACAGGAGGAAGCCTTTTTGATAAGTTGGCACTTGACGGAGGAAAGCTTGCTGTTAAGACAATTGAAGCTCTTGATAGAGGAGAGATTACTCCAATTCCACAGGATGAAGCCAAGGCTACTCACGTGGGAATGATTTCAAAGGATATGGGCAATATCGATTGGAGCAAATCTGCAGAAGAGATTGAAAGATTAATTAGAGGTCTTAACCCTTGGCCATCTGCATTTACATTTGTAAATGGCAAGCAGCTTAAGCTTTGGAAGGCTACTGTTGTGGACAAGACAGGGGAGGCAGGTACAGTTATAGATGTTGATAAAAACTCATTTATCATAGCCTGTGGAAAAAAGGCTCTTGAAATAAATGAGCTTCAGCTGGAGGGCAAAAAGCGTATGGCAGCAGGTGATTTCCTTAGAGGCTATCAGCTTGAAGCAGGAACTGTATTAAAAAATAGTAGAGAATAATTTTTAGCCTAGGAGTTATTAAATGGCAGGAATTAATATCAGAGAAATATCGGCTGATACATTAATTGAAATATTAGAGCAGGGGCAGTTTTCACATATTTATCTGAAGGCTGTTTTGGATAAATATGCTTATCTTGATAAAAATGAGCGCTCCTTCATTACAAGGCTTGTAAATGGTACTGTTGAAAGAAAGCTTCAATTGGATTATATAATTGACAGTTTTTCTAAGACAAAGGTCAAAAAAATGAAGCCACTTATTCGCACAATCATGCGAATGGGGGTGTATGAAATATTTTATATGGATTCAGTCCCAGCTTCTGCTACCTGTAATGAATATGTAAAGCTGGCAAAGAAAAGAGGCTTTTCGGGGTTGTCAGGCTTTGTAAATGGAGTACTTCGTAATATTTCCAGACAAAAAGCTGACATAAAGTTTACTGATCTGTGGGTAAAATATTCTATGCCACAGTGGATTGTGGATAAATGGACAGCTGATTATGGTAAAGACCAGGCGGAGGCAATTTTAAAAGGCTTTTATGAACCCCAGGAGCTTTGTATTAGAGTTAATTTGACAAAGACAACCAGAGAAGAACTAAAGACAAGGTTAGAAAACCAGGATATTTCAGTTCGTATATGCGATACCATCGATAGTGCTTGCTATATATCAAACTATGATTCACTGAACAATATTCCAGAATTTAATCAGGGACTTTTTTACATTCAGGATTATTCTTCCCAGCTGGTTTGCTACAAAGCTGTTATAAAAGAAAATGACAGGGTACTTGATGTATGCGCAGCCCCAGGTGGTAAGGCATTGCATGCAGCACAATTTGCATATAATGGTACAGTCGAAGCCAGGGATCTTACAGAAGCTAAAATTGCCATTATCAACGAGAATATCCAACGAACTGGGGCTACAAATATCACTGCCAAGCAGTGGGATGCCACAGAATTTGATCAAACAGCTGAAAACAAGTATGATGTGGTAATTGCTGATTTGCCATGCTCTGGTCTTGGTATAATCAGAAAAAAGCCTGATATTAAATACAATCAAAGTGAAGAAAGCCTTAAAGAGCTGGTGAAGCTTCAGGCAACTATCCTTGAAAATGTGTGTAAATATGTAAAGGCAGGAGGTACATTGTGCTATAGCACCTGTACTATAAATAAAGACGAAAATGAAAGTCAGGTAAACAACTTCTTATCATCACATAAGGAATTTACAATGGTTAATATGGAGCAGTTGTTGCCTGATTCTGAGCATGATGGATTTTTTATATGTGTAATGAAAAAGAATTAGTAGACATTAGGTCGTTAAATTTAACAGAGCTTACAGAATTTGTCACAGCTCAATTAAAGGAGCCTAAGTTTAGGGCCAAGCAGCTTTATGAGTGGATGCATCAGCACCTGGCATTTGACTATGAGGAAATGAAGAATATTCCAAATTCCTTAAAGGAAAAGCTTAAGGCAAGCTGTAACTATCATCCTCTAAAAAAGATTGATTTGCAGATTTCCAAAATCGATGGCACCCGAAAATACCTTTTTGAATTGTATGATGGTGAAATGGTAGAGAGTGTTTTGATGAAATACAAGCATGGAAATTCAGTTTGCATCAGCTCTCAGGTTGGCTGTAAAATGGGCTGTCGCTTTTGTGCTTCTACATTAGACGGCTGGGTTAGAAATTTAACCCCAGCTGAAATGCTAGGGCAAATATACTACATTCAAAGGGATACGGGAGAGCGTGTATCAAATGTGGTAGTCATGGGCACCGGTGAGCCTATGGATAATTATGATAATATCGTTCAATTTGTTAGATTACTATCAGATGAAAACGGGCTTAATATTTCCCAGAGAAATATTACTGTAAGCACCTGTGGAATTGTGCCGAAGATACGGCAGCTGGCAGATGAGGATTTAACTATTACACTGGCAATATCCCTCCATGCTCCAAATCAAGAGAAAAGAAAAGAGCTTATGCCAGTGGCAAATAAATATGATATCCATGAATTAATAGATGCATGTGAGTACTATTTCAATAAGACTGGTCGGCGAATTACATTTGAATATTCCCTTGTTTCAGGGGTAAACGACAGGGACGAGGACGCAACCCAGCTGGGACAGCTTATAGGTCATTTAAACTGCCATGTCAATCTGATTCCAGTCAATCCAATAAAGGAAAGAGACTTTAAAAGTCCTACCATGGACAGGGCTTACGCCTTCCAAAAAAAGATTGAAAAATACGTGAATAATGCTACTATTAGAAGGGAAATGGGCCGCGATATAGACGGGGCCTGTGGACAACTTAGAAAGCGAAGAATGGATACTTCGAAAGGGACTAATTAATGATAAGTTTTGAAAAAACTGATGTAGGAGTGAAAAGGAGAGTCAATCAGGATTCGGTCTTTTCGTCTGACTCAGGAGTTGGCAAATTACCAAATCTGTATATAGTTGCCGATGGTATGGGAGGCGAGCTTGCAGGAGATTATGCATCTGCAAAGTGCGTTGAAATCATAGTGGAAGAAATAAAGAATTCTTCTGAAATGGAGACTGTACGGATTTTTGAAAAAGCAATTCAGCTTGCAAATAACAAAATATACTCTGAATCAAAGTCAGACCCTACAAAAGCGGGAATGGGTACAACGCTAGTACTTGCTACTGTCTTTGCTGGTCATCTATATGTGGCCAATGTTGGCGATAGCAGATTATATGTTGCAACCTCCACAAAGCTAAAGCAGGTCACAAAGGACCATTCGGTTGTGGCGGAGCTGGTTCGTCGAGGAGAGTTGGACGAGGTTGGCGCCAAATTCGATAAAAGAAAAAATCAGATTACCAGAGCGGTAGGTGCAGAAGAAAAAATCTCAGTTGACTACTTTGATGTGGCAATCAGTGGTGGAGAACATATTCTCCTTTGCTCTGATGGTCTTACAAATATGGTTGATGATGATGAAATTTACGATATTATCACATCAGAAGATACAATTGCCAATCGTGCAAATAAGCTTGTAAGCCAGGCTAATGCCCACGGCGGCAAGGACAATGTTTCAGTTATAATTGTTGAATAATCAGGATAAAAGGAGAATACATGATTACACAAGGCGTTTTTATAGCAGATAGATATGAGGTTATAGACAAGGTTGGCTCTGGCGGAATGTCAGATGTTTATCGTGCTAAGGACCACATTCTTGGTCGTGTAGTAGCTATTAAGATTTTAAAACCAGAATTTTCTGAGGATGCAGCATTTGTGGCAAAGTTTAGAACAGAGGCTCAGTCTGCTGCAGGCTTGGAGCATCCTAATATTGTTAATATATATGATGTAGGTTCAGAAAATGGCATGTATTATATTGTCATGGAGTATGTTGAGGGTATTACTCTCAAAACCTACATTGAGAAAAAGGGGCAGCTTAATTTTAAAGAGGCTATTTCAATTGCCATCCAGGTGGGCAGAGGTATTGAGGCCGCTCACCAAAAGGGAATTATCCATAGGGATATTAAGCCTCAAAATATAATTATTTCCACAGAGGGAAAGGTTAAGGTTACTGATTTTGGTATTGCCAAGGCTGCCAGCTCTAATACAATTCACGCTGATGTGATGGGCTCTGTCCATTATTCATCACCAGAGCAGGCTAGAAATGGCTTTGTTGATGGAAAGAGCGATATCTATTCTCTTGGTATTGTTATGTATGAGATGGTTACAGGTCGTGTTCCTTTTGATGGGGATAATACTGTGGCTATTGCAATACAGCATCTTCAGGAGGAGATGGTGGCACCTAGCGCCTATGCTCCAGATTTACCTATTTCTCTTGAAAAGATTATCCTTAAGGCAACAATGAAGTCTCCAGACAGAAGATACGGAACTATCTCCGACATGCTGATGGATTTGAAAAAGGCTCTTGTTAGCCCTAACGAGGATTTTGTTACAATCGTAGAAGCATCTGATTTAGGCAAGACTCAGGTTATTACAAAAATCACACCTGAGCAGGAAGACACTATCACTAAAAAGGCAGCTCAAGCTCTCATTTTTGATGACAATTATGAGGATGAGGAAGAATATGATGATGATGATTACGATGATGATTACTATGATGACGAGGATGAGGAAGAGGATTCAAAAATCGATAAGATAATCACCATTTCAGGAATCGTTGCAGGAATTGCTATTGTCATCATTATTGTAACCATCTTAGGAAACATGATTGGTCTGTTCAACTTCGGTTCTAAGAAGGTTACTATGATTAATGTGGTAGGAGCAGAGTACGAAGCCGCACATGAGCAGCTGATAGAGCTAGGACTTGAGGACGACAACATTTTAGTTTCATATGAAGAAAGCGATGAATACAGTGATGGAGTGGTAATGACTCAGTCTACAAAAGAGGGTGATGAATTCTCATTAAGCGATACACTTAGACTTACAGTGGCTGGTGATGGTGAAGCAGCTAGCTCAGATACATCTGGCGATTCAAGTAGCTCTAGTGATTCAAGCTCATCAAGTAACAGCTCGTCATCAGACAATACTCAGACACAAACTGATAGTAGCGAGGCCACAGAGACAACCGAAGCAGATGACAAAACAGTTGCCGTACCAAGTGTGGTAGGCTTGACACAGGCAGAGGCAACTACTGTTCTCGATGCCAAAAATATTGTTGTTACAAGCACAACACAGGATTATTCAGATACTGTTCCAGAGGGACAGGTTATCAGCCAGTCTATAGAGCCAGGAGAGATGGTTGCTGCAAATTCATCAATCTCTCTTGTTATTAGCAAAGGAAAGAAAGAGACTACCTATAGCTTTACAATACCAAACCCATTCGATGCGGTTTGCGCATACTCTTTTGCAGAGCTTAGTCAAAGCGGTACAATGAATAAAAATGCAGCTATTAATGTGTCAGGAATTACAAGAGACACATTGACAGTTACACTTACACCAATAGCAGAGGATGGCGTTACACCTCTTAACGAGCAGGCACAGACAATTACAGTAAAGGGTACTGCTGAATAAATATATGATAGGAAAAATTGTTAAAGGCATAGCTGGTTTTTACTACGTATATGCAGAGGATTCCTGTTTATATGAGTGTAAGGCTAAGGGAGCCTTTCGAAAAGAAAAAATGAAACCACTTGTTGGAGATGATGTTGAAATTGATATCATCTCCAATGAGGATAAAAAGGGCAATGTAGTAAAGCTATTGCCACGAAAGTCTGAGCTTATCAGACCAGCTGTGGCCAATGTAGATCAGGCATTGCTCATTTTTGCTACTAAAAATCCTGAGCCAAACCTTAATCTTTTAGACCGTTTTTTGTGTATGATGGAGGAGCAGGAGCTTCCAATTATCATATGCTTCAATAAGGATGATTTGGCGGAGGAGAGCTTCGAAAGCAAAATGCGACAGACCTATGAGGCAGCAGGTTATCAGGTTATATTTTGCTCAGCAAAAAACAATCAGGGGATTGACTTACTAAAGGAAATGCTTCACAAAAAAACTACTACTGTTGCAGGACCTTCTGGCGTTGGCAAAAGCTCAATTGTTAATCTTCTAACAGATGGAAATAACATGGAGACTGGGGAAGTATCAGAAAAGATTGGTAGGGGAAAGCATACCACCAGGCATTCAGAGCTTTTATATCTTGGACAGGACACCTTTATTATGGATACTCCAGGATTTTCCTCTCTATTTGTGCCTAAGGTTGATCCAGTTGATTTATACAGATTATTTCCCGAGTTTGTGGAGCCTGCAGCCTACTGTAAATTTACAGGCTGCGCTCATGATAAGGAGCCTAGCTGTGGAGTAAAAAACGCTGTTAGTGATGGAAAAATAGCCACTAGTAGGTATGAGAATTATTTGCAGATTTATGGGGAAATGGTAAACGAAAGGAACAATAAGTACAGGTGATTGTTATGGAAAAATGTTTAGCTCCATCTATTTTAGCTGCTGATTTTGGCAATTTAAAAATGCAAATAGAGGCTGCAGATGAGGCAGGGGCAGGCTATATACATTTTGATGTTATGGACGGCCTATATGTGCCAAGCATCAGCTTTGGGTTGCCAGTATTAAAAAGTATCCGTGGCATAACAGACAAACTATTTGATGTTCATTTAATGATTGTGGATCCTGAGAGATATATAAAGGATTTTGCTGAAGCCGGTGCGGATATTATTACAGTTCATGCTGAAGCTTGCAAGCATTTGGATGCAACCATTGATTTGATAAAAGAGTGTGGAGCAATGGCAGGGGTGGCTTTGAATCCTGCTACTCCTATTGAAGAAATCACCCATGTGTTAGATAAGGTGGATATGGTATTAATCATGACTGTTAACCCTGGCTTTGGCGGGCAGAAGCTGATACCATACACACTTAAGAAGGTTAGTGATTTGTCAAAGCTGTGTGAAGAAAAAGGACTCAAGCTTGATATTGAGGTTGATGGAGGTATTAATACCGATACCATTGATGCAGCTTTAGAGGCAGGGGCAAATGTTATTGTTGCAGGCTCCGCCGTATTTAAAGGGGACATTAGGGCAAATGTAGAGGCTCTGTTGGAGAAAATGAAATGAAAACAATTATAATTGGCGGTGGCCATTGGGATTTAGATTTTTTAAAGGGGTTCATTGAGGATTTTAATGATCCCCTTTTATATATTATTGCTTGTGACAGCGGCTTTGAAACCTGCATAGCACTTGGACTTGAGCCTCAAGTTATTATTGGTGATTTTGATTCAGTTTCAGAGGATGGTTTAAAAAGGATTAAGGCAAGTAGGGCTAAGGTAGTAGAGCTAAATCCTGTAAAGGATGATACTGACATTGAGGCAGCTTTACAGGTTGCAATAGATAATACTAATGACTGGGATGAAATCTATATTTTAGGTGGCACAGGTAAAAGAATAGATCATTTATTGGGGAACATTAATCTTTTAGGGCTAGGCCTAAAGAAGAATCGAAATGTCATTATTGTAGATGAATATAATTATATACAGATGATAACAGCTGGTCAGGTGAAGCAAATTAAAAGGTCTGAGCAGTTTGGAAAATATGTATCGGTTTTCCCATATTTAGGAAAAGCCTCTGGCGTAACCATGACAGGCTTTAAATATCCCCTGGCGAAGGCCACACTAGAAGGCTTTAATACACTGACTGTCAGCAATGAGATTTTAGAGGAAATAGCAACTATAGAGCTGACAGCAGGCTATCTAATTGTATGTGAAAGCAGAGATTTATAGATTATTGAAAAACAAAAACCTATAAATTATTAGTTAGTCTTGAAAGTAAAGGGTGTAGCACAGTAGCAATGATAACACCAAATATGCCTTGAATAATGTTTGGAACAATCCCAGCAATTGATGCAAGCACACCGGCGGAAAGACTTGTTTTATTTACAATTGAAAGCATAAATATTTCAAATAGAAAATATCCGAGCACCATGACAAGCTCCCCAGCAATACCGCTGATTATTAGTTGTGGCAGCTCGGTTTTTGTTTTTAATAGTTTAGAAATGGCCTTGTAGGCAAAAAAGCATGTTAGAGCTGTTAGGAATTTGATTACAAAAGTGGCAGGAACATAGATGAAATAGCCACCGATTAAATCAGATAATGCTGAACCAAGTCCAGCAGCAAAGGCTCCCCATATAGGTCCAAGTAATAGACCTGATAATAAAACGAAACCATCACCAGGATGAATATATCCTAAAGTAGGTGTAGGTATTTTAATAATCATAGTGCCTACGCAGGTAATCGCTGCAAATAATGCGGCAATTATTGTTCTTTTTGTTCTATCTGTATTGAATGTCTTAACGTTTGTGGTTGTATTACTCATAACAAAACCTCCTTAGTAGTTGTCCTATGAAAAAAGCTCTTTTCTATTTTTTATGTTGGAGCTATAATATCACCAAACTGTTATCATAAAAATACGCAATTTAGAGAATAATTTAGGGGACAGATATGAAGGTGTATGAGAAGGTTTACGATTTCTATGTTAATCAAATAATGGATGGAAGCCTAAAGCCTGGGGATAAGATTCCATCCATCAGGGAGACAGAAAAGACTCTAAATGTAAGTAGAACATCCATAGAAAATGCATATTTACAGCTGGCAGATGATGGATACATTTATTCTATAGAGAAGGTAGGGTATTTTGTTTCGGATACAGTAAAAAGGCTGTCACAGAATAATGGAAATGGGGCAGTAATCAAGGCATTAGACTTGGATGAAAAATTGTATGAATATGACCTGGCAACTATAGGAGAGGATAAGGAGGTGTCCTGCTTACAGTTGTGGCGTCGATATATGAAATCAGCATTAAGGCAGGAGGATAGGCTTTTAAAATATGCAGATAATCAAGGTGAGGAGGATTTGCGAGAAGCCATTGCAAGCCATGTGCGAAAAAATCGAAACATTATTTGCACTGCAGATGATATTGTCATTGGAGCAGGATTTCAAAACCTGTTGCAGATTTTGATAGCTTTGATTCCAGGAGAAAAGACCATTTCTTTTCCAACAAAAAATTTTACTGACGGTGCTATGACCTTTAAAAATGCAGGGTTCAAGGTCAATTTTAGAGATAAAATGAGCCATGTAATTTATGTTACCCCATCCTACATGACAAAGTGGGGGGAGGTAATGACTATGAAGCGAAGACATGAATTGATAGAGCATGCAGAAACAGGGAACCATTTAATCATAGAGGATGATTATCAAAATGATTTTGTCTTTGCAAGTAAGCCTACACCTAGTCTTTACGCTATGACTGGAGGGGAAAATACTGCCTTTCTAGGTTCCTTCTCCCGAGTTCTATTACCTAGTGTCAGGATAAGCTTTCTTATTTTGCCAAAGGGAATCAGAAAGGAATATGAGAAAATAAAAAAATATTATAACCAGACTGCATCTATGGCAGAGCAAATAGCCCTTGCATCATTTCTGCGTGATGGACATTTAAGCAGGCATATCAAGAAGATGAAACGTTTATACGAAGAAAAAAGGCAGGTAATGATAAGGGAACTGGAAAACACTTCTTTAAAAAAGGAGGATATTTTAGTTGGGGACAGCGGAATGGAAATTGGTATTAGACTATGGGGGACAGATTTAGCAAACAAGCTAAACAACGGCTTGGTAAAGGTAAATACCATTGATTTAAGTGATGGTGCCGCAACAATTTTGGTGTCTGTCAGCAAGGTGGAAATAGGTAAAATTGGGGATGCAGTGAAAAAATTAAATTTCAGTTTACAATAATGCTTTAGTATGCTAAAGTGTATATATGATTTAATTTAGTACGTTATCACGCTAAAGTGTTTTGGCGACATGTGCAATTGAGAGGAGACAAGAAAATGAAGAAAAGAGTATTAGCAGGTATATGTGCAGCTTTAATGAGTTTATCAATAGTTGCCTGTGGTTCAGAGGAGGCAACCAATAATACTACAGAGCAAGCATCTACTGAAGGCAGTGAAGCTGTTACAGATGATAGTGATTTGGAGTACATTAAGGGCAAGGGTACTTTGATAGTTGGAATTACCGACTTTGCACCTATGGATTATAAGGACGATAACGGGGAGTGGATTGGCTATGATGCAGATTTGGCAAAAAAGGTCGCTGAGTCTTTGGGTGTAGAGGTGGAATTTGTTGAAATCGATTGGGATAACAAGATTCTTGAGCTTCAAAACAAGTCCATTGATGTTGTTTGGAATGGTATGACACTTACACCAGAGGTTACTAATGCAATGGAATGTACAGACCCATATCTCAACAACGCCCAGGTAGTTGTAGTAAGCAGCGATAAGGCAGCTGAGGTAACTACTGTGGAGGAAGCTGCTCAGCTTAGCTTTGCAGTAGAATCTGGTTCTGCTGGTGAGGCAGCTGCAGAGGAAAATGGATTTAATTACGTAGCTGTTAAGTCTCAGGCAGATGCTGTAATGGAGGTTTCAGCAGGCACATCTGATGCTTGTATTATAGATTTGCTTATGGCAGGTGCTATGGTAGGTGAGGGAACCAGCTATGATTCACTTACCCACACAGTAGAGCTGACAACAGAAGAATACGGAATTGGTTGCAGAAAAGGTTCTGATTTGGCAGCTTATATTAATGATGAGCTTAAGGCACTTTATGAAGATGGCACTATGGAAGAAATCGCCAATACATATGGTGTTCAGGATGCAATCATAACGAAGTAAAATAAGGGTGTAGTATGTTTATCAACGTAACATTATCATTATTAGAGGGTTTCTTAGGAACCCTCAAATTATTTTCATTAACTTTATTATTTTCATTGCCATTGGGGTTGATTATCAGCTTTGGCTCAATGAATAAAAATCTGATTGTGAAAATACCTATTAGATTTATTATTTGGGTAGTCAGAGGCACACCGCTTATGCTTCAGCTTCTGATAATATTCTATGGTCCCGGTATATTTTTAGGAATGAATATTTGGGGAGCTGGTGACGGAGGCAGATTTACCGCTGCTTTGGTGGCATTTGTAATTAATTATGCCTGCTATTTCAGCGAAATCTACCGTGGTGGAATTCAGTCTATTCCAAAGGGACAATATGAGGCGGCAGCAGTTTTAGGTCTTACCAAGGGCCAGACCTTTTTTAGGATTATTCTGCTTCAGGTTGTAAAGAAAATAGTTCCTCCTATTTCTAACGAAGTGATTACCCTTGTGAAGGATACATCTCTTGCCAGGGTAATAGCCTTCTATGAAATTATTTGGGAGGGAGAACGCTTTATAAAAAGCGCAGGTATTATTTGGCCATTGTTTTATACTGGTGCATTTTACCTGGTATTTAGTGGATTACTTACATTATTATTTGGATATGTAGAAAAGAAACTGGATTATTTTAAATAATCACCGTTAAAGAGAGAACAATATGGCAATTTTAGAAGTACATGAAATTAGAAAAAAATTTGATGAGGAAGAGATATTAAAGGGAATCTCTTTTTCTATGGAAAAGGGGCAAACCCTTTCTATTATTGGAAGCTCTGGCTCTGGCAAAACCACCCTTCTTAGATGTCTCAATTTTTTAGAAACTCCCGATGAAGGAACAATTACTGTAAATGGAGATTTGTTATATTTTGCAAATGTAACACATATGAGTGAGGAGGAGGTTAGAAAAAGTCGTCATCACTTTGGGATGGTTTTTCAGCAGTTTAATCTTTTCCCTCAATATACAGCTCTTGAAAATGTAATTCTTGCACCTAAGCTTGAAGCAAAATCAAAGGAAGATGTGGCAAATGTGGTAGAGAGGGGAAAAGAGCTATTGGCCAAGATGGGCTTGTCTGACAGGATGGACAATTATCCTCATCAGCTTTCAGGTGGGCAGCAACAGCGAGTTGCTATTGCAAGAGCACTAGCCCTTCAGCCTGACATTTTGTGCTTCGATGAACCTACTTCAGCTCTGGATCCAGAGCTTACTGGAGAAGTTTTGAAGGTTATAAAGGAGCTGGCAGATCAGCATACCACAATGATAATCGTCACTCATGAAATTGGATTTGCAAAAGAGGTTTCAGATGAAATCATTTTTATGGATGGGGGAGTAATCGCGGAGCAGGGACCGCCTTCGCAGGTTATTGATAATCCCACTAATGAAAGAACAAAACAGTTTTTGGCAAACTATATTGGGTAATAAATATATTAAGGAGGAATCCTCCCTAGGGAGGGTCCCTCCTTAATATATTTATTGAGAAAATATTTCGTTTAGGCAGGTTAGTTACATAAAACCTATTGACTTGGTAGGCAATGGGTGATATTTTCATTTACGTACTAGGTTAGTAGGTAATAACTTAGAAAATATAATACAAAAGAAAGGCAAGATTATGTTTGTATACGCAGATAACGCGGCAACGACAGCAGTTAGCCCTAAAGTGGTTGAGGCAATGTTGCCATATTTTACAGAGGTTTATGGAAACCCATCTAGCTTATATTCCGTAGGTCAAAGGGCTAAGGAGGTGCTAGAAGAATCAAGAGAGCGAGTAGCCAAGCTAATAGGAGCAAAGCCTAGAGAAATATATTTTACATCTGGTGGAAGTGAAGCTGACAACCAGGCGATAATCTCAGCGGCAAGAGCTGGCGCCAAGAAAGGAAAGAAGCATATTGTATCTTCTAAATTTGAACATCACGCAGTGCTCCATACTTTAGATGCATTAGAGAAGGAGGGCTTTGAAATAACTCTTGTAGATGTTCATTCAAATGGTGTAGTAGTTCCTTCTGAGGTAGCAGAAGCTATTCGTGAGGATACAGCCCTGGTAACTATTATGTACGCCAATAATGAAATAGGTACAATTCAGCCTATCGCTGAGATTGGCAAGATTTGCCGTGAGAAGAAGGTGCCATTTCACACAGATGCTGTACAGGCTATAAGTCATGTGCACATTAATGTTGAGGAGCAAAATATTGATATGCTTTCAATTTCAGCTCACAAATTCCATGGACCTAAGGGTGTGGGTGTGCTCTATGCCAAGGGCGGAATTCCTCTTACAAATGTGATCAATGGTGGTGCTCAGGAAAGAGGCAAGCGTGCTGGTACAGAAAATCTGGCAGGTATTGTTGGTCTTACTGTTGCACTTGAGGATGCAGTTGCTCACATTGATGAGAACAATAATAAGCTTTCAAAGCTACAGGACAGACTTATTGAAGGCTTGTCAAAGATTCCATACTCTGAATTAAATGGTGACAGAAATTTAAGAGTAACATCAAATGTAAACTTTTGCTTTGAGGGCATTGAGGGAGAGTCACTTCTTCTTTTACTGGACGATAAGGGAATATCGGTTTCCTCAGGTTCTGCTTGTACCTCAGGTTCCCTTGATCCTAGCCATGTGCTTCTTGCAATAGGACGACCACATGAGGTAGCTCACGGTTCTCTTAGAATCTCACTTGGAGAGGATGCTACAGAGGAGCAGATTGATTATATTATTAAATCTGTTGGAGAAGTAATAGAGTATCTAAGAAGCTTTTCACCATTCTGGGGAGACCTTGTAAGCGGCAAGAGACCTCACGTCTTTCATCAGGATGCAACTGCTTAGGGAAGATTTCTTAATGCCAGAAAGTTGCAATTCTTCGCTTTTTTAAAAAAATCTAGATAATATTTGGAGGTAAAAACATGGCACTATATAGTGAAAAGGTTATGGACCATTTTAGAAATCCAAGAAATGTTGGGGTAATTGAAAATGCTGATGGAGTTGGAGAGGTGGGAAATCCTGTCTGTGGCGACATCATGAAAATATATTTAAAGATTAATGAAGAGCAGATTATTGATGATGTGAAGTTTGAAACATTTGGCTGTGGAAGCGCCATTGCTTCAAGCTCCATGGCAACAGAGCTCATAATGGGAAAGCCCGTTTCAGAGGCACTTCAGCTTACAAACAAGGCAGTGACAGAGGCCCTTGACGGACTTCCAACACATAAGCTTCATTGCTCAGTTCTTGCTGAGGAAGCAATTAAAGCTGCTGTAAAAAATTACTATGATAATAATGGAATAGAGTATGACCCAGCAGACTTCCCAGAGGAGCATGATTGCGAAGCTTGTGCCAGTGGAGTCTAGTAGC
>SVES01000031.1:0-2716 GCA_015057305.1 Pseudobutyrivibrio ruminis | reverse complement strand
TAATGGAATAGAGTATGACCCAGCAGACTTCCCAGAGGAGCATGATTGCGAAGCTTGTGCCAGTGGAGTCTAGTAGCGAATCTCGCAGCCAACCAGAAATTAGCTATTTACTAAATCGCTGAGCTTCTTGCCATAGAAGAAATCTCTTTCCAGTAAATAGAACTCGGTCCACATTGGAAGAGTTTTACATATCTTTTCACGAGGGCATTCTTTTGCACCGTCGGCTAGACATGCCACAGGCGAAAGGCTGCCCTCTAATAATTCTATAATCTCTCCAACTGAGTATTCATCAGGCTTTCTAGTGAGCTTGTAGCCACCGCCCTTACCGCTGACACCAGCCACAAGACCGCCCTTAACAAGTTCCTTTACTATTATTTCTAAATACTTCTTTGAAATATCCTGGCGCTCAGCAATATCCTTGAGAGGAATATAGTCTTCAGTATCTTGCTGCGCCAAATCTATCATTACACGTAGTGCATATCTTCCTTTTGTACTAAACATATTCTGACCTCCTTTTACCATATTATACGATAGGCAAGTAGGCAAATGCAAGCCCGCTAGAGATTGTCCTCGCCCCATTTTTTCAGCTGCAATAGAATCGGGATAAGGCTCTTGGCTTGCTTTGTGAGGGTGTATTCCACACGCACAGGCATTTCATCATATTGAGTGCGATGAACTAATCCATCCGCCTCTAATTCCTTGAGAGATTGGGCGAGCATGGTGTTTGTAATTCCAAATACAGAACGCCTTAAATCACCATATCTGGCAACTTCATTATTGTCGATGACGCAGAGAATCATTATTTTCCATTTGCCACCTACGATGTTTAATACTTTCTTTAATCCGCAGCCCTTGCCTGCGATTTCTTCACATAAAGGTTCTTTTTTCATAGTCAGTTTTTCCTTACCAGGTCAATAAAAATTGCGTACTTGATATATTTTTCTTACCACATATAATAAGCGTATCGTTTAAAAATAACAAGCAAAAAGTAAAAGGAAGTTGATATGGCAAAAAGATTAGCAAATGTAAACACAGATATGTGTGTAGCCTGCGGTGTTTGTAGATTGCAGTGCCCAAGGGAGGCGATATCTATCTACAAGGGCTGTTACGCATTAGTGAATGAGGAAATTTGTGTTGGATGTGGATTGTGTGAAAAGGCTTGCCCTGCAAGCGCAATTAATTTGAAAGAGAGGAGCAGATAAATGGCAAATAGTAAAAAGAAGCATTGGTATAATTATCTTTGGATATGGTCTATCATTTATTTCGCCCTTGGATTTTTTAATATATTGTTTGCCTGGCTTGGAATGATAGATTTTATTCTGCCTTTGATATTTGCCATAGTCGGCGGCAACAAATGGTTTTGCAACAACATGTGTGGCAGGGGGCAGCTGTTTTGGGTATTTGGAAGAAATGTAGGATGCTCTAGAAAAAAGCCTGCACCTAAGTGGCTTTCATCTAAGTGGTTTAGATATGGATTCCTTGTATTTTTCCTGACCATGTTTGGCACAATGGTATTTCAGACCTACCTGGTATTTTCTGGCGCTGGCACACTAAGAAAAGCTATCAAGCTGTTTTGGACATTCAAGGTACCTTGGCAGTGGGCATATTCAGGCAGTGCTTTTCCTGATTGGGTAGCCCAATTCGGATTTGGGTTTTACAGCCTGATGCTCACTTCAACTTTGATTGGACTTATAGTAATGGTACTATATAAAGAAAGAACCTGGTGCACATTTTGCCCTATGGGAACCATGACCCAGGGTATATGTAAATTTAAGGATAGATAGTATTTATAAAAGCAGCTAATTAACCTTGGCAAGCGCGAGCAAGAAATGACCATCATTTTCCGAGTGCAATGAAGGAAAATGTTGGTCTAGTAAGCGAAGCTTACATCTGGGCCCTCAAAGTTCCTTGCAAAGCAAGGATGCCTTTGAGGACATGCCATGTAGTTAAGGAGGGACCCTTTAGGGAGGTTCCCTTGACTGCAATGGGAGATGGCTTGCGGGAGCATGAAAAATTAGGGTGCTGCTTTTGAAAAGGAGGAAAAAATGACAATAGAAGAAAGAGCTGATTTAGCAGCTAATCTAAAGGCCACAGGCCAGTGCAACTGCACACAGTCTGTACTTAAGGCATTTAAGGATAAAATCGATATTGCCCCAGAGGAGCTTTCAAAGCTTGCAGCTGGTTTTGCAGCAGGTATGGGATGTATGGAAAGCACATGCGGTGCTCTTATAGGAGCCGTAATGACAGCCGGTATGATTACAGAAGGAAAGGGCACTCCTAGATACTCAAAGGAAATGGTGGCTAAGTTCAACGAAAAATGTGGCGCCACAATCTGCAAGGATCTAAAAGGAATTACCACAGGCCAGGTACTTTGCGAATGCCCTGAGTGCGTACGAAACGCAGTGCTTGTGTTGGGAGAGACTGTAGATGTTGATTAGTATATAAACAAAGGGATAATAGCCAGCTATAAATCTAATTGATAGCTGGCTATTATTTTTTGTAATGGTAATACCTATTGACCTAGTAGGTAATAAGATTTATTATATCTGACATAGAAACAAGAAAGGAGGTAGCGCATGAAAAACATTTTATGTTTTGGTGATTCAAATACATACGGACTTAGACCAGATAATGGAGACAGATATTCAAGTGATGTGAGATGGACAGGGATTCTTTCCAAGAAGCTGGGCTACTCAAACTATCGTGTGGTTGAGGA
>SVES01000030.1 GCA_015057305.1 Pseudobutyrivibrio ruminis | reverse complement strand
GGAGGGTAAAAAATGAAAGCTAAAAGAATTTTATTAGGCGTATTATTCTGCATGACCACATTAATATTTAGTGGCTGTAGTTCAACTCCTTCTGAAAAGGACATTAAGAAGGATTTACTAAATTATGATGGTATGGAATTATTTGAAATTGATAAGGTCACAATTAACAGGGAGTTAATTGATAACAAAAAGGATGTAATCGATTGTACTGTAAAAACATCCAACGAATATGCTGATATGGAATATTATCTTACTATTGATTACACTAAGTATGACACTGGCGGTTGGCAAATTGATGATGTACAAAAATCCAAGGATACCGCGTTCGAGATTATATCAACTCCATCTGACCAAGAGTTTACATCAAAATGCCAAGAATATATTGAAAACTTAGATAATGTAATTGAGTTCCAAATAGATAATCCAATAATAGATATAGCTACAGGAACTGGAAATATTTCTGCAAAAGTTGTAGTTGAAAAACAAGATAATCTTTTTTATTACAGAACGTATAATTGTAATATTAGTTTTGAGGATGGAAATTGGTATACTTATGGAGATGAAACATTATCTGATGTACGGTATATCTGTTTAAATACTAATAATTTAATAGGTAAAAGTTTTTATAGTGATAGTTACCGTGGGTATTATAGTATATTGATTAACATTGAAAATATTACCGATGCTGATGATGGATATGAACTAGATTATTCCTATGCATATAAACACACTTATTCTGATGAAGATTCTGTGACAGGTAACGATCAAATGCATTTATCTTTTGACAAGGATACAGATACTTATAGAGGGGTATTATCAGTGAATGGGGATTTATATCATCCTGATGTTAAATTATGCTTTTATGATAAAATGGTCGAATTAATGGGCGATGATATGACGTATTGGGAAATTTTACAAAAAGTAAATCGAAATGATTATAGCGCAATGTATAACAATGACTCCACTGAAAATCAATCTGAATCAATAGAATATGTAAATACCGAATTGTATGGAGACTATCGGCTTGATTTAAATAATGGGGAGAACGGATGGTGTGAGTTAAATATTAGTGCGGGAACAGAAGTTGAGCCATATATCTATATTAGTGCATATGAAAATGGAAATCATGAAACAGCTTTTTTCGAGGGATTTCTTTATGAAGACGGCGATGCATATAATAGTTATTGTGAAACTACAGAGGCGGATTTAAAACTAACAATTGTTGAAAATGGAATACAAATATCTGTTTCAAATTCTATTTATGATGGGGATGAGATTATGAATGGAACATACATAAAACAATAACTGATATACTCTGTATGTGACTATATTAATAGTGGTCTTAAGTAATAGCAATGATGAATGAAGAGGGGTATTCTATTGCTTGTTTTTGGAACTGCCTTATGTAATTATTGTGTAAAAGAAGGAACTACTATTATAATTTAAAACTATGAGGGAGCGCTCATATTGAGTTACTCTTTTATTTTAATAAACAACTCTTTTAGGCCAAGGATTAGTCTATATTAAGATAGGAAAACATGTTATAATTCATTTGTAACTATAAAATATAAATGGAGCCTAGCTATGTATAAAATGATTATATGTTTAAATGAAGAAAAACTTCAAAATGATAATATGCTTAACGTAAACGTCTTATATGAAAAGCTAAATACTATTTTTTCCAAGCGGGGATTCTCTTTAAGTCTTGAAAACGGAAGACATGTATACTCTGGAACAGATTCAAGCTCTGATTATCCAAATCTAGGCATTATACTTAACGGCTTAAAAAAGCAAGAATGGTTTGTTCAGAATATTTCGACTTGGCTTCTTTGTAATAATGAAGATAGTGATACACCAGATGACTTTGACGAAGAAGACTTAGTAGAATACTTCGGGTTTAAGGCGGCTTAGGTATGGCCAAAAGAAAACACTACAAATCAATTGAGTTTGATATGGATACAAAGAAGCTCCAAGAATTTTATAAAGATTATAGAACTGCATATCGTGACATAAGAGGTTTCATGACAAAACATGGGTATGTACATAGGCAAGGATCTGTTTACAATTCTAAAGAAAAACTTCTGGAAACGGATATTTTAGTATTAGTTGATGAGTTGAGGAATTTTTTCCCTTGGGCATCTACTTGCATTAAAGCTTTTGATGTTGCTAACATCGGGCAGCAGCATAGCATGTTGATGCAACTACAGGCATCTGATGATGATGACTTTGCAATTTAGATTTTTTAAGTGCCCCCTCAGGTGTTTCCTAAGCATATAGCGGTGCTAGAATCCCATTTCTATCAGTATTTTAAGATAAGGAATGCGATTCGAGTTCCGTCTCGCCTGCCGGCTTGGTCGGTGCTTCTGCTTCGCAGAGGTGTCCACTGGACACCCGTACCCCGTCTCGCGCGGATTAGAACAATGGGTACAACTGGGGTACATTCGTTGTTTCAAGGGCTCATAAGTAATTTTATATTTAATATCGAGTGATTATCTCTTGACATGCTTTTTTATCTTTCCATTAAATAGAAAGATTTACATGTATATATTATGTTTGTGTCAAAATCCATTATACTAAATTCGTTTATTAATCTGTTCGAAGCTATTGTTCCAGCGTATAAAGTAGAAACCCGGTATTTTTGATTTAGAGTATCGTACATGTGTAGAGAATTCCAAAAACTACCTTTTATCACTTTCTTAATCTTGTCAATTTCATCTTTCTCAACGCTATTTAAGACTGTATCTTTGCATTTCTTCAATAGAAATAATTGTCGTTTTTACGTCCCTTCCTGTTATTTTTTTGTGATTGTGTCAGTGGCAATATCAGTAATACTCATATCTTTTCATCCTTAAAATATTATTAATATTCGTAAAAAATGTCATCAATAATAGAATCAGTATATATTCCCATATCATTCCCATCAATTTTCATTGAAGTAATTGCAAAACGTCTTTGGTCTTCATAAATTGTAAAAGTTATTTCAGCAACAGCTGGATAACCATCATAAGAGCAAGTTCCTGTAAACTTAACTATTGGATTACCGTCAGTGTTGTCTTTTATCTGTTTCCATTTTGGATTAGAGAAGTAGTTATCAAAAGCATCTTCATACGAAATGCTTGGATATGCATCTGGGGTACTAGTTTTGACAGATGCAACATAATCAGATTTGGTTGAAATTTTAAAGCATAGTATTAATAGGATAATAGCTGTAGTAGCAATTAATATTTTGGGAATTTTAGGGAATTTGTCATCAACCCAATTTAAGGCATATACGATTCCAACAAACAGAATGAATGGTATAGGATTCTTATTAAATACACCTAAAAGTGCTAAAACAGTCATTACTATCGAAGCGATTCCTAGTAAAGCCATTATATCTAATGCAATTAAGTTTAATTTATCAAGTGTACTTTTATTCGAATTATCATTTTGCTCTGCTTCATTATTGAAATTTTTGCTAGTTAAATTCTCAAGAGAAGATAAATCGAAGCCGCATGTTTCACAAAATTTACTATCATTTTCAATCTTTTTACCACAATTTGGACATTTCATAGTAACCTCCGCATAAAATATTAATATCTAATGTTTAGATTATATAACTCAAAAGTGAATCATCTGTGAATTAGAGAAATTCTATAATCAATTCAAAAGAATAGAGGAAAACTATATGCTCCAACTGAGAATTGATGAAATACTAGATGAACAAGAACATACAAAATATTGGATTTTCAAAAGAACGGAACCGATGAGTTATCAAAACTTTAATAAAATATATAATAATGAGACTAGTTCAATTAAGTTTGATACATTGGAAAAAATAAAAAATACACTTGGTGTTAGCTATGATGATTTATTTAGAGAAAACCAAGGTTAAATAATCGTTGAATCTATATTCCAAAGATGATATATTATAGATAAAGAAAGCACCCACTCCAAAGTGGATGCTCCCGAATAAGACTTAATTAGCTCTCAGTGAGAGCCGCCTCTTTCGTTGGCAGACGAGAGAGGCATTATTTTTTTCGCTTGTTGTTTCTCGTATCGAGAAAGCTAAGCAACGCAAGCAGGAAACCACAAGCTGTAAAGAGCAATGCTAACACAGTTAGCATAATCATCAACATTTCATAGTCCGACATATGCGTCACCTCCCTTCCATAGTGACATCCAAATATATGGAGCACCTTATAGAATGGCTCGGGAGATTTCCACCTCGTCATGGGTACTTTCAGTACGGATGAACCGCATAAATAAATCTAGCACAAATGTTCTATTTTTACAATCGAACACTCCACGTTTCTTAGTACTTTTATGAGTACATTTTTTCGCCAAATAATAGATAAAACAAGTTATAAAAAGGGGTACAAATTGGGTACAAATAAAAATGACAGTCCTGCAAACCTCCTTTTTATTAGTGTTTACGAACACGCCCAATATTCGAGTCCCGTCTCGCGCTCTCTCGAAAAGGCTCACAAATGCTGATTTTATTGCATTTGTGAGTTTTTTACTTTGCAAAACAAGGGGTACAGTTGTTGTTTGCATTGCACTGTATCTATTTAAGACACCTTGACATTTGCCTTATAAATGCTATTATATAATCAAAGTTGGGAAACCAACGTGGGCTGTTCGAAAGATCTGGGTCCAACCTAATTATGCGGGAAGACTTCCCGCTTTTTTTTTGCTATGAATGAATTAAGTATATTTATTGATGAGTCAGGAGATTTTGGAGGATTTCAGAAACATTCGCCTTATTATATTGTTACAGCAGTGTTTCATAATCAATCTAATGACATTAATCCTGAATTAGAAAAACTGAATAGAGAGCTTAGCAATTTAGGCTATAAAAATCCTATAATTCACACAAGGCCATTAATAAGGCGAGAAGATGATTATAGTGAAATGACTCCAAATGAGCGAAGAGCTATATTTACAAAATTATTCTTTTTTGCTATGAGGTGTGGCATTAAATATAAGACTTTTTTATATTCAAAAAAAGAATTTTCTGATGTTTATAAACTTCAGGCGAGAATAGCTAAAGATATGTCTCAATTTATGAAGGATAACATGGGGTATTTTTATAGTTTTGATAGAGTTATCCTTTACTATGACAATGGTCAGCATGAATTATCTCGAATTCTAAATATTGTGTTAGCTACAGTCTTGCCAGATTATGATACTCGTGAGGCGATGCAGAAAGACTATAGATTATCACAAGTTGCAGATTTATTATGCACATTGGAACAAATGAAACAGAATCTTGCAAACGGAATTCATCTATCTAACTCTGAAATCTTGGTATTTCATAATGCAAGACAATTCAAAAAAGATTTTTTGAAACCGTTGAAAAATTTAGAGTTTTGATGTGTGTTTGATGTGACCCATCAGGTGTTCCCTAAGCATATAGCGGTGCTAGAATCCCCTTTTTATCAGTATTCTAAGATAAGGAATGCGATTCGAGTCCCGTCTCGCGCTGATTAGAACAATGGGTACAACTGGGGTACATTCGTTGTTTCAGGGCTTATAGCCCTTATTTTGGCATTATCCAAACATCTTATTTCAATTATCAGTATCAATATCACCAAGGTATGCTATGAATGAGCTCCAATTCCTGTATACTGATTGAACCCCATTTACAGTGACATTTACAGTGTCATTTAGAGTGACGCATGATCTAATTGTGTTCAGAAATGAAAGAAATAGTTTTACTGTTACTTAAGTTTAAATGCACAAAAGTGCTGCCACATATTTATTAGAAATGTCAATTATTCTTATATAAATAAATATCGATATCAAAGTGTAAGTATTTTTATACGGCTAAGGAAGCGCTTATTTCAACGGAATGAAGTTTGAGATAGGCACTTTTTTTAGTCATCAGCAACCCGCTCGGACCTTTCTGGAGAGCGGAGCAGCTTTGATTGACAGATGCGCTGCGGAAAGGAGATTTTATGAAAATATGTAGTTCTACATCAAGCTATATATCAAGTATAAGTATTGCTTCCAAACAAACATATGACAAGGCAAATAAAGTAGATTCTCTTACAAATAAATACTCGGATATTTCTATTTCAACGAATAGAAGTAATGATAATTCTGACTCAATCCTTGATTATTATCACGATTTATGTAAAAAATACCCTAATGTAAGCTTTAGGCTCGAGGATCTTGAAACTGGCTCAAAAATGCCAAGTGAACCACCATATCTAGGCTATAACAACAGTTTTAATCAAATTGGAGATAATTTTGGAAACTCTGGGCAGTGTAGCATAACTATAGATAAAAAAGTAATTGAAAATATGCAAAAAGATACTGTCTATAAAGAAATAGTTTATTCTTATATTGAAAATTTAGAAGCTCAACAAGTAGGTTATCAACAATATGCCACACAAGAAGGAATGAGTTGTTTTGCTCATGTCCTAGAAGATAATAACGGAGTCCTTGCTCCTAGCACAACATATGCACATAGCGCATTTTCAACTGAGGAAGAGGTGCGTAGAATTTGGAATATGGAAGGTTCAAATAAAGAAATCTCTAAAGCAGTAGAACAGCTTAAAGGAGAGTTGATTGATATTTATCTGGTTATGTTAGAGCAAAGTGAAAAAACAAAAGAAATGATTCTTACAGAAGCAAAGGATACAGAAGAGAAAATGGCTGGAGTAGAGAACAAGACAATAGAACTGGAAAGTGTAGAGATAAACTATATTTAATATGGCTGTTATTAATTGTCTCTCACGTCATCTCACGTTTATAGGTAACAAAGATAATTTCGATTTTGCCTAAAAAACTAAATTAAAATGTCAAATAGAAGGCTCCTACAGATAGATTGGCAGATTAAGAAAAATGTGCCGACCTCCAATCGTTAGATTTTTTGGTCTAACTTTTGGGGGTCGGCACAAAATAGCCCTTCAAAATAATTCGTTTATATTCCCCAAAATAAGTTATAATAGACAGGTAAATAATTTTTAAGGGGGAACAATTGAATAATGAAACAACTCAAACCTATCACAAACAAACTTCTATGGGTGTTTGCCTTGGGGCAGTTTGGTTGGAGCCTGCTTTCGGGTGTGGTTTCTAACTGGATGGTCTATTACTACACGGGAACACCTAGCGCGCAGAATCCTAACACAGGATTATTCGCAACTAATATCACACAGCACCCAATATTTTTTAAATTAACATTGTTTGGACTGGTGCTTGCCACTGGCCGTATATTTGATGCTATCACAGATCCTCTGATTGCAGGCTGGTCTGATAGGGCAGATTATAAAGGTGGAAGACGAATTCCATTTATGCGAGCAATGGCAGTGCCTTTTGCACTATGTACAATAGGCTTGTTTGTACTGCCACAGACAAGCAATATTGTGGTAAATGATGTAGTGCTATTTGTGCTTTTAATGGTGTTCTATCTTTTCATGACAATGTTTTGCACACCATATAATGCCTTGATTGCTGAGCTTGGAGACACACAGCAGCATCGTATTAATGTATCAACCTATATTTCATTTACATTTATTGTTGGACAGTCCATTTCATTTCTTCTGCCAAATGTTGCAGGTGCTTTAGAAGGAAGCTTTGGGCAGACTGGCTCAATAAGAATGGCTGTTGCAATTATGGCAGCTATTGCTTGCATTGCCATGATTATTCCAGCATTTTATATTAACGAAAGAGATTATATTGATAGCAAGCCAAGCGATACAAAACCATTTGAATCACTTATTAAGACATTCTCTAATGTTCAATTTAGACATTTTGTTTACAGCGATGTGATTTATTTCTTCGCATTGACATTGTTCCAAACTGGCTTGGCATTCTATGAGACACAGCTTATGGAAATTGCAGACACATGGACATTTGTACTTACTGCAACTATGACATTTATCAGTGTGTGCTTATATCCAGCAGTAAATATTTTGGCTAAAAAGATTGGAAAGAAACAACTGATTATTACAGGATTTTTTGCATATGCTATAGTATTTCTTGTGACTACCTTCTGCGGGAAGGGATTGCATTGGGGATTCATTATAGCCATAGCAGCATCTATTCCTATGGCAATTCTTGGAATTCTCCCACAGGCATGTGTTGCGGATGTGGCAGAGCTTACTCGCCTTGAAACAGGAGAGGACAGAAGTGGAATGTTTTTCGCTGCAAGAACCTTTGCCTTCAAGATGGGACAGGCAATTGCCATGGTTGTATTTACATCAGTGACAGTTGCACAAACAGCTAAAAGCTATCGTACAACTGCCGCTATTGCATTTGTAACATGCTTTATCGGTGCATGTATTTTCTTCACATTCAATGAAAAACAGATTCTTAGCAAAATAAAAGAGCTTAAAGGTAGTGAAGAGATTTAGTGGTTGGAAGTATCTGATAGAGTGTCAATATCTCTAAAGGCAGATGGATTCATACCAACTATTTTTCTAAAGGTTTTACTAAAGTGGAACTGGTCAGGGTAACCAACCTTCTTGCCTATCTCTTGGATAGAATAATTTGTATTTTTTAAAAGCTTTTTTGCGTTGTGGATGCGTATGCTTGTTAGCATTTTAATAGGTGTTGTTCCAGTAAAACGCTTAAAGATTTTTGAGAGATAGGCAGAAGTAAAGCCCATTTGATCGGCAAGCTCACCGATATCTATTGTCTCCATATAATGCTCCTGGATATAGTTTACGAGGTAATCTACCTGTTCTCGGGCATCATAATTTCCAAATTCATTTCCTTCATTATTCATAGTTACTTGGCCTAGCTTTAGCCCAGCCTTGTTTAACACCTTGTGCAAAACCTCAGGGTCCACAGGCTTTAGCAGATATTCAAAGGCATGCTGACGCAAGGCTTCTTGGGCATATTTAAAATCAGCGTAGCCTGTAAGGATAATTGTAATAGTATCAGGATACTGGCGGTTGATATGCTCTGCCAGTTGAAGCCCATTCATGACAGGCATTTGTATATCAGTAATAACAATTTGAATATCATCCTTTTCCAGTTGCTCTAGGGCTTCATTGCCATTTGAGGCCTGGGCAGTAACCTTGAAAGCATCATCCAGGCTGTCGATTGTTCGCACAATAGACTGACGCAGAAAATGCTCATCTTCAACTAGTAATACCTTATAAAAATCCTTCTCCTTCATAAATTTTTGCCTTAGTCCTTGATGGTGGATGATTTTTCAATGCTCCTACCGATTTTGACAAAGGCTCCTCCTTCTACATTATTCCCAAAATCAAACAAGAAAGTGATTCCGTCCAAAAGATAAAGGCGAATAAAAATATTAAGGATCCCCATTCCTTCTATTTTTAAGCTTGGAAGTACGCCAGTTTCCAATATTGAATCCATCTGCTGTCTCAGATGAATATCAATAGCTTTATCAAAGCCTGGTCCAGTATCTTTTACCTCAAGATACCAGTTTTCTCCCTCTATATAGCCATGGATGCAAATGTGCCATGGTAAAGGACCGGTGGTTGTGGATTTAATAGCATTTTCAACCAGCAATTGTATACAAAGCTTCGGAACATAATAATCCAGGAGCTTGTCCTCAACATCAAATTCGTAAGTTAAATCATCTCCAAATCGATATTTCAGACATTCCAAATACATATCGCATAAATCCAATTCCTGTTCAACTGTAATGACCTGCTCTTTGTTTGAAGAGATAGCTCTTAGGATTGAAGAAATATCCTTTACCATTGCAGACACCGATTGCATCATACCCTGGTGAGCCATTTCCTCAATACAGGCAAGGGAGTTGTAAAGAAAATGGGGGTTCATCTGGGACTGTAAGGCAAGCATCTCTGCTTGTATTTCCTGCTGTTGCAAGCCAAGCATGGTTTTCATTTGAGTCTGGGACTGAGATATGTATTCATTTATTGATTTTGCAAGCTTATCTATTTCCCGGATATTTGTTGGTGCCAAGGTCAATTTGTCGTATTGAGTGCTTGAATCTCTTTCATTTAGAAAATGATATATTTCTCTAATTGGTTTACTGATTCTCTTCGCCAGCAATTGAGTTAACAATAATCCTGAAATATAAATGGCAATGAAGAAGAATAGTATTATTTTTAAAGCAGAAAGAATGGGCGCAAAAAAGCTATTACTTTCAACATATAGAATTATTTTATAGCCGGAATGAGGCATGTCATAGCTGAATAGGTGATCTGAAAAAATAGACTGCCCATTTATCTCCATATGCTCATTCGATGCAATTTTATAATAGCTGCTAATATTAGTATCATTACAATCAAGAGGAAATATGATTTCACCACTTTCATCATATATGAAGATTTCAGGATTGTAAGCAAAGCTATTTTCTATAGCAGCCTTGAAAACCTCTGAATAATACTTGCGGGCTTCAATTGTGCCTATTGGATAGTGATAAACATTGTAATAGGTTCTAGAGATAGAATAATAAGTATCTCCATTAGTAAGGGCGCCAGTAGATGAAAGGTTCCCTATGACTACGTTTTTCAGTCCCTTTTGTGCCATAGTTTTTTGGTACCATTCCGTATCCATATAGTTTGTGATGGTCCCCAGATAATCTCCCACGCCGTATCCCAATTCCTGGGTGGAATATATATTTAGCTGTCTTACAGAATAGTCAAAGCCTTTAAGAGATGTCAGTAGAGCTGCCAAGTGTTGTCTGGCTGCAATGTGGTTATAAGCATCATTTGAGTTGGTGGCTACATAATAATCAAGGGCATTTGTTAGTTCAGTTGAATTAATTGAATTTAGAGTAATTGTATCTAGCTGGAATATTTGCAAATCGATGTTGTCACCGGTTTGCACGCAAATTCTTTCCAAATCTGCCAGAGCATTTTTCTTTATATTGTTATATTCGATAGTAGAAAAAATAATCGCTGTAGCACCCCAAACAAAGGTGATAAGCAGCACCATATTTTTAGACAGTATTTTCTTAAGAGTTTTTTCATTAGTTTTTCGCAACATTACCCAACCCATAATATAAAAACATCTTCCGCTGATTTGGATTATAGCACATTTACATAAAAAAATTCCCGAGAGGTTAAAAAAATACATAAATATGACAAATGAGTCAATGTGAACCATTGGTGAATTTGGCTAAAATGAAAATCACATTAAAGGATTTGTTGGGAGGATGATTTTAATGAACAAGAAAAAACTCTATCCTTGGTATTTTGCCATAGGCTCTGTATTTATCTATACAATGCTTAGTGTCATTCCAGGCGTGATAGGTATAGGTTATTCCTTTACTGACTGGAGTTCCTACAGCAAAGAAATTCATTTTGTTGGCTTCAAAAATTTTCAAGCAGTATTTAGCGGTGATAACGATTACATGAGATATATCGTAAATACGTTATCCTTTACATTTATTACTACGATTTTTAAAACAGGTCTTGGCTTATTACTGGCATTGCTCCTTTGTAGCAAGGTGAAATTTAAAAATATACATAGAGGAATAATGTATTTACCAACAGTAATACCAATCCTTGTAACGGGTCTTACATTTACATCGATTTTGAATCCAAAGATTGGATTCTTAAATACATTGCTTAGAGCAATAGGTCTTGAGGCGTTGACAAAACAATGGCTGGTAGATCCTAATATAGCCTTTCCTTCAGTAATGTTTGTAGATATTTGGCGAGGTACTGGATACATTATGACGATGCTGATTGCAGGCATTATGGCAATACCAAATGTCTATTATGAAGCGGCAGCAATCGACGGTGCTTCAGGCTTTAAAAAGTTTGTTAACATAACCCTGCCAATGCTAAAGCAGACATTAGCTGTGACTATAGTTCTTAATGTGATTTACGGTCTTAAAATTTTTGATATGGTCTATGCTCTTACAAATGGTGGCCCTGGTCACAGAACAGAAGTAATGTACACGGCGGTATTCAAAATGTTTTCAAAAGGATTATACGCAGAGGGAACTACAATAAGCTCGGTTATGTTTGTGTTCATGATTATAATTGGATTCTTTATGGTTAAGATTCTAACGAAAGATGAGGTTGTAGAATAATGGTAGGTGGAAGAAAAGGAAAAATAAAAATGGTTTTACTGAACCTGATTGCGATACTGGTTTCCTTGATAGTGATAATGCCTATTGTGTTAATAATAATCAACTCATTTAAGGCAACTGGAGAAGCAATGACAATGACTATTAACCTTCCCAAGAAAATAGTTATCAGCAATTTTGGAACGGTAATAGAAAAGGGAAAACTGGCAAGAAGTTTTTGTAATAGCTTGCTTTACGCAGGAGTTTCCACAATAGTCACCATTGTGCTAGGCAGCATGTCAGCCTATGTTTTTTCAAGAAGGAGAAATAAAAGCTTTGAAGCACTATATATGTATTTAGTGCTTGGAATGGTAATACCTGTAAACTATGTTTCGCTGATGAAGGTAATGCAGGTTTTGCAGCTTAACAACACAGCGCTTGGAATAATACTTCTTTACGTGGCAATACAAACACCATTTACGATTTTTCTTTTGTATGGCTTTGTATCCAAGATTCCAACAGAGCTAGATGAGGCGGCAATAATTGATGGCTGTAATGCAGTGGAGCTTTATTTCACTATAATAATGCCTCTGTTAAAGCCAGCTATAGTAACAGGAATGGTTCTTTGCTTTTTAAATACCTGGAATGAATTTGTCATGCCGCTGTATTTTTTGAATTCTTCTGAAAAGTGGCCTATGACCTTGGCTGTCTATAATTTCTTTGGGCAGTATGAAACCAGCTGGAATTTAATTTGTGCAGATGTAATTCTGACCTGCGCACCAGTAATCATTATGTATCTATTGGGTCAAAAATATATTGTAGGTGGACAGACGGCAGGAGCAGTAAAGGGATAAATAATGGAAAATGAAATTAGAAAAAAAGATAATCTGATTAGTCTAACCGCTGTGGCGGACAACATTATCAGGGTTGTTTACACAAAAAGGGATAAAGTCCTTGATATATCCTCTCTTGGTATCCAGCATGACTGCCATAAGTCGATGGATGTCAGCGTGCAAGGGGATTGCTATAGTGCTGATGCTGGAAGATTAAAGGTGAATGTGAACCCTGATAATCTAAATATGCAGTGGAACTCAAAGAACGGGAAGCTTTTTGATATACCAGCTGCTAAGCTTGCTTGGACGCCAGTAATTAAATATACAACTGGCGATGAAGCCCCAATTATCAAGCGCGTAAAGACCGTTGATGGGGAAAGAAATTTTGTGGAAAACCTAAAACCAGTTGAAGACCATGAAGCATTTCGTTGCAAGCTGTTTTTTGATTGGGCAGCTGATGAAGGGATTCATGGATTTGGTCAGGCAGAGGAGGGCATATTTAACCTTAGAGGCAAAGTGCAGTATCTCTATCAGCATAACATGCGCATACCTATTCCTTTCTTCATTTCCGATAAAGGTTACGGCGTGCTGATTGATTGTGGATGTCTGATGACCTTCAATGATGATGAAAGAGGCTCATATATATTTTTGAAGTGTGTTGAGCAGCTGGATTTCTATGTTATTTATGGTGATACATTTGATGAAATCATTGCCGGTTTTAGAACGCTTACTGGAAAAGCCACAATGTTGCCAAAATGGGCATTTGGATATGTTCAATCAAAAGAAAGATATTGTAGTGCTAAGGAACTGGTTCAGGTTGCAGAAAAATATCGCCAGTTGAATATTCCTATAGATTGCGTTGTTCAGGACTGGAAAACATGGGAAGGAGATGCTTGGGGCTGCAAGGTTTTAGATCAGAGTAGATACCCTGACAGCTACAATTTTGCAGAAAAACTCAATGCTTTAAATGTGCACTCCATGGTATCTGTGTGGCCCAATATGAATTCAGGAACACCTGATTATGAGGAGCTAATGGCAGAGGGAAAGATGTTAGATGATTTGGCAACCTATGATGCTTTTGATGAGCAGGCCAGAAGAATATATTGGAGGCAGGCAAGAGACGGTCTGTATAACAAGGGCTTTGAAGCCTGGTGGTGTGATTCTACAGAACCATTTTCAGGACCAGATTGGAATGGGGAAGAAATAAGAGAACCATGGGAAAGATTTGAGTTGGTTGGAAAAGAGCATGAAAAGTTTTTGGGACAGGAAAGAGCTAATCTTTATGCAGTATTTCATGCCAAGGGTATATATGAAAACCAGAGAGCAGATTTTTCTGATAAGAGAGTTCTGAATCTTACCCGTTCCGGCTATGCAGGTATTCAAAAATACGGAACTATGCTTTGGTCAGGTGATATAAGCGCCAGATGGGATGTGCTAAGAAAGCAGATAGTGGAAGCCTTAAATATGGCAAGCTCAGGAATGCCATACTGGACCTTTGATATAGGCGGATTTTTTGTGGTTCATGATAATTGGCAGGCTCGTGGCTGTGATTGCAATACCGATAGCTCTCCTAAATGGTTTTGGCGCGGAGACTATGAAAACGGCGTTAATGATGATGGCTACAAGGAGCTCTATGTTAGATGGTTACAGCTGGGAGTATTTCTTCCTATGTTTCGCTCTCATGGAACGGATACACCAAGAGAAATATGGAACTTTGGAGAGCCTGGGGGAAAATATTATGAGGCTATCGCATATACGATAAAACTCAGATATAGACTTATGCCATATATATATTCCTTGGCTGGCCTTGTGAATGCCTTGGATAGACAAATGCTTGAGCCATTATATTTTCAGTTCAGGGCTGATGAAGTGGCAAGAAATTGTGACAGCCAGTTTATGCTTGGCAAGGAGCTTTTGATTTGCCCTGTGACGAAGCAAGGGGTAGACACATGGAAATGTTATCTGCCTGCAGGAGTAGACTGGTACGATTTCAAAACAAAAGAAAGATATGTAGGCGGCCAATGGATTAATAAAAAGATAGATTTGGATTCCATACCTGTTTTTGTTAAGGCTGGAAGTATTCTACCAATGGAGGCGGCTCTTGACTACGCCTCGCAGAAGGTAAGCACACCGCTGGAGCTTGAAATATTCCAAGGCTCAGATGGAAGCTTTATCTTTTACGAGGATGAGGGGGAGGGCTATGATTACGAAAAGGGCATAGCAAACCTTATAGAAATGCAGTGGATAGATTCTAAAAAGGAATTAAAAATAGCTGCTTCTAAATATGAATTTGATGGAGGAATTACTGGTAGAAAATGTGTGGCAGTTTTGGGAAATGCCAGGGGGGAATTCATCTATGACGGTAAGGAAACTGTGGTTAAATTTTAATGTTACCTGTAAAAGGTAAAAGGAGGATAATATGAAGCAAAAAGCTATGGAAATAAAATTAAAGGTTAGACCTATTGTTGGGTGTTTGATTCACTCACATTTTTGGGAGGGACCATGCAGGGCAGGACATGCTGAGGAGATGACTAAAGAAGCAGAAACTGCAGCAGCAGACAAGGCATTTAAGGAAGCCTGTGAGTTGCTTAAGGGGGCAACTGATAAAATTGAATTTTTGCCTGCAGTTGATGCCAGATATTATGAGACCTTTGTAGTAGACAAAGAAACCTATGGAAAAATTGAAGAGGACATGGATGAGGTTGATTTCTTCTTATGTATGAATTGGAGAATACCAAAGCTTGAGAGATACAGAAAGCCGGTTGTAATATTGCAGAATGGAAATGAAGGAATTGATTTTGCTGCATATTGTCGTTCCATTGGAATAGAGGCATATGTATGCATGGATTTGAAGGACTTAAATGAGATAGCTCATGCCCTGTGGGTGAGAAAAGCTGTTGCAAACACTAGGGCTTTAGTGCTTACCGCAGGCCAGCAGCCTACATTTGGACTTCAGTCACTTATACGTGATCCAGAAATTCTGCGCCAGCGCTATGGCTTTGAAGTAGTTAAGCTTCCATTTTTATCAATTGTGCCATACATGGATAAAATCACTGATGAGGAAGCAAAGCCAATTATGGATAGATTCCTCAAGAATTCTTCTGATACACAAATCAAGCCAGAATATTTGATTAATGACATTAAGTATTATCTTGCAGCTAGAAAAATGATGGATGATTATGATTGCAATGCTTTCTCTACAGCCTGCCATGAGCTTTGCACATCTGAGGTTCCACAGAACCGTAAGTTTACGCCATGTCTCTGTCATTCCATTATGAAAGATGACGGCATTCCTAGTGGCTGTGAGGAAGATTTAAATGCACTTATGGCAATGGTAATTATGCAATACACAGCTAACAGACCAGCATTTATGGGCAATCCAAATTATGAACAGGATGAGCTTGCAAGAATACATCACGCTGTGCCAGCACTTCAGATGAATGGATATGGCACAAAGGAATTAGATTATAAGCTATGGGCATTTACAGGTCAGGGATTTGGTGCAAAGCTACAGATTGATTTCGCTCAAAATGATCAGGATGCTGTAACCCTTGGAAGATTTAATCCTGCTGGGGACACAATGGTTGTAAAGACAGGTGAGGTAATAAAATCTGAATTTGTTGATGTATATTGTAGTCCATTCTATTATATTAAAATGGATGATGCTAGAAAGTGGATGCACAATTTGGCAGGCTTTGGACATCATCAGGTGCTTATTTTTGGTGATTATATGCAGGCGCTTAAAAATGTATCAGAAGTTATGCATTTTAACATTTTAGAAGGATAAAAAATGGTTTATTTGAATCAGGCGGCAACCACATTTCCTAAGCCTAAGCAGGTTTTAGATGCTGTTTCTGATGCAATAGCAAATCCTCCTCAGGGGCAGTTCCGTTCAAGTTCTGCCTCTGAGGATATATTTGATAATTGCAGAAAAAATCTTGGGGAATTGTTTGGTGTAAGGGAATATCAAAATATCGTATTTACGGCGGGAGCTACGGCGGCAGCTAATGCTTTGTTTTATGGATTAGATTTTAGAACAGGTCAAATAATAGTGTCTCAAACCGAGCATAATAGTATTCTTCGTCCGGCAATGAATCTTACTGAAAAAATAAGTGAAGGGATTGTTTTGCCCTGTGATGAAATGGGATATTTGGAGCCTGAAAAATTAGAAGAAATTCTTAGTAAATACCAGGACAACATTAGTGCAGTGTTTATTAATCACTGCTCAAATGTGACTGGAGTTATTCAGCCTATAGCTAAGCTTGCTGAAATATGTCATAGCCATGGGGCTATGATTATTGCCGATTTTTCTCAAAGCGCAGGCTGTATTCCTATTAAAGCAGATCAGTGGGATATAGACGCTTTTATCTTTGCAGGTCACAAAGGTCTATATGGAATACAGGGAATCGGTGGTTATTATATTAAATCAGAATATAGTCTAAAGCCTTTTATGTATGGTGGTACTGGCAGAGACTCTAGAATAATAAAATATAATAGCGATTTTGAATATGAGGTGGGAACTGGCAACGGACCAGGTGTGGCGGCGCTTAATGCAGGAGTCAGATTTGTGCTGGATAAAGGAGTTGAAAACATTAGACTTCATGAGATGAATCTTATGAATTATTTATATGAAGGTCTAAAGGAGATTGATAGAATTAATATCATATCCATTCCGAAGGACCTGAGAGGTCCTGTGCTTAGCTTTACAGTAGATGGAATGAAGACAGGGGATGTGGCATATATTTTACAAAATGGATACGAGATTACAGTTAGAACGGGACTTCACTGTGCCCCATTAATACATGAGGCCTTGGGGACAAAGGATGACGGAACCATTCGAGTAAGTGTGTCCTATTTTAATACAAAAGAGGATATCAAAGCCCTGATAGCTGCTATGGTAGATATCACGGCTAGTTTATAAATTATGAAGATATTAGATATTAGAGAATCAAGGGAACGCTGCGCCGAGTCAGGCTGGTTTGCATATGATTTTATTCTGGCGGGGCAGGTGGAAAAGGAACTGATTTTAGGTTTGAAGCCACTTGGAAATCTGACTTATTTGCCTATGTTAAAAAAGCCATTTTTTAAAGTAGAATCAAACTATTACTTTCTAAAGGGAATGGAAAAGGATGATTATATTAGAGTGGCTGTGCACGATAAGCATAGGAGTGAGCTAGAAGTGGTGAAAACTTTTTTGGAGAATTTTTCCAGTTAAAAAATCACATAAAGACGATTAAAAAAGCCATGGTAGAAAAAATACTGATAGGTAAAATTATAATTAATAAATGACAGTCTAGGAGAGGGTACTGTCGAAATATCACAGGGAAATGGGGATTTTTATGAAGAAAAGAATTATTTCTGGGTTGCTTTGTGCAACAATGGCATCCGCATTATTAGCTGGATGCGGAGAATCGTCGGAATCTGGGGCTACCACTTCTGGCGAAAGCGGTTCTGGAACAGCAAGTAGTACAATTACAATCATGGCAAGCCAAGATTGGATTGAGGATTCTGAACAGGAGCTTGGTGCAAAGTTTGAGGAAGAAACAGGCATCCATGTGGATTATCAGATTCTTCCAGCTGATCAGTATCAGGATGTATTGCTTACCAGACTGAATTCTGGGGAAGGTCCAGATATTTTTATGGCTCAATCGGGCTTTGCAATTGAGACTACCTACAAAGTACAGGAAAATGCAGTGGATTTGTCTAATGAACCATGGATGAGTACCTACAGTACATTCTCAGCAGAACAGACTTCTGTGGACGGTGTAAATTATGGTATGACATACTATGACACAACAACAGATTACTACATGATTTATAACAAGAAGCTTATGGAAGCCGCAGGGGTTACATCTGTTCCAACAACTTTTGCTGATTTTGAAGCTGCATGTGAAAAGATTATGGCATCAGGTGTTACTCCTATATATGAACCAGTTGCTGATGGTTGGCATCAAACTATGCTCTGGACTGCCAGTGCACAGGTGATGGATATAGAAGACCCTGGTATTATTGACAAACTAAATAACAACGAGACCACATTTGCAGAGAATGAGACTATGCTGACAGCATTAACTCAGCTTAATGATTTGGCTCAGAAGGGATATTTTGGAGATAACTACCTTTCTGATGAATTCGCAAATGCGGAGGGATATCTTGCATCAGGAGAATATTGCATGTGCTTCCTAAAGCCAGGTGCAATTACCTCTATTGTTGCAAATGAAAACAATACAGCTGGTTACACAGAGGATGATTTTGGCATTATGCTTCTTCCAATATGTGACAATCAAAATCTTAATGTACATCCAACTGGCCCATCCAAGTTTATTTATTCAGGCTCAGCAAACATTGACGCAGCAAAGCAGTATCTTGAGTACATCTCTACAAAGGATAGTATTCAGTATGTAATCGACAATGCATCTGATGTAGAAAATCTACCTTTTGATGCTGGCCAGACACCAGAATACTCAGCTACAACAAACGCATTCTTGGAGAGCTTCGATGATGCTCATTCTGGAATGGTTCTCCAGGATGTTGTGAAGTATTACAATGAGCAGTGGATGGATATTTCAGCAAATATTGCATCTATGTTTATTGGTGATATGACACCTGAGGAGGTACTAGAGGCAATTGACACTGGACGTGCACAGCTGGCTGAGGCAGCAGGGGATGAGAACTGGAAATAACATGTGACTTTTTAAGGACCTTGGATTGGTGAAATTCAAGGTCCTTTTTTTCACGAAAACTTACGAAAATAACAGATTAGATGCGTTGCTAACGAAACAAGGAAATGCTAAAATGAATCTACGTAGTTTTTAGGGGAGTTAGAGTTTTATATTTGCCCTTTATGTGACTATTTGCGTTTTTGTATTGTTTCAATTTTAGTGAGAAGAGGTAATAAAAAATGTATTCACATAAAGTTCGTAGAGATAGTTTGTCTAGAGCTATAACCATTTTGGTGGGAGTGACTTTAGGCGCATTTTTTACTTTTTTAACAGATCACTTCGGATTGCCTATTTATCTAGACATGATAGGTACAGTCTGCGTTGCATCCATCGCAGGTATTTTCCCAGGTATTATGACAGCAGTTATGACTGATTTAGTGTGCATGCTGACCTTTAATCATTACGCACTATATTTCTGCTCAGTAAACACATTGATAGCAATTTATACAGCATGGTTCGTCCGGGAAAATAAGTTTGTTTCTTTAAAGAACATTACTATGTTCGTTGCATCATCAGGTACTATAGCTGGTGTTCTAAGTGCATTTATTCAGTGGCGACTTTTTAATGAACCACAGCATGCGTCCATTGTGGCTTTTGTAGAAGCCATGAGCGTATCTTCTATTCATTTAAAGGTTCTATTTTTCTATATAGCAAATATACTAATCAATATAGTGGGCCTTGGAATATCCACAGGCTTTGCAATTGTATTTCATTCAATAATCCCTAAAGAAATCCAATTTAGAATAAGAAATAGTGGTTGGAGACAAAAGCCATTATCGGTGGAGCAATGTAAGCAGCTTGATGCAGCTAATTCTGATATTAGATTTTCTATTAGAAAAAGAATGACAATCATGATTTTTACAACCATGACAGCTGTTGTAGCTATAATGAGCTTTATCGGTCTCAATCTGTATTTCAGAAGTGCCAAGGAGTCAATGATAGAAAATGCTTACGACACACTTGATGCAGCAGCTCTTGTTATAGATGGAGATAAAATAAATGATTATGTCAGATATGGTGATGAAGCCCCAGGCTACAGAGAAACCAATGACATGCTCTATTATATTTGGAAAAGCTCGACAGATATGGAATATCTCTACGTGCTTATTCCAAGTGAGGAATATGTAACATTTGTATTTGATGTGGAGGATAGAGAAAGCACAGGAGGCGTAGAAGCATTTATACCAGGTGATATGGTGGCTATAGAGGACGCCTTTAAGCCATATTTGCCAGCCCTTTTAGCAGGTGAGGAAATTGAGCCTATCGAATCAAATGATAGATGGAACTGGATAGTGACAGTTTATAAGCCCTTGTTTGATAGCGAGGGCAATTGTGTTGCTTACGTAGGTGCCGATGGTTCCTTGGACTATATGGCAGATTATATGAAAATATTTTTGTTGCACCTAATACTAATCCTACTAGGCTTTTTTATCTTGCTGATAGGCTATGCCCTTTGGTCTACAGGCTTATTTATAGTGTATCCAATCAACAGCATTGTTGATGAAATCGAAAAATTTACTAATGCAGGTTCAGAGCAAAAGGATTTGGATGAAGCGGTTAGAAGCCTTAGAAGTTTGGAAATTAGAACCGGTGATGAGCTGGAAAAGCTTTATCGAACCATATGTAATATGGCCACAAATCAGACAGAGCAAATTCGTAAGGTTAAAAAACTATCTGAGAGCACTGCCCAAATGCAGGACGGTATGATTATCACTATGGCTGATTTGGTTGAAAACAGAGACTCGGATACTGGTGCACACATTCAAAAAACTGCGGCATATGTAAAGATAATAGTTGAAGGCCTAAAGGAAAAGGGATATTACGCTGAAAAAATAACTCCTAAATTTATATCGGATGTGGTACGAAGTGCACCCCTCCATGATATTGGAAAAATCAACATACCGGATGAGGTTTTGAATAAGCCTGGAAAGCTGACTGATGAGGAGTATGAGATTATGAAGACTCATACTACAGCTGGAAGAAAGATTATGGAAAAGGCTATCAGTACAGTAGAGGGTGAAAACTATTTAAAAGAAGCTAGAAACATGGCGGCATATCACCATGAAAGGTGGGATGGAAAGGGCTATCCAGAGGGATTACATGGAGAAGTAATTCCTCTTTCAGCACGTATAATGGCGGTTGCAGATGTATTTGATGCCCTTACCTCCCCTAGAGTTTATAAGCCGGCTTTTCCTCTTGAAAAAGCACTTTCGATGATACAAGAGGGAGCAGGTACACAGTTTGATGCCAAGTGTGTCGAGGTGTTTATGGAACATCTTCCTGAAGTGAAAGTTATATTAAGAAAGTATAATGAGGAGGTTGTCCATGAATAAGAGAAGATTAATAAAGACTATAGCGATAGCCTTTGGAATAGTTGCCATAAGTACTCAGCTTGGCACAGGTGCTCAGGTTTCCTACGCAAAGCAGGATGAAACAAATGAAGACGCGGAAAGTGAAGTGAATTATGCGGCTTACGGCGGTGGTTATGGGGCAACAGGACAGCTTCCAAGTGTTGGTTATACTACGGAAGTATTCGATGCTACAAACGGGCTACCTACATCAGATGCAATGTTTGTATTAGGAGAGCCAGAGGGCTATATATGGATTGGGGGCTATGCAGGAGTAATATGCTACGACGGAAACACCTTTGATAGAATGGATACAGCAAACGGCCTTACAAGTGCTAGAGGCTTTTTCAAGGATAGCATGGGTCGCCTGTGGGTTGGAACAAATGATAATGGTGTAGTATTGGTTACGCCAAGCAGTCAGACACATATTACCTATAAGGAAGGCTTGCCATCTTCGTCTATACGAATTTTTGCAGAGGATGCCTCAGGAAATGTTTTTATAGGCACTACCTCTGGAATTTGCTATGCAGATAGTGAATTAAATATCCATGAGGTGCCTGGTTCTATTCCAATATCAGGTGAGAGAGTGCTAAAGCTTGATTCGGACTCCAATGGAAGGGTGTATGGGCAAACTAGTAGCGGTACTATTTTCGCAATCGACAACCATACCGTAACTGAAATCTATAGTAGTAGTGATTTAGGTGCAGAATTAATTACTACCCTTACATGCGATCCTAATAATGATGGATATGTCTATCTTGGTACAAATGCTGGGGTTGTCTATCATGGGAAATTTGGAAAAAAAGTAGATGAGATGGAAAGCATACCTGTGGCTGGAGTGGAAAACGTCCATTGGATTAATTATGATTGTGGAAGAGTGTGGGTTTCTTCTTCCGAGGTAGTAGGATATCTTGACGAGAAAAATGCTTTTCATATTTTGGAAGACCTTCCTATAAATAGTGGTATTGAAATGCTTACCTCTGATTATCAGGGAAATATTTGGCTGGCATCTTCCACCCAGGGAGTTATGAAGCTGGTAACAAACAACTTTGTTAATGTTACTGACAAGGCGAATATGGAAAAGGATGTGGTTAATACCACATGGATTAAAGATTCAGATTTATATATTGGTACTGACCATGGTCTTAAAATATTAAGAAATGAAACTGAAATGGTTACCAATGAGCTGACAGAATATATTGGTGATTCAAGGATTCGTTGCATAAGAGAGGATTCCAAGGGAAATATTTGGATTGCTACATATACAAATGATGTGGGGCTTGTATGCTATTCAAGTGATGGACAGATACAAGCATACACTAAAGAAAACGGTTTGCCTCATAATGGGGTTCGCTCAATATCATTTTCAAAGGAAGGTGATGTTGTTGCAGGTACTAATGGTGGACTTGCTATTATCAAAGATGGTCAGGTTGTCCGGACGGTAGGTAGCGAGGACGGAATAGATAATACTGTATTTTTAACAGTTGAGGCGTTAGACAATGGAAGTATTTTGGCTGGCTCTGATGGAGGCGGTCTATATCTGATTGGTGAAAACAATGTCAAAAAGCTTGGCCGAGACGATGGACTTACCAGCGAGGTTATCATGAGGATTATTCCTGATGAGAAAAGGAATATTTGCTGGCTTGTCACATCAAATTCCATTGAAGTATATAGGAATGGCACAATATACGAAATCACCTCATTTCCTTATAACAACAACTATGACATTTATTTTGACAATGCTGATAATGCCTGGATACTTTCATCCTACGGACTGTATAGAGTTAACGCAGATGAAATGTTAACGGATAGTATTACTGATTATAATTTATACACAGTAGAAAATGGATTGCCTTATGCAATCACTGGCAACTCATTTAGCGCATTGGATGAAGATGGCAACCTTTACATTCCAGGAAGGGAAGGGGTAGTAAAGGTTAACATAAACAATTATTATGAGAAAAATGAAGCAGTATTAATTGATGTACAATCAATCCTTTGTGATGACGAAAGAATTGTGGCAGACGATACTGGTGTATTTTCCATACCGGCTACTGCAGACCGTATTCAGATAAGAGCCTCCGTAATGGATTATACAATGACTAACCCATTGGTCAAAATGTATTTGGAGGGGGCAAAGGATGATGGCACAATAGTTCATAGAAGCGAATTGACTAATTTGGAATATACCAATTTGCCATACGGGGATTATATTTTCCATTTGCAGATATTGGATAGTAATACAAATGAGGTGCTGCAGGAGGAAACCTTCCAGATCAAGAAGGTGGCAAAACTATGGGAATTGTTGATTGTAAAAATTTTGATGGCAATAGGATTTGCAGCACTTGCAGGATATATAGTTTGGCAGGTAATGCATTCTACAATTATTTCAAGACAGTACAAGGAAATACGCCAGGCAAAGGAGGAGGCAGAACAGGCCAACACTGCTAAATCCAGATTCCTTGCAAATATGTCCCATGAAATTCGTACTCCTATCAACACCATTATAGGTATGAATGAAATGGTTCAAAGAGAGGACCCGACAGGGGTGCCAAAGGCATATTTCCTGGCAATGATGAACTATTCCTTTGATATTAGAAATGCAGCAGAATCCTTGCTTGGACTTATTAATGATGTACTTGATATTTCAAAGATAGAATCAGGAAAAATGAACCTGGTTGAACAGGAATATGATGTAACGGAAATGCTACGGTCCATTGTTGCAATGATACGAGTTAAGAGCACGGAAAAGGAACTGACCTTTGATGTGGTTGTTGACGAGATATTGCCAAAACGTCTTTATGGAGACCAGGGCAAAATAAAGCAGATAGTATTAAATCTTCTTACAAATGCTGTTAAGTATACTGAGATAGGTGGCTTTGTTTTGAGTGTATCCATGGAGGAACGACAGGATGATGTGGCAGCTCTTAGATTCTCCGTCAAGGATACGGGAATGGGCGTAAAGGAAGAGGATATGGAAAGACTCTTTACAGCCTATGAACGCTTAGAGGAGGATAAAAATAGCGGTATACAGGGTACTGGCCTTGGACTTGATATTTCCAGAAAGTTTGCAGAGCTATTAAAGGGAAATCTCTGGTGCGAAAGTGTATACGGTCAGGGCTCAGAGTTTATATTAACTGTAAAGCAGCGCATTGTGGATGATACTCCAATTGGAGCATTTATCGAGCATGATGAAAAGCAGGCGAAGGGACCTTATGTTCCTAAGTTTGTGGCTCCTGATGCAGATATTTTGGTTGTTGATGACAATCCTATGAACCTAAATGTTATCAAGGGACTTTTGAAGGCAACAAGAGTGTTTGTCACCACATCAGCAAGCGGTGAGGATGCCATTGAAAAAATGAAGGATTCCCATTTTGATGTGGTACTGATGGATCACATGATGCCAGGTATGGATGGAATCGAAACCCTTGAAAAGATACGAGAGTTTGATAAAGATACACCAGTGTATGCACTTACAGCTAATGCCACCTCAGGAGAGGATTTCTACAAGTCAAAGGGCTTTGAGGGTTATTTGTCAAAACCAATTGAAAGTGAAGTATTGGAAGAAACCATCATGAAGCATCTACCAGAGGAGATGATGGAAAAAGCTACCATGGCTGATGCTGTAAAGGAGATTACAGAAATCCCTGAGGAAATGAATTGGATATACGAAACTGAGGGCATATCTGTTCAAGCTGGTGTGAAAAACTCTGGCGGAGTGGACAATTACATATTCTCATTGAATCTGTTTTTAGATACAATTGATGATAATGCCAAGGTAATTAGAGATGCCTATGAAAGTGGAAACATTCGACTTTATACAATTAAGGTGCATGCCTTAAAGAGTTCCGCTAGAATAATAGGTGCAGAGGGATTATCTGCACTTTGCCAGGATTTAGAGAATGCTGGCAATAAAAATGATATAGATTTTATTCGGGAAAACACGGGCAAGCTTATGGAACTATATGACTCATACAAGGATAAGCTTGCTAGACTGAAAACTAATGCAGCAGCTGATGAAAGTAAGGAGCCTATTTCACCAGAAGAATTGGCGGAGGCTTACAACGCATTGGCTGATTGTATACCACAGCTTGATTATGACGCTGTGGAGACCATCCTTGGTATGTTGGCAGAATACAGGCTTCCAGAGGAAGATAATAAGAAAATATCACAGCTTGGCACAATGCTGAAAAAGCTTGATTGGGATGGTATGGAAGCACTAATAACTAATTAATTAATGGAGAAATTATATGCTTAATAAAATGCTATTTGTAGGGGAAAAAGAATCTTTTATTGCTCGCGTGCTGATTAAAAAGGTGATAGATGCTGGCGTGGATTGCCAGTTCGTGGCTGGCTCAGTTGATGCCGTCAGTGCTGCTTGGGGTGATGCTACTCTTGTGACCTTGTATATTGATGAAGGAACAAGACCTAAGGAGGATTTGCTGCATTTTCTTATTGATACACTGGAGGAGAAAGGGCTCAAGCTGATTCTTGTGGGGGAGCAGGAGGATTTGAATTATGTCTGCGACCATATACCAAGAGAATTGATTTATCAAGAGTTTGTTCGCCCTGTGGACAATAATAAATTTATTGAAGCTGTTACTGAATATTTTGCTAAGGTGCAAACTGGAGAGTTCAAAAAAAGAATCTTGATTGTGGATGACGACCCTCAATATTTGTCATTGGTGAGAGAATGGCTCAAAAATGATTACAAGGTTACCATGGCAAATTCAGGCTTACAGGCTATTAAATATCTGGGAAAAAACAAAGTGGATTTAATACTGCTAGACCACGAGATGCCGGTTACCAGTGGACCACAGGTGCTTGAAATGCTTAGAAGCGACCCTGAAACAAGTGGTATTCCAGTTATGTTTTTAACAGGAAGAAGTGATAAAGAAAGTGTTATGGCAGTTTTAGCCTTGAAGCCAGAAGGCTATTTCCTTAAAACAATACAAAAGGCTGAACTTTTAGAAAAGCTAGGGGAATTTTTTATATTACATCAGTAGCAGATTTGCTAGAGGATTAAAGGAGTTATGAAGCATGTTTGAGTTTATATTGGAGCATCAATTGAATATCATGCTAGCGCTTTGCGCCATATGTGGAATGATGGCTATTTTGCTCCTCATTACCCGCTTTCTCCCACGGAAAAGAAAATGGATTTTGATTGGAATGGAGCTAATAGCCACATTCTTGCTGGGATTTGATAGGGCTGCGTATATTTATAGGGGAGATCTTTCTAGTAAGGGCTACATTATGGTTCGACTTTCAAATATGATGGTCTTTTTCTTGACATCAGCCATAGTATTAGCCTTTAATCTTTACCTTGCAGATTTGTTGGTAGGCGATGGAAAGCTAAGAACGCTTCCTATACGATTGAAGCTGACGCAGCTTTTTTCATTGATAGGAATGTTTCTTGCGATTATCTCTCATTTTACAGGCTTATACTATTATTTTGATGAGAATAATGTGTACCATAGGGGCAAGGGCTTTCTGATTGCGTATATCATCCCGGTTATAATGCCTTTGCTGCAGTATTCCGTTATTAGGCAGTATAAAAAGAAGCTTAGCAGAATGATATATATTTCTCTTGTGCTTTATATATTTGTTCCTATTGTTGTGGGAATTATACAGATATTTACCTATGGAATATCCATTGTAAATATGGCGATGGTGCTTGTTTCTATTTCGCTTTATATTTTTGCATACCTTGACATAAATGATGTAATGGAGCGGGCACATGAGATTGAGCTTGAAAATTTTGAGCAGAAACAAGAAAGTATGCGGCGCTTGTTTGAACAGACTGCAACAGCCTTTGTAACGGCAATTGAAAAGAAGGATGCATATTCTGTAGGCCATTCAGCGAGAATGGCAGAGATTGCAAAAAAAATTGCAGTTAGGGCGGGACGTTCTGAAGAAGAATGTAGAGAGGTATATTATACGGCTTTGCTTCATGATGTGGGCATGATAGGAATCCCTGATTCTATAGTGGAAACCTCAGAAGAGTTAAATCCAGAAGAATACAGGATTATAAAGCAAAAGCCAGAGCTTAGTTCAGAAATTTTATCCAGCATTACTGAATACCCATTTCTTAGCAAAGGCGTAAAGTATTCTTGCGAAAGATATGATGGAAGCGGATATCCAGATGGACTTAAGGGTGATGAAATCCCAGAAATATCGAGAATAATAGCTGTTGCAGATGCTTTTGATTCCATGACCTCAAAGAAAAGATATAGGGAGTCGATTCCTTATCATTTTGTACGAGCAGAATTTGTAGAGCAAGCAGGGGTGCAGTTTGATCCTGAGTTTGCTGACATAATGGTACATATCATGGATGAGGAGCATACAGTAGAAGAAAATAGTGGTGCCCTGGAGCTTGAAAAAACAATTGAGTGTGTGGAGTATAGAGAGAATGTATCCTGTGGCATTAGTGTTGATGAAGAGGAAATAGAAATAAGCTTTGATGTTGAAGAGAAAAAGAGTAATAAAAGCGATTTTTCTGCCCCATCAATTATACTGTTTGATTCCTACGACAAGCATGTGCACACTAAAGTAAAGGCTATAGAAGCATACAGTTACAAAGAGTATGGGGAAGTTTGGTTTGACGGCCGCTACGTATCTACCAGCGCGAGAAATATGGAAGTGGTGGTAAAAGATAATGACACATACCAGGCCATGAAGGAGAATAATTATGAAATAATAGCAGGAAGGTATGATGACCATCTATCCCTCAAGCTCATTAGTGCTAAAAAGATAGTAGAAGTGATTTTGGCAATTCAGAATAATGCTTTGGCATCATATATAGGATTGACCGGTGAAAATTGTGTATTAAACAATATAGCAGTTGAAAAGACTGGCAAAACAGTGGCAGATGGAGATATAAAGAGGATTGTCAGTGCAATCAGTTACATAGACAGACTAGAAGCAGATTTGCCAAACATACAGGTAGATCGTTATCATTCGGCATTTACCAAGCCACTTTTAGTTGAGGATGAATTTGAGATTTATTTCCACAGCATGAGCCTTCCATCAGCAAGTCTTGTATGGCATTGCCCTCATATAGTGCTTTACTATTCTGAGGATCAAAAGGTGGATGGAAAGGGCTATAGGGAATATGCCTTAGTAAAGCTAAACGGAGAATGTACAACGGAGGATAAAGCCACTACTAACAACTTTACGATGAAAAAACTGGACTCATTCCCTGGTTGGGATCAGTGGAAGGATATTAACAAAAAAGGTGCAGAATTCAGCATAAAGCTCACGAAAAAAGGAAACAAGATAATACTTCATGCAGAGAATTTTGGAATCTTGATTGAAAATACCACCATATTACCTGATTCGGGTAATGTATACGTGACCTTGACCGGAGACCAGGTGGCGCTGACAGATATTAGGATACATTGATTAATAGAGAGGGCAGCGAGGGCTGCCCTTTTAAATTACAACTATTTGCAACTTTATACTGAGAATACTAAAAAAGACAGAGGATTTGATATGAATCCGCTGTCTTTTTTAGTCTGTGGGATTTCTGAAGCATTGGATGGTGAGGTTGATGCTTCGAATCTGTTGATCAGTGAGACCAGCAAGAGATACACTGTATTTTTCTCGAGGTTCACAGCCAAGTAGATAATCAGTGGTTACTTTGTATGCTGAGGCTAGTTTCATTAAGGCTGTTAATGATGGCTGCCTAGAACCTGATTCATAAAGTCCAATGGTGCTTTCTGTTATGCCTATAACATCAGCAGCTTGTTTTCTGCTATATCCAGCATTCGCACGGGAACTTTTTAAGCGTTTAGCTAATCCTGAAACCATTTAAAATACTCCTTCTATATTGCACACTAGTCTAACAACTTTAATAATTCTGACAGACGCAAAACACAACTATCAGTTGCAAAATATAACTAATAGTTGTAAAATCTAACTCAGCGTTGCATGTAATTATTATGTATGTGTAAGGTATAACCACTCAAAATATACTTGTTTTTGCTGTTATATTAATTCATGGAGAGAAGTTGATGACTGTGTTATGAAAGTTACGAAAAAACTGTTATGCCTATTGATCGCATTTATTTTCCTTGGATTCTCAAAAAATGTCGTTGAAGCTAAAGAATACAAATGGGAAGGGGAAGGAACGATTGCGTCACCGTATCTTATTAATGACTATGACGATTTGATGGAAATTAGTAGGCTAGTTGGTTCTGGAAATGATTTGAATGGAATCTTTTTTCGTCAAACTAGCAACATTGAATTGTATGATGCTTGGAGTCCCATAGGAACATCTTCTAATGGAGATATAACTAGTTTTAAGGGAGTATATGATGGCTCTGGTAATTACATAAGTGGCTTGCATAATGATTCTAGTTGCGAGAGTGAATTTGCACTTTTTAAAAGTGTAGGTGGCGTTATTGCAAATTTAGGTTTAACAAATGTTGAAATAAATGCTGATAATAGTGCTCCATTTACTTGTTATGCAGATGCAGATGAGAAGGCTAAAGGTGCAATAATAAATTGCTATAGCACAGGAACAATTTCTGGTAATAATTGTGCGGGGGTTGCATTCTCATTCAATCGTGGTTCTATCGTGAACTCATTTAGTGATATAGCTTTTGACAATTCTGAAAGTATGGGGATTGTATTTCTTTATGGAGATATAAAACTATACCACTGTTTATCTACCAGCAAAAACATTAGTCCAGCTGGAATAAGACAATATGTGTCAAAAACTGTCACATCAGCATATTTAAAAGATAATTCTACATGGAAAAACAATCCATACATTGAGCTTTCGCAAATATTGTATGGAAATCATTTCAGAGTCGAATTAAAAGAATGGAAGGTTAATGAGTATTCTAATAGCTTAGTGTTATCACCTTCTAATCAAAAGAGTTTAGTGTCATTAATACTAGATTTTTTAAACGAGTATTTATTTGGAATTCTTTTATTTCTTCTAGTATTATTGCTATTTCGTAAACATGGAAAAATAGAAGATAACGCTGTTTTTGCAGGGCTCATTATCATAGGGCTCATAGCTTATTTCATTGACCTTACCGCATTATTTATAGATGATTTGAATTTAAATCTGGGATTTCTAATTGGAATATTCCTATGTAATTGTTTGTTTATATGGTTCGTACGAGAGTGCATAAAAAGGCATTTATTTATTATACATATACCAGTACAGATTCTAATTGTAATGTTGGTAGTGGCTTTTCTGGCGATGTTTCAAATTGATGTCACTCCTAGATATGATGCCTCACTCTACTATGGAAGTTTTGTAGAGGCATGCTCTTGGTATAGAGGCGATTTGTTCACATTTATAGGCGCATTTACCTGCTGGAGGGCTATTCATGGAATAGCCTTATTAGTCGCTCCAATAGAGTTTGCAAACATAGGAGAGTTTGTAGGGACAAATATTTCCACATTACTCATTCTGGAAGTAACAATTGTCGTTGTATATAAAACTTTGAAAAGGATTATTCCCGACTTTAGTAATTTGTCGTACGCAGTAATGTGTTTTGTAATGGTATTTAGTCCATATCAATTTGGATTAATGTTCCATTTTACGGGAGATAATTATCTGGCATATTTTGCATTTTGGTTAATCTATAGCTACCTATTAGATAACGATTATTTAATTGCATTCTGTGGTTGGTTGTTAGTTTTTTCGAAAGAGCCGGCACTAGCATATTATGTAGTGTTTTTAGTAACTGCAAGCATAGCAAGATATAAGTGGGGAAAAGAAGCTGACAAGGTTTCACACTCAGGAGATTTCCTAAAGAAAGTCAAAAAGATAGTTATTTGGTCAACACCAGCTGTTCTTTGGTTAGTAAATAAAACTTTGAAATATCAGTTTATTATTCAGAATTTTCTGGGAGAGCCTGATTCTAAAAAGCCAGCAAAACTTTTGGTAGCTTATGCTAATAACATTGGGCAGAGCTTTATATGGAATTTCAGATGGATTTTTACTGTAATAATTACATTATTCATTTTTAAACTAATCTTCAATAGAAAAAAAGTACAGGAAAACTTTAGTTCTCTAGAAATTATAATTGCCGTTGCAACAGCTATTTCGGGCTTATCATATGTGATAGTCTTACTAATCTATAATGGAATTGCAGAACTACCAAGATATACATCCTTACTTAATACGTCGTATTTTATTCTGTTAGTCATGAGTCTAAAAGTACTATTTTGTGATAATAGAAGAACAACAGTAAGTCTTTGTGTTTTGGGGGTATTATTTTTAATTGAATCCTATATAACAATTGATCCAATAATAATACTTGGTAGATCCCCTGTGGAGACTGGTGGATTGCCTTTATATAAATTGTCGTTTGATAGGGATACAAGGGAGTATCTAGGAAAAACATATGGTAGGGGATATCAGTGTATTGGAGATTTATATGCCTACAATACCCAGTATTTGTTTTATAACTCTTTGATTGAAGAGATGGTTGAAACAGTTGAACCAACTAATGATGCCGAGTATTGTGTGCTTGATATCGCACCATATGAATTGCATCTAAGTGGAAGCTCACAATATACATTCTATTGGGATACTGAGAAGAAAAAAATGGTGTATCAGAAAAATAATAAAAGTACTATCAAAATTAAAGAACAGGGAATAGTAACAGATAGTATTGAATATGTAAATTTCGATAATGATTTTTATTTGGTAGTACCTTCTAGAGTTGACGAAGCTGAGGCGCTGATGAAACTATCAGCTAGAGGATATGCTATTGGTTCAGTAAAACAATATCATAACGTTGATGGTGCAATGAGAGTGTATCATTTGGTTTTGACAGGCTAAATAAAATGAAAAGGGAAGAGAGAAGATGAAATGTATTCTATTGTAATTCCATGCTATAAATCTAAAGCTACAATTGAATCTGTAGTTGATGAAACTGCCAAAGAAATGGCAAAAATTGGAAAAAACGATTTTGAAATCATACTTGTAAATGATTGCTCACCAGATAATGGAGATACAATATCAAAACTTATTGAAATTGCAGAAAGTAAGTCGTACGTCAGAGTAATTGATTTGGCGAAAAATGTTGGACAGCATAATGCCATGATGGCTGGACTGAGGGAGGCTAAGGGTGATGTTTTTATAAGTATGGATGATGATATGCAGACTAGACCATCTGAATTGCATAAAATGTTTGCGGCTTTTGATGAAGGTTATGATGTGGTTTATGGCGCATATCCAGAAAAAAAGGAAAATCAATTTAGAAAATTTGGTTCTTGGGTTAATAAGATGTGTGCAGTTTTGTTTTTGGGGAGACCAAAAGAACTTAGGACATCAAGTTTTTGGATTATTCGTAAATACGTTAGAGATAACATCATTACCTATGAGGGGTCCAGAACATATTTGCTAGGGCTTATTTTGAGGGCAACTTCCAATATATCACAGGTAGAAGTAGAACATTATGAGCGTGAGGTAGGAACATCTGGTTATACATTTAGAAGTTTACTTAAGCTTTGGAGCAATATTATCGGATTCACAGTAAAACCATTAAGGCTTGCAGTTCAGGTTGGAATGTCAATATCTGTTATTTCTGTATTGTTCGCGATAATAATTGCTATAAGAAAGATTGTCAAGCCAACTATAGATGCTGGTTGGTCATCTATGATGGTGGCAATTTTTTTCTCGCTGGGAATTCAACTATTCTTTGTTGGATTGATTGGAGAGTATATTGGGCGTACTTATATGAGTTTAAATAATGAGCCTCAGTATGTTATAAAGGCAAAATATAATTTTGATGAAGTGGAGAAATAGTAATGGCACGAATAATGGTCGTTGGCGGCGGTACATGGCAGCGTCCTATAGTAAAAAAAGCGCGTGAAATGGGAAATTACATTTTATGTAGTAATTTATATGAAGATTCACCAGCATTTGAGTATTCGGATGAAGTGATGGTGGCAGATGTTCTTGATAAACAAAGGAATTTAGAGATTGCAAAGCAGTTTAAACCAGATGCGATTCTGACAGATCAGACAGATATTGCTGTGCCTACTGTCGCATATATTGCTGAGTATTTAGGACTGAAAGGAATAGGGGTAGATGTAGCAAAAAGATTTACTAACAAGTTTTTAATGCGTGAGTATGCTGCAAGGGCAGGGATTCCTGTGCCCCAATATAAATTATGCTATACAGAAGAAGCAGCAATAGCTTTTTTAGAAAAAGTTAATGTGGCAATTATAAAACCAATAGATAGCCAATCTAGTAGAGGCATACATATTGTAAGAAGCGAAAGTGAGATTAGAAAATATTATGCAGATTGTATTCAGTTTTCAAATTCAGAAAAAGCCATTTTGATAGAGGAATATATTGATGGCACTGAATTTACGGTAGACGGAGTCAAGACATCAACTGAATACATTGTATTAGCTATATCAGAAAAGGAACATTATGATACAAATCCTAATGTGGCTAGTAGATTATTATTTACAAATACAAGTGATAAGTATGATTATGACAGATTACGTAGAGAAAATGAGGAACTTATAGTAGATATGGGATTACCATTTGGTCTTACTCACACTGAATATAAATACAAAGATGGCAAGTTTTATTTAATAGAGACTGCGGCTAGAGGCGGTGGAACAAAGATTTCCTCCGACGTTGTAAAACTCATTTCTGGCATAGATAGTAACCAATTATATTTGGATATGCTAACTAACAAGCCAGAAAAGGTAGTTAAAGAAAAACACTATGAAGCTGTTGTTCTAGGTTTCTTTGATTTTAAGCCGGGAAAAGTAACTGCAATATCGGGTGTAGAGGATGCTGAGTTAATCGAAGGAATACATGAAATAGGTCTAGAAATAAATGTTGGAGATGATATAGGAAGTCCAGATGATGATAGATCTAGATGTGGTTATTATATTGCTTTTGCAAATAATCTTGAGGAATTAAAAAAAATAGAGGATAGCTTGAAAAGTACATTGAGGGTTGAAACAAAATAAGATGGATATAACAACGAAAATAATAGATTACATAAGGATGAATAAAGTCTCTACAACTGAGGTGGCAGACTGCTTAGGAAAAACAGGGGTATTGCCTGGTATTTATCCAATTAATAGGCAACAGTTTGCTGTTGGGAAAATCAAATGGGTTTATGCATACAACGAAAGCAATTGGGATGTTCATGAACAAGTTAGGGATGTTCAAAAAGGTGATGTTGTATATATAGAATGCTTTGATTGTAATGACAGGGCAATTATTGGAGAACTTGTTTCAAAATATATTCTTTTATATAGAGGTGGGGCTGCAATAGTTACAAATGGAAGGATGCGTGATGCCCATAAGTTAATCAAAGAAAACTATCCTATTTGGTGCACTGGTGTATCACCAGTTGGCTGCTTTAATACTAAAAATGAAGTCTACTTCAATAAATCTATTATAGAGGATAGAACTGAAAAAGTAGATGGCTCAGTAATGGTTTGTGATGATACTGGTGTTGTTTTAATACCAAAAGCAGAATTGACAGAAGAATTTTACACAAAGCTGGAGGCTATAGAAGAACAGGAAGACATCTGGTTCGATTGCATTGATAGAAGAAAATGGGATACGTTTGATACGGTATGTTTAAAAAAATACAAAGATTTATAAGAACAATCTTAAAGCAAGAATATGCAAGAGCGAGTATATATTATGTTATAGCTAACATTATTGGACAAGGGGTTGTTCTTATTAGTTCAGCATGGTTTACGAGAATGATGAGCAAGGCCGACTACGGTTTAGTGAGTACGTATTCCACATGGGTACTAGTGCTTAATACGTTTATATGCTTGAACTTATTTATCACTGTTAGAACAGCGTATGTAGATTTTAAGGACGATTATGATAATTACAATTCATCGGTTTTATTACTGAGTATACTTTGTGGGATAGTGATGACAATGCTCATTATAGGCATTACATCTTTTGGTAGATTGAAATTTGGAACATATGAAGTTCTGCTCGCATGCGTTCAGTCTGTGGCACTAAATATAGTGAATTATATGCTTGCTATACAGGCCATGAAAAATGAATTTAGGCAGCGAACATTTATGATGATCGCGCCTAACTGGACACATACTATTTTTTCTGTGGTATTGATGTGTATTTTTGTCCAGAATCTGTATTTGGCAAAGATAGCAGGTAATGCCTTTGGACTTCTAGTATTTGGCGTGGCATGTGCAGTTTTAATTTTTAGAAAAGCTCGACCAAGAATTATAAAAAAATACTGGAAGTATTCTCTGAAAATATCAATACCATCGATATTTAATACTTTGTCAGATTTGATTTTAATGCAGTGTGACAGACTTATGTTAACTAGCTTGGCAGGGGCAGAGGAAACGGCGGAATACTCTATTATATATAATGTATCATCCATAATTGTTGCAATATACCAGGCAATAAATGGAGCTTGGCTTCCATGGTTCTTTGGAAAGGTGAAGAATAATAAAGCGGAGGATATAAAAAAATATCAAGGATATTACATGATATTATTTACAGTTTTCTCGTGTGGAATGATGACAATCGCTCCTGAGCTTATAAAAATAATGGCTCCGAGAAACTATTGGAATGGTATAAGATACGTTGCTCCAATTGTAGTTGCATCATATTTAATCTACCTCTATGCATTCTTAGCTGCTTATTTACTATATAAGAAAAAGATTGTAAGGATTGCAATTAATACAATAGTTGCAGCATTTCTAAATCTTGGATTAAATTTTGCTTTGATTCCCCAATATAAGGCTGTCGGAGCCGTGGCAGCAACAGTGGTTTCATATGTTGTATTGTTTGTATTACATATGGCTGCTGTGCAAAGAGGTGGAAAGAAATATTTTTCTTTTTTCAAAATGTGGGCGAATGCTTTCGGAATAGCTGCATATGGAGTTGTATTTTATATAGTTAGGGAAATTTGGATTGAAAGATATGTTTTGTTCATCACATTCACAAGCATTATATATCTTGCTAGTGGAAGGAATATGATAAGGGATTTTACGGGGGACAACAAATGAGAATCAGGGATGTAAAAAAGGCAGGCACATATTTACGAAGAATTGCTAAAGATCCTTTTTCAAAGCAGAGTAGAGCTGCTTTAAAAAGGTATTTGGGAGAAGTATTTTCTCTGATATATGAGAAGTTACGTGGACTAGATTTTACAATGGTATATCAGTGTGACAGTAATGAGCACAATAATAATTACTCCAAGTCTCCCAAGAAGGTGTTGGAACGTATTTTTAAAGACATAGATTTTACGGATTGTCATAGTTTTATTGATATGGGAAGCGGAAAAGGATATGTATTGACATGTGCGGCGAAATATGAGTTTGAAAAAATTGGGGGAGTGGAGTATACAACCGAACTCTGTGATATTTGTAGAAAGAATTTAGATATCTTGAGCCTTGATCAGATAAAGGTTTTTAATTGTGATGCGAAGGAATTTGAGGGATATAGAGATTATGACATTTTTTATTTTTGCAATCCATTTGACGAGACGATTCTTTCTGTCGTAGCACAGAAAATCTTGGAAGCGCATGTGGATGGCAAGTGTTGGATATATTATCTGAATCCATACCAAGTGGAGCGGCAGAAAGCGATAACTGACGCAGGATTTAAGCTGGTTAGAATTATTCAAGATGAGAGTGAAAAGTATTTTGATATAAATGTTTATGAGAGTTGAGGATTAATATGGATGCTTACATTGCAAGTGTACCTATACATCTGCTTTATGCTATGCACATGATAAAGCAAAAGGGAATAAGAGATTGTGATTTGTACTATGTGCCAACTAGTAATAATGCAGATGAATTGTTAAGAGCAGTAAAAGAAACTGGGATTTTTCATGATGTTATTATGCTTCCTAATATAAATATTGAATATCCTATTACGATTGCTCAATGTATAAAAATTGCAATAAATCGTTTCGGAGCAAGAAAAGAGTTAAAGAAAAAGTATTACGATACAGTTTATTACAACACAGATGGCTGGCTCTTGAATTCTATTATTTTTTCTTCTTTGAACAACAAATGTGCTAAGAATATTTTTGTAGAAAATGGAATAAACCCATATTTGACACCGTATGATTCAAAAGAGTGGTATTTGAGATTGTTTATAAACTGTCAATTTATGACATGCATGGATGGCCGGTTTATAGATGAACGTTATGTTTTTGAACCATCATTAATAAGTGTTGCACAAAGCGGTGAAATACATAAAATAAACAAATTAAATAGGTCAGATAATGAGGTTAAAGAGCATATAAATCAGATTTTTGGATATGACGAAAAACTGGATTCCTTCAAGGACAAAAAAATAATAATTATGGAACAGGGACCTCGAAAAGAGCCCATTGATATGATAGGACTTTGGAAAAAAGTTAGTAATTACATTGATAAAGAGTCAGCAATTGTGAAATCGCATCCACGGCAAAAAGAGAGTGCTCTCCGAGAATTAGGATTCGATTTGTATGAGAGATATACAATTCCTTGGGAAGTTTTAACATTCAATCAAGATATGAGTGAAAAGACATTATTTTGTATATTTTCAACATCCTGCGTGAATCCAAAGGTCATGTTTGACGAGGAACCAAGGATTGTTTTGTTATATAAGCTCATTGGAATTGATTATTCTTTTTTTGGTAGAGGAATGATTAATTATGTTGAGGGTGTAAGGGATTTATATAGAGATAAAAGTAAGTTTTTTATACCAGATTCATGGGATGAGCTTGAGGATTATAGTAAAAAATACAATTTAAGTAAAAAATAATAGATAAGAGAAAAAAATGGAGGGGAAAATGAAATCAGCATGTTTTATACCTATTAAATCACATTCGGAAAGGGTGGCAGGGAAAAATCTCAGAGCACTTAATGGGAAAAAACTATACGAATATATTTGTGAAAATGTAAAAAAGGCAGATGTTTTTGATACGGTATATATCGATACAAACAGTGAAGAAGTATCTTGTTATGCAGAAAAAATGGGATTTTTAGTGATTGAAAGAAAACCTGAGCTTGCAAAAAATACTGCTAATGGAAATGATTTATTGGTATATCATTTTCAACAATTTCCTGAATACGATTACTATTTTCAATTGTTTGCGACTGCTCCATATTTAAAACCAGAGTCGATAAAAGTTTGTTATGAAAAGTTAACATCTAGTAGTACTTATGATTCTTGCTTTACGGCAACAGAAAACCATAGTTTTTATTGGTATGCAGGAAATCCAGTGAATTATAGGCCAGGAATATTACCAAGGAGTCAGGATATGCTTCCGGTAATTGAGGAAACAACAGGATTATATGGGATCTCAAGAGAATCATTAGATAAATACCGATGCCGAATTGGACGAAATCCTTATATACATGTGGTAAATAAGTTTGAGGCAGTAGATATTAATACGGAAGATGACTTGAAAATAGCAGAATATGTTGGAAAAGTTATTTATGGACTTTAAGAGGGAGAGTTTACTTTTCAGTGGGAAATAAAGATGAAATAATTAAATCATTAAAGAGACTAAAAGAATATTACGGAGTTATTAGTATAAAAGCTGAATTTGAAGCAGAAGGATCTAGAAAAGATGAGTTAATTATGCTTCGTGACTTTATTGATAATGTTGGGTTGGGATTTATCATTAAGATAGGAGGCTGTGAAGCTGTACACGATTTGGACCAATGTAAGTTGCTATATGCTACCGGAGTAATGGCACCTATGATTGAAACACCCTTCGCTATGACCAAATTTAGAGGAGCATTCGATAGAATATATGGAAAGGAAGTTGAAATTGAAAAAATAATAAATGCTGAAACAATAACGTGTCTACATAATTTTGAAGAAATATTAAGTTCTGGAAGAAACTTTATAACGGGAGTTACTGTCGGAAGAAGTGATTTATCGGCCTCTATGGGGATAAAAAAAGAGGACATTGAGTCGGATGAAGTATTTGACGCAACAAAAGAATTTATATTAAAGGCTAAGGCGGCTGGTTTAGTAACGAATTTTGGGGGTAGTATTGGTGTAGAATCAATACCTTTTATAAAAGCATTGCATCCTTATATAGATAGATTCGAGACAAGAAAAGTGGTCATTCAGTCAGATGAAAATGAAAAATTTTTAAAACAAGCAATCTACGAGGCGCTCCATTTTGAGTTACTCTATTTAGAATTCAAATCTGATTATTATAGTAGAATGGCATTGGAAGATGAGAAAAGAATGTTGAGACTGAAAACTCAGATTGAAAGAGGGGGAAGAATATGATTATTTTTACCTCAGTATTGGAATAGAATATACTGGAGAATAATATGACTGAAAACGAGAAATGTATATGTATATACGATTTTTTTAATATCATTTTAATTATTACACTAATAATTATGCATCTTAATAAAGCATCATTATATTTGTTTTGTAATGAAAGTTTTTTGTATGCAGCAAAGTACTTTATTATAAACAATCATTTTGTATCGGTGTTGATGATTATTCTTGCTTGGAAAGCACTTCTGGTCGTGTGGAAAATAACTCATGGTGAATATACTTTTTCGAAAGAAAGAAGATTTTATATTTCATGGAAATCATTAGCGAATTGTTATAATGTGGATATTTTTGTTATATCGTGGATATTACCGTTGGTATTTTCGTATAATTGGGGGATTATAGGAAAATGCCTTTGCATTTTTACATTTTTGGGGGTGAGATTCTATTTAATCAGTCTAAAAGTAAGGATGATTGTTGAAAAAATAGTTTGCAATATCCCAAATAAACCATTTATAAATGCGGCTTTAATTACAGGCGCAATTTTGGGGATAACACTATTTTATAAATGCATTCGCTGGGAAGGAGCAGATGATTTTACTATTTCACAATTATTATTAGGAACACCAAGAGAGAATACACCTTATACACTTGTATGTTCATATTTTTTAGGTATTATAGTTATTTTCCTGCAAAAAACATTTCCAATAATAAATTGGTTTACTGGTCTTGAAATAATATCTGTGTTGATTTCGTTTTCTATCTATAATTGGTTTATACTGAAAAATATAAATTGGAAACGAAAAATAAGAATAAGTTATCCAATTATTTTTTCTATTATATTTCAGCCTATGTTTCTGCTTAATTTGCAGTATACTCGTTCCTCTTTTTTATTGTCATTTGCGGGGACACTGTTGTTTTATGATGCTTGCATAGGGGAATTATTTGTTTTAGGGAAACATAAAAAAGAGTGTAAAAGTTGTATTGGAAAAATAGCTGAAATAGCATTGGGAACGCTATTGTTTGTATTAGGCTCTCTATTTAGATATAAGTGTTTTTATGTTGTAATTGCTTATATAATGATTTTGGTGGCAGGTTACGGTCTATCCGCGTGGAAAAAACATAATGGAATAAGCAAAAGCAATTTATTTAGAAGAATAGAGTATTTTGGGGTATGTATTATTGCCTCGGTTGCCATATCTTTTTGTTTATATCAAGTTAACTTATTATTTTATAATAATTGGGGTGAGATAAGTCAGTATAGGGCATTAAATAAGACAAGGTCTAGTGTGATTGACTATTTACCGTCAGAGTATCCTACATATTTTGAAGAATCTAGCTTTATGATTTCATACAATGACTGGGATATGATGAAAAAGTATGAGATAAACGATTCATTTTTTAATGAAGGCTATTTCGAAAGTGTCTTAGATGTTATGAGTAATCACAATAAGTATGAAACTGAGCCGACTAGCAAAGATGTTAATTATAATATAGAACAAATTGTTAAAATTAGACAAGGGCGTGGTTCCCAAAAGTATACACAATTTTATATTATGCTAGCAATTGGAATAACTAGTTTATTTGTATATAAAATAAAGGACTATACTAGAGTAGTTGCATTAATCAATATTATGGGAACTGGAATACTAATATGGTATTTTCTGTCAGGAAGTAGGTTTCCAGCGTGGGTTAGTGGACCTATATATCTTTTTGCTAGTTTCGTTTTTATACTCTATGCAGGTGGTGTGAAAGATGTTTCACTCCAATATGAAAAAAAGGCAATAGTAAGATTATTGAAACAAATTAAGGAAAATATATTTTTGATTTGTTTGCTTATTTGTATGAGTATTAATAACCAGATATTTAATAGTATTGCGGAAGTCAATTATTACAATCCTGATTTGAAGGATGCTATAGAATATTGCGAAAAAACAGATGAGGTAATTTTGTTGGATAATATCTCAAATGCACCTTATCCTTACATCGACACACGTGGAGCACTATATGCATACCAAGAAGGACAATGGGATAATATAATTCGTGTAGGAAACTGGGATGTTGGGCATCCTGAACGCGAAAAGCAAAAAGAAACACTTGGGATAGATTCTGTTATATATTCTATGGCTGAGGGAAAGTCAAAACTTCTCAGCCAAGAAGGATCTGCATCATTCAATAGATACACCATATTTTTTAAGGAGCATTATGGATTAGATGTATATTTTGAGCTTGAAAGAAGCTTTGGCAATTACGGCATATATCGTTGTGTTTGTAATTAGTATATAGAAAGACGAGGAATATATGGAAGTATAATGCAAGAACTTTGCTGTTTGATAGTTCCGGAAACCACAATAACATACAGGCTGTATTAGAAGTAAGCACTGCGGCTAATAAAGGGTTGTATACTAGGATGAAGGAGGACGAATTAATGGGTAGTGCATTAGATGATTTAATGAAAGATAAATATGAAGAGCATGAACGCATTGGCAGAGCACAAGGTCTAGAACAAGAGCGCTTATCATCTGTAAGAAATGTCATGCGAAGCTTTAAAGTTTCTGCCGAAAAAGCTATGGAGTCCTTGGGAATTCCCAAAAGTGAATATAAGAAGTATTTGACAATGCTTTAATGAAAATAGCTCAGTGTACAATGACACTGAGCTATTTTAGTAGCATTATTTATTGACTATCAAGCATAGCTTTCAACTTTGCGATTTCAGCGCTCATCTCAGCAATGGTGGAATCTTTTTTCGCTATTTCAGAATCCTTCTGTTTGAGCGCCGCTTCCTGCTGAGCTATAGTTGACTTGAAGTAAGCCTCTAAAGCTAGTTGTTCGTCACGACGGAAGCATGCTTCTCGAATGGCGTCATCATCAGTGAGTTGTTGTACAGTTTTTGTTGCTTCAGCAAAAAGTGAATTCTCTTGAGCTAACATATGCAAATCCTCCCACGTTTTTGATGCAAAGAGACGAGCCCATTTATCGATGCCATAAGCCTTATCTTCGTCAGTTGCATTATTTACTTTAGTTAAGTCTAACACGGATAAAGCAAGCTTGTCACTATAAAGATTTTGTCCAGCTTGGGCTGGGCATTTTTCCTAATAAAACCTTTAATAAGTTAGTATTTTTAGTCGAATCGAACATTACGTTTGACGAAAATATGTTCTATAATGATAATACGTGGAAAATAATGTATAATGAAGGTGTAAGAAATGGAAAAAATTCAATGGCATCCAGGGTTCTATAGTGGTCTTGAATTAGAACTAAGGGAGTATCGTGAGTATTTAGAATTCAACACAGAGTATGAGCTTTCTAGGAAGCCTCTGCGGATGGACATCCTAATTATTAAGAAAAGTCCCAATGTGGTTATAGATAATCCGCTGGCTCGGTTCTACAATACTTACAATATCATCGAGTACAAAAGCCCGTCTGATAGCTTAACGATTGATGATTTTTACAAGGTAATCGGGTATTCACTAATATTTAAAGGACTAGGAAAGACAGTCGATGAAATACCAAAGTCAGAGCTTAGCATTTCCTTTTACAGAGATTCTTGTCCGAGGGAGTTGTTGCAAAAGCTGAGCGATGAAGGTGCACTAGTTGAAAAGAAGGAAAGTGGGATATACTCGATTGGTGGTATAATAGAGATACCGATTTACATTTTTGTTGTAGGTGAGCTTGAAAAAGAGAATTACCTAGCACTTAAGATTCTAAAGAAAAATGCTAGCGAGCGAGATGTGAGACAGTTTGCCACAAGGGCTTTAGCACTTGATAGTCCAGGAGACCGTAATAACATACAGGCTGTATTAGAAGTAAGCACTGCGGCTAATAAAGGGTTGTATACTAGGATGAAGGAGGACGAATT
>SVES01000029.1 GCA_015057305.1 Pseudobutyrivibrio ruminis | reverse complement strand
GCGACTGTACACTTACCCGTGTGTATCATGGTTTAAAACTCAAAGTTCGAACCAAGTTCTCACACGTCGTCTCCGCAGATGCGGACGGTTTTCTGTTGTACAGTGACTTGTCGTCAGTTTCCTAACTTGACATTCGCTCCACGGAAAACCAACCACAGCAAGCTGGGTTGCAACCTCACGCTTCATAGCTATCATGTCACAGCAAGTAATAATATACACGAGAATAGGATTATCTGCAAGAAAAAGAATAAAAAAATTGTTTTTTATTAGATACAATCTTTAAAATAACTATATATTGCGGTTGATAGATATTTTTTTATCTAGAAATCATTGAAGAATAACAATCTTCAAGTATAATAATCCAAGTGATTAGATAAATGGCTTCCAAGAGAAGTCTTACATATATATTAGAAAGGTTACGATTTTTATGCAAGTAGCAAATAATTGGAAAGATTACGAAATTATAGATTGTAGCTCTGGGGAAAAGCTGGAGCGTTGGGGCAAATATGTTTTGTTGCGCCCAGATCCTCAGGTCATATGGAACACCGCAAAAGAGTCACATTATTATAAGAAGCTTAACGCTCACTATCACCGTTCAAACAAGGGTGGTGGCGAATGGGAATTTTTTGATTTGCCTGAGCAATGGACTATAAGCTATCCAGTATGCAATCATAGTCTAACATTTAATCTAAAGCCTTTTGCTTTTAAACACACCGGTCTATTTCCCGAGCAGGCTGTTAACTGGGATTGGTTTTCTTCTATTATATATAACGAAATAAAAGAAAATAAACGCCCTATTAAAGTACTTAACCTTTTTGCTTATACTGGAGGTGCTACACTAGCAGCCGCTGCTGCCGGAGCACAAGTCACCCATGTAGATGCCTCAAAAGGAATGGTACAATGGGCCAAGGAAAACGCGGCTTCCTCAAATCTCGCAGATGCGCCAATCAGATGGCTTGTTGACGATTGTCGAAAATTTGTAGAAAGAGAAATCCGCCGCGGCAACACATATGATGGAATCATAATGGATCCACCTTCATATGGAAGGGGCTCCAAAAATGAAATTTGGAAAATCGAAGACGATATTTTCCCTTTTATTCAGCTTTGTGAACAGATTTTATCTAAAGACGCACTATTCTTCCTGGTAAATTCATATACAACAGGACTTCAACCAGCTGTTTTAAATTATATGATCAGCACCGCTCTACTCAAAAATCATCCTGGTACTGTTACAGCAGACGAAATTGGCCTTCCTGTATCAGAATCTGGCTTAGTCTTGCCATGTGGCGCCAGCGGAAGATGGACTAGAGCTTAATTGTAATATTAATTATAGAAGGAACACTTATATGGGAGAAAAAACACAAACAAATCCACTTGGCGTCCAGCCAGTGGGCACACTTCTTCGCAAATTTGCTATACCTAGCATTATCGCAATGCTAGTAGGTTCACTATACAATATGGTGGATCAATTATTTATCGGAAACTTTGTTGGGTCACTGGGAAACGGTGCCACCAATATCCAGTTTCCTCTTTCTATTTTAAATGTATCTATTGCACTGCTTTGCGGAATTGGTGCTGCATCTACATTTAATCTTTCAATGGGAAGAGGTGAAACAGAGAAGGCCGGATATTATATAGGAAATGCTGTTACTGTAATGCTTTGCGGTGGACTGATTCTTGCCGTTATTACAGAACTATTCTTAAAACCTATTCTTATCGCCTGCGGCGCCACAGAAAATATATTGCCATACGCTATGGAATACTCAAGAATATGCGCTTTAGGCTTTCCATTCTTCATTCTATCAGGTGGCGGTAGCCATTTGGTAAGAGCAGATGGTAGTCCTAATATGACAATGGCCATCAACCTTGTAGGTGCCATCATCAATACTATCCTTGACGCCTTATTTGTAGCAGTCTTTGGATGGGGAATGACTGGTGCTGCCGTTGCCACCATCATTGGCCAATATATTTCTGGATTTATGGTACTTATCTACCTTACTAAATTCAAAACTGTTAAGCTAAAGAAGGCGCACTTCATTCCTAAGCTGTCAATAATAATCGCAATTGCATCCCTTGGTACTGCACCATTTATCAATCAGATTGCAATGATGTTGGTTCAGATTGTTATGAATCATGTAATGGGACACTACGGTGCACAGTCTATATACGGAGCGGATATCCCTATCACCTGTGCAGGTATTATCTCAAAGGTTAACGGAATATGCTTTTCATTTGTAATTGGTATTTCCCAAGGATTGCAGCCAATCATCAGCTTTAACTATGGCGCTAAGAATTATAAAAGAGTTAAGGATGCATACCACCTAGCTATTAAGCTTGCCGCATGCATCACCACCATAAGTTGGCTTTGCTTCCAGCTTTTCCCTCGCCAGATTGTTTCAATTTTCGGTGATGGAAGTGACTTATACTTTGATTTTTGTACTCGCTATTTTAGAATTTTCTTATTTGGTATTTGTACAGCTTTCCTGCAGCCACTTTCATCAAACTTCTTTACATCAATTGGGAAGCCATACAAGGGTATCTTCATGTCTCTAACCAGACAAGTATTATTCTTAACACCACTTATAATCTGTCTGCCTTTAATTTTCGGCTTTGACGGAGTACTTTATGCTGGCCCAGTAGCAGATGTCCTATCATTTATCATATGCTTTATATTAGTTCGCATTGAATTTAGTCATCCAGAATTTAAGGATCTGTAAACAAAATGCCGTCAAGCTTTCATGCTTGGCGGCATTTATTTTGCTATAAATAGTCTATTTACTTATTATCTGATTTCGTCCTGATTCTTTAGCCTCATAAAGATTTGTATCTGCCCTGTTCAACGAATCATCTGTTGTTTCCCCTGGCACTAAAGCAGTAAGTCCAAAGCTCATGGTAATTTGTCTATCTGTATCAGGTACATATATTGTGCGAATATCATCCAATATCATTGAAAGCTCTCTTGTGGCAATATCAAGCTCCCTGTTTTCAAATATAAGAAGAAATTCCTCACCGCCCCAGCGGGCTACAAAGCCTTTTCCTGTCATTCCTTTTTTCAGCTTATCTGCAACTGACTTAAGAACCACATCTCCCATTTCATGGCCGTATGTATCATTAACCTTTTTAAAGAAATCAATATCTCCAATACAGACGCAATACTTCATCCCCATTTCCACTGCCTTTATACGTATGTCAGATAGCTTCTTATCAGCTGACCTACGATTGTTAAGCTCTGTCAAAGCATCATACTCCACCAAGGTTTTAATTGATCTCGCCATTCGTTTGCCATCCGTTGCAAGACTCTTGATTTCGTCATCCTCTTTCATCAACTCTCTTGGCATTTCATAATCAAACTCGCCATTAGCCAATCGATTCATGTATCTGTCCATTTTAAAGATTCTATCTGCCAGCTTACGATTAAATCGAACCATAATAAAACCAAAGAAAATTGCCACAACAACGCAAACCATTATAACTGGAAATACATAGTTAATGACCTGCCATTTGACATCCTCCCCAGAACGGCAAACCGCTATCATTCCAACTGTATCTTCGCCCTCCATTATAATAGGCTTATAGTAAGCAAAGCTTTTTGTGTTATATACTAATACATTATCATAAAAAGCACTACTTCCTTCCTTGATAACATCATTATTAACAACTGCCGCTGCTTTTGTTCCTACTGCGCTGTTTCCCTTTTCATCCACAAGCGTTGTTAAAATTCTAGTATCCTTGTAGAAAATAGAAACATCTATATTTAGCTTTTCTGACATCTTAGCCATAAGGGTATCTTTCCCATTAAGCTTTTGTTCGCCCTTGTATAATTCAAGATTTCCATCCTCATCTTCTTCGATATGAAATTCCCCTTCATAAAACTCATCAAAAACCGATTCCAACAAATCTGCATCATGTATCAATTCAGATTCAATTTGCTTGGTTATTGCCGTTTGCAAAATTGTAGCACTAACCGCTGCAATCACTATAGTCATTAGGGTCAATGGCACCAATGTCATTTTAAGCATTTGGCTTTTTAAGCTATTCTTAAACACTTTATCTTTCATACTTAGCTCCTTTTCCTACACCTATATAATACTTCATTTTTAAAGCAATAAATATGTAATTATGGTGAATAAAATGTTTTTTTACACAAAGAAAGAACAGACATATCAATATCTGTTCTTTCCTATGTTGAAGGATTAAGTTAAAGAAAAAGAAAGTTATTTACTTCTTCTAGCTTTTACCAGCGCGAAAACTGACTGCAATATTATAAATATACATAGGAGAGCTGCTGTGGCAATATTCGCCCAACTTGATAAAAGCTTACCATTTGTATTAACCAATACTGTAATTGTACCGTTTATCAACACACCGAATAGTGAACCGATAACATTACCCACACCACCTGTCAATAGGGTTCCGCCTATTACTGCTGATGCAATAGCATCCATCTCCAGGCCCGTAGCTTGATTAACAGAACCAGACATAGTGTTTAAGCAATATAGGATTCCACCTATTGAGCAAAGGAAGGATGATAGGATATGAGAAAGCATCTTTGTCTTTTTAACATCAAGTCCCATCATTGTTGCTGATGTTTGATTTCCACCAACTGCATACAGATTACGTCCGAATTTTGTATATTTAAGCATTAGGAATATCACAATCAATACAACAATGGCAATAATTACTGTTGGACGCATATATGGAACTACAATCTTTCCATGTTTGTTCACTCTTCCTAAAAATTCAGGTAAATTTATCTTGGCATTAGCCCATGAGTAAAATAGTGGATTATCTGCTTCGGTTATTGAAATCTGACCTGAGCAAATAACTGCTGTCATTCCTCGGCCAAAAAACATTCCCGCCATTGTTACTATAAATGGCTGGATTTCCAGATAACCAACTAAAAATCCCTGAACTGCACCAAACACCAAGCCTATAACTAATACCAGAATAACCATAGGCACTGCACCCATGTGCCACTCTGTCATTCCATATACCAAAAGCATGCAGTCCATGGCAATAACTGAACCTACAGAAATATCTATACCGCCAGTTAGCATTACGCAGGTCATACCGCAGGTGACGCATATCAAGCCTGCATTGTTTATTAATACATTCAAAAATGTTTGAAGATTACCAAAACCCTTATCCTGATAAATAACGCAGCCTATAGTGTACATGAAAACAAATAAGCAAATGGTGATGATAATCAGCACTGTGTTAGAATCAAGTTTTTTCTTAGTTTTCATTATGCTGCCTCCTTTATCTGAGCCTTCTGAGCCTTTCTTGCTGCCATGTAAGCCTTAAATGCAGGAGCCTGAACTACTACAATAATAATAACTATGATTGCTTTAAATACTGGCGCCTTATCGGTTGATACGCCCATAGCCAAAAGTGTTGTTGTAATTGCCTGTATTGTGTATGCACCAATAATGGAACCAGCAAGATTGAATTTACCGCCACCAAGTGAATTTCCACCCAAGGCAACTGCAAGGATTGCATCCAATTCATAGTTAAGTCCTATATTATTGGAATCAGCTGAATATATTCTTGATGATGCCACAATACCAGCTATTCCGGCGCATAAGCCACAGATTAAATAACAAATAAAGCATATTACATCTGAATTAATTCCTGATATTCTTGCTGCCCTTCCGTTAATACCAACAGACTGGATATAAAGGCCAAGGGCTGTTTTTTTAAGTAAAACTGCCACAATCAAAATTACAATTATAGCCACAAATAAAGGAGTAGGAATTGGACATCCTGGAATGAAATTTCCTAAATATTTGTATGGCTCATATCTTATATAGGTAATCTGATTGTTGCAAAGTAATAATCCAATGGCTCTTGCCGCCGTAAATAAAATCAGTGTTGCAACCATAGGCTGTATTTTTAGCTTTGCAACCAAGGCACCGTTCATAGCACCGCAGGCTCCACCCATAAGTATGCCGAATAACATTCCTACTGCCATTGGAACAGCCAGTGTTGTTACCGAGTTGTTACCATATCCAGCTAAAAGCATACAACAACTACAAGCAGATAGTGACATAACAGAACCTACCGAAATATCTGTTCCTGCAGAAACTGCAACTACAAGGGTCTGACCTACTGCTAAAATTGCAATTTCAGAGCCTCGATTTAAAATATCGATTAATCTACCATACAAAACACCATTATTAACACTTATTGCAAAGAATGATGGCGATTTAATCAGATTGATTAACAGCACCAAAATCATGCAGAAGATAGGTAAAAATAAAGGTTGTTTTGTCAGCTTCTTAAAGTTTTCCATTTACACACCTCCTGCGATAGCTGCCATTACTGATTCTTGAGTCATCTCCCCTGAGATTTCTCCAACCTGTGCGCCATCACGCATTACATACATTCTAGTACAGGTACGAAGCATCTCCTCGATTTCAGAAGAAATGAACACGATACTCATGCCCTCCTCTTCTGCAAATTTCAATGCTAATTTCTGGAACTCAGTTTTCGTACCAATATCTATTCCTCGTGTTGGTTCATCCAAAATCAAGAAATCTGGATGTGTACACAGCCATCTTGCAAGAATAACCTTCTGCTGATTTCCACCTGAAAGCTGATTGATAGGTGTTTCCCTGGAAGCTGTTTTTATCTGCAACATTTCTATAAATTTGTCTGCAATCTCATTTTGCTTAGAAACTGGAATCTTTTTGAACAGCCCATTCCTAGCTTGAAGTGCCAGTATAATGTTTTCTCTTACAGATAAATCACCTATGCAACCATCAGCCTTTCTATCGTCTGGCAAATACCCCATTCCAGCCTTTATCGCATCAAGGGGCTCCTTAATGTTTAGCTCCTTGCCTTTCATCTTTAGCGAACCAGTCTGAGCCTTATCTGCACCATAAATGCATCTAACCATCTCGGAACGTCCCGAGCCAAGCAAGCCTGTAACACCAACCACTTCACCTTTCTTTATTTCAAAATCAAATGGTTTTATGGTTCCCTTATGGCTAAGGCCTTTCGCCTCAACTACCACTTCATCAGAAATATTTCCAAGGCCCTCTTTTTTAATGGATGCCAAGTCATCAAAATCCTTACCAAGCATTGCCGCAACAAGCTTTACTCGAGGCATTTCCTCAACTGAATACTCACCTGCAAATTCTCCATTTCTCAAGACGGTAATTGTATCGCATACGGCATATACCTGCTCCAAGAAATGTGTAACAAATATTATTCCAACTCCCTTTGCTTTAAGGTCTCTCATTACTTTGAATAGCTTTTCCACCTCATTATCATCCAATGAAGATGTTGGCTCATCCAATATAAGAACCTTACATTCCATATCTACAGCTCTTGCAATTGCTATCATCTGCTGAATTGCGAGAGAATAATTTTCCAATGCAATAGTCACATCAATATCAATCTCTAAGCCATCCATTATTTCCTTGGCACGCTTATTCATCTTGCGCCAATCGATGGTTCCTATTTTTGTCTTTGGTTCTCTACCAATAAACAAGTTTTCTGCAACAGTAAGGTTGGGACATAGGTTAACCTCTTGATAAACTGTTGCTATTCCTTTTTCCTGTGCATCTAATGTAGAATGATTTACCACTGGTCCATCAAAACCTGCCACATGAATCTCACCTGCATCAAGAGAATACACGCCTGTCAAAACTTTAATAAGAGTAGATTTTCCAGCACCATTTTCGCCCATCAATGCATGTATTTCGCCTTTTCTTAAGGTGAACTGAGCATGACTAAGTGCCTTAACACCAGGAAAGGATTTGGATATATCTCTCATAGTAATCAACAAATTTTCATCCATATTCTTTCTCCACTTTCCTCATTTTTACGCTAGTTACTCATAAACACTTACTTAAATAAATGGGGAAGGAGATTGTCCTTCCCCATGAAATACCTATGTAGGATTTAGTATGATGCCTGTGAAGCAGCGTCTGTTACTACCACAAGCTCCTCTGTTACTTCCTCGCCAGCATTGTTTGTATATGTAATGCTTTCAAGTATATCTTCTGCAACATACCATGGCTCTGTCATGAATGTCTGCTTTGCAACTGTCTCGCCTGCTTCAAGCTGCTGAACGATTGCTGCACAATACTCTCCCTGAAGTGGATAGCACATGAAATCTGCATTGATATCGCCTGACTGTACATACTCAAGACCAGCCTTGCAAGCGTCGAAGGAAATAAGGATTACATCCTTGTCAACACCATAAGAAACACCAGCTGCCTTCATTGCGTCCATAGCACCAAATGCTTCGTTATCGTTCTGACAAACAACTACATTGAACTGACCTTCATATGACTTGCAGTATGATTCCATAACCTGCTGTCCGCCATCCTGTGTAAAGTCACCATCCTGAGAATCAAGAATTGTCCAGCCTTCTGCATCAGCAATCTTCTTGAAGCCATCTGTACGTCCAATCTGAGCTGATGAACCATTAGAGCCTTCAATTACAAGAATATTTAAATCTGTGATTCCCTTAGCTGCTGCATAATCCTTTAACCATGTACCAGCTGCAAGACCTTCGTTCATGAATTCAGAACCAACCCATGATACATACTTATCACTATCATCGATTGTTCTATCAATAACGATTACAGGAATTCCTGCATCCTCGCACTCTGTAAGTACTGTATCCCAACCAGTTGAAACAATAGGATCAATTACGATGTAATCAACATCATCCTGTATAAACTGTCTAACTGCTTCAATCTGTTTAGCAGAGTCGTTGTCGCAGTCTACAAACTGAAGATCATATCCATTTTCTTCTGAGAATGCAGCTTGAACTGAATTTGTAGAAGCTGTTCTCCAATCAGATTCATGGCCAACCTGAGCGAATCCAACAGTGATCAAATCCCCACTAGCTGCTGTATCCTCAGCTGCTTCTGTTTGTGTGTCTGCTCCGGCATCAGCTGCTGTGTCAGTTGTTGCTGTATCTGAGCTACTTCCACATGCTACCATTGATGCAGCCATAAGGCTTACGAGCATTCCTGCTACTAATCTTTTTTTCATAAGGTATCTCCTTCCTTCTCCTTACCCTCTACGGGGCTCTTTTGTTTTCTGGAGACAATTTAACATTTGCCCAAACTGCCAGCAATGGATTTTTCTTAAAAAGGATTGTTTCTATTTTTACGATAGTACCAATTTTATAAAATATAATATTTACCGTACCAATTTTCATAAAGTGCGATTTCCTCATTCTTAACAGTGAAAATTTTTAGAATAAATTGTGATTATTTTATGATTGGTATGCTGATGAAATATACAAATTACATACCAATTATGACCTTTTTATGTTATTATTTAATAGATAAATGTTTAATCTCTTTAAAAAATGGGGGTATTTTTGTGATTCCAAAGTATATATTACTTAAAGAAAAGCTAAAGCAGGAAATTCTTGAGAATAAATATTCTATAGATTCAAATCTGCCAACAGAACAGCAGCTTGCAGCTATGTACCAGGTCAGTAGGGCTACCGTCCGACAGGCTTTAGCTTTATTAGAGGAGCAAGGAATCATTGAAAAACATTGGGGAAGTGGTAATAAAATCATCAGCAAAGGAATTACATCAAAATCCAATACAATAATGGTTCTGCTCCCAAGGGATGATCAAAAAGAAAACAGTATTTATGCTGAAATCAGCTCAGTTCTCACCAAGAATAAATATGAGGTAGAGTTTTTCGAAACCCAAAATAGCTATCAAATTGAGCGAAAATATCTTCAACTATTAATTGAAGATGTCTACTGTGGACTTATAATTCAGCCAGCCCGCTCTGCTTTGCCATCCGTAAACAGTGATTTGCTGCAGACTATACTAAAGCGACTTATTCCTGCTATTTTTATAGCTTCTGCACCTACTAACCTCTACTCTCCTACCATTGTTGGTATGGATTATTACAACAAGGGCTATATGATGGCAAGACGGTTGATTAACGCAGGGCACAAGTCATTAGGGGGAATATTCACCAGTGATGATTATGCCTCTATAACAAGCTTTAGAGGCTTTCTAGATGCCATTAGAGATGCTGATCTTAATATAATAGATGAATGTTTTCTGTTCTGTCCTTCTAGTGAACCAATTGGCGTTAATTACAGAGCCACTAGTACCATCAACAGATTTTTGAGCAAAGCCTACAATTTTGTTAGCGCTATTTATTTAGATGATGACAGTATTACCTATGATGGTACTTTTCCTGTTTACACATGTGATTTAACACCTGGCAAAAACTTAGGCAGGGAATGTGGGCTTACAATGTTGGACATAAAAAAGAATGGCAACGGAAAATCCATTACCATTCCCTACAAAGACTAGTATTTCCTATTTTTTATAAAGTCCTCACTCAAATCTTCTTGTTCAAAAGCATTTTCATATATGTATGTAATCTTAGGGACCGTCTTTTTAGCCGACAGCATCTCGATTATATTAAAAAGATACGGTCCTTGCAGGGGATTACATTCCACCACATAGTTTATTTTACCATTAAGGCATTGTTCCAATGCATTCCTTGTTCCATCAAAGGAAATAATAGTAATATTTTCATCCTTTCCATAAGCTATGCCCGCTTCGTTTAATGCCGCCATAACCCCAAGGGCTTCCTCGTCATTTTCACAATAAATAACATCTATGCTACTTGCATCAACCTCCAGCAATATGTTTTGCATGATTTCACGAGCCTTTGCCTTGGTAAATTCCCCACAATTTTCTGCAATTATATTCCAATTATCATGTTCTAGAACCGCCTTTTCCAACGCCCCTGTTCTTCCAAGCTGGGCTGAGGAATCCAGCGTTCCCTTTATATGAACAATATTTATCTCCTCTTCTGATGAAGCATATTTTTCTTCCAAAAAGGCAACCGCCTTTTCTCCCTCCGATTTAAAATCCGAGCCCACAAAAGCGGTATAAAGGGATTCATTTGAAACCACCACGTTTCTATCACATATAATTACTGGAATATTGGCTTGCTTTGCTTCTAGCAGCACTGTGTCCCAGCCAGTTTCAACTATAGGACTAAGAATGATGTAATCAACCCCCTGTTGAATAAAAGTCCTAATATCGCGGATTTGATTATCCTGCTTAGACTGTCCATCCTTATATATGAGCTTATATCCTCGCTCCTCTGTGAATGCTTCCCTTACTGAATCCGTAAGAGCAACTCGCCAAGCAGATTCAGCCCCCGGCTGAGAAAAGCCAATAACAATCAGATTAGTATTTTCATCTTTTTCACTATTCTCACTTTTTTCCCCACAAGAAATCAAGCAAAACATTAATATCACAGTAAGGAAAGCCGCTATGCATTTTTTACATTTAAGCATTTATTATCCCCTTTTCATCCTGCTTTAACTTTGGAATTATTGCTGTTATGGTAGTACCAACACCTTCTGTACTAGAAATTGTCAGCCCATATTCTTCACCAAATAAAAGCTGCATTCTCTCATGGACTGTTCTGAGACCAAAACCAATTTTTTCACCCTTTTCAATTGCAAGGCGCATTTCTTGCAGCCTTTCTTCCGTCATGCCTGCGCCATTGTCTCTAACAGTCAATTCTATTTTTTCACCTACATCCACTGCGTCCACTTTAATTATTCCCTTTTCTCTTTGAAGCTTGATGCCGTGGTATATACTATTTTCAACCAATGGCTGCAAGGTCAATTTAGGAATAGCGTATTGATATAGGCTCTCTGGGATATTTACCTCATAATCCATTCTATCCTGATACCTTATTTTTTGTATGGCAAGATAGCTAAGTACATGTCTTTCCTCCTCCTGAAGGGAGATAATATCCTTGCCCCTGCTAAGGCAATATCTAAAAAAGTCAGACAGTGAGCTAACCATGTAAATGCTTTCTTGCTTCTTATCAGCCTCAATCAGCCAAATGATTGTATCCAATGTATTATACAAAAAATGTGGATTAATTTGGGCCTGTAGCAATTCAAGCTCCGCATGCCTCTTTCTTCTTTCCACCCTTTTATTTTCATCAATTAAGGAATTCAACTTTCCAACCATCTCCTCAAAACCATCGGAAAGCTTTTGCAGCTCTATCTCAGTTGCCTCTACTGGCGGCTTTACTTCAAAATCTCCAGCTGTTATGTCCTCAACCCTATTAGTCAATTTATTCAAAGGAACTGTGATTCCCTCAGTTATTTTGGAAACATAAAGCAAAATTCCAATGACCACTAAGATAAAAAGTGCAACTATGGCAAATACTATGTATTCCACCTGAATGGTAATTTTACTCTGAAGCTTACTTAGATAAACAGATTCATAGTATAAATAATCATACATATAGGTCTGTATCAAATCAGTAAGAATATATATGTTGTTTTCCAGCTGTGTCATTCCCTCATCATAGGTCTCGGCATTATCAATTTCCACCATTCTCTTTTCCAGGGTGACACATAAATCACGTACTGATTCAATTGAATCTATACTTTCTTTTTCCGTAGTTTGCCCCAAAAGCTGCTCCGCCAATTCCCGGGCCTGCTCCACTTCCTCAAGAGGTTTTCCGTTCGCATAAGCACTATCACTTACATAATAAAACATTCTAAGGTCCACATCACTTTTAAAATTCTGGTTAAACTCTGAGGCCGCAGTTACGTTATGAAGAATCGTTCTATACTGAAAAGTATACCAACATAAGATACCTATGAGTATCGTAATTACAATACTCATAGGTATAAGAATGACCGCTATTAGCCTATGCAACAAAATACTCATTGTAGGCTTTTGTTTTCTGCCTTTATTTTTCACAATCATTTTCCTGCCCCTGAAGCCTAAATTCCTTAGGACTTAAACCATAAGTTTTTTTGAAAATATAACTAAAATAATGAGGATCCTTGTAGCCCACCTGCTCAGAAATTTCATGCCCCTTTGCCTTGGTTGTCAGCAACAATTCTTTTGCTTTTTCCATTCTCTTTAAAGTCATATATTCCACAAAGGTTGTTTTGGTCTCCCTTGAAAACATTGCAGACAAATAGCTTGGAGACATATCAATTTCCTTAGCAACATCATTTAGACATAGTGTTGAGTCCTGATAATGATTGTCTACATACTTGATAGCTTCACTTAGCTGGGATTTAGTCTGCTTGCCAGTAACCTTTTTGCGGCTGGCTATAGCTGCTTCCAACATTTTTCTGACGCTAGGCAGTACTGTATTGCGTGATTCATTTTCCAATACCACTCGCATATTTCTATCAAGAACATCATCTGGATTAAGACCTATCTTCTTCAGATAATCACAGACACACATATACATTGTCATGCCAAAATATTTGCAGAACAAATTGGAATTTAGTGCGTTTTTCGTTTGCTTGTTAATAAGATTATCCAAGAAACCATCTATCTCAGTTTCCTCTGCATTCTCCAAAAACAACAGCACCAGCCGCTGATCAATAGAGGCATTACTATCCTTGTTGCTCTCTTGAATCCTGATAATATCATCATCTGTAAAAATATGGCCAGTTGGATTCATGTATCTACAACTCAATCTTTTATTGGCAAGCTGAAAGGCTGCTGCAAACTCAGAAAAACGTGTAATGCTGCCACTTTGAGCCACATACCAGCGCAATTCTTCGTCATAATCAATACATCGTCTTTCGATATTTTTTATTAAATTTTGTGTGTAATTTTGGATATTTGATTCGTCCCCTTTGACTATAACTGCATAGGTATCCACATATGGATGAAAAACAATATATTCCTTACAGCACTTTAGGTACTGCATTAACTGTTCCGAAATGTTCGCCATATGCTTTGAATATACAGGCGCAGAAATTGCCTCTGTCATAGGAGAGAAATTTATTAGAACCAAATTATAGAATGTGGAATCCAAGGCCAAGCCTAATTCTTCTGACTTTTCGTATACCTCTGAAACAGGCATTGCCCCACTCACCAGCTTGTTAAAAAACTTAACCCTGGCAAACTGCTCATACTCCTGACTTTCAGCCTTAAACTGTTCCAGATAACTATCCTTTTCGTTTTCTTTATCCAACCTGTTTTTAGCCTCGGACATTACTTCCCCAAGCTTATCCTTTGTAATAGGCTTGAGAAGATAATTATCTACACCTATACTGATAGCCTCTTGAGCATATGAAAAATCATCAAAGCCACTGATTATGATAATTCTTGTATTAGGCATCTCCTTCTTTACCATCTTTGAAAGAGAAATACCATCCATAAATGGCATCCTAATATCAGTAATTACAACATCTGGCTTTGTCTGTCTAATAAGTGGCAGTGCAACCTCCCCATCAGCAGCATCGCCAACATATGAAAAGCCATACTGTCCCCATGGAAAGCTGGCTTTCAAGCCGTCTCGGATAACAATTTCATCCTCAACAAGAAATACACTATACATTATTCCCCTTCATCCCTTAAAACTAATTTTCTTTGCTATTTAAATAATCAGATAACATTTTATACAAAGCTTCCGCTGTTGCTTCAACTCCCATGAGTGAACTGTTAATACAGAAATCATATCCCCTGCTATCTCCCCATTTCGTCTTGGAATAGTAGTTGTGATATGCCTTTCTTTTCTTGTCATGCCTGTACATTTTAGCCTTTGCTTCTAATTTGTTTAGCTTGTACAATCTACAGATTCGCTCTGTTTTGGCAGCCTCATCACCTCTGATAAATAACGAGATATGTGCTGGATGCTCTCGCAGGACGTTTTCCGAACAACGTCCTACCACAACAAAGCTCTCCCCACTTTCAGCCTTTTCTCTAATGAAATCAAACTGAAGCTGAGCAATGTGGTCCTGAACACTAGATGAATGGCCTCGAACTGTGCGAGTGAGCCCCTGCCTTTTCGTTTCCTCATGTTTGTGCAAATCCTCTGCGTCTATACCATTTTTCTCTGCCATCTGATCTAACATATTTCGATCGTATAATGGCACATTAAATTTTTCAGCCAAAATAGTGGCAATAGCGTGACCGCCACTTCCGTACTCCCTACCTACTGAAATAATAAACTGCCCCATAAACTAACCCCCTTTCAGTATCTTTATATTTTTATTTTATATGATTAATGTAAATAAGTCGAGAAGCTTACTAAAGGTATCTGAAGAATATACATACCATAGAAACAAACAATACTATTATTGTTCCTGGAACCAATTCCTTACAGTATGTAGCCCAGCTAATTGGGTATCCTGATTTACCTGCTGTAGAAATACCTACAACATTTGCGCTTGCTCCTATAGGTGTCATGCTTCCACCTATATCAGTTCCTATAGCTAGGGTCCATGCCATTGTTGATAAATCCACACCTGTTGTTGCAGCAAGAGTTCTGATAACAGGAATCATAGTTGCTGAAAATGGTATGTTGTCAATAAATGCTGATGCAATGGCACTAACCCAAAGAATAATTGCAATCATCAAATGGGCGTTTCCACCTGAAACCTTTGCTATGAATTCAGCTATAACAACTAACACCCCGGTCTCCTCTAAGCCACCTACAACAATAAATAGGCCAATAAAGAAAAGTAGTGTAAAATAATCCACCCTCTTTAGTAGTGTTAGGGCTTTGCGTCCAGAAGCTATAAGAGTGATAATGGCAATAAATGTGCCAATAAATGCAACTGTTAATCCTGTAGCAGCATGAGTAATAAGCAACACTACTGCAATTAAGAAAATAATTGTGCTGGTCAAAAATTCTTTCATATTGTCAATTTTTATTTCTACGTCAATGCTATTAGGATTAACCTTGTCAGAAGGGTCCTGCAATCTGTTTCGCATAGTAAAATAGAAATATAAAATGATAATCACAAGTGATACAGCACCAATTACTCCTGTATTTAAGACAAAATCTGAGAAAGAGTATCCAAGGGATGTTCCTATGATGATATTTGGTGGATCACCACACATAGTGGCACTTCCTCCAAGATTCGCACAGAAAATCTCTGCCATTATCACAGGCACTGGATTGAATTTTAAGGTGTGAGCCAGTCTGATTGTAACTGCTGCTAAAAACAAAATAACAGTTATTGAATCTATAAACATGGCAAGCACTGAAGATAGAATCATGAAAGCCACAAAAATCCTTACTGGCTCATAGTGTGCAAGCTTAGCAATCTTTAGACATAGCCAATCAAAAAAGCCTGCCTCAGCCATACCTTCAACCATTACCATCATTCCCCAAAGGAATATAATAGTGGCCCAGTTTACACCAGAAGTCTGCTCTGCCGATTCTCCTGCAGCATACCAAAAGCTTGTTTTAAAAATGCCTCCCACTGCCAGTGTTTCCACAAAGGCATGTAGACTTCTCATTCCTACACCAAATACAAATATGCTAGTTAAGGCTCCGCAGCTAAGTGTAACGTAATGCTTTGGAAATCTATCCCACACTATAAGTACAAACATAGCCACAAATATAACTATAGCCATTATTTCCGCAAACATAAAAAAACTCCCTTCGTTTACAATAATACTTAACAGAATAGTTTTATTGTAAACGAGGGATGTAAAAATTTAAAGTGATTTTTAGCTAAATATTGGCCTGCTCCATTAATCTTTTCATAGCCGCAGAATTTTTTATTTCATTTAGGAAATGAATGACAGCCTGCTGCAAATCTCCCAATGAAAGATATGCCCCTCTATCTGTTCCCCGGTAGGTTATTTTCATACCATTTTCCACATTTTCTATGGTGCAAACGCCTTCCTCCTTCATTCTTACAACCTTGTCATTTAACTTAGCATCAGGCTGCACGTAGGTAACAACAGTATCTTTTCCATTTTTATCTGGAAGGAAGGAGCCCCATCTTTCATATTTTATCATTGGCTCATTGAATACAAAGCATTTTTCTACTGTCTCCACATAACCATCTTCTGCAAATGTTGGAGCTGTTTCAAGCATTGCCTCTAAAATCTTATCAGGCTCGTAGCCTGGCATGATTATGTCACAGCCTGCATGTAAATCATATGCCTTTTCAGACTGTGAGCCCCAATCAGACAAAACAAAGCCATCAAATCCCCAGTCGCTTCGAATTATATCTGTGTTTAGTCCCCGCTGAGAGGATGAATAATTGTTGTTTAATCTATTGCCTGAGTTTAATACCCCTGCCGGACGTACTGTAAATTGGCAAGCTGAAAATGGTCTTAGGTATAACTCGCCGAAAGCTCTTCTAGAAACATTAATATTTACATCAGTAGTATTGCTTTCCTGATTATATGAGGCAAGATTTTTCATAATTACATTTCTGCCCTCATATCTCTTTATTCCCATGACAAAGCCTGCTCCCATTATGCCAGCCAATGCAGGGTCTTCCGAATAGAATTCATAGGCTCTACTTCTCATAGGATTCCTATCTATGTTAAGTGCAAGAGCTATTGCATAATCAATGTCATAAAATTCCATCTCCCTACCATAGGCTCTGCCCATTCTCACCATAGCCCCCATGTCCCATGTCTGAGCCATGTTGATTGGGGACGGGAAGCATGTGCATGGCACGTTCTCTATCCTGAGGCCGGACGGGCCATCAGCGATATTGACACTTGGTATACCTAGCGTTGATTCAAACTGATCCGTTGTTCTTGCTGAAATTCCAAGCTGCTTTTTTTCCACGCTAAAGTCAAAGTTGAACCTGTTTTTGCTATCAACCTTGCTTTCATTTACAACCCCGCAGCAAATTCTTGCAAGTATTTCTGGGGACAAAGAAGATACAAATGCCTCCATTGACACATTTCCTTTTATTACATCAATAAAGGTGGTACTTTTACAAGGCTTCACATACTTTATTGTCTCATGAACCTTATCACCTATTCCATAAGGATTCTTGTTTATATATGAGGTATAATTGCTTCCCTCTGGAACATAGGTTATAACCTCTGTGTTCTGCTCCACATACTTTTTTTCTGAGTTGTAATCATCACCTGATAAGGAGGTTACCAGTATGTATCCCTCCTCTATATCGTTTCTTGGCGGTGGTGTTAGAAACTCTAGCTTTTTGGATGGTTCCATGACCTTGGCAACTCGTTTTATAGTAGTCAGTTTATCAAGTACAATTTTTCCACTAAGCTTGGCATCTCTAGAATTTTCGCCTATTCTTAGCAAAAAGTCGCCTTTTTCCATTACCCAGGCTGTAGTTTCTTCATCAAAGGAACAAAGGGACATAATCGGTATTTTTATTGTTACATCCTCGTTCTCCCCTGGCTTAAGCTTTCCTGTTTTGCCAAAGCCTACCAAAACCTGATATGGTTTCTCAAAGCTTCCAGCAGGTTGAGAACAATAAACCTGCACTACCTGTCTTCCAGCGTGATTACCTGTATTTTCTACCTTAACTCTTAATACTACTGACATCCAGCTTGCCTCCAGATATTCAAGCCGCATATCGAAAGTAGTGTAGCTTAAGCCATAACCAAACGGATACAGCGGTGCTACTTGAAATGTATCAAAATAGCGGTATCCAACATAGATACCTTCCTTGTAGTCTATCTCATTGTCTTTTTCATTTTTATTTAAAATGGCAGGACTGTAGCAGGTTGAATAATCCTTGTACTTTTTGGCCCATGTGCAGGTCAATCTGCCACTTGGATTAACTGCTCCTGTAAGGACATCGGCAAGGGAATTTCCAGCCTCCATTCCTGGAAGGCCCATAAAAATAATGGCTTTTATAGCCTTTGCCCTTGCAAACTGAGCAATTTCCAGCATTGTAGAATTTAACACTAAAACAACATTATCAAATGCTTCTGTAAGCTTTTGAAGATTATCACGCTCCACATTAGAAAGCTTAAACAGCTCATCGCTAGCTTTTTCTTTTTTTTCAATGCCATGGCGCAATACGTATATACATGTGTCAGTACCTAATATAGACTCTGCCAAATCTGCTTCAGAAATTGGAACCTCAGGGGTTCTGTAGCATTTCCCAGGAAACTCTTTTGCCCCTTTTTTTAATGCCTTTTCCTCTTTTTCATTCTGTTTAACAGCCTTTTCCATCTTTGCCAGCCATGTATCGGTGGAAAAAGTAAATCCGTTTTTTAATAATCCTTCCTTCACACTGACATTTCCATCAGTGGTAACATTATTAAAAAATATTCCACAGTACATGGTATCTATAGCTCCAGCTCCAAATAAAGCCACTTTGCACTTATTCATTGGCAAAATCCCATTGTTTTTAAGAAGGACCATACTGTCAGCACCTACGCCTCTAACGACCTCCCTATGCTCTGGGAATTGCATTTTACTTCTGTTACCAATTAATCTAGTGATTGATCTTATACTCATGCCTCATTTGCCTCCAAGCGCAACTTTATATGACTTCTTGCTGACAAATCAATGAAATTGTCAACAAGATTCTATACAAATATACATTAAAGTCTTTTATTTCGCCATTGAATATGATACTATTTTTTTATTTCAAAACTGTGATAGAATTGTTAAAGTTAGAGAAATAGAGGAGAATTCCATGTTTAAAGATATGTTTGAAAACAATTCCTCATTATCGTTTGAGGTTTTTCCCCCTAAAAAAGATGATGAATTTGCCAATTGCTATAAAGTACTTGATTCACTTTCAACACTTAAGCCAGACTTTATAAGCGTTACTTATGGTGCAGGCGGAAGCCGTTCCAAAAAAACTGTTGAAATTGCTTCATATATACAGAATACTCTTAAAATTGATGCAATGGCTCATATGACCTGTGTAGGTTCTACTTCTGAAGATATTTTAGCAGTTACAGGTGATCTTACAAGTGTTGGGGTAAATCACGTACTAGCATTGCGTGGAGATAAGCCTAGAGACATGAGCGATGAACAATTTGAAAATCGCATTTTCCCACACGCAACAGATCTCATACAGTTTTTAAATCAAAATACTTCTCTAGACATATCCGCTTCCTGTTATCCAGAAAAGCATCCTGAAGCTATTTCCATTGATTCAGATATTGCTTTTATGAAAATGAAACAGGACATGGGCGCAAAGATGTTTATTTCTCAGCTATTCTTTAATAACGCTGATTTTTACAGATTTGTAGAGCGAGCTGAAAAGGCCAATATTACTGTTCCTATTGTGGCTGGCATAATGCCAATCACCTCTGCAAAGCAAATCGGTTCTACTGTTACTTTAGCAGGCTCATCCGTGCCAAAGCAGCTTGCAGATATATGCGCTAAATATAGTGAATCACCTGAGGACATGCGTTCAGCCGGTATAGAATACGCTATAAATCAAATTTTAGATTTACGTAAATGCGGTATGGGACACATACATATTTATTGCATGAACAAACCTAAAATGACCGCAGAGATATGTAATTCTATTTAAAAGTTGATAGGAGAATCATATGGACGGAAAAAAAATTGAGCAGGAAATGCTGGAAATTACAAAAGAATTAATGCAGGACTACAAATCCGACAGAGCTATAGACAAGCTTGACACTTATCACCAGCCTAACAAGGATAGTATCATTGATATTACTATGAAGCTTCTTAGAATTGTCTACCCTGGCTATTATCGTGACCATGTGTACAAAGTCTATAATGTGGAAACTAATATCAATACTCTTATGGAGGATGTGGTATACAATCTAAACAAGCAGATTTCCCTTGTACTTTGCTACAATAGCGTCTTTGATGGATGTGGAGATGAGATATGCACCACCAAGGCCGAAGAGCTTTCTTTGGCGTTTCTCAAACGTATACCTCATGTCAGAGCCTTGTTAGACACTGATTTACAAGCTGCCTACGACGGTGATCCTGCTGCCACAAGCATTGATGAAATAATATTTGCATACCCAGGAATACTTGCCATCACCATATACAGGCTTGCCCACGAGCTTTACCTTCTAGGTGTTCCTATTATTCCACGAATAATGACAGAATATGCTCATTCAAATACTGGAATTGATATACATCCAGGTGCTACAATTGGTGAATATTTCTTTATAGACCATGGCACTGGCATTGTAATAGGCGAGACAACTACCATTGGCAACAATGTAAAAATTTACCAGGGTGTCACACTTGGTGCTTTATCCACAAGAGGCGGTCAATGTCTTCGCGGTGTTCGCAGACACCCAACCATTGAAGACAACGTCACCATCTACTCTAACGCATCAATACTCGGAGGTGACACAGTTATAGGGCATGATTCAATAATTGGAGGCTCTACCTTCATAACAGAATCTGTTCCACCAGAATCACGCATCTACTACGACGTAAAATAAAGTAAACAAAAGGTTCCTTGTTACATTAACAAGCATATATATTCTCCGCTACGCATGGAAAGCTTCGCTTGAGAATATATATAGCTTATTAATTACAAGGAACCTTTATTATTACTATTCTTCAGATTCTGTTGTAGTTACGGTTACGTCTGCGCCAGTAATATTAACATTCTTGTTAACCTTGGCATCATATGTGTTAGCCTTCATGATTTCGGCCAAATCTACTCCTGTAGCCTCACTCATTGTATCAAAAACCTGCTTTAGCACAACTGGCATATTTCCTGAGATTTTGGCTGCACCGCCTTCTGACGATTCGCCGGTCTCGTAAATATTAATCTTATCTATAGCTGCAAGTGGCTTAGCAATTTCTGCAGCAATTTCAGGCATAACCTTAATCATCATTTCGGCCATAGCGGCGCCATTGTACTTGCGATATGCCTCTGCCTTTTTCTCCATTGCCTCAGCTTCTGCAAGACCCTTTGCCTTTATAGCCTCGGCCTCTGCCTTACCTTTTGCAGCAATACCAGCTGCCTCAGCATCATATTTTGCTTTGATACCAGCAGCCTCCTGTTCAGCTGCATACTTTTGTGCCTCTGCCTGAGCTTTTCTTGCATCAGCCTCACGCTCCTGCTCATACTTGGCAGCCTCTGCCTTTTTCTGACGCTGAACAAGCTCTGCCTCAGCCTTCTTTTCTGCCTGGTACTTTTCTGCATCAGCCTGCTTCTCAATCTGTGCAGCAAGCTCCTGCTGTTTAACAAGTACTTCCTTCTGCTTCAACTCAGCCTCACGCTCTGCCTTAGCAATCTGAGCATTTACTGTAGCTGTTTCAATTGTCTTTTGCTGTTCCTGCTGTTGTATTGAATAGGCTGCATCCGCAACAGCGTTTGCTGTATCCGCCTGCTGTTTTAATTCTGCCTGCTTAATAGCAAGTGCATTGTTTTTCTCAGCTATTTCTGTCTGGGCTGTTACTCTAGCATCATTTGCCGCCTTATCTGCCTCTGCCTGAGCTATGGCAACATCTCTATCTGCCTGGGCCTTGGCAATAGCTGCATCCTTCTTAATCTTTGCAGTGTTGTCCATACCAAGGTCATTAATCAGGCCGTTCTCATCTGTTACGTTTTGGATATTACAAGAAAGGATTTCAATACCAAGCTTATTCATATCCTTAGATGCCTTTTCCATAACCTGGTCAGAAAAGCTATCTCTATCGGTATTAATAACCTTCAGCGAAAGTGTACCAATGATTTCACGCATATTACCCTGCAATGAATCCTGTAAATCCATAGTGATTTGCTCTGGATTTTTGTTAAGGAAGTTCTTTGCAGCCAGCTGGATAGAAGCTGCATCTGTACCAATTCTAACCTTGGCAACAGCATCTACATTTACATTAATAAAATCGTTTGTTGGTACAGACTGCTCTGTCTTAATATCTACAGTCATCTGTCCAAGATATAACTTATCAACTCGCTCGAAGAATGGAATCTTTATTCCCGCTCTACCAACAAGGATTCTAGGATTCTTTCTAAGACCTGAAATAATATAAGCTCTATCAGGTGGAGCCTTTACATAGCCTGCAATAATAATAAGCACTAACACAATAATAAGTGCAATAATTGGAATTAATCCCATAACATTCCCTCCTACTTGATTATAAATATGAAGAAGTGCCATTTAAAATTTGCTTCGCAAATGGGCACTTCTAGATATCAAGGAATCCTCCCGCAAGCGGGTCCCTCCTTGATATATTATTTACATTTGTAAATACTCTAATCCTTTTTTCACTTCATCTGGCACAACGCCACCATTTTTTTCAACCCTGTCAATAATCGTCTTTAAATGATTTAAAGCCTGACTACACTTTATTTCGTGCCTAGAAATCAGTTGCTCATACATTGGATGATTAGCCACCTTTGAGCGATAAGCCTTTGAAAAAGTACAGTGCTTATTTAGAATATTTCGCTCTGGCTTATTAAGTCGAATACTGCCTTGTGCTTCAAAGTTAATCCAAAGGGTATACTGTTTTGTGAATGCCTCACGCATATTGTTTCGTGAGGATTTAAGCAATGTCTTAACTTTTTCTTTATTTTCCGCAGAAAGCTCCTTGTTCTTTCTGTAGAATGTAAAGTAGTCATAGAAATCAGATGTCAGACAATCACTTCCTATATCATTCCACCTTGAGCCCTGCTCTTTACGGCAAATCTCCCAGCGGAATGCACCACAACAATATATCATCATCTTATCCAAATCATCGAAGGTAAACATTGGAAAAACAAATCTACCTGGACTATCTACCTTTATGCCGCCGCACTCCTGCCACATCATGCCACGCATACCGCAGTTTGGAAGTAAAATGATATCTGGCTCAACCCTTTTATAGTAAGGTTCACTCTTTACATTGGCCTCCATATCTGTAAAGAAGCCTTCCCTTAGGAAAATTTGATAATCAACACTTTCTATCTTTTCCATTGCCTCGTAAAGCTTTGCTTTGGTCACAAGCATTCTCATGATGTCCATGCCAAAGTCTTCTTTAGTAAGGACTGGACAGAATGAAGTCATTTTCCCTGATGTTGTCCTGTTTGCTGATACAAAGAAATTGTTTATTTCAAACTTTACCTTTTGCTCCTGGTCATTCATCCACTTAGGCATATCAGCCTCAGCAATATTTCCTGACTTTCGTTCTTCTAATACAAAACCTCTGTAATCAAGGTCGAGCTCGTTTCTACTTGGCTCTCTATCGCCTGCATAGATGGCCCTAAGCCATGTATATATGGTAAATAAATGCTCACCCTCACACAGTGAATCCAGCCTCTCTACCAAATCGGCAAGTTCATTTGTAAGCTCTTCTCCGATAGCCTCGTAGTGAATATATCCAAAATGTAAAAACATAAGGATGATAGTATCTAGCTGTCCACCATATGCCTCAAACTCCAATGCTCTAAAGAACACCTTAAGATAAACTTCATAGAATAAATCAACAGCTTTCTTACGAACTCGGCGCTCGTTATCTTCCTTACCCTCCCTGTCTGATAGGGCAAGATATTCGTCTAATTGCCGTCTGTATTCCGCTGTCTTGTCTTCGTCTATTTCAGCGAATTCACAAATATGGTCAAATGCCTGTGTGAATTCGGCCTGCTTTAACTGCTTTGCCTCATCAAATGCTGCTGCAGTCGCGACGAAGTCATGGGAATCATATTCCTGCCATCTTTGCTTCACCAGCTGTGAATCATAAAGTCCTGACTGGGACAGATATTTATAAAGCATCTTCATTAGCTTAATTATATTGTCCTGATTAGCCCCACGTTCTGCTGCATATATTCTCAGCTTGAAGATTAAGTCAAACATATCTCCTTTATCTGGAGATAGCAAAATCGGAGCAAACTCCTCTAGATAAAAGCTCATAGTTTCAGTGCTATCGATTGCTCGTTTCATATATCCACAGCTTATTCCGATTACACCATTAACTATTTCAGTACGCTTTCCATATATGTTTTCTATTTCTTTATTATCAACGCTATTTAGAGAGTCAATATAATCATGCTCCCACTTTTGGATTTCACCATTTAATACCAGCGGCTCCATTTCCTCCAGCATGGGTATTTCCTCTGGCGTCATTCCAACTACTCTGCATTGTTTGCGGTATTCAGAATTGATACCCCTGCAATAATCAAAAAAATCATCTACTCTCTTTTTATATTCGTCATATATTGCAAATACATCTCGGCACTGCCTAAATGAGCCCTTTGCAAAGCCAAAAATATACACTGGCTGCTCTTTGAAAATACCATCAAAATCAGACATAGCTTTATAAGGACACTTGATTACTGTAGCGTCCTCACTTACGGTATAGTCTGCTTCATATTCATGATTAAGGGCATCTGACAATCCTGCTACGGTGCCTGGACCTAGAATCAAATGCTGCCCCTTCCATTCCTGTGAAACCTCGCCCTTAATTATTACATAAAGGCTATCTACTATATCTCCTTCGTTTATTAATTTTTTGCCCTTTTCGATGGTAATTGGTTCCAATTTTTCTCCTTAAAAAGTGCAGTGTTTATTTTGTACCGAAAATTCTATCTCCTGCATCTCCAAGACCAGGACAGATATATGCATCAGAATTAAGCTCGCGGTCAATGTGTCCAACATAAATCTGAACATCTGGATGAGCTTCATGAAGAGCTCGAACTCCCTCTGGCGCACCAATAATAGCCATAAATTTGATTTTCTTTCCACCGTGTTGCTTAATCATAGAAATAGCATCAATTGCTGAACCACCAGTAGCCAACATTGGATCTGTAACAACAATCAGACGTTCTTCAATTGGACTAGGCAATTTGCAATAATATTCATGTGGCTCGTGAGTTTCCTCATCACGATACATACCAATGTGTCCAATCTTTGCTGTTGGCACAAGTCTCTGTATACCATTTACCATACCAAGACCTGCACGAAGAATTGGAACTATAGCCATCTTTCTTCCTGCAATAACTGGTGCCATACATTTTTCAATTGGTGTTTCACATTCAATATCAACTGTCTGCAAATCATTAAGAGCCTCGAAGGCTTCCAGCATTGCTATTTCCTCTACAAGAGCTCTAAACTCTGCTGTTCCTGTATTCTTATCTCTAAGCATTGTAATTTTGTGTTGAAGCAGTGGATGTGTCAACTCTACTACGTTATCTAACTTTTCCATTTAATCCCTCCTTAAAATTGCTCAAACTTTCAGCATTTTATCACAATTATATGTGTGCGTCTACAAACTATCTGAAGAAGCTATAGGCTATTAATCCCAGCAGAATAATATGTACCGGGTAAAATAGATAGAAAAACAAACGAATAGCCTTGTTATCTGCTCCCCTGGTTCCATTGTAAAAATACATTGGTATAATCCCAAGAAACGCCCAAGCCTCTTTTAATCCAAATGTCACTACAAGCACCAATACTCCTACAGCAAATGCCTTAACCCTCTGAATACGTTCGGTGCCATTCCACATATACATAGCGGCAATGCAACAAATTCCCCCTGCGCCATAATCCAATGCCGTAAAATGACCTATCAGCATCCCCACTAGCAGGACTATCATTATCTGTAAATTTTTCACTTTGTTATTAATGTTAAGCTGCTCCACATATGAGATTGAATTAAGAACCAGTAATCCCAATAACAGCTCCCACATTACATTATTATGATACAAATTAAAAATATCATTTGCAAATAAATAATCAAATGGTATTTCAGAAATAAGACCTACCACAAACAGTCTTAAGCCATACTTTTTTACATTTCTAGTATGTAAAAAGCCCTCCACAAGCATGTAGCAAAAAATAGGAAATGCAATTCTTCCAATGGCTCTTAAAACTCCATCCACCATCTCCATTTTTTGGCGATAGTCCTCAGGAAAACTGTACCAGTTTCCATAGAGCCAAATTTCGATTATACCAGCACCAATATGGTCGATAAACATGGTTGTAACAGCAATTAACTTTAACCATGTGCCTGTCATACCAAATTTCTTTTCCATTAAAAAATCTCCCTAGGTCGTCCTAAGGAGATTTTATCATATTATGCACTAACTTTCTTTAAATAAATGTGTTTAATTGCAAATAATGTAGCAATCATCATACATATTCCTATTAACAAGCAGATAAACCAGTTACGAACAAAACCAGCAATAATGTATGCAACCAAGGATACTGCTGCAACTGTAAAGGCATAAGGAAGCTGAGTAGTTACGTGGCTAATGTGATTACAATCCGCTCCAGCAGATGCCATTATCGTAGTATCCGATATAGGTGAGCAATGGTCTCCACATACAGCACCTGCCATACATGCTGAAATGGCTATTATCATAAGTTCATTGTTAACATCTGAGCCAAATACATTTACAACTATAGGAATCAAAATACCAAATGTACCCCAAGAGGTACCAGTGGCAAAGGCCAAGAAAATTCCCACAAGGAATACAAGCGCTGGAAGTAAGCTCATAAGTGCTCTGTTATCTGCCACATTTGCAACTATTCCAGCCACATATTTTGCTGCCCCAAGAGAATCTGTCATTGATTTAAGTGTCCATGCAAAGGTTAAAACTAAGATTGCAGGCACCATACTTTTAAAGCCTTCAGGTATGGCGTTCATACATTCATTGAAGCTTAACACCCGTGTAATAAGGAAAAATATTATTGTAATAATTAAAGCAACAACAGAACCATAAACAAGGCCGACTGAAGCATCTGAATTAGAAAATGCATCAATAAAGCCTACACCCTCAAAAAATCCGCCGGTGTAAATCATGCCAATAACACAACAGATAATCAAAGCCACAATAGGAAGTACTAAATGGATTACCTTTCCTCGTTCTGAAACAGGAGGGTGTGGCTGGTCCTCTGCACCAGTGAGACTGGCTGCATCCTTTTTCTTTCTAGCCTTGATTTGGGCTTTGTGATTTAACTCTGCCAAATTCATTGCGCCATAATCGAAATTCATATAAGTGATAGTAAACATCATCACAATTGTAAGCAGGGCATAAAAATTATAAGGAATCGCCCTAATAAACAAAGACAACCCATTTGCCCCATCAACAAAGCCTGTAACTGCTGCTGCCCAAGATGAAATTGGAGCTATTATACAAACAGGAGCTGCCGTAGCATCAATTAAATAGGCTAGCTTTTCTCTCGATATGCCATGTTTATCGGTAACTGGACGCATTACAGAGCCTACAGTAAGGCAATTAAAATAATCATCAATAAAAATCAACATTCCAAGAATAATTGTGGCCACCTGAGCCCCTGCCTTTGTCTTTACATGAGTAACAGCCCACTTTCCAAAGGCAGCAGAACCGCCTGCTCTATTCATGAGCATTACCATGCTTCCGAGGATTACTAAGAAAATCAGTATTCCAACATTCCAGCTATCTGACAGCTGACCAATCATTCCGTCCACAAAAATATGTTCCATTGTTGCGGTAAGATTAAACCCAGCATACAAAAGGCCTCCTGTAAGAATGCCAACAAATAATGATGAGTATACTTCTTTAGTGATTAATGCTAATAATATAGCAATAAATGGTGGCAACAAGGACCATATTGTATTAGTAAATTCCATAGTTCTTCATGTTCTCCTCAAGGATTTTTGCATTTTTATCTTCCATTTCAGTCAATGGTTTTCTCAAAGGACCTGCCCCTAATCCCATAAGATTTAATGCTTTCTTTACAGGAATAGGATTAACCTCCGAAAATAGAGAATCAATCAAAGGCAATGCCTCAAGCTGCATTGCAGCTGCCTTTTTGTAATCTCCATCCAAACAAGCCTGACAAATATCATGTGTCTGCTGTGGTGCAACATTGGATAGAACGGATATAACACCAAGGCCTCCTAGTGACATAATCGGAACGATTTGATCGTCATTACCTGAATATATATCAATGCAACCATTAGCCAGCTGAGCAAGCTTTGCAATTTGGCTTATATTGCCAGAGGCTTCCTTAATGGCTACGATATTGTCAACATCCTTTGCCAGTCTGACTGCAGTTTCTGGCAAAATGTTACAGCCTGTACGGCTAGGAACATTATATAAAATACATGGAATACTAATTGCCTCAGCAGTATCCTTAAAATGCTCATATAAACCATTTTGAGTAGCTTTGTTGTAGTATGGGGTGACAAGTAGCACTGCATCTGCCCCTGCAGACTCAGCCTCCTTAGAAAGATAAATAGCTGTTTCTGTGCAATTTGAGCCTGTTCCTGCTATAACTGGCACACGTTTATTGACAGTTTTAATGCAATGACGAATAACATCAATATGTTCCTCGTGTGACAGGGTTGATGCTTCGCCTGTAGTTCCACAAATAACAATAGCATCTGTGCTATTCTTTATTTGAAATTCAATAAGGTTATCTAATTTTTCATAATTAACCGAACCATCTTGGTTCATAGGGGTTACAATTGCAACTGCTGCACCGGTAAAAATACTCATTTTTTCCTCCTTTTCCATAAAAAAAGCCGACCACAATGGTCGGCAACATAATCATAAATAATTATTGATAGCTCCCCATCTGCATTGAAATAACACTAGATGACAGTCACACAAATATTCTTTGTATGCCCAGGACAAACAACAACAGGTAATGCTTTCCTTCGGCGAAATCCCCTTTCATTTCATGTCCCATGAGCCTGTCTCATCAATGAAATTACTAATGTCTCTCGCGACCTCTATCCCTTATTAAGTTGTCCCTATAGTAACTCTTAAAAATTATACTGTCAACAAGAAATTGCTATTGCCTCAATCAGTATGCTAAAATAAATTCGTATTAAATATCGGAGGAAATTATATGAAATCGTTTAGTAAGAAAATCTTAAGTCTAATTTTGTGTTTTGTTTTCGCTTCACTTCTTTTTGTAAACACAGCTACTATTTCCGAAGCCAAAACATCTACCAAGAAAAATATAGTAGTAGTCTTGGATGCAGGACATGATACAACTCACCTTGGTTGTCACTACGACAATTTTGAAGAAGGTATAGCAAATCTTTATATCGCTTACTACTGCAAGCAGGAGCTTGAAAAATATAGCGGCGTTACTGTTTATATGACACGCTACGGATTTGAATGTCCATATGGAGCTAACCCTGATTCAGCTTCTACATGCCTTGCTTCTCGTGTTAATTATGCAAAATCTGTTAATGCAGATATACTTGTAAGCCTTCACAACGACTATGATCCTGATTTAGACCCAACTGTTAACGGTTCAAAGGTTATTATCCCAAACCCTAACTACAGACCTGACATATGTGTTACTGGTTTTTCACTTGGTCAATCAATTCTTACACAGCTTACAGCTATTGGACTAAATATTAATAATTGGAAGCTCTGCCCAAATGGAACAGGTATTGTTACCCGTGATTCTGAAAACGGCAAGTACCCAGACGGTTCTGCAAAGGATTATTACGCTCTTATTAACCAGTCTAAATCCGCAGGCTTCCCTTGCGTAATTGTTGAGCATGCATTTTGTACTAACAATTCTGATAGACTTAATTATTTAAGCACACCTGAACAGTATCAAAAGCTTGGCATCGCTGATGCAACAGGTATTGCAAACTATTATGGATTGTCTCTTAAATAACTTTTAAAGGGAGAACTATTGTGACAAAGCAACGTATTTTTAATATTATTCAGATTGGAAATAAGGACGATATTCCAAGCAGGCTTTTCGATATATTTATTGCTATTGTTATCTCAGTAAATATCCTTGTTATGGTTCTAGAGACCTACAGTCAGTTGTCTTCCTATTTTCAATTGCTGGATACAATTGCCTTTGTCACCATCATTATTTTTTGCATTGAATACATTCTTAGGATTTGGACAGCAGATTTGTTGTATCCTGATCTGTCCAAGCCTAAGGCCATTTTAAAATTTTTAATTTCTTATGATGGCATTGTGGATTTATTCACAATACTTCCTTTTTTCTTTTTATCTGGATTTATTGCTTTTAGAATCCTTAGAATCATTAGAATTTTTCACCTTTTTCGAATCAATGGCCAGTATGATTCTTTTGCGGTGATTTTTTCTGTTCTTCGAGAGAAGAGAAATCAAATCGTTTCATCTATTTTAATAGTTCTTATTCTAATGCTAGCCAGCTCTATCGGCATTTATTATGCAGAGCACGATGCCCAACCTGACGTCTTTAAAAATGCATTTTCAGGTATTTGGTGGTCTGTGTCCACACTACTTACTGTTGGCTACGGGGATATTTATCCTATCACTGTCGCAGGTCGTATTATGGCAATATGCACTGCCTTCTTAGGAGTAGGTGTTGTTGCTATCCCAACTGGTATTATTAGCGCAGGTTTTGTAGAGCATTATTCAAGAGTAAAGCTTCTTGCTAATTTTGCAAAAGATGAGCACATCGATTTGCTTACAATAAAAATAAATGATGCCCACTGCTGGAATGGCCTTAAAATAGGTGAAATTGGCACACCTGAAAACTTTCTTCCAGCAATTGTCCTTAGGGATGGTGAGGCAATTATTCCTGTTTCAGACTTACAATTGAAAATCGGCGACACGGTGGTTCTTGCCGCCGATTCATATTTCTTACATACTTACTGATTACATTTTTATTATTAAAGGAAAAAATATGAAAGACAACTTTTACTGGAAACTCAGAACCCTTTCACTACCTATAGTTTTTCAAAGTCTTATGCTTGCTTTAGTGGCGGCATGCGATGCTTTGATGCTGGGACAAGTTACCCAAGTCCAAATGACTGCCGTTTCATTGGCAACACAAATACAATTTGTGCAAAACATGTTTCTATATTCTCTTACTGCAGCTGGTTCTATTTTAGGAGCACAATATTGGGGCAAGGGTGATAAGGAAACTCTTAGAAAGCTATTCAATCTTATGCTTATTGCAGCAGGAATTATTTCCCTTATTTTCTTTTTTGCCTGTGAGTTTGCACCTGCAGCTTTGATGCATATTTTTGCCAGCGATAAGGAGCTCATTTCGATTGGAAGCTCTTATCTCAGAATTGCCGGCTGGTCATATTTAATCACCGGTATTTCCCAGTGCTACCTTGCAATTATGAAAATCACAGACCACGTAGTTGCCGGTTCCTGGATTAGCTCTAGTGTGGTTATTATCAATATTATTTTTAATGGCATATTTATTTTTGGACTTTTAGGCGCCCCAAGAATGGAAGCAGAAGGTGCTGCCTTTGCAACTACACTTGCAAGAGTAATAGAGCTTGGCTTATGTATAGGACTTTCTTTCAAAGATACCTTCATTCGCCCAGCAATAAAAAGACTCTTTAATATACAAAACCAGTTAATCAAAGATTATATTCGCCAACTACTCCCTCTATTAGGCGGTTCCCTATTTTGGGGTGTAGGCTTTACTTCTTACACTGCCATAATGGGACATATGGGTGTAGATGCTGCTGCTGCAAATTCAGTAGCTGCTGTAGTTCGAGATTTAATTTGCTGTGTATGTAATGGTGTTGGCACTGCCGCTGGAATTATGGTTGGAAATGAACTTGGGGCTGGAAATCTAGAAAAAGGAAAGGCTTATGGCATTAGGCTAAGAAATATCTCCTATGTTATAGGCTTTGCTTCTACGGCGGTTGTGCTTGCAATCACACCTATAGTTGTACATTTTGTAAAGCTTACTGAGGCTGCCGAACAATATTTAACGGGAATGATGATTATTATGGCTATATATATGATTGGCCGCTGCGTCAACACTGTGACTATTAACGGAGTGCTGGATGGAGGTGGCGACACTATTTTTGATATGTATAGCCTGGCTGTTTGTATGTGGGGCATAGCAATTCCACTGGCTCTTTTAGGTGCTTTTGTTTTTAACTGGCCAGTATTGCTTGTCTATGCCTGCACATGCTTAGATGAAGTTGGAAAAATTCCTTGGGTAATGCTTAGATTTAGAAAGTATAAATGGGTCAAGAATTTAACTAAAGATTTATAGACTACATATTTCTATTTAAAGAAACTACCAGTATATCGTCACTGTCCTCATCCTTAACAAAATAATCGGTGATTTCTACTCGACGCAGCTGACCATCGTCGCCTTCTTGAATTACACGTATTTCAACCTTGTCCATACCTTTATTATAGTCCTCTAAGAGCTTTTCCCTAGAAAATGTATTCTTAAAAAGGTCTCTATCCATCTCATGCATGGTGGTTGCACCTGATTCTATTAATTCATCAAAGGTGCCTGCCACCTGGCATTTAGTGGACGTGAAATCCTCGTAGGTTAAAAAGCTATAGGTGTTCTTTGTCAGATTGCCAAGAATCACCAGCGGATACTGCTTAAACAGCGCCTGTGACAATAAATTCTGTATACTAATAATATTATCTCTTTTTTCCATGATGTTTACTCCCCTTCATAACTTTGGTTTCAACATTCAATAATATACCTATTGGTGAAAAAATGCAAAAAAGCTTAGAGCCTTGGTAAATAGTCAATTATATCACTGGCCAGCACTTTTCTTATGCCCATTTCTTCTGAAGCTTTTGTGCCTGCCAAGCCATGCATATAGGTTGCAGCCGCAACGCAAGTAGTTGTATTCTTGCAAGCCTTTTGAACAATCAAGGATGCAATGGTTCCTGCCAGCACATCACCAGACCCAGGAGTAGCAAGTGCTTCATTACCACTAATAATAAAGCTAGCTTTCCCTTCATCCGTAACAATTGATGTATGGTTTTTAAGAACTACTATGCACTTGTAATCTGTAGCAAAATCCTTTGCTACCTTTTCCATGTTGTAATTTATTTCACTTACCAAAATTCCTGTAAGACGTTCCATCTCTTTAAGATGAGGTGTGATTGTTATGTCAACTTTTACAGCAGCTTCCTTGAATAATGTTTTAATAGGTTCCTTTGAAATAAGATTGATTCCATCGGCATCTATCACAAGTGGTACAGACACTTCTAAAAGCACCTGACTCATAATTTTTTCTGCTATATCATCTGTGCCAAGTCCTGGCCCAATCAAAATAGCATCGGCCCACTTTATATGCTTGGAGAGCTCAGCACCATCATAAGTATCATATCCTACATACATTGCCTCTGGTAGATTCTGCTGAATACTAGCTATATTATTTTTATGGGTATAAATCTTTACCAATCCCACCCCTGTAGTTAAAGCTGCCTTTGCAGACAAATAGCAGGCTCCATAGATGCTTTCGCTTCCAGCAATAACTAGAAGCTTGCCACAGGTGCCTTTATTGGCATCCACTGGCCTTGGAATAATTTCAGATATAATATCCTTTTCTACTAAAGAATCATATTGGCAAGAATTTACTGCATATATGCCCACATCAGCAATAATTATCCTACCTGCTGCCGCCTTGCAATCCCCTAGAATAAGCCCCTTTTTCATATATGCAAAGGAAACTGTCAGGTCAGCTTTTATACCAGTGTTTCCTAAAAGCTTTCCACAATTGGCATCAAATCCTGATGGGATGTCCACAGCAACGGTAGCCTTTGCACATTCATTTATAAGCTTTGCTGCTTTTTCGTAATCCCCAGACAAACCTCTTTTTAATCCAATACCAAACATAGCATCAATTGCCACATCGCAACAATCAAAAGGGTCCTTATCTATCTTTGTCTCTATTTTTAGGCCATAGTTTTTTGCAATTTCTATTTCCTTTGCAAGCTGATTTGTGTATTTTTCCTCATCACCAATGACAAAGCATCTTGCTTCTTTTCCCTTCAGGTGCAAAATTCTGGCAACTGCCACACCATCACCGCCATTATTTCCCGGCCCGCAGACCACAGCAAACTTCTTTGCATCAGGATAATAGGTTTCTACAGCCTCCGCCACCTTGAGGGCTGCTCGCTCCATCAAAACCAAAGATGGAATTCCAATTTCATTTATTGTTCTTTCATCACATTCTTGCATTTGTGATGGGGATAAAATAATCTTCATTTATGTATCCTCTTCTGTGATTTGTATTGCAATCTTCGTGCGTCCATCCCTTAATAGTGTTGCCAGTTTCATTGACATATTCCTGACGAAGCTCATCTTTTTTAGCTTTAGATTTTCTCGCAAAAGTTTTATATGACATGTCATACTTTAAAAATAACCAAGAAGATAGCGTTGTAGCCTTTGCCGGATTCACGTATTCGGTTTTTAGCCTCGTCATTTTTGATATATTTGTCACTTCAGATGAATATTTGCAGGAATTCACATATTTATTAGGTTTAATTACTCTACTCATTGATACCTCTCCAATAATAATTATTCACAAAACGAATCGCTTTCTAATATTGAATTACTGCTACTGCCTTTTATTATTCCAATTGCACTTGTGAATGATGTTATTATTCCTATTAACATTGCTAAAATTGATATCCAAAAAAAGCCTGTAGGTCGTAGGCTTGCACTCACCACATCATATTCATTCTGATAAGTAGCTTCAATCATTATTAGCGCAAATATAATTTCTGTTATTAAATCTATTAGCATAAAAAAACCACATATAAGGTATTTATTTTCAATTACTTGTAATTCTTTTGAAATCATTACAAGATACATCACCATAGGCATTAAAAGCTTCATCCATGCTATAAACGAAAAATAATCTTCGTATATAGTTGCCATTTTAGGATAGTAAAAAAATCCATAACTTCTGTCTGGTGCGAAATAGTACATAGGGGAAAACCATGTCAATATCAATATTACTACAACTGTTTTTATAATAAGTGTTGTATAGTTTTTCATAATTTTGCTTAACATTTTCATTCCATCCTTTGTTTTTTATTATTAAAAATGAAACCACATGCAGCATGATTCGTGTTCAACATTCCTCCCTGTCTTATACTTTTTTCGTATCACTCACCGCTGCTTTTCAATAAAATCAGAAAATCTTGGTAACAACAATCCCAGGTGTCCATACTGCCCTATATCTATTATCCCTTTTTTATTCAAACGATCTCTGTATGTTGAAAAAAGACTTGATGACATGTCTAATTTCTCTCTCAAATCCTTAACCTTCATCTCGTCATTGCCTTCAAATGCAAATAAAACATTCCTGTCAGTATCTGATAACTCAGCCCAGATTTTTTGATATACATATTCCTCAAGATACTGCTCATATTCATGCATAATCTGTTTCAACGACTTATCTGGATTTTTCCATCTAACATACCCTAGTACTTGGTATGCAAATGCATATCCTTTAGTCTCATCCGCCATTTCCTTAGCCGCATCCGTGCTAATTGAAAATATTGATTTATAGCTGTCGATAATTGCGCCTTTATTCAATGGCAATATATGAATTTTGGGAGCTCTATATAAAAAAGTCAGAGATTTTTCATTTTGCAATTGATATATATTTTCATATAACCCAGTCATCAGTATGAAAATATCCAACTCTTTTCTAATATATATTTGGAATGAATGAGCTAGAATCCTCATTGATTTACTATTTGTAACCTCATCCAACAATACCAATACTTTTTTCCCTTCTTTTTTCAAAATGGAAAGCATTGTTTCAATTGCACTGTCAATACTGGTAAACTGCTGACCTCCTTCTATACTTACACCTATGCCTAGAAATGATAAATCAAGTTTAGCCTTGGCGAATAACAAATGTGCCTCTGGTAAGCTATATAACCTAGCTGCCAATTGTTCCATCAAATCCAATTCTGGGTTTAACTCGATGATAATCCATTTTTTATCCTCAGCTAATTGCTTAGCTATGCTAGTCATTAATACTGTTTTACCTGCGCCTCGGACACCTGTAATCATATACATCATGCTGTTTGCCGGTTCAGCTGTAAAGCTCTCTATAACTTCATTGGTTTGTTCTAGTCTGGAAATGTATGTTAATGGCTGTTTGCCAAAGGAAAGAGTAAAGGGATTTGTCATTATAGCCTCCTTTTGAAGTCTTCTATAACTTTCTATAACTTTATTATTTCTCTATAACTAACTATAACTTTTAATATATTCTATAACTTTCTATAACTTTTATCAATAGATTACCAATTCTTTTCAAATCCATCTGAAATAAACCTATAATCATCCTTTGCTCTATCACCAGCAATGAATAATTCCGCAATGGCGCAATTATTAAACTCCACGTAATGGTAAGGATGGATTATTTTTATTAATTATATTTATTGATATGAGTGAAGGTAGACATGATACATAGGGCCATAAAAATCTGAAGTCAGCCCATGATTACGGAAATAGTCTACAATACTTAAGATAGGAATTTCGTTTTACTATAGTTATGGGATAACTAATAGAATATATAGATGTCATTGCTCAATTCAAACACGATGAAGAGATTATTCCTATGCGTCTTCAAATATTCAATCCAGATGGAAGCCCCACAGCTTATACCATTAAAGGATATAGACATATAGCCCCAAGAGGGACTTACACAAGTATCGATAATGTATTTGTTACCCACAGCACCATAGTCTTCTCTACATCTTCGCTTTTTCCATCCTTGAAGTAATTACATGCCATATTGCCATAACAGGATGTTTGAAAATAATTCTTGGCATTGTTTACAATAACCATTTTTTGAATGATGCTTATTACAATATAGTTTAATCATTTCTTGTAAAACGATGCGTTCACGTTCTCTTTTTTTGTCTAAATCCTTCATCAATGTTTTGTCCTATTCATAATATTAGCTTTGCCCATATTATATCATTTGGAATTAGCCCCCGCTAACTTAGTCTAAAAAAAGACTATACCAAATAGGAATCCGTTCCTTTGCTATAGTCTTTTTATTCTAACTACATATGCTATTCTACTATTGAAATACTACCATCTTCATTTCTGACAAATTTACTTAAGAAATCCCAAGCTGCCCATGAATTTCTTGCATATACTTCATGAGACTGGTTTGATGCACTTGCTAGTGCTGTATATGTATTTCCATCTGAACTTTTGAACAATTGAACTGTAAGCGTACTATCTGTAAAATATTCGTCATCCATAACAGTATAACTAGAGTCACCATCTATTCCCCAAATTGGGTTAATCCAAGAGTCTTGTGCATCAAATTCAACTTCTGTATAGTCAGCAACAACATCATTAACTGAAAAAACGTAATTCACTCTATCAATTAGTCTTTCAGCTTGACATGGTAATTCTGGTAGTGGTGAAGTTTCGCCACCTACATAAAATACTGGAACTATGATATCTGAATTAGCATCAGTCACAGCATTTCCCCAACTGTCAGTACCAAGATCAGCAGATGCATCCATTGGAGCAAGTCCTGCGAATACTTCCGGATATTGTTCAAATAAATCCCATGATTTTACACCACCCATTGAAAATCCAGATGCATATATTCTAGTTTTATCAATACTATATTTCTCTTCTATTTGTTCTATCAAATCTACAATTTCAGTTGCAGAACAATCTGGGAAATGCGAATCCACACTTACTGTAATAAATCCATTTTCTTTTCCAATTAGTGGCCACTGTGTTGCTTCTGCTTCATATAAAGCTGTGTTTCCTCCCCCATGGAAACAAAGAACCAATGGAACCTCTCCCTCTTCAACATCTAAAGTGCTATCATAATAAACTACAACATTTACTGGATGTGAGTCAGTTCCTGCATATGTGCCGGCATTATCCTCTGATGTTGTAACAGTATATGACTCTATGCTTTCAACTATACCTTCTGCTTCATAATCGATCATTGGTATAATAACCCCATTTTGACGTCTTACTGTTCCTACCACGCTATTATAATCTTCAACATAATCAACCGATTCATCTACTAGTACTGAGGAACATGCTTCTTTTAACTTCTGATTTACTTCATCTGTGTTACCAATTGACACAATTGGTAAATCGTTATTTGCTAATTGTGAAACGTCGCTTAATCCTTCTAAAGATGCAGCCGCAATACTAACGTTTGTATCTATACCAACAGTTGGTTCATAATAAACAGTTTTTACAAGCTTCGTCAAAAGGTTATTCGCCACATAATCAGCACCTTCATCTATTCCATATACATAAACTCTTTGTGATGTTCCAGTAATCTTTTGAATGGTGTCTCCAGTCATGTAATCCACCGCACTTGAGATTCCATTGGAACGTTCATCACTGCTACTATCATCTATGAGATCAGCTATGTCCATATACATTTGCTCATTCTTATCAGAATAAGTAGCATCTACTGGATTTACAAAACAAATTGAAGACCCATTTTCAGCTGCAATTGAATAAAGTCCTGTTTCTTTTGCCCAAGTATCAGCAAGCTCATCCGTATATTCTTCATTTCCAAATACGAGAAAAACTGGTGCTGTACATGTTAGATTTAATGAACTTTCATCTTCCTGGTTAGGCACTGGATAATAAACTAATATGTTCGCCTCATCTGTAGAAAGTGTGGTTGTTACATATTCCCCTTCATTAGACTGTTCACCAGAAGCAGGTATGCTTTCCTCAGTAACAGTTGCTTGTGCGGCGTTCTCATCTGATCCACAGGCAGAAAATGTCATTAATGATAATGACATTCCAAGTACTAAAGCTACAATTTTCTTATACATTAAAAACCTCCCATAAACATATAATTTTTATGTCTTAATAATATGTTTATGGGATTATGTATTCCATAAAACGTTCTGCAAAGCACTTTCATATAAAGAAAATCCCTTGCAAATTTTGCAAGGGACAAAACTTATATTTGATAAATCATATCCGTAAGAATACTCGCTAGCAATAGAAGTGAATAATATCCATTTAAAATAGTTTTTGGTATACCATAATAAATAATTCTATCAACATAATTATCTAAATACGATTCATCTTGGCAAAATGCTATTATCATGGCTTTATTTTTCTTTGCCTGTCTGAGAAAATTCTTTTGTACATCTGTAAAGAAATCTTCTGCAATAGCAACAAACAAAACTACATCTCCTTCAGTCAAATGGTCTGCATGGCTTTTTTGCACTTCACGACTGTAGTATAAAAATGTAGGTACGCCATTTGAAATCAAATCCAACTGCATAGGTAAAAAAATAGTTTGTTCTTCAACATCTCCTATTATTGACACACTCTTAGCCTTTAAGAGCAATTTAGTTATTTCTATTAGCGCATCTACATCCATATTAGTTACAGTCTGATTAATATTTTCCTCGGCCATTAGTTTCATTCTCTGAATGCCCTCCGCTGTGGTTACATCAGATTGTGTTATTTTTTGCATTTTATTTCTAGCCTTATATAAGTTACCTTGGCATTCGAGAAGAATATACTTAAATTCCTGGAAATTTTTGAATCCAGCTTTTGTTATGAATCTGCTTATGGATGATGTAGATATCATAGCTTCTTCAGCCAGTATTTCTAATGTCATCTCACCCATGTCATTAATGTGACGCATTAATACTCTTGATATACTGTAATCATTGGAGTTCTGCTGACATTCATTACAAAGTCTATAAAAAGAAGTTATTTTTTCAATATTATTACTCATCAGTGACCTGCTTTCCTAAAATTATTTCCCTTATATCAAACCTCAGCATTTATATATAACAATCGGAGTGACACGACTTGAACTTGCGACCTCTAGACCCCCAGTCTAGCGCTCTACCACCTGAGCCACACCCCGAATTATCAATCAAATATATTTGTAATTATGGATATTTCTCTTTCTGATAATCTTTGATTTCCTACCCTATGAATGGCTTTTTCAATATCGGATAGACTTTCAAGAATCATGTTATCATCTACAGGACTATTTCTTTCAAGTAAAATTACATATCCATCTACCCATACATCAAGTTTATGCTGCCTCAAAATATGGGATAATATGTAAATCTGACTTTTAACTTGTTTTATAGGATTTTTTACTGTTTTGCGATAGATATCTCCTCCTGGAGTGGTCTTATACTTCTTCCACTCATAATCATCCAAGCCACCGACCAACTCTCCAACGTAATTCTTAACCTCAATGATAAAAACACCATGAGAATTAATAATCATATTGTCTATTTCAGAACGGGTTCTCTCAAAAGATATCTTAACATTTGTAAGCAAGATATCATCTTCTGTTAAGACCTGGCTAATTATGTCAGTTGCTACCTCTTCCCCTCTTCTTCCAGCACGTTCAACTGGATCCTCAATGTTTATACCGAGCCAAAATATCAGTATAACGACAGCAACTATGCCTACTATAAGTGCTATTAAATAGATTTCACTCATTGATTAAAGCTCCAATAACTTATCAATGTCAATTATATACAAATCATCTCATCTTTCCCAGAAAAAAAGAAAGGTTTGCTAACCAGCAAGCCTTTCGAAGGGGGATGATATATGAAAAAGTTTTTATTATCGCTCTTGCGATGATTGTATATTACATCCCTATAATGATAATCCTCTGTCATGTACCTGAATACTATGTGAATTCATCATTGTTCTGTAATTAATTATTAAAATTATCAATTTTCATCATCCTAAAAAACGCGATTAAATAATATATCAACTTGATTTGAATGCCAGAACCGTTCTTTTTTTCAAATAGTTATTTTAACATACCATCTGCCTAGCTATCTTTGCGCCATTACATTCAGCGTTTTATTCCCCCAGAATCACAAATAAAAGTTTCATTCTGGAGGAATAAAATAATAGCAAAATATCAGTCAAATAATTCTTCTAGAGTTACTACATTGGTGAAAATACCACTATACATATTTTTCTTTAATCCAAAAGTAGTGATAAGTGTATTACGCAAGGATTGCTTTTTAGAAATCAATCCCTTAATGAGTGTTGATCTATCTCTAATAATCATTTCATATTTTTTATCTACTGTGAACACATCACTATAGAATTTAACCTCACACAAATTAACAACATTATCAGCTCGCTCTATTATTAGGTCAATTTGAGCTCCAGCATCATCTTTACTGCCAGTCTTTGTCCAGACTGTTTGGTTACTTTCTATACCTCCAATAGATAGGGCATTTTTTATTTGTTTCACATGGTTAAAACATACATTTTCAAATGCTATACCACACCAACTTGTAACAATATTTGAATTTAAATTATTTTGCCAGAAATTAATTCCTATTTTTTTCTTACCATTTAGAAAATGTAAATAGAAAATACAAAATGGATCAACCAATCTATAGCACTCTTCTCTTTTACTGTCACCAAATGATGTATACTTTATAGCAAAATCACTAGCAACAATGGATTCTAAATAATCTGTCAAATCGCTTCCGCTAGGTATTCCAGTCCCTTCCGATATTTCTTTTCGAGTGTAGCCACGATTTCTTGTAAATAAAAACTCGATAATTTTTTTTATCTTTTCTGGATTAGAAAAAACTGAATTAAATAGTCGATTGTACTCTCCTTCTAACATTGGTTTTTCATTAAAGAACAGTTCATCGATATTTTGCGCAAGGCTTAAATCTGCTCGTATATATCCAAGATAATATGGTATGCCACCAAAAACCATATAGCTTTGAACTATATCATATCTAGATAGTTCTATATTTTGTGAAAGAAAATAATTTTCACATTCCTTAAGTGTAAAAGGCGACAACTTCATTGTATAAGTTACACGATTGTATAAACCACCATAATTATTCAAGAGTTTATTTTGAATCCAAGAATTTGCACTTCCACACACAATAACCATTACATTGCTATGAGCAGAACACCACCCATTGTAAAAAGCCTCAAACGCAGTTACAAATCCAGATCTTTGAGTGTCTAGCCATGGTAATTCATCTATAAAAACAACCTGTCGTTGTCCATTATCCTTTAAAACAAGCAGTTTCTCCAATAGAACAAATGCTTCCAACCAGCTTTTTGGTCTTTTCTCGCCTTTTAAGCCTTGCATTTGTAACGAAAGATAAAAATGCTCAAGCTGAGCCTTTAATGCTCCGGCATTTTGTATCTCAATAGGCGACAATCCTGTATGTCGAAATGTAATCCTGTCTTTAAGTGTTTCATTTACAAGATACGTCTTTCCTACACGACGTCTTCCATAAATTACTACTAGCTCTGTGCGATTTCCATCATATAATCTATTAAGTTCTTTTACTTCTTTAATTCTTCCAATCATAGGAATATTATACTTTTATTACTCCCTAATTGCAATTGCATTGTTCCTTGTGGAGTAATAAAACGCCTTTTTCTCTTATTATCTCTCCAAATCTCTATTTAAAATAACTTGAAGCTCGTATTCAAAAAGTATTCTAGCTATATGAGTTTTCGGAGGCAATATCTGTGATACAAACTACTCAGTTAAAGAAATATAACAAAAAAGCAGCTTTCTCTTTCGAAATAACTGCTGTAGGATTTACACTCAAAGCCGATACCAACTGATATCTTACCAATTCTTTTCAAATCCATCTGAAATAAACCTATAATCATCCTTTGCTCTATCACTGGCAATGAATAATTCCGCAATAGCGCAATTATTAAAATCCACGTCCCAGTATTTTGACCGGGGAGTTTTCTTTATGTACTCAAACATAGCATGGCTAAGAGCCCCGTGACTAACTAGCATGACTATATCATTATCTTTAAAATCACCAGTTTGGATTCTAGCTCTGAGTTTTTCAACCACTCTACCTGCCCGCTCCACAACCTCGTCATAGCATTCACCATCTACAGGAGGATTGTAGCCCTCTGGCCTATCGAAACATTCATGCAAAAATGCAGGATTTTCATTTTGCATGTTCCTTTTCTCATAAATACCAAAGGACATTTCTATAAGATTTTGTTCGATTTCTATCTCCTCAGGTTTGTAATCTCTAGATATTTCTTTTTCCTGATAATCAATTAAATCAATGCCTGCTATAATACAACCTGTTTCAATGGCTCTACCAAGAGGACTTGATATAACCCGTGTTGGCAACAATCCATGCTCTACAACATAGTCATGTGTAATCCTAGCCTGCTGCCTACCTCTTTCATTTAAAGGGATATCTGAGCTACCCTGTAATCTTTTTTGCACATTTAAATCTGTTTGTCCATGTCTAACTAATAGTATTCTCATTAACATCCTTCCATCATTTCAATTGCTTCATTCAAAGAATAGCCATCTATCTGCATAGATGTGGAAACGCGAGTGTATGTGTAAACCTTGATTTTTTCTTATCCCATAACAGAGTTCCCTTTTTATTTCTTAGTTGCTCTTTTTCTCTTCTTCACTTCTTTTTCCAGACCTTTGACACTTTTAAGATACTCTTCTTCCACCGGAGATAACGTAATCTCCTGATACTTTCGATATTCCTCCTTTGCCTTTTTCATAGCCTCATCATGACTTACTTTGCCAGAATCTTCAAGGAGCTTTCTGTTCCCAGATGTAAGAATAGAATCCAACTGTTCAACATAATCAATCATATACATTGGCTTATGTTCAATGGCATTAATCTCAGCCAAATCAAAATAACCGGAAACAAGGTTATTCAGGATCTTTAGTTCATCCTCTTTCAGATAATTCTTTGCCACCCCGATATCCTTCAATGCCAGCAGTTCTCCTGAAAAGGAAGTTAATCCCATAAAAGGCTTATTAGCATCTGCTCTTTCATAGATCACTTCTGCCGCAGTATGACCGTGTGCCGCGTAATGAAGCTTGTTCTGAACTATCTTAAAAAACTGTATAGACTCATCACTCTTTGGATTGTAATCAACACTGGTTGCATACAAATCCAGGACCTGACGATAAAGAACCTTTTCTGAAGAACGGATATCTCGAATCCTATCAAGAAGTTCTTTCCAGTAATTACCACCGCCATTTCCTTTTAGACGCTCATCATCAATTGTAAATCCCTTGATTATATATTCTTTCAAACGTTGAGTAGCCCACT
>SVES01000113.1 GCA_015057305.1 Pseudobutyrivibrio ruminis | reverse complement strand
TTTATTCATATTTTTAAAACTCCATTTTTTATCATATCAACTTATCACATAAAAAAATATTCTTATAATATACTTTATCGATTATTTTTTACAGAATAAATTAAAGTTAATATGATAAATTATATGTTATTTTTTTTATTTAATAATTTTTGAATTAAGTTAAAAAATTTTGAAATTTGAGGATGTGATTTATAAATGAAAACAAGACATATCCATAAAAAGTGTTTAATATTCTGCTCCAAATTAATTAAATAGCTCAATATAAATATAGAAATAGTGTTTTTTTAGAAATTCAAAGTCGGATAAGTTAGAGAGGTTGCTCTCTCCTCCTCTCCTCAGAACCGTACGTGTACCTTTCAGTCGGATAAGTTAGCAGAGATTGCTCTCGCTTTCTCTCCTAAGAACCGTACGTGTATCTTTCAATACATACGGCTCAGGCAATCTTCCATATAAGAAAATAGCCAATATAAATCAAAGATATCTTTGATATAGACACATATAAGCACTCTTATTCTTCATTCGTAAAATATAATCAAAATAGTTCCTATCATAAGGAGAACAATCGTATTTTATCATACGCTCATATTTAATAGGAATAGATTCCATTTTAGTTAGCTGTAACTCATTATCATTAGGATCCGTAAGAATATATCTGCTTTTAGAGATTCCCCTAGCATCAGGTTTAAAATACTTCTTTTTAATCCATTTCCAAGGTTTATTTGAATGTAATCTTTTCAAATATCGTTTAGTTAGGATATATAAGTAGTTATCAATACTTGAGAAAGCTCTTTTAGCAACTTCTTTTCGCCAGTACATAGCAACGCCTACAATCAAATTATTCCACCGTTTAATTAACTGTGAAACATTATCACCTTTGCAGTCATCAAAGATGAATCTAAGAGTTCTACGCAGATTTTGAATAGACTCCTGCGAAGGCTTTGCCAAGACGATTTCACCTTTGTGAGTATTATAACTTCTGATATTAAATCCCAGAAAGTTAAAACCATCACTTATATGAGTAATAAGAGTTTTATCCTCTGCCAAAGTCAGTCCTCTTTTATATAGATAATCTTTAAGTAATTTATAAACATCCTGTGCATCTTCTTTTGTTTTACATAGTACAACAAAATCATCCGCATACCTAACAACTAAGTATTTTGAAACATTCCTATAATAGGAACTATTTCTGTTATTTATCTTTTGATATTTAACATTTAAAGCTTCTTCCATTCCATGTAATGCAATATTAGCTAACAATGGAGATATAATTCCGCCTTGTGGTGTTCCGGTTATAGTCTGTCTAAACATATTATTGTAAAGATATCCAGACTTTAACCAAGAAGTTATAACCTTTTTAGCAGGAAAATTTCCCAATTGCTCTAATATCCATTCATGACTAAGAGTATCAAAACAAGATTTAAAATCACCCTCGAAAATCCATGGACGACCCATTTTACGAACAGCAGAGTGAATACGTGCAATAGCATGTCCTGCACCACGTAAATGACGAAAACCATAACTACATGGCTCAAATATTGCTTCACAACGAGGTTCTAAAGCAGTATGAACCACAGTCTGAATAATCCTATCAATAATAGTAGGAATACCCAATGGTCTCTTTTTGCCATTCTTCTTTGGAATAAAAGTACGTCTTACAGGACTTGCTTTAAAATCATTAACATTTTGACTATAAAGCTTATAGAATAAAGCCATACGCATAGCATCAGATTGTATGAGCATACCATCCACGCCAGGCGTATTACGACCCTTATTAATCTCAGTAATTTTCTTAATAGAAAACAAAAGAGTAGATTTACTCTTCAAGACCAAGTTTTCCAAGGTTCTAGCTCTTCTATAGTCGCCTTTATCTCTTATAACACGAAATATTTGCTCTTGTAAATCAAAGATGTGTTTAGTAACTGAATCCCATGAAATAGATTTCCATTGAGATTCTAGTTCATGCTCATAAGCATCAACGAAAGCCTTAACCGATAGGTCTTGACTTATTTCAGCATAATCCTTATTCCAAATAAACATAAATTTATTAACACCTCATAAATTTCAATTAAACTAAATATAATTCGTCTTTTCACCTGTTAAAGTCAGCATATACCCCATAGTTATAATCCTTTTTGTTTTCCTATTGTCTTAACGACACGAGGTCATTAGCTTCCTTAACATCCTTTACCCTACAGAGTTTATGAACACCAGTTCACACCGTAGTCCACCAGAAAAATGTTCTGGTCAAAGTAGGGCTTAATAAGTTTATCTTCCCTCAGATACGACCACCTTAGACTCTCCCTCTGCACCGATAAACAATAAAATGGGTTGTGTACAGATACATGTATGCCGACCATGTACAACCTTTGTTTATAATACAATAGGTAATCAATATCCCTTTCCTATTACTGAGCCTTACGACACTTTTGGAAGTTCATAATCTTAGTCATAGCAGTCTTTCTTTAGCCCTCATACCCCTTGGATATTAGGGAATATGATTAGACACTTAACTCTCATGCAACCCACACCATCCGTTACCAGTTGATGCAGTTTCGAGCAAGAATAACCTACACAACTAGGTCAACAATACTAACGTATATTAGCATTGTACTGATAATAAAAGGAGAAGACAATGGCTTATCGCACA
>SVES01000028.1 GCA_015057305.1 Pseudobutyrivibrio ruminis | reverse complement strand
CCTCCATTTGTTGATTATACAATACTTGAAGGGAATATCTCATTTTGTTTTGTACTATTTAGATGCTAACACTACTGGAAGATATGACGGAAGAAGAAATAAAGGAGCATGAATCTAATGTAAAAGAACAGCTGAAAATTTTGAATAGTGATTTTGGGCTGACTGATCTAGAAAAATCGAATCGTGGTTTAGATGAAGAAATGGAATCAGTCAAAAAAAGAGAAGCTAAACGTAGTAAAATATATAATATGGTGAGTGATATAAACAAAAATAGTGATAAATATTCTAAAGAAGTTATAGCTTGTATGAATATTGTAGGGGAGTGGAGCAAATACAATTTCTCGGGGCAGATATTTAAAAGTCATAAGAGCTATAACGCCGCCGACGTATGGAATATATTTAAGGCACCTGAAAAAATTAAACAGCGAAAGGAATTAGAAAAAAGTTATCAGCAAGAAGTAGAAAACGAAGAAGCAAAAAAACGTGAAGAAAGAAGAAATGCTCGTTTAAGTAAAATCAATGAAGAGCCGATTGAGGCTAATAAAGAGGTTGAAACAAATGCAGTAAAAAGCAAAACCGAGGTTGAGTTGGAAAAAGCCAAGAATGAGAGAGAAGAACAAGCCAAGAAATTAAAAAATACCTATAGAGATGTACCAACCATGATGATGGATATCGAGCAGAATATGAGAAATGATGCAATAACTGCATTGAAGAAGCAAATAAAAACTCAAAAAAATGAAGAAGTGAAAAAACAGCTTGAAACCATATTGAATGAAATCACTAGCGGAGAAAAAGGAGAGCTGATAGTTCCAAAGGGGAAGATTCCTGTAATACATGATGACGCGCTAAAGCATGGAGAGCATGAATTCATATCATTTAAGGATTGGGTACTCTTTCCACATGAACCTTCGATTGAGGATGTTAACCAAGGAAAACTGGGAGATTGCTGGTTTATGTCAACACTTGCGGCTGTAGTAGAAAATGATCCAAGTTTTATAAAAAAGAGCATGAAGGATAATGGAGCTACTGTTACCGTCCGACTCTTTGATGCTAGTGGTAGTGCGGTGTATATTACAGTTGATAAAAGTATGGCGTTTTATAAGAAGTCAAAAGTCAATCCAGATGGTGGAGCAAGAGGAGCTGTTGGCTCTCTGTGGGTTTCATTATATGAAAAAGCGCTTTTGGCATCTGGACTGAGAGTGAGAGATTATTCTGATGAGGACCACAAAATAAAAAATGGATATAAAGCTATTGCTGGCGGGGAAGCTAGAGAAGCAATGAAAATTATTACTGGAAAAAAAAGCATAAAAGAATATGATTATGACGCAAACAGTTACGAGCCTAATTTTTCTTATGTAGATGAAAAGACAAAATTATTGACCCATAATAAGTCTTTTCAGGATGCAAAGAATAATATTAGCAAAAAGTTAAAGAAGATATTTGATGATAAAAAGAAACATATTGTTATGGGATCAACCTATCATGAGTTTAAGGGGGCTACAGGCTCTGGGTTTAGCGGAGAACAGGAACGAAGAGGGCTTGCAAGTAAGCATGAGTACACCATATTAGGATTAGAGGGAGAGGAAGGACAAGAAAAGGTGCGCATACGTAATCCGTGGGGATTTGGCGTGGTAGAAACTGTAAAGAATGAACTTACAGGAGAAGAAACATATCGTAAGGCAGAAAATAAAACAGGAGTCTTTCTTGTGAGCCTTGACGAGTTTGCAGAACATTTTCAAGATATCCGAGTGTTCAACTAATAGCTACTTTTTATGGGAAAAGTGAATATCTAAAAGATAGAAAAAAGTGTCTGACACAGTTGTGCTAGGCACTTTTCCCTGATTTGTGAACAAATGCTACTAAATTTCTTTTAATAGCATATCACCAGTTATTTCATTTGAAATAATATTGGAGTATGTATTGTGAGCTAATGTATTAGAAGTAATCATTGTAACATGAACAGCCTTATTAGTTTTAGTTTCTGTTCTAAAGACTTCGACTTTATGCAATAGCTTTTTTTCATATTCTGAATCGATTACAAATTCATCTATAGTGTGTTTCATTTCACATAGGTTGATTACTCCATCTGCTCTGTCTATTAATAAATCAATTTGTGCCCCATCTTTTTTTGCCTTACTTCGCCATGAATATTCAGACGAGTCTATTCCGGAAATACCAAGTGAAGCTTTTATTTGGCCAATATGATTTAAGCAAACTATTTCAAATGCGTTTCCAGCCCAAGAAAAGTAAGAAGGGGTATTGAAATACTTTGCCCAAGAGCGAATATTTTCTTGGTTTAAATGAGTTATACAGAATAGTGTAAATGGGTCAATTATTTGATAGAAATAACCACTCTTTTCTTTTGCTAAGTTTTTATATTTTCTAATGAATCCACATTGTTCTAATTCTTTTAATGCGTTTGTAAGAGATTCACCATCTCCAATTTCTTTAATACTGGCAAGCTCTGTCCTGAGAACTCCAACATTTCTTTTGGCCATTGCTTCTATTATAGCCACGTGTTTATTGGCTTTTTTGAATAATGATTTAAATAGCTGCTCATATTCATAGTGCAATTGTCCATTCTCGCTAAATATCAAGTTGTCAATATTTTGCACTAGACTCATTCGCCTATCCAACAGATTTAAATAATATGGAACACCACCAAAAACCATATAGCAATCTATTAATTGTTGCTTAGTCAGTCCTAGCTCATTTAAGGAGCATAGGGCATCACACTCAGCTAGAGAGAATGGCGATAAATGTATTTGACGGGTAATTCGATTATAAAAACCTCCAGTGCTAGCTAGAAGATTATCAATTATCCAAGAAGTTGCAGAACCACACACTATTAATAACAAGTCATCTTGTGAGGAGGCCCAACTATTCCAAAAGTAATCTAAAGCGCTTTTGAAATCAGATTTTGCAGTATCCATCCATGGTAACTCGTCTAAAAAAATCACCCTTTTGCCACTTATTGGATCTCTATTAATATTATCATTTTGTAATAATTCTTTTAGACGTTTAAAAGCTTCAAACCAATCTGTGGGTATTTTTTTTTCAGAACAACCATATTCTTGTAAAGCTTCATTAAACAAACGCAACTGGGATCTTGTGTTAGCATTAGCTACACCAGTTGCATAAAAAGAAAAGGAATAATTAAAGAATTCTTTTATTAAATATGTTTTTCCTATGCGCCTTCTACCATATATTACTAAAAATTCAGGACGCTTAGAGTTTAAACATTGTAGAAGTAAATCTTGTTCTTTTTTTCTCCCGACTAGCTTCATCTTAAAATCTCCTTGATAAATCGCTAAAATATACTAAAAAAGATGTGTTTTAGCGATTTATCAACGAGATATCATGGATAATCCGCTAAAACTAATAATATGCTAACAGAAATTCCGACTATGCGCAATGAGCAGAAAGCCGAAAAGTCCTTTAAATCCCCAATTTGTGAACAAATTGTTAACAGAAATCTTTAAGAAACCTTTAAAATTATTGTGCAACAAACATGTTAATATACTATTATCAGTAAACTACCAATAAAAGAGGGTCTATTTTATGAGAAACAATCAGTTGTTACCTTTTGAACGAAACCGTTATTACACTGGAAAAATGTTAACAAGCGTAGATTTTGAAGCAGAGCAGACCTACATGAACAACAAGAGGCGCTTTTTAAACAGTATGATGTATGGCTCTGGCGTAGTCTGCGGACTTAATGTGGTCAGCTTGGACGATTTATCACTTCTAGTAGAAAGTGGTGTTGCTATTGATGGCAGTGGTCGTGAAATTGTAGTTGAGTCATCCGTAGTAAAAAAGCTTTCCGCTATAGAGGATTTTGACAAGCTTGAATCAGATGAAGCCTATTTATGCATTCGCTACAGGGAGGATCCTGTACACGCAGTGTATTCTTTAAATCAGTCTGCAGGTGATCAGGCTTATGAATATAACAGAATGCATGAAGGCTATGAATTATTCTTAAAGGATACTTCAGAAGAATTTGATTTACTGGAGATGGAGGATGAATTTTATCGCACATCAAAGATATTTGAAAGTGAAGAGGTTGAAGTGGAAATATCTCTTCCAGCAGAAAACTGTGCAGGAATATCTTCAAGGGTGCGCTTCACATTTACAGGAAAGGCTGAAAAGCCAGTGCCAGTTTCATTCCAGGGAATTCTACAGATGCCTGTATTTACCACTAATGAAGGAAATCATGAGATGGAAATAAACATTCCAGAAATGAAAATTGATAGTGGACAGGTTATCAATAAGGATTTTTGGATTAAGGCTGAGAACAACTCCATAGATAGCACTGAGCTTATTTTAAAGGAAGGTGTAATTGTAATTTATGGTGAGCGCAAGAAGGTAAATGTAAAGGGCACAATTGATGTGGCCATATTAAAGGAAGACCCTGAAAGCCTGGCAGCCAGAAATGCAGGAAAGCTTAGCCTTGAAATGAGAAATGTTCAGTCTCAGGGAAATGATGTTGTCATAGCAAAAATAAAGCTGGTTAAGACGGACATGGCATACATCATCGATCAGATAATAGAGGCTGAGGTAAAGAAATATATTACCATTCCACAAAACGAAGTAATCACAAGAGAATACATTAGCAATTTCTCTAAAGAGGATGTTACCGCTCCTGAGGTATATCAAGGGGATGCAGGCAAGGTGGTTAAATATGAACACATGGGAGACACCAAGGCTCCACAAATTGCAAGTGGAATAGTTGAGATACCACTTGGTGACGACAATGGAAAAGGTACAACTCATTTTTCAGGAGAAATCCTACATGGTCTTGGAAAGGGCAACGTTTATGTAGACGTTGGATTTGAAGTATATGATACCAACGAAGCGCTTCCAGGAGACAGCAGAAACACAATTTACGGTGCAGCTAATATATTTAGGGATAAAGAAAATGCACTTCCAAACGTAGATGTTGCGGTGAAGGTTCTTAACGATAAGGGAAGCTTTATCGTGGGAGTAAACCTACTTGATAATGTAGATCAGCTGATTCTCTCCTTTAGATGGACAGCTATCAAATTCCCTACAGAAGATGACTTTGGACTTGAGCATGAGGTTGATAATATCAGCATTGCAGCTACAACACCTACGGTTGTACTGGGCTACAAGGACAACTACTTCTTTGACGTGGAATTTAACGGCATAGAAAAGAGTGGATTGACCTACGAGCTTACAGAGCCTAACAGTGGTGAGATTTCATCTGAAGGTGTGTACACAGCTCCAAACAAGGAAGGCGTATACGAGATTAGAATTTCACTTACAGACATACCTGTTGTATGTACATACGCATATGCGATAGTTAAAAAGGATGTAAATGAGAAGCAGGAGTAAAACTATATGGAGTTTGTAACAAACCAATATAACTTAAATTCCATATATACCGCAGTTGATAATTCCGTAAATGCAGTTCACGTGTGTGAAAGCAAATATAGCCCCAAGGGAACAAGATATACCCTATGGGAAATAAAAGATCACATTTTAGCCAGAAACCTGGTTAGTGAACTGGAAGGAAATGAAAACTGTGACATGTTTTCTATAGGAAACAGGATGTATTTTCTATTTCCATATAGAGACTTCAGACCTCTTAAAGAGTTTTACAAGGGCAGCAGCCCATCATTAAATGATGGGGAGGCCATTTGTATAAGGCTGGTAATGGAGTGCATGTCGGTTGATTTACCCTATTCCATTTTGTTTCTCATATTAAGTCAGGAAAGAATCAACCTTTCAAAGGATGGAAGTGTATATTTTGATTACTGTATAGATTTTACAGAATACACAGACAAGATAAAGGAAAAGGATTGTGCAAATCAATGTGTGGGAATTCTTCTTGATATGCTAGAACCATTTGCAGATCAGAAGGCGAATTCCTATATGATTCTTTCAGCAAAGCGTTGGAGAAGTGGTTATAACACATTCGTTGAATTATACAAGGATGTGCACATGGCAGAGGCACCAGCCAAGAAATACAAGCTGCGTGTCAGATTACAAAGATGGTTTAAAAGAAATCAGGAAATATTATTTAGGATGCTACTGGTGTTTTGCCTAACCCTGTTGGTGCTGGTAATCATAATGGTGATTAGTCAGATTTTCACTGGAGGTGTTCCGTTTTTAAGAATTTTTTTCAATCCATTCAAGGAGATTGGTACAGAAACTATGCTTCAGTAGGAACGTTGCAATATGAAAAAGTATATTATCTATGGAATTATTTCAACAATTTTAATATGGATAATAGTAGCAGCAGTTATTGCTTTGCCTTCTGTTCCTACTAACGACAAGATTCGCGGATGCATAAGCACAGCCGATGAAAACGGTATGTTTGTGCAACAGGAGAGTAAACGTACCTTCCTGTACGAGCTTAGGCAAGATAAAACCATGGCGTCAACAGCTGTAAATCTCACAAAATATGCAGATGGTACTCTTTCAGGACTGGCTATAATGGGTAGCCACTATCTTCTCTACATAGGAGAAAACATAAGCTTGGTTGTATCTGATGAAAAATATGAGGTGACTAATTCTTACAACATCACTGGAGTTGGAGAAAAGGAAGCTTATGGATTATATGTGTTAAACGACCAGCTTTACCTGGTTATGAAGTCAACTGAGCCAGGTATAGGAGTTAGGTATTTCCTACAGGTAGGAGAATATAACTGTGCAGCAACCTACGATAAGACCATTGAAGTGGTTGAGACTGATTATCAGTTGATAGATAGCTCGTTACTTGGATTTTTACCGGATCCATTCCCAGAAGGCTTCCTAATGGCATTGTTGCTCAATACTTTATACCTTCTTATTGCAGTTTTTATGGTAGGTGCAGCAGTAGCCCTGTTGATGATATTTTTATATCTCTACAGAGAAACAAATTCCTTCGTTTGGCAGCGATTTGCAATGCAACAGCTGATAATTTATACGATTGTATGTGCTACATTTTTTGCCACAAAAAAAATATATTTCTTAGGAATAGTGATTGTATGGGTGGCAGGCTCAATTGCTTTATTGAATTTCACAAACAGAGAGCATGATGATTTGGTAACTCTTGCCATGGCTGTAGAAAGTGCATCAAAGGGAAGAGATACCAGCGTAAAGATTCCTCAAAAGACAAATAGGGATTATGAAAGAATTTGGCTGGCAGCAAGAGATGTGCTAGAGGAAAAAAAGAGAGCAAATTATACCAGAGATAAAATGTTTCTTGCCTATTCAAGATTTGCTCCTCGCAATATTACATCCTTGCTTGGCAAGGAAAGCATGCTGGAGGTTACTCCTGGTGAGTATCAAAAAATGCGAGGCATTGTAGTAAATGTCAGCCTGGACTGGGATAGAGACCAAAGCGATACGCAACTTCTTGAACAAATGAATAAGGATTTTGCAGTTATTACTAAGACCCAGGTTGATAATGATGGAGTGCTTCTATTCGGAGAACCAACACTTGGCTCAATGCATTTCCTTTTTGAAGATAGTCCTAAAAAAGCCATTAATTTCGCTTCCAACATAATCAAATTGTTGGCTAATAGAAATCCAGTAATTCTAATGCATGAAACAAAGCTTACCTTTGGAATAGCTGGAACAAATGAACAGGCCTTTACCTTTATTGATTCTGATGATTTAGAACTTCTTCAGGGCATCACCAAAAAGATTCAGGAATACAAGGTGGGCATGGTTATGACTGAACAAATGGCAGCCTACATAGATGACAGTATAAAGACTAGATGTATAGGTTATGTAAACCTATCAGATGATGGAAGAAACATGAATCTATTTGAAGTATTAGATGTGCTTCCAGTGGCTATTGGTAAAAAGAGACTTGCCAACAGAGAACAGTTTAAAAAGGCATTATCAATGTACTATCATAACGACTTTTATCTGGCAAGAAATATGTTTACAGAAATTCTTAAACAGGATAGCGATGATGAAATTGCTAAGTGGTATGTATTTGCATGTGAAGACTTATTAAAGCTTGCAGGCGAAAAGGAATACGATTACAGCCTGTTTGTTGAAAGGTAATAAATGGAAAATATTTTACAGATTTTAATCAATGTAATTAAATCCAGAGTGATGGGATTGTACACAATGATTCAGCTGTGGACAACGCCATCATATATCCGAACCAAGGTTACCACTGTAGTCAGGAAATTCTTTACTCAGACACTTTCGATTAAGCCTCGGGACAAGAAGGACTACTACGCCACTAGAAAATGGCTGATATCCAAACGCCTAGTCTATTTCGTAGTATTAGCTATCGGTGTTATTAGTGCATTTTATTTGCTGGTGATTAATCCAGTCATATCCTTTGGCCATGTGGCAGGAGTTAGAGAATATTATTACAACGCAATACCTCTTAGGTTTGTAAATGGAACTGTAAAAATCAAAGCAAAATCAGGCTATATAGCATATGAAGGAAATGTATCAAAGGGGGCTGTTACAGGGAAAGGAACCCTTTACAGTATAAACGGAGATACAGTTTATATAGGAAATTTTGAAGCAAATAAATTTGAGGGTGAGGGCAAGGCTTATTACCCGGCAAACATACTTAAGTACAATGGAAGCTTTTCAAATAATTTGTATGAGGGTGAGGGAGTACTGTATAGAGAAAATGGAAGCATGGAATATAACGGTGCTTTCTCCAAAGGCAAAAAGGATGGAATGGGAATCCTGTTTAACAATGGTTCCAACCAGGTATATAAAGGATTGTTTAGTCAGGACGAGCTGGTTTATACGGATTTGTTAGGAAAATCCACAGCAGAAATTGGTGAGGTCTACACAGGAACCACAACCTTTTACATGGGTGACAATAACCAGTTTGTTGCAAGTCTAAAGGATATCGATGCAGTCTACCAGGGAGACAGCTCAGATACAAATATAGAAGATGAAATAATGGTAGACATAATATACGTTAGCCACAATTACATAACCCTGGGAGGAAAAAGAGTATCGTCAGTTTCAGATTTGATTGAATATTTTGGCACACCTAGCTATCAGGGATATACAAAATTAAAGCTGGCAGAGCAGATAGTTATAAAGGACATGATAGAAAAAGGGGATGCCACATTTGACCCGGTATCCATGACAATTACTCAAAGTAATACAAATGACGTATTTAACGTTTCAGGATATTCAAGAGACAAAACAGTTTATCTTTATACCTTTTTAAAGGACGGGGTGGAATACCAGTTCTTCTGTCCTGAAAAGAGAGGGGATTTTGGATTTTATGGAGTTGCTACATATTAAAAATTTCATAAAAAAAGCTACGGCTTTCATATTGATAGCAACCTTCATAAGCACTTCAATGTGTCAAACAGATGTAGAGGCAAGGAATTCCTTTACACTGACAGTTGATATGGCAAAGGCATTGGCACTAGCCAATTCAGAGGATTTAGAGGCATTACTTTTAAAATATGACCAGGCTCAGATAAAGTATAAATCCGCTGTAAAATCCGCATATGAAAAATATAAGAATATGCAAACCCTAAGGTGGTCGCCGCTTTTAAGCTTCAAGCTGCCTGAACAGCCTAATGAACAAGAAACCTTTGAATTTCAATATACAGCCATAGATAAGCAGGCAGAAATAGACAAGATAGAAAGACAGCTGGATGACATAGTTTATGAAATATATGAAAAATCAGGAAATTTATTTACTAAAATCTACACTCTCCAAGAGCAGATAAAATACGAGGAAGCTCAGCTGGAAATACTGGATGAAACAATTGATAAAACAACACTTCAGGTGGTAATAGGTTCAGCAAGTCAAAACGATTTGGATAAAATGAAGACCAAAAAGGATACTCTCACAGAGTCCCTTGCTACCCACAAAAATACAAAGGTCACCAATGAAAAAGAGCTTGGCAAGCTGATTAATCTTACATTACCACCAGAGACATACACTTATGTTAATCCATATGTGGAAAGCACTCTGGATCGTTCCTTACTTGACAAGATAATCGAGTATACGAAGGACAGAGACAGGGCATTATATGAGGCAGAGGTAGTTGAAACAGCTGATAAAATGGCGGCTGAGACAAACTACAATCTATACAAAAAACACTTCGCCCAGGATATCTACATGATTCAGTCTTACTACGACACTATCATGAGCGGCGGAGAGGTAAATAAGACTCAGTTTAAGAAAAAATATGCAGAGTTCCTAACAGCATTAGATCGCTACTGGCAAGGGGACAAGGTAATAAAAATATGGTTCATAAAGCTCTACTTTCCTAAGGAATGGTGGAGAGGTGAGCTTGATGGTATGCGCTATATAGATGATGACCCCTACGTGTGCTATGACACACTTTGTGAATATATGATAGCCCACAAGGAAAGGGTGTCTATAGAAAATGAACTTGAGACTAACCTGACCTCAGGTTTTGATAATATTACAACCTTGAAAAATACCTATAAAGGTTATGTAAAGGATCAGACAGATTTATCAAAGGAGCTTGAAAATGCCTACATACTAAACAAAGCAGGCAAAATGACATATACAGAATATACAGATATTCAGACAAGCTACGAGGAAGCTCAGATGAATGCCTTAAAGGCATTGGATGAATACACAAGAGCATTATTCTCCTACGATAGAACAACCTGCGGAGCCATTACCTACTATCTTCTTTCAGGGGATGCGGCTCTTTACAATTCAATCGGAGGAGAAAGCTTCTTAGAGGCAAATACAGTTACAGGTCCTAAATACTACATAAGAACACTGATTAACAAAAATGGATTTAGGCTTGGTATTTCAATACCTGAAACCTACGAAGGTAGTATCACAGACTATGAGCTGTGGGTTGGAAATGAGCAAATAGGAGAAAGAACCAGAGTTGGTTATGAAATCAGACATTTAGCTATTGGAAAGATAAATGGTACAGATAGAGTTTTCATACGATTGTATGACGGTGAAAATTTTGTAAGTGATTGCGATATAGACCCAAAGGCTTATGAAGGAGAATTGACAATCACTGATGGATACAACACAGTTCCAAAAACAGTTTACAAGGTTGTATCTAAGTACACCATTAAATCATCTGTAAGCGGGCTAGTAAGCTTTAGACTAAAAGATATAAAGGATGACCAAATAAAATACTACAAGCTTCTGGATTCCACAAATGCTCCATTAATTGATGATAAACTAATTTCCATTGATGATGAATTTAGATATTTGGCAGTGCTAAGCACGGATATCGAAAATGTTCAGATTGAACTTTATGACGTAAATGAGGAATTGCTATACAAGGCAAGATTTAATCCGAAAGAGTCTACGGTAGTTAGGTCTGTGGAGGATGAAAGCAATGAGGAAGAGTGATTATGATAAGTAGAAGTCATCAAACTGATAATCACATATGGTCTGGCAAGAAGCCTAAGAAGGAATTCAATGTTAAAGAATTCCTAAAGAATAGGAAAAAGCCAGTAGCTATTGCTTTAGCATGCATGGTTGCAGGCGTAGGCATTTGGCAGGGCGCCAGCTTCGCTGTTGCAAGGTTCAACCTGGATAGGGCAGTGTATTTTAACCAAGAGCAGCTAGATGCGGTAGAGGATGCCACCCTACTTGTTGGAACCCACTTAATACACATTAGTGTCATTAACAATCAGATATACGAAGTGGCAGAGATAAGTCAATCTGATACTGGACAGAATAATCTTTACTACAAGTCAGAGCTTGGAGATGGACAATGGTATGAAATATCAAATGCAAGTGCTTTGACAGATATTTCCTTCAACGGTACTCCAGTTGATGATAGTGAGATTTTAGCATTAGGACTTACCAATGAGACCAGGTCAGACGCAATTACCTATGACCTTCGCACAGGCAATCCTATTTGTCCTTACAATACCACAGATCCATATGACATTGCTGATTTGACAGAGACCCTAGCTATAAAGTCGGTATATGACTATGACGGACAGATGCTAGACAATGATAGGGACACAGATTCAATTGTTTACGAATATCACGCTATTAAATATTTCTTTGAAAATACTTCAATAAGAGATGATGTTACTAATCTGTGTGATACAACAATAGACCAGCTGCACCAGTTCTATTTAAATGAGGCATATCAAAGTATACCGTTACAGGAATTGGTACAAATCCTGGTGGCTGAAGAATATATAGACCACGAGAGACGAGCCGAGGTAATGCAGAATCTACAGGAAAATGGAGCAAGTGATTTGACTGCCAGATTGTCATCACCATCTCCACTACCATCACCATATGATGATTTGTTTGATGAGGATGAATTACCAGAATCAGCCAGCACAATGGGCTCAGAGGCTGCCACAGAAGTATATTCCGCAATAGAAGATAGCTTCGCAGAGCATGATGCACAAAAGCTTGTTCAAGGAAGGTCAATTTTAGCCCAATGCCAATACGCCGACCTACAGTATTTATATTACAACGTCAGCGGTGGCGGATTTAACAGGACATCAGATGTAAATACATATTTCAAGCATGGCAGCACAAGTGAAGCAAATATACAAAGACTTGCAGCCATGGAGAATATATCTGAATCGGTTGTGGGCTATAGAAGGGATTTAGAAAAATCCATACTCACAGATGAGTTGGTACCTTACGGAACAGGCATACTTACAAGCCAAACCACATCAGGGGCAGGAAGCACCTATACAGCTCTTGCAGCCGCAGCTGAAACCACAAATGAACAGTTGGACGGAGCTCTTGCAGAGCAAAAGGGTGAGGCTGAATCCACCAGACTAGAGCTTCAGTTTTTCATTACAAACCTGCGAAGCCGAATGGGCGAAGCAGATATGATTTCATATATTGACGCAAGACTTGATGAAGCCAATGCAATTTATGCAGCAGTCAAAGAGGATGCATATGCTGATTATGCACACGAGGTTGTGCAAGCCTATATAGATTTCCTGGAGGCCATGAAGGCTGATATTGAAAGCGGAATGGATGGAGGTTCTGCTGAGCTGCAAGGGCTCCTTGATGAATACACCCAGGGGTATCAAACAGCTCTTGATAACAACGATTTAGGTGAGGCAGACAGATATGCAGCACTGATTGATGCAGTTTCAGACCAATTAGGAAATACAGATTCCACTGTTTCAGATTTAATGAATAGCCTATCAAATGCCTTAGGCGAGGGAAATTCTAGTCAGGCACTAAATGATATAAATGCATTAGCCGCCATGAGTGCAGTAGATCCTAACGGGGTACAAAATGCCCTAAATGATGCCAAAAACAGAATAGCTGGTAGCACTGAGTTATCAGATGATGACGCAAACGGACTGCTGGATGCAGTAGGAAAGGCTATAGCAGATGGGCAGGATAAATTTAGCGGTAAGATATCCGCTAGCGATTTGGATAATCTTTTAAATAGTTTATTTGGTGGAGGCTTTGACAGCCTATCAGATGGGCAAAAGGTAGCTTTGGTAAAAGCCACAACGGAATTTGGAGCTACCTACAACAATACAGATGTTACAAATTACGGATTGGAAAAGCTTACACAAGTAGTTAGCGAGCAGAATCCATACGTATACATACAGCCTACTGAAATAACACCAGAATATTTGGACTTAGAGCACATAGCAGCTGTTACAAGCTACAGATATGTATTTAACGCAAGTGAGACAAGGGCAACTCTTTCAAATAGAGGTGAGTATTATTCATTCGTTGCCTATGAAGGTACATATGAGAATGCAACAGGGGAGGTGCAAAACCTAGAGACACCACTTACCTTTAGAAAGACAGTTTATCTGGATGAGGATTCATCTAAGGAAATATTTGCCTGTGATGCTTATTATGTACCAGATACAGAATATGGAATAGTTGTAACAGACCAGGTTGCAGCTTGGGCGGACCAGATAATGGAAATGTTAGTACAGTTGCTGTAAAGCAAAGCTATAGGAGAGGATTTATGGCAGACTATTCAATTATTTCAGATTGTAGCAATTACTTAGTAAAGCTGCTGCGAGAAAAAATGTGTCCAGAGCCAATTCCTTCATCAAACAATATACAGGTATCATCACCAATGTCACAGGATGTTGACTACCTAGTAGGTGTTTATCTGTATGACATTGTGGAGATGCAGGATATTGCAATTGGACCAAATATCAGAAAAGGTCGAGTAAGACTTTCGAGGCCACCAAGACCATACATGCTTTACTATTGCATCTTTGTTAATGGTGGTTCCCAAATGGGACTTAAGGACTTGGATGTTCAAAAAATCCTTGGCAAGGTTGTTCAGATAATAAATGATAACGATTCAATTTTACCGATGGAATTACAACCTTGGCTGGAATATCCAGAGCCACCAATAGTTTTCTCTCAGGCAAAAATGAACATAGATGAGAAGCATAGAATATGGCAGGCTCTACACAAGCCATACAACTTAAGTTTATTTTACAAATCAGGTCCAGTATTCATGTCATCTGAGGATATCATCCATACACCTGAGGTAGTAGAGGCAACATTCAATCTTGATATGAAAAAAGATGAATAGGCCCTTTATCAAATTAGTAAAGAAAGGAGGTAAGGGATGGCGTTAAGTTCAATTGTGCATCGCATGGATTTAGATCTTGAATTAATAGATGCCACAACAGGCGAAGGAATCAGAGATGCCAGAGTAACATTTCATTCCGATGGAAAACTATTTCCGATGGTAAAAAGACAATGTGGCAATTACATCCTTATCAACAGCCCTAGGCTTAACCGCCAAATAACGGTGGATGTCCATGGATACGAGCCTACAGTTGTAGATGTAAAATACGAAGAACTAGATGAAATGCGACCTATAAAGCAAGTGCTTTTGATTCCCCAAATTACCGATAGTACCTTTACTAGTTTGTGGAGTATAGAAGGGGTACTGCCTGGAATAACAGATATTTCGGCAGTAGTACCGTCGTCAGCACCATTTTCTTATCATTCTTATGATAGGGCAAGGAAGATGGTAAATATTCTTAATCCTCATAAACTGGAGCTTACAGGAAAAGACTACGGTCTGATTCACACCGACAAGGAAAGCTTCGAAGCTGTTGAGGCAAAGGAATTAAAGGTGCAAACCAAGCTGATGCTAAATGATTTACTTGAGGAAGAATTTGAAGTGGCAAATCCAATTGCAAGAATAATATTCGGCAAAGTGGATGAAAACGGCAAATATCTTTTGAGAGTAAGAGCTCCTAGCACAGACGACAAAACCGTAATCCTGTGTTATCACGTGGATGGAAAACGACGGTATCAAGTATTGGATTTTACAAATGCCCGCGAATTACAATTGGAAAGGAGAGATGAATGAGTGGTCCAGTATTGGTAAGTGGTGGAAGCCTAATGTGTACCATGGGAACAATGCCATCCACTTTTACGGCAATGGCAAATCCCCAGGTGAAAATAGGAGGCGTACCTGCTGCCACAATGATGGACAATGCACCGCTTACGAGCATCAAGCCTTTTGGAATGTGCACAAGCCTGGCTAATCCGGCAGTTGCAGCAGCAACAGCAGCAGCTCTTGGAGTGCTTACTCCACAGCCGTGCCTGCCTGTTATACCGGGACCTTGGATGGCTAGTGGTCAGAAAATCAGATCAGGAGGCAAGGCGTTCGTATGTCAAGGAGATTGCCTGATGTGCGCTTATGCTGGAAGTATTTCAATTGCAAATAGCGGACAGACAAAGGTTATTACTAATTAATGATTTTAAAGAAGGAGTGATTATATGGCGGAATATTTATCACCCGGAGTATATGTTGAAGAAATTGATAATGGTCCAAGATCCATAGAAGGAGTTGGCACTAGTACAGCAGGCTTCATAGGAATGGCTGAAAAAGGACCAATCGAGGGGGCTCCGGAATTAGTTACTACTTTTAATTCTTTTCTTAGAATTTATGGCGGATTCCTAAGCGAATTTACCCATGGAGAATACAGATTCCTGGCTCATGCAGTAGAGCAGTTTTTTACAAATGGTGGAACTAGATGCTACGTAATGAGAGTAGCTCCTGAGGATGCAAAGCCTGCAACAAAGAAGCAGGGATTTATCACAGCAACAGCTGTTAATCCTGGTAAATGGGGCAATAGGATTATAGTATCATTTACTCAGACCACAAAGCGTAAGATTCAGCTGATGGGAAAAATCTCTGATACTACCTATCGTGCAAAGAATGCTGAAGGAATCAGAGAGGGTGACATTGTTGTATTTGAAAAAGAATACAATACTGTAACAAGTGTTTTTGACAGAGAAATTACATTTGCAAACCCATTTAAGGCTGATGTGGTTGATGCAGAATTGCTTCCTAAGAAGGTTCTTTATCTGGTTGAGACTGATATGACAATCAAATATCAGGATCAGGTAGAAAACTACCCGGGAATTAACTTTAATGAAGGCTCAGCAGATTATGTTGTTGATAGAGCTGAACGCTCAGAAATAGCAACTATAACTGTTGGAGCACTTCCTAAGAGTGTTAATCCTATCGCAGAGCTTTTTGAGAAGGATACTACAGGCGTTTCCTTCAATCTGGAGGGAGGCTCAGACGGTAGCATTTCCAAGGTGAATGCTGGAACATTCATTGGAATTGACAAGGGACCAGGTCAGAGAACTGGTATCCAGAGCTTTTTGGAAAACAGTACAGTAAGCATGATGGCTATTCCTGGTGTCACCACTCCTGAGGTGCAGGTAGCACTTGTTGCTCATTGTGAAAACTTGGGAAGCAGATTTGCAGTACTGGATATGCCTGAAAAGCTTTCTAAGCCAAAGGATTTGATTGAATTTAGAAGCCTGATTGATAGCACCTATGCAGCTATGTATCATCCATGGGTACAGGTATTTGATAGAAGTGCAAACAAATCAAGCTATATTCCACCATCAGGTTCAGTACTTGGTGTATATTCAAGAACCGATATCAATAGAGGTGTTCACAAGGCACCAGCTAATGAGACTGTAGCTTGTACAGGACTTTCAATCAACTATACAAAGGCTGAGCAGGATATTCTTAATCCAGAAGGTGTCAACCTTATTAGAGCCCTTCCTGGACAGGGAATCAGAATCTGGGGAGCACGTACAGCCAGCTCTTCATCAAGCTTCAGATATATCAATGTACGAAGATTATTTATCTTTGTTGAGGAAAGCATAAAGGCTTCTACCAACTGGGTTGTATTCGAGCCAAACGATTCAATGCTTTGGAGCAGAGTATCTATTACAGTGGCATCATTCCTTGACAACCTGTGGAGGGCTGGAATGCTTGCAGGTGATTCTGCATCAGAAGCTTACTTCGTAGAAATCGGAACCAACACAATGTCTAGAGATGATATTGAGAATGGCCGCTTGATTTGTAACATTGGTATTGCACCTACAAAGCCAGCAGAGTTTGTAATCTTTAGAATTTCTCAGTTTACAGCGGAAGCTGGTGGTGGAGAAGAGTAAATTAGCAGTAGATAAGGAGAAATAACTATGGCAGATGAAGCAAGCACAAATGGTGCTGTGACACCGTATGAAGATGGGGGAAACTATTATCCCCTAACCAAAATGAATTTCCTTGTTACAGTAGATAACGTAAATGGCAAGGCTGCCTTTTCCGAAGTAACAGGAATAGAAGGAACTGTTGATGTAATCGAGTTTAGACAGGGTAACTCAAACTCGCTAGCACCACAGAAGATTCCAGGACTTGTAAAGCATGGAAACGTTACACTTAAGTTTGGATATACAAATGATAATGCTTTTAAGAACTGGGTTCGTGAGTGTGTTTCTGAAACGAGAGGTGCTATACCTCGTACACGTGTACAGATAGAGCTTATTGATATCAACTCTGGTTCTCCAACAACAGTTAAAACTGAAATTGAAGGCACCAAGGTATGGGTATTAGTAAACGCTTGGGTTACAAAATACACAGCTCCAGATTTGAATGCTACCCAGTCTGAGGTTGCTATCGAATCAGTAGAAATTGCATACGAAGAATTAATTATTCCAAACTAGTATGTAGATACCATTACCATCATCCAGAATCGTATTTTGGATGATGGTTTTGGTACTTTCATAAAAGCTTAAGGAGGAAAGTGTATGGAAACAATATTTGATTTTGAATTACCTAGGGGTTATGTAGATGGTGACGGTGGAGTACATAAGAGAGGAAAAATGAGACTTGCTACAGCACGTGATGAAATAAGTGCCACAAGAGACCCTAGAGTTCTTTCAAATCCATCTTATCTGACAATTGCACTTCTTGCAGAGGTTGTCACAGAAATAGAGGGAATGCCAGCAGTAAATGGAACCTTGATAGAGAGATTGTTTACAGCAGATTTAGCATTTTTGCAGGACATGTACCAACGTATAAACGATATTGAACCACCAAAGGTACAGTGCGTTTGTCCAGATTGTGGAAAGGTATTTCAGGTACCTATAAATTTTACAGAAGAGGGCTAAAGCTCTATCCACAAAAGGAAATGTATGAGGAAATGTCCTTTATCTCATATTATTTCCATTGGGGTAGTGATGACGTGCTCTCTTTAGAACATAACGAAAGACGTCGCTGGTGTAAGGAAATCTCATCCATCAACCAGTCTTTAAGACCCTCTGATAAACCGAAGGAAAAGAGTATCTTAGATTTGAAACCAACCAGGTCAAGATAATTTAAGCAGGTATTGTCTATGAGTATTTTTTCAGATAACACAGGTTTTAGTCCTGTACCAGGTTTTAACTTTTTGCTTAGAGTGGAAATGGCATTTGATGTTCCAGTAAAAAGTGTAAGAGCCTTTACAAAGAATTTTGAATATGAGTACATTCAGGAAGGCGGACTAAATGACTATGTACATATGAGGCGCAAACCTATTTCACAGCCATTTACCTTAGAAATAGAAAGATATGCCGCCACAGATTTGTACTACGATCCTCTGCAAAATGGCACTGAATTAATGTTGCCATTACTTTTAATGGTTTCACCATATCAGGGAATGTTTTCAGGATATTCCAGAAGAACCTATGTATTTACAGGATGTACAGTTACTGGAAAAGAATATGGGGCATTGGACTCAGAAAAAAGCGGATTAATGACTGAAACAATAAAAATAGCTTATAGACAGGTTGCAGTTATAGATATACCAGAGACCATTGCGGCTGAGCCAAATGACTACTCTAAGTTATTCAATTCTGAGCTAGGAGATAAACATATTACAGAAGAAGATATGAAAACTCCTGTATATGGACGACAAGTTGGGGATGCTGAGACAGAGGTTCACAATGCAGTTAATGGACTTCTTGAAAACATGCGCTCCTTTATTCAACTTGACCCAGAAGAAGCTAAAAAGAATGTTCCAGATAAGCGAGCTTATAAAAATTCCTATGGAGATTTTACAGGATATAAAAGTGCGGATATTAATACATATCGTGAAGGAGAAATAGATCGAGGTGACGCTGACAAGAAGAAGGAAGAAAATGAGCGATTTTATAAGTCGGATTATGGAAAGTTTGATGGGCCTAAGAGTGCTGATAAAAATACCTACAGAGCAGGAGAAATAGGTGCAGCACCTGATGCTAATAAACGAGAAAAATTTCATCCAAAATATGGAGAGTTTAAAAAAGAGGAATTGAGCACTAAATATATCACTTATTTGGATGGTGAAATAGAAAAAAAACCAAATGCTAATGAGCGTTTTTATCTAAAGAAAGAAGAAAAAGAGGGTAAAGATGGTAAAAAGGAAACAATAATATCACTTGGAGATGAAAGCTATTACGGAAAAGAAGTGCTTGAGCAATATAAGAAAGCAGCAAAAGAAAATCCTCCTCAAGAGAGATATTACAAAAAAGGCTATGGTGAATTTAGTGATAAGAAGGAGGATAAGAGTGCAGATTATATTACCTATTTAGAGAAAGAATCAGGTAGTGCTCCAGATGCTAATAAGCGCACATACCCAAAGACTGAAAGCTACTATGGCAAAGAAATAGCTGAAAAATATAAGAAAAATGCAAAGAATAAACCGAGAAATTGGCCTAAGGATGAAAGTTATTACGGCAAAGATGTGGCTCAAAAATATAAAAGCTCAGCTAAAAACAATGCAAGGTCATGGCCAAAGACTGAAAGCTACTATGGCAAAGCAACACTGGAAAGTATAGCCAAGAAAGCAAAGAAAAATGAAAGAAAATGGCCACCAACAGAAAGTGCATTTGGATTAAACCAAATGAAAAATAATAATAAAGGTAAAAAATAATGCTTAAAATCAAATCTGCTGATTCAATGAGAAAATTGAAGCCTTTAACACCTTTCTATAGCGGTTTTTCAGAAAGGATTCGCACAAATTATGGTAGCATGAATGTGCGAATGGAAAAGGAAGAACTGGTACATTTAGTATCGGAACCACCAGAGGTCTATCTGGAAGATTTTGGTATGACTACGCTTACTAATAATACAAATATTCATTCAAACAAGAATATAAAGGTGGAAATGCTAAATGAAATGATTAATCGACTTTACTACAGCGATAGTCATCATTTTACATACCAGGATAAGGTTTACGTAGAAAATGTATTAAGAAAGCTTGGTGTAGAAAATACCAGCAATTTCATTAAGCAGGTAAAAGAAATAAAAGAGCAGATGGATGAAACCATCAATTATATAAGGATTAATGAAAGCAACCCTGTAGCCTTCCAGAAGATGATGGAGCGCATTGTTACAGAAAATAATCGCATACCTAAAAAAAGAAAAAACAGTAAGAAGGAAGTTCTACCAAGCCGCCAGGAAAAGGAGCTGTATGAAAAGGTATTCGACAGGCTCCACAGCAAGGAAATTTACAAAGAGGTAACAGAGCTACTAAAGGCTAATCCAGATATGCCAGCTATAATCCGTCAGGCGGAATTTCATCTGGCAGAGCAGAAAAATGAATCAAGGGAGCTGACACTTAATTCAATATTCCACACCTTTGCTGGAGACACTAGAAATTATCTGGTGCATCGTTGGGAACAGTTAAACGAAGGTGATGATGTGGTTGAAGTTACAGAAAATGGAGACATACTTTCATCTGTCAATGCATCAATCATTATGAACCTTATTGAAAATGTAATGAGCCTTAGAGCTGGTGATAAGTACATAAGAGATGAGCAGTGGTATCAGCTTAAAAATGCTTACAATCAATCGGCAGAAAATACACTAAACAGATTCTTTACTGATAGAACTTTAAGTACATTCCATATTATAGAAAGAAACGATTATAGCAAGCAAATACAGGAAAGCATTACAAAGGAAACTGATGAGCTGGTATACAAGACAGAAAATATTGAGAATCTACAAAAGGAAGCATTAAATGAAATCAATATTAGAAACCAGCAAAAGCTGGAACAAATCAGGGCTCTTGAGCAACAGATTGTAATAAATAATCAGGCTACAAATCCTGTGCCTGATAGAAAAAATACATATTATACAAGCCAGATTTTACTGGAGCATCCAGAGCTTTCTGGGGAGATAATAGCAAATATGCCTGACAATACTTTGCAGGCCACTGTATACGACCAGATTAAGGAGGTTATTGTAAATCAGGTTGCAGATCCATTTACAAGAGAATTATTAGTACACCTTGCTGAAAATGGCAGACCAGGTGATATCTCAGAGCTGGAAGCTATATCACATCAGCAGGAGGTAGTTAGAAATGTTACTGAACATACAAAGCAGGTGGAACAGGTTGCAAGAAATATAGAAACTGAGCAAAGAACCTTGACTTTGGTTCATAAGTCAGAGGAACAGACAATATCGGAAGATATATTAGATGAAATCAGACAGCAAAGAAATTATATAGACAACAGACTTGTAGAAGTGACGCAGAATGTTAATACCACAGAAACCAATCATACGGAAGTGATAAACCAAACTGATAATGAAGAAGTGGTAAGAAACATTCAAAACAATGTAATGGAAATGGTGGATAGAAATATCAAAGGGCAGGTGGATTCCATTTCCAACCAGGTATTCAGAAAACTAGAACAAAAGCTAGACACTGAAAGAAAGCGTAGAGGGTATTAATTATGGGTAGTAGTTTGGGGGCATTTTCAGATTTATCAGCCAACGTATTAAATTCTGCTGTAGGAAATATAGAGCATGCATATCTTGTAGTATTTGATACAGGTGCAAATAGACCAATAAAAACAGCAGAAGCTGCTAAATTGGCTGCAAAGAAACCGCCAGTAGAAATTGATCTTTCAAGTATGGTTGATTTGGAGGCTTTAGCAGAACAAGTGAAGGTTTATGCACAATATGCCAGCGCAATCGTAGCGGTACTGAGTAAGTTATTCCAAAAAGCTGCAATTGATGATTTAAGTAAGGCCGCTAAAGACATCCAAATAAAGAGAATAAAAGTTCAGTTCAATCCTAAGACCGTTCAGGTTAATGCACTAGGTAGTAAGTTGGCATTTGTTTCTGGTGCAGCAGCTGAAAAGGGAAAAGAAGGAAATTCAAGCAGTTATGGATATAGTGAAGTACCTCCACGTATTACGGTAAACATACCTATCATTATTGATGAAGAGGACAACACCAGTGCATTTGCATCTGATACAGTAAATTTTGGTAACTTGTCAAATGTAGGTCAAAATTTACTGGATATGTTTACAAATACTAAATGTACGGTTAAGGAAGAAACAGAAGCAATACTTTCACTGTTAAGGAACCCTAATACTAGAACAGTAGGATTTTATTGGGGAAGTAAGATGTCATATATTGGCTCAATTCTTTCAGCTCAGGCCACCTATACAATGTTTCATAGAAATGGGGATCCATGTAGAGCAGTAATAAACCTTCAAATACTCACTGTAGAAAAAAGCTCTGCGGCTGGATTTAGAAGACAGTGGGAAGATAAGTATAGTGTTTTTGAAAAAGCAGATAAGACTAGTCTTAGTAAATGGGGCGAGGGAGCAAACCTGGGAAATGTATTGAATCTTCCGTTTTAGGGTTAAAGAAAAGAGGAACATATGAGTTTTCTTAGTGGCTTTAATAGAGCATTAATAGGATTTCCATTAAAAGAATTTTCCAACTTGGATGGTGTGTCAGCTGTAAATGCAGCAATGACCGCTGAAATGAAAGCAAAAAAAGCAGCAGATGCTGCCCAGAGTGCAGTTATGCGAAAGCTTATGGGGCTAAAAAATGGTATAAGTGCATCTGCCATACAAGATGAGCTGGTTTTTGACACAGCCTTAACCTATTACTGGCTTGAGGTGGAATTTAATCCTAATTCATTGCGTTATGTTGCAAGAAACGGTTCAATTCAACAGCAACACTCTGTAACTGGAGATATAGGTGCAAATATTGCTCAGTACAACGTTGAGGCTCAAACCGATTTGCATTTTGATATGTTTATAGATTCAGCTGTTTGTTTGAGCGCTACAACAGGGGTGAATCTTTCTACAGCAGTGTCAGGAGCCGTAAATATATTTAAGGGGCAAGATTACTATAATATTGCTCCAATCGTGGATGGCTTGTGTTCCTTGTGTAATTCTGTAGAAACACAGTATTTAATATTTGCATGGGGACGCATGGTCTTTTATGGAGTATTAGAGTCGGTTGACGCAGAATACCAAATGTTTGATGTGGATGGTAAACCTATTCGTGCAAAAGTTAATATCAGCATACGACAATGTGGTAAATTAGGAAAAGATGAGAAAGTGGATGTTTTTTCTAAATCCAATTCCTATTGGAAAGACGTTTACAATAGTTTCTTTGGAAAAGGAAGCCAAATGAATCTTAGATTTGGAAGGGGTTCTTCCAAATCTGAGAATGTTGAAGGCATCAAAGATTTTAATAACCTTTTAAACTTGAAATGAGTGGGGGATAAATGGATAAACTTATATATGGAGACTTATTTAAAGACTATGATGGCTTTGTTGAACCAAAGGCTATTATAGAACTTAATGGCAAGGATATAGGAAAAAATCCAATAGTTGTAAATAATATTGATGTGGAAATATCATCAGGCTTTGAGGCATCAATAGCTACCTTTGATATGTATAGCGTGTTTGATAGATTACAAGCCAGATTTGAATACGAGAGTGTTGCAAAAAATGTTGTAATTGGGGCAACATTAAAAATATATTTGGGTTACGCAGCTAAAGTAAGGGAAGTATTTACTGGGGTTATAACTAAGGTAACATTTGCCTATGAGGCAGGAGGGGCGCCTCACATTACAGTTACTGGAATGGATATAAAGGGGCTTATGATGGCTGGCAGCTATTCCAAGCAGCTAAAGGCAAAGTCATATTCTGCAGCTGTAAAAGAAATCCTTCAAAAGACTGTCTATAGCAAGCTGCAATCAGCAGGAATTATCGAAAAGCTATATATAACCGACACCCCAGACACTCCGCCCCCAGGTACACCAAACAAAAACCCTAATATCGAAATGGTGGCAGAGTCAGATTATGAATTTGTAGTAAAGGCCGCAAAAAAATTTAATTACGAATTTTTTACGGTGGGAGGAAATGTATATTTTAGACCAGCAAAATGTGATAGCTCTGTAGAGATTAATCTTAATCCAAACAAGGGATTATTTAATTGCGAGGTGGAATATGATATCACTGGACTTTCCGAAACAATCGAGGCCAGAGGAATGGATGATGGCAAGGGAAAAGTGATTTCCGCAAATACCAAGCTAAATAACAAAATATCTCTTGGCAGTAAGGCAGCTGGTTTTATAAAAGGAAGCGAAAAGATATATATAGACCCTACCATAAAATCAGATAGTGATGCTACAAACAGAGTAAAATCTTTAAAGGAAACAGTTTCCTACAGATTTGGAACATTTAGAGGAACCACAATAGGAATTCCAGATTTGATTCCAGGTGCATTTATAAAGCTGGAGGATATGGGAGCTCCGGTTACAAATAAATTCTATATATACAGTATTCATCATAGACTAAATAAAACAGATGGATATTTAACAGATATAGTAGGACAGGCGGCAAGTATTCCTTAAAGCAAAAGGAGAAGCATATGGGCTTATATGATGTAATTGATGATATTACAAACAGACAGATACTAAAAACAGAAACTGGGGATAATCGCATATGGGGTGTGGTGCTTGGTCTTGTAGTAAGCAATTATGATAAAGACCATCCTGGTAAGGTATGCGTGAGTATTCCTATGCGTGACAAGGAGGCCAATGAACTGAAATGGGCCAAGATGGTCCAGATGTCTTCTGGCTCTAAATGGGGCACATATTTCCTACCGGAGGTGGGAGATCAGGTAATGCTGGTATTTGACCATGGAATTATTGATAAGCCTTATGTTATCGGCTGTGTGCCAAAGGACAATGATAGCTTTTACACTAAGGCAAGGGATTCAAAAAACAAATACAAGAGGATAACTACAAAGAACGGAAGCACCCTTGAATTTTTTGATAATGACAAGGGGGATGGAGCAAAGGATGCCATAACCCTAAAGACAGCCACAGATGCCTTTGAGTTTCACATGGATAATGAAAAGAAGGAAGTATATCTTTCAGATAAAGAAAAAGAAAATCAGATTGTCATGAAAACGGAAAACGGAAAAATGATAATCAAGGCGGCAAAAAATCTTACCGTACAGGTGGGAGATAATATATCTCTCATAATGAATGGTGATAGCGGTAAGGTTACTCTAAAAACAAACAAGCTTTTAGTGGAGGCAGCCAATGGTGCCGAATTAAAATCAGATATGAATGTAAGTATTGGCGGTGCCAAGGTTAAAATAGAAGGAAATTCTAATGTAGAGCTTAGCAGCTCAGGTGCCACAAAGATTGGCGGAAATATGATATCAATGGGTTAAAGAGGTATAGGCTATGGATATGTTTTCAAATTTAGGTCAGTCGATGAAGTTTCCACCTCAGGTGGATCCGGCAACTGGCAGATTTGTAGTTTCATCAGGAAGAGACAGCGTCAGAGAATCCCTGTATCTGATTCTTATGACCTCAGTTGGGGAAAGGCTTATGAATCCAGATTTCGGCACCAAAATGATGAACTATACATTTATGGATACATCACTTACAATGCTCAATATTTTTACATCTGATTTAAAAAACACAATTTTAGAGCAGGAATCAAGAATATCTGATGTTGATATAAGCGTAGATGCTCAGAGTAAGGAAGGAGCCTTGATTATAAATTTAAATTACTATCTGGTAGGTAGTGATTTTGTTGATAATTTTGTATTTCCTTTCTATCTAAATAATGATAGTTCTCTAGAAGAAGTGGCAGAGGAGTAATAATAGTTTATGGCAAATGATTCTTTTTCAATCAAGCTAGATAACAGAACAGAAGAAGATATAAAAAAGCGAATAGAAGAGCTTGCAAAATCCTATGTTCCACAGTGGCATTTTGACACTGAAAATCCCGACATAGGCTCTACTATAGCGCTTTTGTTTGCAGAGCAGACAATGCGTAATATCAAGCATTTCAACCATTTACTGCCTAAATACCATGCCCAGCTTGTAAATCTTCTTGGTTTATCCTTGATGCCAGCACAGCCTTCTGGTTCAGTGGTATTTATAGATTTGATTGCAGACACAATGGAAGGCACATTTATTCCAAGTCGTACCAAGCTTTTATCTACAGAATCGGAGGACAGAATTGTTTTTGAAACTACAGCTCCATTATATGTGTCAAATTCCAAGTTTATAGGAGGATTTTTGACTAGAAGAAGTGATGGAAGGGTTTATAAATTTGCAGATGAAGCAGCGGAAGAATTTTTCTTTGAGCCATTTCCACTGTTTGATTTTAGAAATATGGAGGCAGAGGGAGAGGACAGTGTAGTCATTTCTCATCCTTTTATTTTTGATGTTGAGGGTGAGGATATAAGAATAGATTTAACTGGCAATGAGTCACTTCTATCTAAAATGAGAGATGGTAAATTTTCATTTTTGTTTAAGGGACCTAATGGCTATATGCCAGTATCTGATTATCAGGTCACCTCTACTGGGGTGATTCTACAAAAGGATTTTAGCTGCATAGCCCCACAGTACCAGGAGCTGGAAAATGAGGAAGTAGAGTTAATACCTCAAGAGCCAACCAAGCTAAAAATACTTGCCAACGAGCCGATTATTGAGACTATTAGTATAGACAAAATGGCTATATCTTCTAATGGTTCTTTCAGGCAAATGGATTTTGTTGGTAATGAAGAAGAGTCCTTTAAAGAAAATAATTTTGCACCATTTTCGGACAAGCTGGATTTGTTTAATGAGTGCTATATAAATCTGGAAAACTATTTTATCAAGCAAGAATCCCAGATTACCATGGAATTTGATTTGCAATTTGGAACTAATAATATCAGCATAAGTCAAAAAGAGCTTGATGAAAGCCTAAAGATAATCAAGAGAAAGCCTAGGAACCAGGCTGATGAATTAGGACCGGATGTATATCCTGATGAAGTGACCATGTGCTACTACAATGGTAGCTCTTGGAGACGATTGGAAATAGATGGCTTTGATATAAGAATGTTTGCCAAGGGCAGTGAAGGGCATATGAAGTTTACCTTTGAGTGCCCTGCAGATTGGCAGTCAGTGGATGTGTCTGGCAGACAGGGACACTATATTAGAATCCAGTTGATTCAATCCTATAACTGCTACATGATACCAGCTGTGCATCACTATCCAATATTTAAGAATCTTAAATGCTCCTACAGCTACAATAACGAGACCTATAAGCCAAAAGAGGTAATGCTAATTTCTGGCAGCAAGACAACGGATGTTAGCAACGCAGTAGCCACAGATGAAAGCGTGGATTTGTTCCACCCTAGTCCATACAAAGAGGATGCCTTGTATCTATGTCTGGATAGACCTTTAGTAAATGGCCCAATAGGCTTGTTTGTAGGGCTATCAGCTGGTACTTCGGTTCCATGTCAGCCTTTTGCTATGGAGTATCTGGCCCGTGATGGCTTTAAGCAAATTCAGATAGAGGATGGCACCCACAATCTTTCTCAAAACGGAGTGCTAAGATTTTTACCACCAGAGGATATTGTTAAGCACACACTAGAGGGACGAGAGGGCTATTGGATTAGAATAGTTGCTGCAAAGCAAAGCAACCACGAAGTTATCCCTCCGATTATTGAGCAGTTTAAAATAAATGCTGTCGAAGTATTAAATGTGGATTCTCAGGAGGAGCAGGTATTTTATCTGGATGAAATCACACCAAATATGTCATTTCCTATAGAGGGCAACAACATATTGGATGTGGATTTGTGGGTAAATGAGCGAAATGTCCTGACTGCTGAACAGATGCAAGAGCTTATGAAAACAAGCCCAGATAGAGTTAGAGCTGATGTAGATATACTGGGAGCTATTCAGAATTTCTATGTAAAGTGGGATGAAGTGGATTCCTTGGAGTTTTCTACCAAGGAGGATAGACACTATATCCTGAATAGGGTTACCAGACGTGTTTACTTTGGGGATGGTTTATATACCAAGACTCCTACATATATGGACGGTCCAGCCTTTGTTGTATACGTAAGAAGCTGTGATGGTGAAAAAGGAAATGTAGGTGAAGGGGCAATAGACCAATCCATTGAGTATTTGGAATTTGTTGGAGATATAACAAATCCTATTCCAGCTTCTGGAGGAAATAATATCGAAAGCTTTCAGAATGCACTTAAGCATGGAGCAAATCTTCTTAGTAATAGTGGAAGATTGGTATCCACGGCAGATTATGTTAGAGACATATCTGCCATGTCTAATAATATAGAGCATGTGTCTGTTGTGAGTGGCGTAGATCAGTACCTAAGAAAAAGTGAGAATCGACTTAATATTATCGTACTTATGAAGGATTTTGAGAAAAACTCACTTACCTTCCAAAGGCTGGCACCTAGCATAAAAAGATATGTGGTTGAAAATAGCGAGCTTACCATAGCAGAAGATGATATTTATGTTGTGGAACCACTAAAGGTAAAGGTAACGGTAGATGCATGGATTAGACGTGATTTAACAGAGGACAGCTTCATTGTTATGGAGGAAATGAAGCGGGTACTTAAAGAATATCTAAATCCTATTTCGTCTGAAAGCCACATGGGCTGGAACATTGGAGTTTTGCCAAGACGAAAGCAGATATTTATGAAGCTTAATTCAGTAAGCGGAGCAAACAGAGTAGAGCGTATGGAAGTGGTAGCAGAGTATACCGATGAAAAGGGAACTCATGTAGTTACATTGGAGGAGCTACCTAACAATATGTTTTTCGTGGTTGTCAGTGGAGACCATAAAATCCACACATTTTAGTAAATACTTACGGCGAGAGGTATTGGGATGATTTTTTTACAGGAAGACAAACTAGATCTTTATGATGAGACAATGGAAAGAGCAAAAATGCAGATTCCATTATATTGCAAGGACTGGACTAACTTTCATCCTTCAGATCCGGGAATTACAATTTTGGAAAATATTTTTGCATTTCAGTTAAATCAACAAAGACAGCTAGCCTCTGTCTCTCCAGAAGTGCAGGAAAAACTGCTAAACATGATGAACTTCAAGCGCTACAACAATAAATGCGCTAGAGTTTTATTGCAGGCTCTCAACGCCGAGGAGTCATTTCTGATACCAGTGAATCAGCGTTTTTCTTTAGGAGACCTTTCCTATGAGTGCAACCGCCAGGTAGAAATTGGTGGCAATGAGTTGACTGGGATTTACACAGTCTCAAAGTCTGGTGAAATAGAGGATTTATCACTACTGCTTTATGATGAGATGAAGGTGGAGCGGTATCCTTTTGGTAAGGAAGCCAAGGAAGGTGTGGAGCTGTATCTATGTGTAGAAAATCCCATTCCACAAGGGGAAGAAGTGATTTTTTATTTGTCCCATGCTCATAACAAATGGCGCAACCCTGCAGAAGATAGAAAATTTGTAAATAGCTTTGGAGAAATAAAGTGGGAAATATACACAGATAAGGGCTTTGTGCCTGTGACAGTTCATGATTACACAGGGGGCATGGTTGCAAGTGGCGAGCTACGTATAAAGCAAAATGCTGGAGAAATGGCAGAATATACATTGCCAAATGACAGCATGGGATACGTAATTCGTGGCACACTCGAGGAATCAAACTATGATGTGGTTCCTGTGCTGAATGGTGTATATGGATTTCTATTTGAAGTATGGCAAAAAAGTACAGAAAGCACCTGCCTTACCTTTGCCAAGGGCAAGGAAATCTCTCTATATTTAGATTTGCTTGAGGAAGGCTATTTCAAGCTATACTGCAAGGAAAAGGATGGCAAATATTATGAATATACAGTGGGAGAGGTAAAAAGAGGACAAAGACATTATGATATTGACCATGTTGGTTATGGTAGATTCGTTTTCAAATTTCCAAACACTGTAGCAGCTGGAAGTGATTCTATAAAGATAGTGGCATATAACGAGATGATGATGCGCCGTTACAGGATAGGCGAGCTTTATGGCTTTGATGACCAGGAGTTTGATATCAATATAGAAAATATAGTTAAGGAATCCTTTTCACTTTTAGTGGAAACAGAGGAACCAGACCACAGCCTTTCATATAGCTTTGTAAAGCCAGACAAAACTGGAGATGGCGTTTTAAATTACAGTCTGGATGAAAACAAAGGACACATTGTGGTTCATGATGCAGGAGCTTATATTAACTCCACCATTTATGTGTGTGGCTGCGCTATCACCCAGGGAGAAAAGGGAAATATCCTGGCTGGTAAAAGATTTACCCCAGAGGGCTATGACAGTGATATCGTATTTACGAATCCATCCCCTGGTGAGGGTGGCAGAGCTGGTGAGACAGTAAAGGAGCTATCAAACAGGTTTTTAGGAGATTTGAGAAGCCCATACACTCTTGTTAGAGAAAATGATTATGAGCAACTTGTAAAGCAGATTCCAGAGCTTTGTATAAAAAAGGTTCATGCATACAAGGACGACAATGGCAATGATATTTATGTTACACTGATGCCTTATTCCGACAATAGAAATCCAGGGATTTCAAAGCTTTACGCATCAGTTATTACAGAGTATCTGCAAAGCAGGAGAATGCTTACCACAAAGGTTTCTTTGGTTCAGCCGATTTATGTGCCAGTTGATGTGCATGGCACCATATATGTGAAAAAGAACTATAAAAACTGCGATGACGAAATAAAAGACCTTCTGAATAAGGCTTTAGATTATACCGAGGGAAGCCAAAACTTTGGAGACATACTTTCATTCCACGATTTGTTCCATGAGCTAGAGCAGCTTGATTGTGTAGATTTTGTATACGATTTTAGCATCACTCCAAGAGATAGAGCACATGCCAAGCTAAATGGAATGGATATTGTACCAAGCAACAATGCATTACTTGTACCAGGTGAGCTATACGTGGATATAGAAACTAATATTGAGGAGTAGATATGGCATATTTAAGAAACTATGGGTTTCGCAAGAGCCGTCTTGAAAAAGCTGCTTGCTATGGAATCATCATAGAGGATGAAACAATTAAAATAACAAACGATAGCTTTGACCATGGGATATTTTTTGCTGCCCTTGATAGTGGTGAAACAGAAATGCCTTGGGGACGACTTTCAATGAAAATTGAAAAAAGCGAGGAGGTACTTTTTAGAATTCATATATTTGCTACTGATGACAAATATATGAATGAACAGTACACCTGGGATGAGTATTTATTAGACCAGGATGTACCCCTTGAAGAAAAGAATAAGGTGTTTATTGCAGCAGAAAATAAATCATACCTTGCAACAGGAGATGCAATCCTGTTTGATGTGATAGGAAGATATTGCTATATATACTTGGAAATCCTTGGGACAGAAGGATGTACTATATCCCAAATGAGAATGTTTTTGCCAGGCGATAATTTCTTCCAGACATTGCCAGAGGTTTATCAGCAAAACAATGACTTTTTGAAAAGCTACCTATCTATCTTTTCTACAATATACAATGATTTTCAGGAGCAGTTAGAAGCAGCCCCAAAGCTTCTTGACATAGATACCACTCCAGTGGAATTATTGCCAGTATTTGCCAGCTGGATGGGAGTTAATGTAGAGGGAAGCTTTCTAAGCGAAAGCCAGCTGAGAACCCTTGTAAAGAATTTGTATAACCTCAACAGAATGAAGGGAACAAGGGCAGCCCTGGAGAAGTTATGTGAAATAGTCCTTGAAGAAAAACCGATAATAGTTGAGCAGGCAATGATGGATAACCAGGATGCCCAGGACAATGTGTATGGCAGCTCTCCATTTGACATTATCATGTTTGTTGAAAATTTTGTGCCAGAGGATAAGCGCATGCAGATTATGTATTTATTGAAGCAGTTTATTCCAGTAAGGGCTAATTTAAATATCGTATATCTTGAGAAGAAATCTGCAATGGATGGTTACACATATCTGGATATGAATGCTCAGATGTATGACGAAAAGACTGCCAATCTGGATGACAAGGATAGACTTGATGGACACATCATCATTCAATAGGAGAGTATTCTATGATTATAGGAGAAGATTGGGAAGCATATCTCAGGCAAATCACTGATGATGACATGGCTCGGGAAGAACGGGCAAGGGCTGGGGAGTGGAACCCGGAGGATGGGCAGCAGGTGGATGAGTTATTTATGACTAGACCAAAACCTGTTTCCATCAATGCAGCAAATGGTGATGTATTTCGCACCATGGCAGATGCCTATGCCATAAATAACAAGCAAAGTGTATTTGACAGGCAGGCATTGTTTCATACAGATAGCCAAGAGGTAAAGGAGAAATCTGTGGATACGACAGATATGTAAAAGTAAAAGCTCTTAGTTGAGGACTAAGAGCTTTTATATATTACTTAGGTAGTAAAACGTAAGAGCGAGCGTATTTATCTCGATTTTCTTTGGAATAATATGTTTCAACAGCCTGTGCCCACTCATCTTCAGTATCTAAAAGTGTCAGCAGTCCAGATCTTTCTAAACGCATTAATTGTTTTTTGATTTCGTTAAGTCTATCTTGTAGAGATTGAATTTCTTCCTTACTTCTGATGTCTAATTGATCAAAAGCTACCATTTCGGGTGTATATGCCATGATTTTTTCATAGAAATCCCTTGGAAGAAATGGCACACTAATTTTTCCTCCTGAGAATATCGCATCAACTTTAGAGCTCTTGTTCATGTCTTTTAATGTTTTTACACCAAAAGACATATCGTTATCAAAGCCCTTAATACTGGTTATATACATGACGCCATTGTCTACTTCATAAGTAGCTGAATAATTGTTTACATGACGATCTATTTGTCCGCATATAAGGTCTAGTACTTGGAGTTCCCAGGATTGCTTAAGAGCATTTGCAGTATATCTTATTGTTAGATTTTTCGATTTGGCAAGCTGCCTACAATCATATACTGTTAATTCTCCAGCTGATTCCATTTCATTAGCAACAATTGTTGAACCATTATCGTCTTTCATAAGAATAGTTTCAGATGTCGCTACAACATCTTCCACACCCAGTCTTTGCGCAACACGGGTTGTAGAAACATTTCTATTTGATATAGTTGAACCTGGTGCAATTCCAGCGTTCTCTGTAGCTACAGAGAATTCACCAGCCTTTTTTTGTATATATATGAGAAAATTTTTTACCAAGTCCTCATTAGCCCTAATATAGCTTGCAACTTCATCATTATAGCATAAAATAGCTAGAGCAGAATTCAGCTTATTATTTCTTAATTCTGTTATATATTTCGTATAATTTTCCACTCCCATGGTTGCACGTTTTTCTGTATGATCTTCAAATGCCTCTTTTAAACGTTTCCATACATTTACAAGATCATCGCCAGCTGCCTTTGCACCTCGCTTATACATAGTTACAGTCTCTTGTGCTTTTGGAGCACCACTTTTTAAATATGCCTCAATTAGACCGTCTAAGGAGTCACTCATAGGTAGGCGTTCCTCGGGTTTAATATAAGTGGTTTTCCCTTTTACAGTACGTTTATAGACATTAGAAATAGAACCAGATACAATGTCAGAATTATTAAGCTGACCACGCAAATCCTTTGCACGGACTCTGTAAAGAATATCTGTCCACTTGTTGCCTTCCTTACCATGATTATCAAAATATTCGTTGGCAGATGCCAGGAAAATGTCATACTCTTTTTGAGCTTGCTCTAATACTTGAGTGGTAAGCTTAAACCTAGTTTGCCCACTTTTAGATTTTCCTCTGTTGCGTCCTTTTATATCTTCGAGATAAGTATTGCAGGCTTTTATTAAATCTGAGTATAAAGTACTAATATTTTTCAGAGCACTTCGAAATTCAGGCTGTTCTTTAGGAATGTCATTTCCCATCTCATTATTGAGGGAAGTAATTGCTCTTTTTACATTTGTCATATTGGCACTATCGCTATAGGTTATTCCTAAATGAACTACCTTTGAAGCAAGCAATTGATTCATTGAATCCAAGAGTTTGCTATGAGCGTATGCCGTCGCCGCCCCTATATCAATTCTATCATCATTTTCTTGATTCGCATCAATAGGCATAGCTTGATCCACATTATCTTCAATATTATGGATAGGCTGATTCAATAAATCAGGGTTGATGCCAGTAACATAGTTATTACGGGCATATTGGTCTGGATTGGCATAATATTGTTTTACTGCTTCTTCCCACTGTTCTTCAGTATCTAAGAGTTTCAACTGCCCAGATTTTTCTAATTGTTCTAACTTAGACCTAACTTCAACAAGTCTTCTTTGGAGAGATTCAATTTCTTCTTTACTTCTAATATCTAATTGTTCATATTCAATCTGCCCGGGATTAGAAGCGTAACTTTTTATCTTATTAAAGAATTCTTTCGGAAGAAATGGGATGCTGATTTTTCCATCTTGGACTAATGCATTAGCGTTAGCCCCTTTGTTCATTTCTTTTAATGTTTTTACACCAAAGGACATATCATTATCAAATCCTTTAATACTGGTTATAAACATGATGCCATCCTCTACTTTATAAGTAGCTGAACAACTGCTTACATCACGATTTATTTGTCCACAGACAAGGTCTAATACTTGAAGCTCCCATGATTGCTTTAGAGCGTTTGCAGTATATTTTATTGTTAAGTTTTGTGATTTGGCAAGCCGTGCACAATCTTGAACTGTTGATTCTCCAGCAGCTTCCGTTGCAGTACCAACAAGTGTTGAACCGTCTTTAGCCTTCATCAGAACGGTTTCAGATTTAGTTACTACATCTTCCACCCCCAGACTTTCGGCGATACGGCTTGTTGACACATTTCTATTTGATATAGCTGCTCCTGGTGCAATTCCAGCATCCTTTGTAGCGACAAAGAATTCGTCAGATTTTTTGTGCACATATATAAGAAAATTTTTCATGACTTCTAGATTAGCTTTAATATAGCTAGCAGCCTTCTCATCACGGGATAAAATATCTAAGGCAGAACTAAGTTTGTCATTTCTTAACTTTGTTATGAATTTCTTATATTCTTCCGCTCCTAATTCTTCTCTTTTGTCAGGATGCTCTTCTAATGCTTCCTTTACTAATGTCCATACATCTTTAAGGGCACTATCAGCTGCCTTTGCACCTAACCTAAACCAAGCAACTGTTTCCTCGGCATTCGGCGCACCACTTTTCAAATAAGCGTCCAGTGTGTCATTTAAGGAATCGCTCATAGAGAGGCGTTCCGCTGGCTTAATAATAGTAGTTTTCCCATTAACAGTACGTTTATAAACAGGTGAATTTGAATTAGAATCAGATACGATTTCATTATTTTTAAGGCTTTCACGCAAATCCGTTGAACGTACTCGGTTAATAACATCTTTCCAAGCGTTGCCTTCCTGCCCATGCTCCGCATAATACTCGTCGGCAGAAACTTGAAAATAACCTAGCTCACTTTGAGATAGCTCTAATACTCGAGTGGTAAGCTTAAGCCTGTTTTTTCCACTTTTGGATTTTCCTCTATTACGTTCTTTTATATCTCCAAGATAATTTTGGCATGCATTTATCAATTCAGTATATAAACTACTAATATATTCTACATTTTCTAAATATTCATCTTCCTCTGTCGGAATCGCTGCATCCAGTCCAGCAATAAGTTCAGTAATAGCGTTTTTTACTTCTATCATATTGTCGCTATCTTTAAAGGTCATTCCGAAGTGCACAACTTTAGAATTAGATAGTTGCCCCATAGCATTTAGGAGACTACTATGAGCTACTGCCATAGACGACATTCCTTCAACGGTATCATCCAAATCTTGAGTTGTTTCTATAGGCGCTGCCTGATCTACGTTGTCATCGATGTTATTGGCAGGCTGATTCAATAAATTAATGTCGACGTTATTGTTCTCTTGTTGCTCTTCATTTTGCTGTAATACATCATTAGCAATATCTGACATAAGCTCCTCCTCGTATCATAAATTGAGTGTTTTTCCTAAGAAAGCATAAATCCAGAATATTTTCCAAGCTCAACGGCCATATTAAGTGAGTTGTGCTTTTCAGGTCTTAGCTGTATTGCACGGGCAATCTCACCATTACCTAATGGCTTGCCAGCGGCCTCTGCCATATACATGGCGCTGTACAATATGCCTTTGATTTCACTACCAGAAAGGTCAAAATTATTAGCAAAAAACTTAAAATCAATATCTGCAGCAAGCTCTACTGTGTCTGGAAGGATTGTCTTCCACAGATTTAGTCTGGTTTCCTCGTCAGGCTTTTCTAAGTGAATGACATAGGATAATCTCCTGACAAATGCCGCATCAAAATTAGAAAAAAGATTGGTTGCCAAAACTGTCATGCCGCTGTGTCCCTCGATTTTTTGCAGTAGATAGGCGGTTTCGGCATTGGCATATTTATCATTTGAATCCTTTACCTCTGTTCTTTTAGCAAAGAGGGCATCAGCCTCATCAAAAAACAATATTACGTTGGTTTTTCTGGCTTGCTCAAAAATCTCGTTTAGATTCTTTTGGGTTTCACCAATGTATTTAGAAATAATCTGGGACAAGTCCACTCGGTATAAAGGTAGAGAAAGCTCCCTTGAAATTACTTGGGCAGCCATTGTCTTGCCAGTTCCAGGCGGGCCACAGAGCAGCACAGACACACCATTGCCGTAGGCGCCACTTCTCTTGATGCCGTGCTTTTTCTCCACTCGGTTTTTTATTTTAAATCGATTGCACGCAATCATAAGAATTTCCTTTTGCATATCCTCTATCTCTAAATCATCAATAGAGTAGACAGGGGGAATGTAAACAGCCAGGGACATAAAGCCTGCCTCCCCCATATGCCGCAATTGTTCCTTTAGCTCAAGGGAATCTATTGTATTTTCTCCTTGCCATCCGGCCTTCTTGGCAGTGGTTGTCACGGCATATCGTATTTTCGAAAATGTAATCTCGTAACAATCCGCCAAATCCGATACATTTATATCTTCACTAAGGTTCACACCTTCTTGCTCAAGAAAATAGTTCCATATTCTTTCACGTTCCTCATAGTCTGCAGGAGGCAATTCTAATGATGAAATATTGTGAATTGAGGACATAAGGCTGATAGGAAATTTATCTGAACCATATATATAAATAGTATTGGCTGGCAAATAACGACTAATTATTTGCAAAAGTACGTTGCTATATTCAGGCAGCGGATTAGGAAGCTTGATGCAAAGCTTATCATCACAAATTCTCATCCTAAATAGTAGTTTGGAAATGGCTGCGGTAATCAGCCTTTCTACTTGAAGGGTTCTTGCGTTTTTAACATCTGAAAGCAAAAGTTCCCCATTTAATATAAGAATATTTTTATTATTCTTTTCTCTTAAAAACTGTGGAACATCATCTGGATCTTCAGATGCTATGTATACAAAGCCTTTAGTCTCAATATCATAAGAAGCCAGACCACTAAATATAGCAAGTCCAGTCTTTTTATACTCGTATTTAAATGTATAAGGGATGGAAAGCAAAGGGCTTTCGGCAGAAAGGATATATGAGAGTACATCATCCCTAAGTGTTAATGGAAGCTCCATAAGAGATTTTTTTGAGTTTTGGCTGTCTAAGGGATTAAAGAAGAACACAGCCATTTTTTCCATATTATTAGTTAGGCTATGGAGCATGCTGATGTTGGCATCCTTATCAATCATTTGATAAATGCTAAAAAGCACACCTGTAGTGGGCACATTTAGATTTGCGTCATTTGCAATGTATGCGTAAAGATTTCTGCGGTTGATATTTAATGAAAGTCCTATTGGCAAAAGCAAGGCCAGCTCTTCAAAAAAGTTTAGTGAGAATATTTCCCGCAAATGCACCAATGGAAGAAACACATCCTTTGTTGCAGCTTCCCTACTTCTTATATGATTAATTGCAATCTGAAAATCTTTCCTAAGCTCATCATCATATACGCTATTGCCTCTCTCCAGGGGGCCTAATTCATAGTAAAACTGGGCGGTGGAATCGGTCATAATAGTTCCAGGCAGATAAACATCTGCTGGGAAATCAAGCCTTAGAGATACGGTTCTATCTATCAAATAATCTAGGAGCTGGGTACAGTCCTTTAAGTGCTCGTCTGAACTGCTATAGGGTTTTTGCTCCATTTCTTTGTTGAAGTAATCGTATGCAGTAAACATTGCCTTCTCCTTTGCAATGGGAATTTTATATTGCACTATCCCAATTATAACATTATTAAGTCAGCAAAATCATAGATATTTTGTGAATAATTCAGGACTTAACACCTATTCTGGCTGATCCGTGTCACAATTCTGAAAATATTGTTAAATCGTTGCAATTGAGCGAATTGTGACCGGAGAATGTGATATACTTTCGAATGAAGAAAATACATAGCAGGAGGCAGTTATGAACAAGAAAAAAGGAGTGTTTACATGTTTATTAGCAATTAGCTTATTGGTTACAGAAGTGCCAATGCTTGCTGATGCAAAAGCATATACTGAAACTAATGTTACAGCGGATATGTGTACATCAGATTATTGGATTAATTTGATGGGAGAAGCTGCAAACAATGTGTTGATGAGCAAGGAAGCTATTGCAAGGTACAATCAGAGTGCCCTTACGGCAGCTGATTGTAATATGAATGATATAGAAAATATGGATTCAAGCTATGATGCTACTGCTCTTAAGGCAGCACTTGCGGCTGACGTAATGGATCAGATGCCTAAAAAAGACACCTATGTAAACAGCGTACTTACAGATGCAGGGGTTTATTATGGGGCCGTATCCGCTTGTGTGCAAACCACTGGCTGGGAAGGAACTTTGACTCCTAAATATGCACTTGCTGTAGAGCAAACTCAGATAAAGGCTATACCAACAGTAGATTATATAGGCTACAGCGAAACAGACTCTGATGACGAAATTATTGTTTCATCCTTGAGAGTGAATGAGCCATTTGTGATAAAGCAATGTGCAGTAGTAGGTGGTGCTGCATTTTATTATGGTTATTCAAATCATGTTACTGGTTGGGTTTTGGCTGATGATTTGGCAATATGCGATACTAAAAAAGAGTGGACCGACATGTGGAAGGTGGACATGAACGGAACTGACTTTTTAGTAGTAACCTGTGATGAATTTTGCCTGTCAGAATCTCATTATGCACCAGCCACATCTGGTCTGAAGCTTACAATGGGCACTGTTTTAAAGCAGGTTCCAGAAAATGATGTGCCACGTAGCATAGCTATGAGAGGAACCTGGAACAATTATGTAGTGTATGTTCCTACAAGGGATACAACAGGAAGAATGGTTAGACAGATTACTCTTGTATCCCAGGGTAAGGATGTAAAGGAAGGATATTTGCCACTAACATCAGCAAACATTATGGAGATAGCGTTTACCTCTTTAGGAAACACTTATGGTTGGGGAGGAATGTTGGATTCTGTAGATTGCTCTGCTTATGTTAGAAATATTTATAAATGCTTTGGCTTCGAAATGCCTAGAAACACATCTTGGCAGAGAAAGGTGCCAGGCACAGCTGCTGATATTACTGGAATGGATGATGCCACAAAGACAGCAGTACTTTCTACTTGCATCCCTGGAACACCACTATATTTGCCAGGACACACAATGATTTATTTGGGAACTGTAGACGGAAAGTGTTACGTAATCAGCGCTATGGGTTCCGCTTCAGAAAGTGTTGGTGCACTTGATGTAAAGGTGGAAAACGCTGTAGCTGTAACATCCTTGAACGTTAGACGCCGCAACGGAAACAGCTGGCTTGCAAGTATAGACTGTGTTGTATTGCCATGGAATATACAGTAATCATTGTTAGCAGGCAAGCTGGTCAATAGAATAGGATATGGTATACGGGGGTAAGTAATGATTTCATTTATAATTGCGATTATATTATTGGTAATAGGCTACATGGTCTATGGGCGAATAGTAGAGAAAATCTTTGCTCCTGACGATAGGCAAACTCCAGCAATTACCATGGAGGACGGAGTAGATTTTGTTCCAATCAAGACCTGGAAGGCAGTTTTGATTCAGCTTTTAAACATTGCTGGAACAGGACCGATTTTTGGGGCTTTGATGGGTGCCTGCTTTGGACCAGTAGTTTTTCTTTGGATTGTGCTTGGCGCAATTTTTGGTGGAGCAGTTCATGATTATATGTGTGGCATGATTTCAGAACGCCACAAGGGGGCCTCCATTGCGGAGCTTTCTGGAATTTATTTGGGAAAGAGCGCGCTGTATGTAATGAGAGGCTTTTCAGTTTTGCTGTTGTTGCTTACAGGCACAGTATTTGTTACTAGCCCGGCAGCTCTAATAGCAAGATTAACACCAGAAAGTCTTTCTGCTGGCTTTTGGGTTGTAGTTATACTTATTTATTATATTCTGGCAACATTACTTCCTATAGACAAGATAATAGGGCGGCTGTATCCAATTTTTGGAGTGGTACTTATTATTATGGCGGTTACAATCGGGGGAGCATCACTATTTGGTGAAAGCTATCACATCCCGGAAATTACACTACAAGACCTACATCCAGAGGGACTTCCGATTTGGCCATTTATGTTTGTAACTGTAGCCTGTGGAGCAATTTCAGGGTTCCATGCCACTCAATCACCAATGATTTCCAAGTGCATCACCAGTGAAAAGGTTGGACGTAAGGTATTTTATGGAGCCATGATAATTGAATCTGTAATTGCTCTTGTGTGGGCGGCGGCAGGTGTGGCGTTTTACGGTGAAACAGGAGGATTAAATGAAGCCTTATCTACAATAGGTCAATCGGGAACGGTATACGAAATCAGCAATACCATGCTAGGACCTATAGGTGGAATCCTGGCGATAATAGGAGTTGTAGCATGTCCAATCACTTCTGGGGACACAGCCTTTAGAAGTGCAAGACTAATACTTGCAGAAACATTCCATTTAGACCAAAAAGCTATGAAAAATCGACTTGTCATAACCATACCACTTCTTGGAATAGGAGCACTATTGACCCAATTGGATTTCAATGTACTATGGCGGTATTTTTCGTGGAGTAACCAGACTTTGGCAATGATTGCTCTTTGGGTAGCATCGGCATATCTGCTAAAGAATGCCAGCAATAAATATGGCGCATTGATTACAGCTTTCCCAGCGACATTTATGTCGGCAGTATCATTGACTTACATACTAATGGCAGATGAAGGTTTTAAGCTGTCAGCTTCAATTGCATATCCAGCTGGAGTATGCTTTGCCATTGTGCTTTTTGCAGTATTTTTGAGCAAGCTAAGGAGAGCCTTGAGTTCAGTGGTAAAAAGCTAGGTTTTCATTGTAAAAAAAGAATATCCCATCTTTGATACTTAAAAAAGGAAGGCGTGTATATGCTTTCCTTTTGTGTTATTATTAGTGATAGGCATAAAGAATTGTTGTAATCGTATATAAAGGAAGGCTATTATGGAAAAAATTAAGAGTTTTACAATCAATCACAACATCCTTACACCTGGATTTTATATTTCACGTGTAGATGACGGTGATATCATCACCTATGATTTGAGAACAAGAAAGCCCAATGCTGGTGATTACATGGATAATGCAACAATGCACTCAGTAGAGCATATGATTGCTACGTATATACGTAATTCAGAAATTGCAGACCACGTTATTTACTTTGGGCCAATGGGTTGCCAGACAGGATTTTACCTGGTAGTTAAGGGCGTAGATTCTAAGAAGGTATTCGAAGTCACAAAGCAGGTATTCAAACAGACAGTAGACCACGAAGGCGACGTCTTCGGAAAGAGCGCCATCGAATGTGGTCACTACGAAAACCTGGACATTGCCCTTGCCAAAAAGGAGTGCCAGCGTTACCTAGACGTACTCAATTCATGGACAAATATGGAGTTCACATATCCAGCGTAAAAAGCTCGTTGTAACTAGTAAGAGTAAAAATAGCCTGTAGGTATCAAGCTCTTAGTGTTTCCGAAGGAGACATTTAGTCGACGAAGGAAATATCTAAGGCTTGAGACCGTAACAGGCGATAGAAAAACTTAGAGGCCGTAACTGGCGAGCCATAGACTAGGAGGTAGAAAATGAAGTTAGGTATAATTGGTGCAATGCAGATAGAAATAGAGAATCTCAAGCCTTCAATTCAGAAGCAGAGATTCGAAACAATCAGCGGTGTTGATTTCGTCTCAGGCGAAATTGACGGAGTGGAAGTAGTTGCCGCTGTTTCAGGAATAGGAAAAGTTTTTGCTGCTATTTGCACAGAGATAATGATTTTACATTTTGGAGTGGACCATGTGGTTAATATCGGTGTGGCAGGTTCACTTGTGAAAGATTTAAAGGTTCTTGATGTAGCTGTGGCAGAATCCGCAGTACAGCACGATATGAATACATCTGCAATAGGAGACCCACTTGGACTTATTTCAGGAATCAATGTCATTAATTTTGAAGCTGATGCTAAGTTAAGAGAAGCAGTTTGTGATGTACTTACAGCTAAGGGAATCTACTATCAGACAGGTGTCATTGCATCAGGTGATTTGTTTGTTGACACAGATAAACAGCGTCAGACAATCCGCCAGAGATTTGATGCTATTGCAGCAGATATGGAGGGGGGAAGCATAGCCCACACTTGCTATGTAAATAATGTTCCATTTACTCTAATCCGCTCTATTTCTGATGCAGATGGTAGTGCTATGGACTACAATACCTTTGCAGGAAAGGCTGCAGAACAGTCTATCAGTATTGTTTTGGATGTGATTGCAAAATTAAAAAATTAGAGGATAAACAAAAAAATACTAGCATTAGGTAAAAAAATGACGCACCAAAATGCACAAAAAAATAGATAATAAATGCGAGATAGATAAAAATTTAACAAAATTATCATGAGAGGATGTACAATGTACATCCTTTTAATGTATAATCATTTTATCTTTTAGAAAAAAGTAAATTATTTAAAGGAGATGTAAAATGAATCACAGTCAAATCACCGACGAGTATTTAGAGAAAATGGACGCCTACTGGCGTGCAACTAACTATCTCGCAGCAGCACAGTTGTATCTTCTTGACAATCCACTCCTTCGCGAGCCACTCACAAGAGAGCAGGTTAAGAAGAAAATCGTAGGACATTGGGGAACAGTACCAGGACAGAACTTTATTTATGTACACCTCAATCGTGTAATTAATAAATATGACCAGGATATGATCCTTATTTCTGGTCCAGGTCACGGCGGAAACTTCTTCGTGGCTAACACATATCTTGAAGGCTCTTACAGTGAGGTATATCCAAACGTAAGCCGTGATATCGACGGTATGCAGAAGCTTTGCAAGCAGTTCTCATTCCCAGGCGGTATCTCAAGCCACGTTGCTCCAGAAAACCCTGGTTCAATCCATGAGGGTGGTGAGCTTGGATATTCTATCGCTCACTCATTTGGTGCAGTATTCGATAACCCAGAGCTCATTGCAGCTTGTGTTGTTGGTGATGGTGAGGCTGAGACAGGCCCACTTGCTACATCATGGCAGTCAAACAAATTCTTAAATCCTATTACAGATGGTGCGGTTCTTCCAATCCTTCACCTTAACGGATTCAAGATTTCTAACCCTACAATCCTTGCTCGTATGTCACACGAAGAGCTTGTAAACTTCTTCACAGGTATGGGCTGGGAGCCACACTTCGTTGAAGGTGATGACCCTAAGGTTATGCACAAGAAGATGGCAGAGACTCTTGATGAGTGTATGGATAAGATTAAGGCTATCCAGAAGCACGCTAGAGAGACAGGGGATGCTACAAGACCAGTATGGCCAATGATCGTTCTTCGTACACCAAAGGGATGGACAGGTCCTAAGGTAGTAGACGGAAACAAGATTGAAGGCTCATTTGCAGCTCACCAGGTTCCAGTTATGATGGACAAGCCAGAGCACATGGAAATCCTTGAGAAGTGGTTAAAGAGCTATCATCCAGAGGAGCTTTTCGATGAGAATGGTCGTCTTATTCCTGAACTTGAGGAGCTTGCTCCAAAGGGAGACAGACGTATGGGTGCTAACCCACATGCAAACGGTGGTAAGCTTCTTCACGACCTTAGACTTCCAGATTTCCGCGATTACGCAGTAGATGTTCCAGCTCCAGGCGCTGTTGAAAAGCAGGATATGATTGAGCTTGGTGGATACATCCGTGACGTATTCAAGCTTAACGAGGATCAGAGAAACTTCCGTATCTTTGGACCAGACGAGACAATGTCTAACCGTCTTAACAAGGTATTCGAGGTTACAAATAGAGATTGGAACTCACCAATCGAAGAAGGCACAGATCAGTTCCTTGCTAAGGATGGTCGTGTAATGGATTCAATGCTTTCAGAGCACATGTGTGAAGGCTGGTTAGAGGGTTACCTTCTTACAGGTCGTCATGGCTTCTTCGCAAGCTACGAAGCTTTCATCAGAATTATCGATTCAATGGCAGCTCAGCATGCTAAGTGGCTCAAGGTTTGTAACAGCCTTCCATGGAGACGTCCAATTGCATCACTTAACCTTCTCCTTACATCAAATGTATGGCAGCAGGATCACAACGGATTTACACACCAGGATCCAGGTTTCCTTGATCACATCGCTAACAAGAAGGCAGACGTGGTAAGACTTTATCTTCCACCAGATGCAAACTGCTTGCTCTCTACAATGGATCACTGCTTAAAGAGCAAGAACTATGTAAACGCAATCGTTGCATCTAAGCACCCAAGACCACAGTGGCTTACAATGGAGCAGGCTGTTAAGCACTGCACACAGGGTATTGGTATCTGGGATTGGGCTTCAACAGATACAGGAGAAGAGCCAGACATCGTACTTGCTTGCTGTGGTGACACACCTACACTTGAGGCTCTTGCAGCTGTTGACATCCTCCACAAGGAGATGCCTGAGGTTAAGGTTCGTTTCGTAAACGTAGTTGACCTTATGAAGATGGAGCCAAGCAACAAGCACCCACATGGTCTTACAGATGTTGAATATGATTCAATCTTTACAAAGGATAAGCCAATCATCTTCGCATTCCATGGATATCCAACACTTATCCATGAGCTTACATATACAAGAACAAACCGTAACATTCACGTATATGGTTACCATGAGGAAGGTACAATCACAACTCCATTCGATATGAGAGTTCAGAATAAGATTGACCGTTTCAACCTTGTTATTGCTATGCTTAACAACATGCCACAGATTGGTAACAAGGGCGCATTCCTCAAGCAGAAGATGAAGGATAAGCTCGTAGAGCACAAGACATACATCCATGATGTAGGTGTTGATATGCCTGAAATCGCTGAGTGGAAGTGGACAGGACTTAACTAATCCACCTATAAAAATTATTTATATGTAATTTTCAGATTAGCTATTGCATTATGCAATAGCTAATCTCAGAGTGTAGACAAAGTGTCGCGGCTTCCGCCGCGACCTTTTCTTTTTTTTATAAGGAGGAACTGGAGTCTACGGA
>SVES01000027.1 GCA_015057305.1 Pseudobutyrivibrio ruminis | reverse complement strand
GGGATTCGAACCCACGCGCCCTTGCGGACAAACGGTTTTCAAGACCGCCTCGTTATGACCACTTCGATACCTCTCCGTGTGTCTCTCTCAAGCACGATATGTATAATAGCATCTAGGTACGTTATTGTCAACAACAAAATTGGAAATTTTTTCTAAAATTCCCATATTCAGAAAATTACGACAAAAGCTCATTTTTAGCGACGATTTTTTAGTATCGCTTCCCCAAAAGCTGCGTCCTCTGGAGTGGTTACTTTTATGTTCATATATGAGCCTTCTATCATGTGAACATCATGGTCTGTAGCAAGCTCTACTATCATTGCATCATCAGTAATTGTTGTGTCAGCATTGGCTATAACTTTATCATATGCCCCACGTATAAGGTTATACTCGAAGCATTGAGGAGTCTGCACTATCCAGACATTACTCCTATCAGGAGTATCCAATACTTTTCTATGGCTGTCTGTCAGCTTAACTGTATCTTTTGATGGCATACCAACTACGCATGATTCATATAGAGCAACCGCAGACATGCATCTATGTATTATATCTATAGAAACAAATGCTCTTGCACAATCATGTATCAACACATATCCATCATTGATTGCCTTTAACCCAGCATAGACAGAATCATAGCGTTCTTCTCCGCCTTCAACTATCGCTATACATTTATCAATATGATAGCGTTCGATTATTTCTTTACGGCACTTTTCAACATCTCCCGGAGCAACAACAAGCACAATTTGAGTAACCTTGCTCTCCTGAAAGGTTCTAAGACAATGAGACATAAGTGGAGCCCCACCTATGTTCATATATTGCTTGGGTATATCCTGCTCCATGCGCTTACCACTACCAGCTGCAAGTACAATTGCTGTAAATTTGTTCATTATTATCGTTCTCCTAATTTGAGATTAGGTATGGCATTTAAATCCCAACCATCTCTTTTACCTGCCAAAAATTCGTAGTATCCTGCTGCACCAATCATAGCAGCATTATCTGTACACAGTATTGGAGACGGATGATAAAAGCTTACACCTTTCCTACTGCACATATCCTCCATTGCTGCTCTAAGTGTTTGATTAGATGCAACACCACCTGCAATGGCAAATTTATCCATTCCAAACTCATCTATTGCAAGTTCAGCATGTTCACATAACGTATCTATCACCGTCTGCTGGAAGGAGGCGGCTATATCCTTATCATTGATAGTCTCACCCTTCATTTGGGCACCATTTATATAATTTAAGACCTGAGACTTAAGTCCACTAAAGGAAAAATCATAAACTCCATCCGATACCTTTGGACGAGTGAATTGAATTGCTTGTGGATTTCCCTCTAATGCGGCCTTTTCGATTTTGGGGCCACCTGGATATCCTAATCCTATAGCACGGGCCACTTTGTCAAAGGCTTCTCCAGCAGCATCATCTCTGGTGCGTCCAAGGATTTCGTATTTACCATAATCCACAACTCGTACAAGATGAGTATGACCGCCAGAAACTACAAGACATAAAAATGGTGGAGTAAGTTGTTTATTCTCTATATAATTGGCACTAATGTGCCCTTCTATATGATGTACTCCAATAAGAGGCAAATTTTCTGCAAATGCTATAGCTTTAGCCTCAGCAACTCCAACTAACAACGCTCCAACTAAACCAGGTCCATAAGTAACAGCAATTGCATCCATATCAGACAAAGACATATCAGCCTCTTCCAAAGCCTGTTCGATAACCTGATTAATTCTTTCTATATGTTTTCTTGAAGCAATTTCTGGAACAACTCCACCATACAGAGTGTGTAGTGGAATCTGAGTAGATATGATATTACTTCTAACATCTCTGCCATTAACCACAACAGCTGCTGCAGTTTCATCGCATGAGCTTTCTATTGCCAATATTTTAATTTCTTTAGTATCCATTTATTGTATCCTCTGAGGACAGTCTCCAAGTAAGTATTTTCCAATTGCCATTTTCATCCTTTCTTAGACAGAAATCCTCGTAAGTCCTATCATAGGAACTTCCCTCTCTAATAAAATAGTAGGTTGACAAAAATGCGCAATCATAGCCATTTACCTTTTTGTATTGTACTTCATTAGAATCGCTAACAGTACTTGAAACGATTGTCCGTGATCTATTGTGATAATCTTCTATTTCTAATGTAAGAGACGCGATATAGGTATCCCTAGGATTATACTGCAAAAGCTCATCATCCATAAGATATCTGGCCTGGTCGGCCATTTTTTCAAGCTCCTCCTGGGTAAACTCCTCACCATAATAAGCAGTGATTATACGATTGTACCATTTAACAACAGCCCTCGGTGTTGCAGGATACTCCCTTGAAAAATTTTTGGATATTATCGCCTGAACTTCTGAAAGCTCAATATTGTCATCAACCTGCGCCGAGTCATTTCGCTTTGACAAATAAGCATAGTACCCCACTACAAGTGACACCATACAGATTACCGCTATACCTATTCGCAGTACCTTTCTCATTTTACTCCTCCGAAAAATCAAGTTCTAAAAACTTGCCATCTTCCCCCAAATAAGCTGCTGGGAATATTTCTCTAACAGCCTTCATATATCGTTTATGTCCTGTCATAGACGGTGAAAAGTGAGTGAGCCACAGTTCCTTTACTGCTGCATCCTTTGCAACTTTAGCCGCCTCGTAAAAGGTCATATGTTTATTTTGCTTTGCCTTAGAAAGCTTATCCTCTTCAGCATACATGCCTTCGCAAATCAGTAAATCTGAATCTGCTGCTGCCAAAACAAGTGACTTAGTAGGTCTGGTATCAGTACAATAAGTGACCTTCAGTCCTTTTCTAGCCTGACCCATAACCATATCAGGCGTATACAGCTTTCCTTCAAATTCCACATTGTTGCCCTTTTGTAGAGGATTCCACAATTGAACAGGCAGACCCAATTTTTGAGCCATTTCCACATCAAATCTGCCCTTTCGAGGTATGCTTACAGTATAACCATAGCATAAAACATTGTGGTTCACTTTGAAGGCATGAAGCTGATATCCAAGTATCTCAAAATGTTCTTCATCTGATGTAAGTTCATGAAATCTAATTTCAAATGGTAGCTCTGGTGCAATAATCCTAAGGGAGTTAACAACTCGCTCAAGTCCCTTTGGTCCTACAATGGTAATTGGATCAGTTCTATCTGAATTGCCCATGGACAAAAGCAATCCTGGCAATCCGCTAACATGGTCAGCATGGTAATGGGTAATGCAGATAATAGATATGGGATAAGGGGAAAAGCCTGCCTCCCTCAAAGCAACTTGAGTACCCTCTCCGCAATCTATCAGTAGCCCCTCTCCATTAAATCTGAATAAGCAGGAGGTGAGCCAGCGATTAGGAAGCGGCATCATGCCTGCCGTACCTAACAAACAAACGTCTAACATCTATATATCCTTTCAAGTTGTATCAAATCCGGTTTAGTCACCCATATGCAACGACATACAGATGGCATCTTCTGTGGGATTGGAGTAAAAGTATTTACGCTTACCTATTTCCTCAAATCCAAGACTTATGTAGAGTCCTTGTGCCCTTGCATTAGAAACCCTAACCTCTAAAAAGACTGTGTCCACTTTTTCATTTTTTAGCACATCCAATGCATAGGTTAAAAGAGCCTTGCCAATTCCTTGCCCTCGAAAATCCTTTTTTACAACTATATCTGGCAGCTCTGCCTCTGGAGGAGTTAAATAAAACACCCCGAATGCAACCAATTCTGCGTCATTTACTGCCACAGCTATGAAAGCATGATCTGAGTGAATTGCCTCCAGGTAATCCTGGGCTTTCCAGGGATTACTCATGGTATCTGCCTCGATAGCAGAAATTACAGCAACATCTTCTTCGGTGGCAAATCTAAACGATAAAGCCATTAGGCTTTTTTCTCCTTTTCCAAACGTTCTCTTTCAGCCTGGGATAATCTCAAGTATTCAGGTCTGTGTTCAGCAGCAGTTTCACATTCTCCCTGTCTGTAATAAATAGAGCCAAGGGTTGCGACACTAGAAGCGTGCTGCCTGTTTAAATGTGCTGGTGCAAATCTATACGGTACCTGAATCAGCTCTGCAATAAGTTCCTTGAAAACAGGCACTCCATCTCCAAGGAAAGTGACTGGTCCATTGCTATTATTTATTTCTTCTGCAAATTCTCTAAAATCCACAGCAACCTGAGGCTTCAAAACCTGGAACTCACCTTCGTCTGTGAAGGAATATAGCCCTGTGTAAACTTGACCTCTTCGTGCGTCTAGTATAGGGCAAATTATACCTTTTGCACCCCAAAGATTGAATGCAATTGCATCTACTGTTGGAACTGATATTATCGGGCAGCCCAATGATAGGCCTAAGCCTTTTGCTGTTGCAGAGGCTATGCGAAGCCCGGTGAATGAGCCAGGGCCTGCCGCCACGGCAATTCCGTCGATTGAGTTAAGATCAAGTTCCACCATCTTACTGAGCTCGTCTAACATTGGAAGCAATGTCTGGGAATGAGTTTTTTTATAGCCTGTAGTATACTCACCTACCAAATTATCGTCTTCAACAATTGCCACTGATGCCACAAGCCCAGAGCCATCTATGCCTAATATTTTCATACCTAAATACTTTCTACCGTGATTTTACGATAGTCAAATCCTTTTTCTAAATTCTTTTCGATAGTAATGCGGGTTAAATGTTCAGGCAATATATCTTCTATGAGATTTGCCCATTCAATAAGGGATACGCCATCACCGTATATATAGTCCTCATAGCCTATCTCGTCCATTTCTTCTATATCGCCTATACGATATACATCAAAATGATAAAATGGAAGTCGACCAGTATCATAAACCTGGACAATGGTAAATGTAGGACTGCAAATAGCCTCAGTGATATCCAAGCCTGCTGCAAAGCCCTGTGTAAATACTGTTTTGCCTACTCCTAAATCGCCTATCAAGGTAAATACCTGTCCAGCAACCGCATCATTTGCAAGCTTCTTGCCAAGATTTTCTGTTTCCTGAGGTGAATTTGTTTCAAAAATCTCTATCATTTTATCTTTAACTTATAATCCTCTACATGTGCTTTTATATAATCTGTAATATTGGTATACTCCGCTTTAATAGCTTCAATAGGAATAATATATGCATTAACTCTATTGCTATATATCAGTAAATACCCTTTCCAATTAGCCACCTTGTAAATATATTCCCATGGTAGCTCAGCTGGTTCCTCTGCCGCAGGAGATGAAATCCAAATACCATCCTCCGTAAGCTCATATGTAAGGGGATAGGTGAACACATCCTGCTTAATTTGAAGCTTTGCCCTGCTTTTTAAGGTGATAGGTATATACAGTAAAAATATAACTGCCACCAAAGGATACAAAATCCTATATAGAAGCGACAATGATGAAAACCGCAGTGCCCATAATATCATCAGCAACGCAAAAACAATTATGGAAAAAATCCCCTGCGAGCTGGTATAGCTATGATGCATATTAAAGCGATATAAATCATCCTCAGATATTTTTACACTAAACTTTATATTCTGTCCCATATCCACATAATCTCCCAATTATTTTATATTTTAACACACTTTAAGGATAAAAAAAATAGAGTGAGTCGAAACCCCTAACGACTCACTCTTATACGTTTCTCCTAAAAAGCAATCAAATTGTTACTTTCTCTAACTGTTTTAGAGTATAGGAGAATTGTTTATATTTGTCAATGAATTATGGTTTCCTTTTGTACTTTTTGTACAATAGCCACAATTTTATACCTACAAATATGTTAATGATTACATATCTTAAACCTTTAAGCTTGTTTTTTACTTCCAAGCTTCATTGTCAAAGCAATACGGCCTTTTTTTTCATCCACAGATATAACCTCAACATCAACTATATCACCAACTGATACCACCTCAAGAGGATGCTTGATATAACGGTCTGTCATTTGAGAAATGTGAACAAGACCGTCCTGATGCACACCTATATCAATAAAGGCTCCGAAATCTATTACATTTCGAACTGTTCCCTTTAGCTGCATGCCTGGTTTAAGGTCTTTCATCTCGAGAACATCACTCTTTAAAATAGGGCGAGGCATATCTTCACGAGGATCTCTTCCCGGTTTTTCTAATTCCTTTATAATATCGGTAAGTGTCATCTCACCAATTCCAATTTCTTTGGATAAAGCTTTGATATCGTTAATGCTTTTGTGAATATCTTTAAGTGTTCCAGCCGCAATATCCTTAGTGTCATATCCAAGCTTTTCCAGTAATGCTTTTGCAGCATCATAGCTTTCTGGATGTACAGCCGTAGCATCCAGCGGATTTCTACCTCCCATGATTCGCATAAAGCCTGCACACTGTTCAAAAGCTTTTGGTCCAAGCTTTGGCACCTTTTTTAGCTCAGCTCTAGAATTAAATCTACCGTTTATTTCTCTATATTCAACTATGTTTTTGGCCAATGTCTTATTGATACCAGACACATATTCCAACAGGGAAGCTGATGCTGTGTTTAAATCTACTCCAACAGCATTAACGCAGGTTTCTACTACACCTGCAAGAGTTTCATCAAGCTTCTTTTGATTCATATCATGCTGATACTGTCCAACTCCTACTGATTTTGGATCAATTTTTACAAGCTCAGCAAGAGGGTCCTGCAAACGTCTAGCCATAGAGGTAGCAGAACGTTGTCCAACGTCAAAATTAGGAAATTCTTCTGTCGCCAACTTACTAGCGGAGTAAACCGAAGCACCTGCCTCATTTACAATGACATACTCTACCTTTTCAGGTATTTCCTTTAACATATCTACAATTATCTGTTCTGATTCTCGGCTGGCAGTACCATTTCCAAGAGAAATAAGAGAGACATTATATTTCTTGATAAGTCCCTTGATAACCTTCTTTGTTTCTTCAACTTTATTTTGCGGAGCAGTTGGGTAGACAACTGTGGTGTCAAGTACCTTTCCTGTAGCATCTACAACTGCAATCTTACAACCAGTTCTAAAAGCAGGATCCCAGCCTAATACATTTCTTCCTGCAATAGGAGGCTGCATCAGCAGTTGTGTAAGATTCTTTCCAAATACCTTTATTGCACCATCTTCAGCCATTTCGGTAAGATTACCTCTGATCTCGTTTTCTATGGATGGTGCTATAAGTCTAGTATATGCATCCTCTATAGTAGTCTTTAACACCGGTTCAGTGTATTTATTGTCTCGACTAATAACCTTCTTTTCCAGATACCTTAAAATATCATCTACTGGTGCTTCAATAGAAACCTTTAGTATCTTTTCCTTTTCTCCACGATTAAGGGCTAGTATTCTATGACCTGGAAGCTTAGAGATAGCCTCGTCAAATTCATAATAATTCTCGTATACCGACTCTGCTGTGTCATCCTTGGCTTTTGAAATAATACGACCACTCTTAAATGTTTTTTCTCTTATCCATGTACGATAATCTGCATCATCTGAAATTCCCTCTGCAATAATGTCGCAGGCTCCTGCTATGGCATCCTGGGCAGTATTCACTTCTTTTTCAGAATTAACAAAAGCCTTTGCCTCATCCTCAAGAGCTTTATCAGTCATTTGTAAAATGATTATATTCGCAAGAGGTTCTAAACCTTTTTCTTTTGCAATAGTTGCTCTAGTTCTTCTCTTAGGTCTGTATGGTCTATATAAGTCATCCACAGCCACCTGTGTTGTAGCTTCAAGGATGGCCTTCTTAAGTTCTTCTGTAAGCTTGCCCTGTTCTTCAATGGAAGAAAGACAGGTTGCCTTCTTTTCCTCTAAATTACGTAAATACGTTAATCTTTCTGCAAGAGTACGAAGCTGCTCGTCATTAAGCCCGCCTGTAGCTTCCTTTCTATATCTTGATATGAATGGAACAGTATTTCCCTCATCCAATAATTTGATTGCAGCATCAACCTGACCTGTCCTAACCTCTAGTTCTGATGCTATTTGTTTAGTAATATCCATATTTAACTCCTTAAAAATTTTGTCCTTTAGAATAGTATTTTTGTAAGTTTATTAGACAGCCTTTTTGCCCAATAGGCAGCAAGCCACGTAACAAAGAAGCAGACTAAAAACATAGCAAGCAATTCACGTTTACTGTAATCACACACAGGGTGATGTGTAAACAGCACCAATATAATAACATGGTGGACTAAAATAACATACCAGCTTATCCCGGCTCCATATTTTAGAGCACTAAATATTTTTCCCTCTGTGTTCATTGACACATCCTTAAAAAACAAGAATAATGCAATACTCCAAGCATAATATAATACCTCTAAAACTCGCTCAGATAAATCTATGTTGCCAAGAAGTGGTACAGCCAAAATAACAGAAACTATGGCACTGGAAGCCCTAATCAGCTTTCCTAATCTTTCTTCTTGCAAAAGCTTATAAGCTATTATCCCAGTATAGAAATAAACAAGCATCAAAAGTGGATTTGTCATTGGGGAAATTTCAAAAGGATTCTGGAATAAAAGTAAAAAATACCCTGCCAGTAATATCGTATATACGATATATGTAAAGCCCTTTGAAATTAGCTTTAAAATTGGGAAAATACCATAGCATATTACTATGCAAGACATAAACCACTCGCCAATTAGATAAAAATTAGGGGCAAAATTATTCATAAATCCATCAATTCCCAGCACCGTGTATACCGCTCTATGAATTGGTACCATTTCCCCTAGCTCCGGGTGACCAACTGTCCTGTCATAAACTAAGAAAACCATTAAAAATGCAAATAAATACACTACATAAAATGGAATATAGAGACTCTTAAAGCGCCGCATATAATAGGCCTTAACAGACAATTTATCTTCGCCATTATACATAAGAGCATATCCAGAAATCATAAACAGCAAAATACATGAAGGTCGTGCTATAGCATTAAACAAATCGTTCAATGAAAAGATTAATTCATCATGGCCATATGCACTATAAATATATTCTATGGTAAAATGACCACAAAATATGGAAAAAACACCTATTATTCTTAGAATATCAAACCCTATTATTCGTTTTTTCATATCATACTCCTAGATAAAACGTCTAGTTTAGTATATTAAAAATGTACATAAAAAAGCAAGTGGCTTAAACCACTTGCTTAACACTTCTTAGACTATATCAACGCCTTTGCTGTAGTGGGAAATTTAGATTACTTCTACGTTACGAGTAGCAACAACATCTACACCAGTCCCGCACACATCTTTGACTACCACATCACCGATATGTACCGGTGCTTTCATCACTGCTGCATCAATTGCTTTCATAACATCGCTGATTTTGTCTTTAGGGATATTACTTGCTGTCTTTACAGAAACCCTAGGTTTATCTCCACCTAATACAATTGATGTTGATGTAACTGTACGTTCTGGATGAGTAACCTCATTTCGTGCATACTTGTCACCAATACCACAAGTATTTCCCGTAACTGATACCACTTCTGTTCCTTCTAATTCAACTGTAATCTGGCAACCCATTGGGCAACCGATACAGGTTAACTCTCTCTTTTCCATTTATCTGCGCCCCCTTTACTCATTTTCAATCTTTACTGTAATTTTCTTTAAACCAGGTTTTTCTTCCAGCTTTGATTTTAATAGAATCACCTGCTCCATTTCTCCTGGTGCCATAATACGTTTTTTATTGTGCATAACTCTTTCATCATCAAAGTATACACTCACATAAGAATCCTTATATACAGCGCCAACTCTGAATCTGACTGTAAGCTTATCATCCATTCTATCTAAATCAATTGTGGATGGTACTGTGTATCTTGCTCCCTCAGTAGCAACAATTTCAATATCATCTCCTTTACTTTCTACAAGCTCACCCTTAATAAACTTTGCAGCATTTAATCCAGCTCTGTCAGCCTCTTCAGAAACATAATCTACCAAATCATGAACATGTAGAACATTTCCACAGGCAAATACACCTGGAATATTTGTTTCAAGGGACTCGTTAACTATTGGGCCACTTGTAATAGGATTCATCTCTACTCCAGCATTTCTTGAAAGTTCATTTTCTGGAATGAGACCACAGGAAAGAAGTAATGTGTCACAGGTATACCTTTCCTCTGTACCAGGAATTGGCTTGCCGTGATTATCAACCTGAGCGATTGTAACCGCTGTAAGATGTTCCTTTCCCTCAATATCCACTACAGTATGGCTTAATTTTAGTGGAATACCAAAATCGTCTAGGCACTGTACTATATTTCTCTTTAAGCCACCTGAATATGGCATAAGCTCTGCAACAACCTTAACCTTGGCTCCCTCAAGAGTCATACGGCGGGCCATGATAAGTCCAATATCTCCTGAACCGAGAATAACTACCTCTCTACCTGGCATATAGCCTTCAATATTAACCAGACGCTGAGCTGTTCCAGCAGAAAAAATACCTGCTGGTCTGTAGCCTGGAATATTTAAAGCACCCCTTGGACGTTCACGGCAGCCCATGGCAAGAATAACTGCGCCAGCTTTAATCTGGTACATACCATCCTCACGGCTCATAGCTGTAACTACCCTGTCTTCAGATATATCCATTACCATTGTATTTAATTTGTACTCAATCTTTGCTTCAAGCACTTTCTCTATGAATCTATATGCATATTCTGGACCTGTCAGTTCCTCTTTGAAAGTATGCAATCCAAATCCATTATGAATACATTGGTTGAGAATACCACCGAGTTCTTTGTCTCTTTCCAGTATAAGAATCTTTTCTACGCCTGCATTTCTTGCTGAAACTGCTGCTGCAAGACCTGCAGGACCACCACCTACTATAACAATATCATAATTAACCATTACTGATTGCCTCCCTTCTGATTCTTGGTACGTTCCATTACTATATTTGAACGACCGCCGCTCTTTGTAATCTCCTCATATGGAAGACCTAGTTCTCTATGAATTATTTCCATTGTCTTTGGTGAGCAGAAGCCAGCTTGACATCTGCCCATGCCAGCCCTTGTTCTTCTCTTGACGCCATCTAATGTACGAGCCCCAAGTGGTCTGTGAATTGCATCGATAATTTCACCCTCTGAGATGGATTCACAGCGGCAAATAATATTACCATAGGCTGGATTTTTCTTGATTAGTTCATTTCTTTCTTCTAAAGAAAGGTCTGCTGGATTAAGAATATCTTTTCTTGTGCCAACCCAATTGTTTTTGGGAGTAAGTCCCATTTTATCCTTTAGAATTTCGGCTACCATCTCACCAATAGCAGGGCTTGCTGATAATCCTGGAGACTCTATTCCGGCGCAATCAATAAATGCTGGAGCATCCTCAACCTCACCGATAATAAACTCATGGCCATCCTCATGTGCACGAAGACCTGCAAAGGAAGTAATAACTTTTCTTAGAGGAAGATTCTTAACATGATCATTCGCTTTTGCGATAAGATCGTTTATTCCTTCCCCTGTTGTGTTTACACCCTCCTTATTTTCGATATCAATAGCTGTTGGACCAACCAGTAGATTACCATGAACAGTTGGTGTTACAAGAACGCCCTTACCCAATTTTGTAGGCTGAGGGAAAATTGTATGGCTAACATGAGTACCAGCCTCTTTATCTAACAAGCAATAATCTCCACGGCGTGGTTTAATGTGAATTTTCTTGGCACTTACCATATTGTGGAATTTGTCTGCATAAACACCAGCAGCATTTACAACGTATTTTGAAACATACTCACCATTGTTTGTGCGAAGATGCCACAATCCATCCTCACCTTTATTAATAGCTTCCACTTCTGTGTTAAATCTGAATTCTACCCCATTTACATTAGCATTTTCAGCCATGGCAATGTTCAACTTGAATGGGCAAATAATTCCACCTGTTGGAGCGTACAGTGCCCCCTCAACATTGTCAGATAAATTTGGCTCCATTTCTAAAACTTCTTCACGGCTAAGTATTTTTAATCCTTTAACACCATTTTTAACACCTCTATCATAGAGCTCCTGCAATCCAGGAAGGGCCTCCTTGTGGATACAGACAACCATAGAACCATTTCTCTTAAAAGGAACATCCAAGTCCTTGCAAAGCTGGTCCATCATTTCATTTCCCCTGACATTTAGTTTTGCCATTAGAGAGCCCTCTGCTGCATCAAAGCCTGCATGCACTATAGCCGAATTAGCTTTTGTAGTGCCCTCACATACATCATCACATTTTTCTAATACACATACATTAGCATTATATCTTGATAACTCTCTGGCAATTGAGCTACCCGAAACGCCAGCTCCTATGATTACTACATCATACATATTATTTTCCTCCTTGGCATATTTAAGGAATCCTCCCACAAGTGGGTAGCGGGTCCCTCCTTGATATATTTTTTGAAGAAGTGCCATTAAAGATTCCTTGATATATTAAAAGAGTTGGCAAAGAGACGCATCTTCAATGCGTTTCTATACCAACTCCAATCTCACGGTATTAATTATTTAATTTATTTATTCTTTTGCCCAGCCTCTTGTAGATGCTACAGCTTTATTCCAGCCCTTTATGGCAGCGATACGTTTCTCATCTGACATTTCAGGCTTAAATTCACGGCAGATGCCCCAGTTTCTAATAACATCTTCTTTGCTGTTCCAATATCCAACTGCCAAACCTGCAAGGTAAGCAGCACCCATAGCTGTGGTCTCTACACAACATGGTCTAACAACATTTGTATTTATAATATCTGACTGGAACTGCATCAGGAAGTTATTATTTGATGCACCTCCATCAACCTTTAACGTATTTAAGTGCTTTCCTGAATCAAGCTCCATGGCATGTAACACATCATATGTCTGATATGCTAAGGATTCAAGAGTAGCGCGGATAATGTGGTATTTATTAACACCACGCGTGAGACCTGTGATAGCGCCTCGTGCATATGGATCCCAATATGGTGCTCCCAAGCCTGTAAAAGCTGGAACTACATAACAACCATTTGTGTCCTCAACTCTTGTGGCAAAATACTCTGAATCTGGAGAAGAGTCCACCACCTTGAGTTCATCTCTCAACCACTGAATTGCTGCTCCTGCCACATAAACAGAACCTTCAAGAGCATATGTTACTTTTCCATCCAGTCCCCATGCAATAGTGGTAAGCAAATCATTCTTAGAAAAGATTGGCTTGTCTCCTGTGTTCATCAGCATAAAGCAACCAGTGCCATATGTGTTTTTAGCATCACCTTCGTTGAAGCATGTCTGTCCAAATAAAGCTGCCTGCTGGTCGCCTGCTGCGCCTGCAATACGAACTGGGCCTCCAAAGAATTCTGGATCCGCCTCTCCATAAATACAGCTAGATGGCTTAACCTCTGGGAGCATGCTCATTGGAATATCAAGAATCTGGCAAAGCTCCTCATCCCACTCTAGTGTGTTAATGTTAAACAAAAGGGTTCGCGATGCATTAGAATAATCTGTTACATGAACCTTGCCTTTTGTTAATTTGAATATCAGCCAAGAATCAACTGTTCCGAAGCATAGCTCACCGCGTTCAGCTCTTTCTCTGGCGCCTTCTACATTATCTAAAATCCAACGAATTTTGGTTCCTGAGAAATAAGGGTCAAACTTCAAACCAGTTTTGCTTTGAAACTTTTCAACTATTCCTGGTATTTTGCCTTTCATTTGCTCTGCAAAATCTGCTGTGCGTCGACATTGCCATACTATTGCATGATATATTGGTTGTCCTGTAGCTCTATCCCAAACTATTACTGTTTCACGCTGGTTAGTAATACCAATTGCAGCTATATCATCAGCTGTAACTCCAAGACTTCTGCAGGCCTCACGGGCAACTGAAAGCTGTGTCTGCCATATTTCATTAGCATCATGCTCTACCCAACCTGGCTGAGGAAAAAACTGCGTAAACTCCTTATTTACAGCAGCACACATTTCTCCTTTTTCGTTGAATAGGATACATCTGTTACTTGTTGTACCGGCATCTAGTGCCATTACGTATTTTCCCATTATTGCTCCTTTTATACATTATATATTGTTATGATATTACTAGCACTATAGCTCCCAGACTCCTTCGTTTGTGCTGGATACTGCAAGCACCCCATTATTTAGTGCATTCATAACATCTTCTCTATCTGATATTAGTCCTCCTGCTATAACCGGAACCTTGCTGACTCCATTTATCTTTTTCATTATTTTAGGTTGAATAATACCAGGTAAGAATTCTATTACATCAGGTTGTGCAGCTTTGCGCTTATCTTGTTTTTCGATATTAACTAATGCCATACTATCAATAACAAAATATCTAAGCACCGTGTACAGCCCCAATTCATTGGCTCGCTCAATAAGACTTGCTTTGGTTGTGATTATTCCATCTGCTCCAATATTGTTTTTGATATAATCAACTGCCACTTCCTTACTAGTGCCAAGGCCAGCAACTAAATCCATATGAACCATTGCTATTTTGCCTGCTGATTTAATCTTTTTTACAATATTTGCAATTGAGCAAATGTCGCCGTATAGAATGAATATTATCTCACATTCTGTGGTTAGAGCTTTTTCAAGACCTTTGTCATCCTTGACTGCTGCTATCACTGGATTATTTTCAAGTTTTTCGATAAATTCATTTTTCATAGCCTATCTCCTTGGATTTGCTTTTAGACATAAAAAAAGAATATGTCTAAAAGATAAGGAGATTTCCTTATCACAGCCACATTCTCTTTTCTCACGGGCACATATTTATTATATTATTATGATACACTTGAAATCAGGAAATTTCAATATGTTTTTTATCTTAACCCTGCAGCCTTTAATCTTCTGCGAGTTATATCCGGATTATTTCCAATAATTCCATCAACTCCAAGATTTATCATATAGTCAACTTCTTCTGGTCTGTTAACTGTCCATGTGTTGATTTCAATGCCGTTGTCTCTAACTTCCTTTACAGTGGCAGGGTTCAACATGGTTCCAATTGGATGAAAACATTCCACGCCACAATTCTTAACATATTCCCCGGCTTTAAGAAGCCAGCTTTCTGTTAACAAGCCACATTTAATTCCCGGGTCAATCTCTTTCATACGCATAATAGAATAGTGATTGAAGGATGATATAATCATCTGGTCTCTTAAATCGTATTTTTTAATCAAATCATATACAGCCTTTTCTATTCCAGGATATTCAAAAATACCTGTCTTTAGCTCTATATTGGTAATAATATCTTTATCCTTAATCAGTTCTAAATACTCTTCTAATGTAGGTATCCTTTGAAAGCCATACTCTTTTTGGAATTTATATGAAAAATCTGCTTCACACAATTCTTCATATGTTAAGTCCTTTACAAAGCCTGTTTGATTGGAGGTTCTATCGATTGTTTCATCATGAACAATGACCAGCTTTCCATCCTTGGAAAAATGGACATCAAACTCTATCCCCTCACAACCTACTTCTATTGCCTTCTCAAAGGCAAGCATAGTGTTTTCTGGATATTTACCGCTAAAGCCCCTATGGGCAAAGTTTCTGCATTTCATAATTTTCCCCTCTTACATTTCCAGCAATAAAAAAGAGCACCAAGCTCATAGCTTAAATTTAGCTATAAGTTTGTGCATTAATTATTGCATTATATAAATCATCATATTCCTCAAAGGCTGGATACTGTGGATAATCCTTTTTAATCGCCTCTGTTGTTCTAAATAAAAAGCCTGCCTTTGATGCTTCTATCATTGCAAGGTCATTAAAGCTATCACCACTTGCGATAGTTTCAAAACCGCATGACTGCAGAGCCCTTACAGTTGTAAGCTTACTCTTATCGCAACGCATTTTATAACCAGTAATCTCTCCAGAATCAGATACAACCAATTCGTTGCAGAAAATTGTAGGCATTCCCAGCTTTTCCATCAAAGGACCTGCAAACTGTGAGAATGTATCACTAATGATAATAACCTGCCCCTGTGCTCTAAGCTTATCTAAAAACTCCTTTGCACCTGGCAATGGATCGATTGTTGCGATAGTTTCCTGAATCTGCTTTAAGCCTAGCCCATGCTCTTTAAGAATAGCTATTCTATAATTCATAAGCTTATCATAATCCGGCTCATCTCTTGTTGTTTTTTTAAGCTCTGGGATACCTGTTGCTTCGGCAAAGGCTATCCATATTTCTGGCACTAATACTCCCTCTAAATCCAAACATGTAACAAACATAATGTCTCCCTCTTGCTTTAACTGTCTACTATTAATGACTTCTTGTTTTTCTGATGAAAAACAAAAACCTATACCTATTTATTGTAAATTAAAAGAAACGTATTACAGAAATGGCTCCCCCAAGAGCACGGATGCGCTCTTCGAATTCAGCCTCTGTGATTTCGGCTGTAATGAAGCCTGTCTCGTCGTCTAGATCTAAATCGGTATACTGTACCTCTTCAAATTCGTTTTCAATATCAGCTTGTAATGCTGAAGTTCTTACGAAATATCTGTATCGCTGGTCTGCTGGATTAGCCAACTCTAATTTTTCATTAGCCCATCCAATTCTTACATGCTTATCTACATTTCTTGCTAGAAAGACTAAATCTCCTACAACTGCTGATGCTGTAGGTAAAGCTCCTGCTCCAGCGCCATAGTACATTGACTCCCCAAGCATATTGCCTCTAAGAGCTACCGCATTCATTACACCTGACACATGGTATAGCATTTGCTCTGGCTTAACCAAAAATGGAGCAACTCGACATGTATATGTATCCCCGCACTTAACACTTTTAGCAATTAATTTGATGCTATAGCCCATAGACTTTGCATATTTAAAATCAGTAGAAGATATCTTGCTGATTCCTTCTGTAGGAATATCCTCAAAGTCTACGTTTTTACCAGCTACCAGTGATGTAAGGATTGCAATTTTTCTGCAGCTGTCATGACCTTCAACATCTGCTGTAGGGTCTTTTTCTGCATAGCCTAAAGACTGAGCTTCAGCAAGAATCTGAGCATACTCGCTTCCGTATTGTTCCATATTTGTAAGCATATAGTTAGTTGTGCCATTACAAATAGCATCTATTTCTTCGATTACATCTCCAGTAAGACACGCTGTTATAGTACGAATAATTGGGATGCCGCCACCAACAGCTGCCTCGAAAACAAAATTAACCCCATTATCTTTTGCAATTTTCATCAACTCTGCGCCTTTATCCGCTACAAGAGCTTTGTTTGATGTGGTGACAGATTTTCCAGATTCAAGCATTTCTTTTACAAAAGTAAACGCAGGCTCAACGCCACCCATAGTCTCAACAACAAGTTTAATTTCCTTATCCTTAGCTATTGTTTTGTAATCCTTTACAAAACATTTTGCATGAGGGTCATCTGGGAAATCTCTTAAATCTAAGATATATTTAATATCTAGGGATTCTCCCAATCTTTCCCTAATAATGTCTTTGTTTGTGTCAAGAACCTTTGCTACTCCCGAACCAATGGTTCCATATCCCATGATTGCTACTTTCATGCTGTCACTCCCTTGCTAAAATTTTTACATAATGAATGCCATCAACATTTTCAATTGCACTAACTAAATCTGTAAAATTACCAGAATCCTCCAACACATCAACTGATAGAGTTAAGGTGGCGAAGCCTCCTACTGGAACACTTTGATGTATAGTTAGTATATTTACATGAAAATGTGCTATCTCATCCAAAACCCTAGATAAAATTCCTGGCTCGTCCTCCAGTTGAATGACCATATTAATAGTCTTTCCTTTTGTATCCTCGTGGAAAGGCAATATATCATCCTTATATTTGTAGAATGAGCTTCTGCTAATGCCAACCTGCTCAGTTGCCTCTTGAACCGAATCGCATTTGCCTGTTGCCAATAATTTTTTAGCAGCAACTACCTTTAGTAAAACATCAGGAACTGCCTTTTCCTTCAATACAAAATATGTGGTTTTTTCAGCCATACTCCCTCCAGGACTGTCTTTCACTCAAACACATTTGTGTTTGTCCAAAAGATAATATCATTTATTAATACAAAGTGCAAGTAGGATTCTCTCAGTCTGCATCTACAGTTCCACGGTCTGGGCACCCTAGAGAAAGCCACTTTAAGTATGCATTCATAAACGGCGTCAGCTTACCATCCAAAACTGCATCTGCATTTCCCAACTCCTCTCCAGTACGTAAATCCTTAACCATCTTGTAAGGCTGCAATACGTAAGAACGAATCTGGTTGCCCCAGCCTATATCGGAAACTTCGCCTCTAATGCCACTTGCCTTAGCAGCGTTTTCTTCCTGCTTTAACAATAGAAGCTTGGTTTTTAACATTTGCATAGCCTTATCCTTGTTTTGATGTTGGCTACGCTCATTCTGACAGGTTACTACTATGCCTGTAGGAAAATGTGTGATTCGAATTGCAGAACTGGTTTTGTTGATATGCTGTCCACCAGCTCCTGATGAACGATATGTATCTATTCTGATATCCTCATCTTTTATTTCTACATCCAAATCTTCCTCAATATCTGGCATTACATCACATGAAGCAAATGACGTTTGCCTTTTTCCCTGGGCATTGAATGGAGAAATGCGCACCAAGCGGTGTATACCCTTTTCAGACTTAAGATATCCATATGCATTTTCACCAATTACCTCAAAGGTAACTGACTGAATTCCAGCCTCGTCACCCTCCTGGTAGTCTAATTCCTCCAGGGTAAAGCCCGCGTCTGATGCCCAACGGCTATACATTCTATATAGCATTGCAGCCCAATCACATGCCTCAACACCACCTGCCCCTGAATGTAATGTAACTATGGCACCGTCACCATCATATTCGCCTGAAAGAAGGGTCTTCATACGAAGTGTTTCCAAATCGTTTTCAAATTCTTCTATAAGAAGGGCAACAGTATCTACTATCTCCTGGTCTTCTTCTTCATTTCCAAGCTCAATATAATCTTCTATTTCCTTATAGAGACCTTCCAGCTTATCAATTACCGAAACGTCATCCTTCATGGACTTTAGCTCTTTCATCTTTGCCGTTGAAACAGCAGCATCTGTCCAAAAATCTGGAGCCTCCATTTCTCGCTCCAATTCTTCTATACGCGCTTTCTTACTAGCGACGTCAAAGTGAATCCCTCACTTCCGTCATAGAATTTTTTTGCGACATTAATCGCTGTTTGAACTGATCTAGTTCTATCACGAAATCACCTCTTTTCATATTCCTTGCATGTTACTGTATTATTCTGCGCTAAGTACCTCTAATGCCTTTTGGATCTGATTATCAAGATCTGTACTATATGCATCGTTTTCTCCACCTAAAAATTCATATTCCAATTCTATATCAGGAGCTATACCTGTTCCATGGATACATTCGCCGCTTGGTGTGTAATAGGTTAGGACAGTAAGCTTTATTGCCGACCCGTCAATCAATGGAATAGTAGATTGCACTATTCCTTTTCCATAGGTTTGGGTACCAATTATAGTTCCATAATCAAAATCCCTAATTGCTCCTGTAAATATTTCTGCTGCTGATGCTGTATTTTCATTAACAAGAACAGCCATTGGGATTGATTTGTAGGTCTTACCATCGGAGACAGAATCCTCTCTGTTACCATTTTTATCCATAGTGTATACTACAGTTCCTTCTGGCAATAAATAATCCAGTATCTTTACTGCAGAATCGAACAATCCGCCACCGTTATTTCTCATATCAAAGACCACAGAAGTCATACCTTGTCCTTCTAAGTCTTCGTATGCAGCAACAAAATCATTATATGTATTTTCTGTAAACTGAGAAACAGCAATATAGCCTACATTTCCCTCCAGCATTTGATACTCTACTGTCGGTGTAGCAATAGTGTCTCTTGTGCATACAACTGTTAATTCTTCACCTTCACGATTTATAAGCAGTTCAACGTCAGTTCCCGCTTCGCCTCTAATATGTTGAACAAATGATTCCAAATCCTCATCAACTGCCAGGTAATCGTCAGCGGAAACGATACTATCTCCCTCTTTTAATCCTGCTTTTTCAGCAGGTGTGTTAGCATATACTTTTGTTATTATAACCTCTCCTGTCTCAGCATTTTTCTGAAGCAGGGCTCCAATTCCAGCATAGTTACCTGTAATTGTCTGCATAAAGCTATCATATTCCTCAGCTGTATAGTATGCTGAGTAAGGGTCCCCCAGGCTTTCAACCAAGCCTTTGTAAATGCCATCTACAAGGGTCTGGGCCTCTACATCCTGATAGTAGTATTCGTCTATCATGTATAACAAGGTTTCTAGCTTACTGCTAGAATTCATTAAATCCATTCCGCCTTCTTTGTCGGTAATGATTTCGATGACATCTTCTGACGATTCTGCTATCTTAGCTTTCTGACGAGATGTTATAAAAAATATGCCTAATAGAGCAAGAGCCGCTCCTATAAAAATACCTAGAACCAGGCCCAGAACTATTGGCCATTTTTTCGTTTTCTGTTTGACTTCTGTGGTGTAATTATTCTCAAAATCCATTTTAATACTCCATTTCATATAATATGAAAGTGCCAAAGCTCACGCCATGGCACTCCCGAAATAAAAACAATTTACTAGACTCTAAGATGCTTGTGTAAAGTCACTCTTGAGCCAACCCAACCTATTCCTATACCAAGAACAAGAGAAATTGGTACTAACGTCTTAAAAATAGTTTCGACAGGAATAAATGAAACCATACTACTTAAAAAGTTGAATTCATTAGCAGCGTAGCTGATAACTTTTCCATAGATAAAATAAAGCAAAACCAAAGGTATAGCGGAGCCAATCAAGCCAATGAAAACACCCTCTACTACGAATGGTTGTCGAACGAAAGCATCCTTAGCACCGATAAGCTTCATAATTGCAATTTCTTCACTTCGAACAGAAATACCAACCATTACAGTATTACTAATCAAGAATACTGAAACTGCCAAAAGGATAACTACTATTGCCATAGATACTATTGTAATAGCGTTGTTGATATCTGTAAGAGTTTTTGCTGCAACCTCTGATTTATTGACCTGACGGACACCGTCAAGACCTTCCAAATATGATACCAGGGTAGACTGCATTGAAACATCACTAAGATATATTTCATAGTTTGCAGAATTGGCAAGAGGATTATCATCCTCGAAGCCTTTTGCTGCTTCTGGGTTGTTGCTAAAATAGATTTCTTTGTATTCTTCCCATGCTTCTTCAGCTGTAACAAAATTGTAGCTGGCAACCTCTGGTCGTTTCTTGATTTCTTCACCAATCTCATCGATACGGGACTGGGTTATTCCCTCGTCGAAGAAAACTGTAACAGCAACGCCTTCTTCTGCAGATTTCACCATGGCCTGGAAATTAGTGCCTAGTGAATAGAAAATACCAAAAAGAAAAATACAGGCTGTCATTGTAGCTATAGATGCCAGCGAGAACATCTTGTTGCGCCATACATTTTTTAGACCCTGCCCAATGTTGTAGATGTGTGTACTAATCTTCATAGTCATCACCTCCAACATCGCTTACTACTACGCCCTTTTTAATGGTAATAACTCGCTTGTTCATTGCTCTGACAATTTCCATATTATGAGTAACCACAAGTACTGTAGTTCCTCGCTGATTAATCTCATCTAACAATCTCATGATTTCCCAGGTGTTGTCACTATCAAGATTTCCAGTAGGCTCATCTGCCAGGATTATTTTAGGCTCATTAACAAGAGCTCTGGCAATAGCCACACGCTGTTGCTCTCCACCTGAAAGCTGACTAGGACGTGATTTATATTTTGCAGCAAGTCCCACAAGCGAAAGCATTGTAGGAACCTTTTTCTTAATTTCTCTGTTTGATGATTCTACAACCTTCATTGCAAAGGCAACATTTTCGTAAACATTGCGGTCTGGCAATAGGCGGAAGTTTTGGAAAACAACCCCTACATTTCTACGATACATAGGAACCTTCTTGTGGGTTACCTTTTTCAAATCCTGACCATTTATATATATTTTGCCCTTTGTAGGCTCTAATTCTTTAAGCAATAATCGAATAAGGGTAGACTTACCAGATCCACTGTCTCCCACTATAAAGACAAACTCGCCTGGATCAATGTGAATCGTCACATCCTCTAGGGCTGGCTTTCCGACCTCGTATGACTTGCTAACGTGATCTAATCTTATCATTAAAACTTCTCATCCTCCATATACTTCATATACTTTACGACCATAAGAGCAATCTTGAAGGTAATTGCATCTTCGAATACTCTAAGATCCAAGCCTGTACTTTTTTCAAGCTTGTCTAATCGGTATACAAGTGTATTTCTGTGAATATACAACTGTCTAGATGTCTCAGACACATTTAAGCTGTTTTCAAAAAATTTGGCAATAGTTGTAAGAGTCTCCTCGTCAAAATCATCAGGGGACTTGTTATCAAAAATTTCAGAAATAAACATTTTGCACAATGGGATAGGAAGCTGATAAATAAGTCGACCTATTCCAAGAGCTGAATATGCGATTATCTTCTTGTCGTTAAAGAAAATCTTTCCTACGTCCATTGCCATATTAGCTTCTTTGTATGAACGTGAAACTTCTTTTATTTCGTTTACAACTGTACCATATGATACACGGATGTTTTTAGCGTCCTTATCATGGAATGCATCAATTATAACCGCAGCAATTTTCTCCACATCTTCATATGTGTCGTTTTCGCCTAGCTCTTTAACAACGATAATATTGTGTTCATCTACAGCAGTAACAAAATCCTTGGTTTTTCCTCCAAATACTGAGCGAACACGGTCTAGCTCATCGCCATCTTTTTCCGAGCCAACCTCAACTATCATAACCACACGTCTTGCATTAATATCCACATGAAGCTTTTTAGAGCGATTGTAGATATCAACCAACAGTAAATTATCTAGAAGAAGATTCTTGATAAAATTATCTTTGTCGAAACGCTCTTTGTAGGCAATCATCAGCTCCTCTATATGGAGTGCAGCTATTTTGCCAACTGTAGACGCTTCCGCTTCATCGCCATGAGACAGAACTACAAATTCCAGCTGGGAATCATCAAATACCTTGAAGAAATGATATCCATTTGCCACCTGGCTATCAGCCTCTGAAGCTGCAAACACTGCAACTGGGTCAGTAAGTGAAGCTGTGTCACTAAAAGTTGAGGCACAAACGGTACCCTCAGAATCTGTAACAGCCAGATCAACCTTTGTAAGCTGATGTAACCCTTCTATTGTATTTTGCATGATTTGATTAGAAATCATATAGATTACCTCCCGATTATCTAGTCAATATTAACAATGTGATAACCATTTTTTGCATACAAATTCACATAACCTATGCCCATTTTAATATAAATAACCAATAAATGGAATAGTAAACTTATATTTATTTATGCAAATTCACAAGTCTTGCTTAAAAGCCAATTTTTGAAGCTATTGTGAAATGATATTCAATTTAGCAAGATGTCTGATAATATCCCTAAATTTCAGATAAATAATATTCACTTTTAAAGTCAAGCAAATTTAGCAATTTGACAAGTTTTGTAAGTTTGCTCCAAAACATAGGTTCACGAAAATTGTGGATAACTTTATAAAAACATTGCCATTTTCTGTGGATAAAGTGGATAAAAGGTTTACAAGTCCGATTTTTCGTGATGATTATGTGAAGATTTGTTGAAAAAATATTTCATTTTTAGATTTGTATAAATTATATTTCATTTTAACTTATAATGTTTTTGTGCACTTTTTTCATGATTCTGGCAAAAACCCTTTTAGGATTTTTCTGACAATTGTTCATATACATTATTTAATATTATTCTTTATTAGGCGTCACTTGTTTTCAAATTTGATATAACATTTGGGGTCAATAGTTAAAAAAGGCGCCGCTTACGCGACGCCTCATAGTTTCATATTAGAATATTCTTCTTATTGCAAGAATAGATTTGTAATTAACATTAGAGTATGTGATACCAGTTCTGTAGGTAGATGCATGAAGTAACTGACCATTACCAGCATAGATACCAACGTGACCTGAGTAACATACAATATCACCTGGCTGCATCTCATCATAAGATACTGCATAACCAACACTACGAAGTGCGCTAGATGAATGTGGTAGGCTAACGCCAAATGCTGAATATACACTCATTACAAATCCAGAGCAATCTGTTCCATTTGTAAGTGATGTACCACCATATACATATGGGTTACCAACAAACTGTGAACCATAAGCAACTACAGCGCTACCATCTGAACCTGAAGGTGCTGAGTATGTCTTGCTTGATGAACTAGAAGAACTCTCAGATGACTGGCTTGCCTTTGCTGCGGCTGTTGCCTTTTCAGCAGCTTCCTTTGCAGCTTTCTTCTCCGCTTCTTCCTTTGCTAAACGAGCCTCTTCAGCCTCTCTTGATTCAGCAACTGTAAACTCTGTAGAAATTTCTACATAATCTGTGCTGATGTAACCATCTCCAGCATTACATGTAACCTTTACCCAACCTGAATCCTCCATGGATTCATCTATGATTGTAAGATCATCACCAAGTGGTAATAAATCGATTACATCTGAATCTGTAGATGCTTCTTCACGAACATAAAGTGTAGTAGTTGTAACTGTGGCAACTCGTCTAGACATTTCCTTAGCAAGCTCCTCGTTACCCTGAACTACATATTCACTCTTAACATATCCTGTAACATCACCAGATGTTATGCACAACCATGTGCCATCCTCCGCCTCTACAGTCTCGGAAACTGTAGCTGCTGATTTGTTATAAAGCTTTCCCACGTATTCGCTATCAGATGATGCGCTTTCGCGGATATATACATAATTATCAACCTGGGCTATTGCTATGTTTGCGTATGGATTTTCCTCGGTAGCAACCCACTGTGATTCATTTTCTGCTAACTGTGTCTCAGCGGAAATAGCTGTTGCATTAGCAAGCATCTCGTTAACTGAAAGCTGTGCTCCTGCAAATGCTGTATAATTAGTAGTCTCAAGAGCGCCAGTAGCACTTGAAATAGCACTAACACCTGAAGTTGCTGTGGCTGCATCTGAGCAAAGAGAAACACTAGAAGCAACTACGCAAGCTGCAAGTGTGTAACTGACAGCTTTTGTAAATTTTAAATTCATTTTGTAAAGAACCTCCAAATTTGTTACAAAGTTATTACAACTGTTGTCATTATATAATTTAACACCGTCCCTTGTCAAGGCTGATTTTACCTCGATTTTTCAATAAACTTGAAAATGCCTAGATTTTGTAACAATTTAGTAATTACTATTTTGAAAATATCTCTGTACTGATGCTATGGCATTTGCTCCATCTGCAGTAGCTGTGATTACTTGTCTCAATTGCTTTGTTCTAACATCCCCTGCTGCAAATATTCCTTTTTGTGAAGTCTCGCAGGTTTCATCTGCAATTATATATCCCCTCTGGTCCATATCAGGAAGTCCCTGAATATTGCCAGTGTTTGGCATAGTTCCTACAGCAATAAAGACTCCGTCAATTTTTAATTCACTTTCCACATTGGTCTTGGTGTTAACAACAAGAAGGGATTCCACAGACTCAGAGCCCCTAATCTCCTTAACCTGAGAATCAAAAACAAATTCTATATTATCAGCTTCCTTAGCCTGATTCTGTAATATTTTAGCACCTCTAAATTCATCCCTTCGATGGATGAGATATACCTTTTTACAGAATCGCGATAGATATACCGCATCCTCTAACGCTACATCTCCGCCACCAACAACTGCCACTTCTTTTTCTTTGAAAAATGCTCCATCGCATGTTGCACAGTAAGAAACTCCCATTCCTGATAATTCCTCTTCACCTGGGCATCCCAGTTTCTTATTGGAGGCACCTGTTGCAAGAACTACGGTCTTGGCACTAAAGGTTTCTTTTTTTGTAACTAATTCTTTAATGTCACCATTATCCACAATAGAAGACACTCTTCCACGAGCAAATTCTACACCTAATTTATCGCAATGTGCGCGCATTGCCTCTGCAAGAGATTCACCTGTAGCTCCTGGAAAACCTGGATAATTGTCTATTTCGTATGTGTTAAGAATCTGTCCACCACTTATAGAGCTGGTATCCAAAATCAGAACACTAAAACCCGCTCTCTTACCATAAATACCGGCTGCAAGACCAGCAGGTCCTGCGCCGATAATAATTACATCATATACCATAAATTATTCTCCGATACTTCATTAAAGCCTTATTTTGTAGCAATAGCCTCTGCCTCAAGCAAAACATCCTTTGGAATTCTTGCTACTTCTATACAAGATCTAGCAGGAAATGGCTCTGGAAAATATTTAGCGTACACTTCATTGATTGCTGCGAAATCATCCATATTCTTTATAAAGACTGTTGTCTTTACTACATTAGCCATAGATGTGCCAGCTGCCTCCAAAAGGGCGCTCATGCTTTTAAACACTCTATCAGCCTGGGCGCTAGCGCCTTCAGGTATCTCTCCGGTAGCAGGATCTACTGGAATTATTCCAGAAGTATATACCATGCCATTCAATTCAATTGCTTGTGAGTATGGGCCAATTGCCGCTGGTGCCATTGTTGTCGATACAGCTTTTTTCATCATTAAATCCTCCTAAATTCTTCTGATTTTTCCTTCGTTTAAGGAAATCTTTCTTTCCTTGTACAGTCTACCTATTGCCCGCTTAAATGCAGCCTTGGATAAACCTGTCTCTCTTTTTATAACCTCTGGTGATGCCTTTTCTGTAAATGGCAATACACCAGCATAGCTATCAATCAAATCAAGTAATGCCTCAGCATCCTCATCCATTTGAATATATGCCTTGTCCCTGATTGTCACATCACATTTGCCGTCTTCTTTGATTCCTGTGATGCGCACCATAAGCACATCTCCAATTTTATATTTGCTAACATCCTCGTGTCTAGGAATCATTGCTGAATATCTATCCTCCAAGGCAACAAAGGTGCCATAGTCATGACCAAACTCATATATTCTAGCCTCTACCTCATCACCGACTGCATAAGGCGGCTTTTGGGAAAGCAACTCGTAAATTCCCTTTTGGCTGGCACACAAGCGATTGCTCTTATCTATGTATGCTCTAACAAGGATTTCATCACCTTCCTCAGGTCTTCCAACCATTTCTTTGAAAGGAAGCAATAAATCCTTTTCCAGCCCCCAGTCCAAAAAAGCTCCTATTTTATTTACCTGTAATACAGAAAGCACACCTAGCTGCCCCACTGTAATACCAGGTGTATTGGTTGTTGCTATAAGTCTATCCTTTGAGTCCTTGTAAACAAAAACCGATAATTCGTCACCTATACTAGCGTTTTCTGGCACCTGCTTTTTAGGTAAGAGCACCTTTTCCTCGCCATCGGTGAGATAAACGCCGAACTCTACTTTTTTATCAATTTTAAGTTTTTGAATTTCGCCTAACTTCATCATTTATACTCCACGATTGTAAAAATCTCGTCACCCTTTTTAAGTACTACCTGGTAGCCTGTCTCCAATTTTACCAAATACACATCCAGTTCATCAAATAATAGGGCTGCCTTTTTATAACTAACATTTATTTCATTAAATTTATCCTCTGGCAAGAATCGTCTTGTTACATCTATATAGAAAGAATTATTCATGTGATTGTTTGTGTCAATGTGGTTTTCATTGACAACAAATACACCAACCTTTTCCCCCACATCATTGTAGTGAAGCTTAGGACGCTTGAAATCAAAGCAAGGCATATTGGCATCCTCCGGATAAGCTGCCAGGATTTTCTCATTTATTCTAGCTGGTCTAAGGTTTTCAAGATCCATCAGTACCCAGAGAGAATCAGCATAAACCAAAAGCTCACCATCCTCTGTGGTGATAGTGTAGATTCGTCTGGCCATCATTCCCTTAACCTGATATGGATAGGTAGAAATAACAATCTTTTCCAGATATTTAGGCAATCGATTTATGTGAATTTCATAACTGGTAACAAACCAGCCTCTGCTGATAGTGGAAAGATATCCTACGCCTACCCCAACATCATCGGAATGAAAGCAGCTGCAATCCTGCATGTAATTAACCAGGCTATAATATGTAAGATTAAGATTAGCATCTACTTCACTGTAGCTGATTCTACTGGAATATTGATACATGAATATACCTCCACTTTAAACTTAAGAACTATTTTAATAAAATAAAAAGACCTAAGCAAGTATCTGCTTAGGTCTAGCTGGCCCACAAGGATTCGAACCTTGAAATGACGGAGTCAGAGTCCGTTGCCTTACCATTTGGCGATGGGCCATTACGTATCCGCTCTATCGCGTCAACGAATGCTATTATAAAGCATAGATTTTAAAATAGCAAGCACTTTTTTAAAATTTTATTAGCTTATTTTCATTAATAGCAAATTGAATCTCATCATCCCAGGAAATATGGGCATTTCCAGCAGTCTTATCAGCTATTATTTTTTCAAATTCTTCTATAAAATCTGAAGATACCGCTGTAGATATAACAACATCTGCTTCGAATTTTGTATCTAAAATAGTAAGATTATTTTCTCTTAGGACGTATTCTATCTTGCCATAGCCATTGTAGTCTGTAGTGATATCGCAGCATCTGCCTACAGTAGGCTCGATTATTTTGCACTGCTTAAGTCCCTCTGCTACAGCCCCCTGATATGCCCTGACTAGGCCGCCTGTACCAAGCAAAACTCCGCCAAAATATCTGGTTACAACCACAACACAATCGTGGATATTTTCCTTTAATAAAACATCTAACATAGGGCGTCCTGCTGTCTGTGCAGGCTCTCCATCATCATTGCATCTGGTGATTTCATTGTTCTTTCCTATAACAAATGCAGAGCAATTATGTCTTGCATCCCAGAATTCCTTTTTCTTGGCTGCAATAAAATTTATAGCTTCTTCTTCTGTTTTGACGGGGGAAATATGAGCAATAAACCTAGATTTTTTCTGCTCTATTTCACCAATTCCACCTTCATATACTATCTTAAAACTCTTATTTTCCATAGGTTTATTATAATAAATTATTTTGGTATAATGAAGTCTAAATTGGAGGTTATTATGAATTACGGAAAAGAAAATGCAGCTAAGCAATCCGCCAATCTAACCAACAGAAGAAGCCGCAAGCATCACAGTGCTGGGCTTGCTATTATACGTATATCTTTAATATGTATAGTCTCAGTTATTGTTGCAGGTGGAATAATTGCTTACCTCTATGCAAAGAATTTAATCGACCAGCTTCCCGATGTATCTACAATAGATATTTCGCCAACTGGTTACATGAGTACGGTATATGATTCGGATGGAAATGAAATAGAAACCCTGGCATCTACTGGTGCCAACAGAACCTATGTTACTTTGAATGAAATACCAGAAGATTTACAGCATGCCTTTGTAGCAATTGAGGATTCACGTTTTTATGAGCATAACGGAATTGACTTGCAAGGTATTATCAGAGCAGCCGCCACCGGTATATTTAATGGTTTTGATTTTTCTCAGGGTGCTAGTACCATTACTCAACAGCTATTAAAAAATAACTATTTTACCACTTGGACATCGGAGCACACCTTTGCTGACAGCCTGAATCGAAAGATTCAAGAGCAGTATCTGGCAGTGCAACTTGAGAAAATTGTTTCAAAGGAAACAATCCTTGAAAATTATCTCAACAGTATTAACCTTGGGCAAAATACACTAGGTGTTGAAGCCGCAGCAGAAAGATATTTTAATAAATCAGTTTCTGACCTTACATTATCAGAAAGTGCTGTAATTGCAGGCATCACTCAGAATCCATCAAGATACAATCCAATCACACATCCAGAGGACAACGCTAAGCGTAGAAAAAAAGTGCTTGGAAATATGCTTGATCAGGGTTACATCACCCAGGCAGAGTACGAGGAAGCATTAGCTGACGAGGTATACGATAGAATTGCTGTTTTAAATACTGAATTGGCAACTACTTCTACTTCATACTTTGTTGACGCTCTTACTGATGAAGTCATTGAAGATTTACAGGAGCAGTTAGGATATTCAGAAACTGAAGCATATTCGCTGCTTTACTCTGGTGGATTATCTATTTATTCCACCCAGGATACTGCTATTCAAGATGTTGTACAGGAAGAAATCAACAATACTGATAACTACAATGGTCTGGAAAAAGTATCTTTTTCATATAGACTCACTGTTAATAAATCAGATGGAACAACAGCAAATTATTCAGACATTACCATGCTTAGCTATTATCAGGCCAGCGATTCCAGCTATAATCTGGAATTTGACAGCCAGGAGGATGCGCAAGCTGCTATAGACGCATACAAGGCAGAGGTTATGGATGAAGGTGACGAAGTCGGTGGTGAATCTATCACATTTACATTACAACCTCAGGCTGCAATGACCATCATAGACCAATCTACAGGTTATGTAGTGGCAATGGTTGGTGGACGTGGTGATAAAACTGCTGCAAAGACCTTGAATCGAGCTACTGGTATTACAAGACAGCCTGGTTCAACCTTTAAGGTAATCGCCTGCTACGCAGCTGCACTTGATGCAGGCGGCATGACATTAGCCTCAGTAGAAAATGATATGCCTACCACATATGCAGATGGCACATCACTTAAGAATTACAACAACAAGTATTTGGGATGGACTAATATTCGAACTGCCATCACTAATTCCATAAATGTTGTTACCGTAGAAGTAATGGGTGACATTGGTACAAGCCTTGGCTTCCAATATGCAAAGGATTTAGGTATCACAACCCTTACCGACGGAGATAACAACCAGGCATTGGCCTTGGGCGGCATCACAAACGGTGTTACAAACCTTGATTTAACTGCTGCATATGCAACAATTGCAAATGGTGGTGAATACAATGAGCCAATATTCTACACAACAGTTGTAGATCACCAGGGTAATATTATTCTCGATAATAGAGAAAATACTCCAAAACGAGTATTAAAAGAAACCACAGCATGGCTTCTTACAAGTGCTATGCAGGATGTTATGACCTCTGGAACTGGTACAGCTGCCAATTTCACAGGCATGGCTGTGGCTGGTAAATCTGGTACAACCACCAAAAATAAGGATACGGTTTTTGCTGGATTTACCCCTTACTATACAGGCGTAATTTGGGGTGGATATGATGACAATACCCCTCAAAGCTACACCACATACTCAAAGGTAATATGGAAGGCTGTAATGAGCAGAATCCATGAAAACCTAGATTACAAAGATTTCACAATGCCAAGTGGTATAGTCAAGGCTACTGTTTGTAAAAAATCAGGTAAGCTTGCTATCAACGGTGTCTGCGACTGCGACCCTAGAGGCTCTATGGTATACACTGAGTACTTCGAGGAGGGCACAGAGCCTACAGAATACTGTGACAAGCACTACCTTGGCTATGTATGTACCGAGACTCACATGTTTGCAAACTCTGAGTGTCCTCAATATGGCGGAGTATTTATTGTAGGCGCCGCTGCTGGTACTGATGATGAACCTTATGGTGTAGATGCCGCCACATTCGGACAGTATTGTCCAATACATGGAGGCACGCCAATGCCAAACTCTGGCTCTGTTGGAGGTGAAGAAACTGGTAGCGTAAGCGAAGGCAAAATAGAAATAATTGGTGGTGAATAATTAATAGAAGTAAAGCTCCAAGCAGTTATCTTTTGGATAATGCTCGGAGCTTTTTTAGTACCATATTATGCACCCGCTTTCATGCACAGCTTCTTATATAAAGGATCCTCTAAAGTCTGATATCTCTTAGAAATTACTGGCTTACTGCCTCGTCTCATTACAATCACCTGTTCAAGTGGCATATAAAAAATATCTTCTACCGGCTTATTTATTCTTCTTGAAATACTGTGACATGTCATATCATCCATTCCACCCATATACACATAAGTATCGCAATTATTAATTATTGTCTGCGCTTCGGCTTTAGAATACATTCCTTCAAGCTGGCTTTCACTCTGTAATAGCATAGTTACCGCAATTCTCTTTGCGCAAAAAATAGATATATCTTCCGCAAAATTAGGTATTTTACTTCCAACCGCAAAATCATCGCATATTATATTTACTGGAATCGGGAGCTCTTTATTAGGACATCTTTCCGCAAAATCAAAAAGATTTCTAAATAAATCATTATAGAACAGATTAACTAGCTTTTCTGATGACCTATTAAAAGGAGAGGTTGTTACAAACAATACTGTTTTCTTGCTTCCCAAATTTTCAAAAGACAGTTTGTAATCTTTACTCATCATGTTCAATAAATCATTATCAAAGAAATCATTCAATGTAGCATTAAGAATGCTTGAAATACTAGCTGTTGTTTTAGGTGCTGCTGTTCGAATTGTTTTCCATTTTTGCCATGCTAGGTTATTTGGATATAATCTTTCTGCTTCATCAAAAAATACATTTAAATTAGTTGATGACATTTTAGAATAATCAAACTCAATATTCGAAAACAATAACTTAAAATCAGAGAAGGATGGGGCTTTGTTTTCAGATTTGCTATTCAAGTCTACTAATTTTAGCATTGCAGTAGTACAATTTGCCGCAGATTCCATCCAAAAAGGATCAGAATCATTATTTATTACTTCACATATTGCCCTTCCAATATTTATAAAATCCCTGTCTTTTTTCAGATAATTCAATGGGTCATAACTAATTTTGCTTTTTTCTGGTTCAGCAAAATTTAGATCCAAAACCTCATAGCCCCGTGCTTCAAAAATAGGTGCATACTTATCAAAAAGTGCCCTTTTTGTGATGTTGACAACCAAGCTGCCTTCATATGTATGTAACAGCATAGGTTCAACTATACTAAAGGTTTTTCCGCATCTAGTAGTACCTACAATTAGTCTATTTTCATTTATACCTGTTTCTGATTGGTTAGTTGGCATTGTACATCCTTCAGCTAAACAAACCATATTCTTCATACTCGACCTCCTAATCATATCACTCTATCCAAGCCAATAATTTCATCAGCCAAGCCAAAATCCACAGCTTCAGCAGCCGAAAAATAATGATCATAATTTATAGCCTGATTCATCTCTTCCAAATCTTTTCCAGTATGTTTACAAAGAATAGTACTCAATTGTTTCTTTGTATCTTGCAAAGAGTCTGACATGGATTTTATGGAAGACGCACTTCCCATATAACCATTTTCAATTAAAGGTTCATGCAACATAATTTTAGAATGTTCTAAAAGAAATCTCTTTCGCCCCGCTACAAATAAGATAGCCGCCATACTATAGGCTGTTCCTATGCAATAGGTATCTATTGGAGCTGTTGAAGTACATATAGCATCATACATAGCAAGCCCATGTATAACTGAGCCCCCTGCGCTCATAATCAAAACTTTGATAGTTTTATGAGCGTCCATTCTATTTAGCATAATTATTTGCTTTACAAATTCTGCTGCCATTTCATCATTTATCTCACCATCGATATAAATTGTTCTTTGTTCAAAAGATAAAGATTCGAGAGGCAATACAGATATCCCCTGAGAGGTTCTTTGTGGAACCATCATTTTTCCAAACATTTTCCTTCCTCCCCAACTATTTCATGAGTAAGTTGTATAAATTCACTTTTTTCGTCAGTAATACTTTTTATAGCACCAGCCTTATATTGAAAAATGGCTTTTTGTATGGTGTCTTCATAATCCATTTTTCTGTACAAGCCTTGTTTGTCTTCATTCCATAAAACTGGACTTGCCATTTGAGCAATATATTGCTTGCACAACTCCTTACATTTTTGTTCAGACAAATTTCCGATAAAGCCTCCTAAATGTATAAATTTTTCAACACTTCGGATTTCATTTAGTTTTTGAGCCAAGAAATCAACATTTTGCATAATAATCACCTCACTTTTTCCTTTCTTACTCGGCTGGCATCCAGCTTTTCAATGTTGTAGGTGTGTTTCATTTGATGTAATAAATATAGCAAGTTCTGTTTTGAATTTTTTGAACACAAGAAATCTTAGCCCCTCTATATAAAAAGGGCACATGATACCTATAAGTAGATATCATGTGCTCTTTTAGGATGCTATTATCACTTTCTTCGCATAAATAATTTTGTAATTACTAATATGATTACTAGTACCACAATCCAGCATACCCCTGCAATTTCGGACGCAGGGCTGAATATTGGTGGAATAGATATTACTCCAGCCTGAAAAAACGTAGATATTATAATGGCTGGGATTGTAATAGTGGATAAGGCATTTATTTTTCCGTATACTTCCTCCTTTGTATAATCCATTACAAAATTCATAGATTCTTGAACATCATTTTTAAGTTTGTCTACCTGCAGTCCAGTATATATAAAATTATAGACATCCAACTCTATCTGATTGTCTATACACTCATCCTTTTGGGCACGTGCCAGCAAACGAATAAGTTTTGCATTTTTCTTATTTATCTCACCAGTTCTTTTTTCAAAATCTCCAATAAATCGTCCCAGGGATTTAAATGATTCTCTCTGATAAAGTATTTTTGAAATGATTTTTATTATCGGACTGTTGAGTATATTATCCTCATCATTTACATCAAGTAAACTACCTATCAGATTATTTTTATCCGTTTTTTCAGATGTAGCTATAAACAAAACACCGTATGCCTGGTTGATATAAAGATGCGTTCTGTAGTCAATTCGAAAAACATTATCCTCGTTTAAATCTATATATCCTCCACCGGTAAGCTTCATATAATATGCATCTAGAATATTATAGTTATGAGAAATCATTGCTGCATCCACTTCTGCAACAACTAATGGAAATATTCTATCACTTGTATTATTTAACTTTGATGCTATTTCATCTGTCCAATGAAGAATACTTTCATTAGCTTTAGGATGGGATGAAACATTAACTCTAATATCATCCTCTATCAAATCCAAATCAAAATCCACAACATAGGATTTCTTTACCATCTTTGTGATACTTCTTAATACCTCTATCATTTCCTCAATTGGAATTAGCGACCCCTTGATACCAGGAGAGTCAACCACATCTCCCTTTTCGGAAACGTACCAAGGATCTTTGGTCATTGAAAAAGGTTTATTCAAAAAAATATAACTTTTTCCATCTCCCCTTGGTTCACTATAATCTCTGTTTAGAGAGCCTGTTTCATCATATTGTTTCTTGTCGTAGATTTGCTCCAGCTGTTCATACATCTCACCTACTTCTTTAAGTGAGTATGTTTCTACAGCCCCATCTATATCAGGGTTAACAGATATAAATGCTCCCTTATTATCACCATCTATATGAGGCACAAATGTAATTACAGCCCCTTCTTTTCTTGCAAAAATATAAGCAGAATTTGGTGAAGTTGGAACATCTTTCCAAATTGCTGCAAGTACAGATTCAGTTTTTCCATCTTGAGTCCATATTGATATGTTTTCAAATACTAGCCTGTTTTCCTTTTTATCACGAATATAGGCGGTATAATTCTCTTCTTTAATATGTTTATCAATAACCCTTGCAATTGTATCCTCTTCTACAAATGGACATTTCTGCCTGTATATATTAAAAAACGATTTCTGAGCTAAGGCTTCTTTTTCGCTTTTAATTGTCTGCTCAATCCAATTTAGCGCTTTTTCAACTTGCTTGTTATATAAGTCGGCGCTATTTGTTACGCTAAATTTTTCTTTTACAATATCCAAATCCAAATTACATATAAGAGCGTACAGAGTTGTTTCAGAAATATCTTTATTCTTGCCTCTATCAATGTCATTAACATATTCTTTAAAGATATTTCCCAGGCCTGTATTAATATATTCTTTTTCGAATTGTTCCCTTCCAGTTTCCAGGAATTTTTTCAAGAAATATATTCCAAAAAATGCATCTGTATCCGGTTGCTCATGAGTAAATATTCTAACTGGCGCAGACTCATCTAATTGATTTTTAGTCTGTTCTAACAAATCAAGTTCATTAAACAAAGTGTCTACTGTACTTTGATAATCAGTAACGGCATTATGGTGATCAAATGTACCTATAGCAATTTTATTTCCCACATCAAGCCATATTTCATTGTTAATATTACTATGATCTTCTCTTGTAACACCGTGCTTTACAAAATAGTATTCATACTTTAATTCCATATTAACCTCCCTTTTACCAAATATTACTATATCCAATATACTTTTTCCATTGCTTTCTCAGACGAAGGTCCACTTCATATAGCTATTCATTATGATGATACCCAGGGCATTGTTCATTGCGAAAAGCTACACTTATTTGATATTCGTGTTAGAGGATATAAAAGAATTGGTAACATTCCCATTAGTGAAATAAAGAATGTAACTGATACTATTCAAGGAATATTTGATTACATATGATAAAAGAGCGCCTAGTTCAAAAGGGAGTACAACCCTTTGAATTAGGCTTTACTATTCTTTAGGCGATATTCTAGATTTCTAACCCAATCTATTTTTGCAGGGCAAATACGCTTGCAACCCTAGCGATTTTACATGACTTAATGGGGTTATCTTCAAAATTTAAAATTCTCAAATTTTTCATTCTCTTTTCCCCAATAAAACTATTTATTCGATTTCATTTGTAGGCTTTTTTAGAAGTTAAATCCTGTGGAGATTTAGCTGCCAAACAAATATCTTCGATTGATGAATTCATTATAAATAACAGTATTTTACAAATTTTGAACACGAAAAAAGCCCGCTATGTCGGGCTTTTTTCATTTCTCCGAAAAGGAGAAAAACAGAATGAGTAGTGTAACATTAGAATCGTGATTGCCCGCTGTGTCGGGCTTTTTTCATTTCTCACAAGAGTTGAATTTCGAAGAGCTACCATCATTCACTGTTTCTTGTGATTGCCCGCTATGTTGGCCTTTTTCATTTCTCTGGACGCAGGTTCTGTTGTAAACGAAAGAATTTATAACATTTAGTGATTGCCCGCTGTGTTGGGCTTTTTTCATTTTCTGAAACATTAACAAAAGATGCCGCCATTAGTCAATGGAATGCCAATAAGGGTCAGTATCCGTGATTGCCCGCTGTGTCGGGCTTTTTTCATTTCTCACAATGGAAACTGTTGATGAAACAGTTGACTTTGATTTTTCTTTTGAGTGATTGCCCGCTATGTCGGGCTTTTTTCATTTCTCATGAATTGTGGTAGTAAAGCTGAAATCATCGATTATGTTTCATGTGTGATTGCCCGCTATGTCGGGCTTTTTTCATTTTCTTATGAATAATGGCCAGAAAGCAACTATTACAAAGTATATTTCATCTTTTGATTGCCCGCTTTGTCGGGCTTTTTTCATTTCTTACAAACAATCTCGAAAGAGCTCAGGTTTTAAAAGTCACAGCGTGATTGCCCGCTATGTTGGGCTTTTTTCATTTCTCAAGAATTGTGTAAATAATTGGAGGCAAACAAATGGTGATTGCCCGCTTTGTCGGGCTTTTTTCATTTCTCCTCAGTATTTCTGAGGTTTTTCTTTATATTACACTCAAAATAATATAAAATCAACCAACTTATAGTTAAAAACTCTTTCGGTCTCTACAACAGCAATATTTAGTTTTCCTTTATTTTAAGCGGTTTCCACAGCTATCATGTTTACTTTCTAGATGTTCTAAAGCCGCATTGATATTCTCATCGTTTGCAATATCATCCACTGTCACTTTAGAACATCTAGATTCATCCATAGATTATTTCCTTTTCTTATAATTCTGGTTGTTGTTATGACGATCTTTCTTATAATTAGCAGCATCAAAAAGTCCTGTACTCAGGCTTCCCGAATACTCATTTTCATTCTGCTTTGAGTAGTCTCTTTTTTGATTATTATATCCGTTATTGTGTCCATGATAATTATTATTTTTATTATTACGTGGTCCAGCAAAGTCTTTACTCTTTTTTCCTTGTTCTTTTGCACTATTGTCTTCTTTTACAGTATCTCTGACCACCCCTGTAGGAGCTTTGTCTGGATAATATAAAATTGCCGCAACATCGCTCAGATAATCATTACTTCTAGCTGATAGCTTAATTGGATTCTTTTTATCACCAATCTTATATGTAAACTTTTCAGAAGCAAGACCATTTTCTGATTTAAGAGAAATAGTTGCTCGTTTCTTAGATAAACTATTATGGTCGCCTAGCTTTTTCTCACCAGAATTAAATTCAAATGAAGGCACGACTAAGTGCTGCAAGAGAATATTGTAAAGCATATTAGGAACATTCTTTGCATACTTCATGTCATAAGTAAAGAATCTATCAAACACCTCGCTATATATATCAAGTAAGCTTCTATCCATTTTTGCATAGTAATGGAAATGCTCAATATAGTTTCTAAGAGCAACACACTGATCATGCTCATTTATATTCTCAAACAACTCTAAGCCAGCATGATAAATAGGGTCTATCTCCTCTTTTGTATCTCCTGGTACATTCCTTAAGCTTTTTGAATAGCTGCAAAATGAACCTATTTTTGCTCCAGCCGAAGCCTTTGCATTCCCTTTGCTCTTTCCAGTAGCATCTATCAATGAAAGACCATTGGTATACATAGCAACAATTTGATAAAGAATTGCACCATTAATATCACCAGCCTTTTCATAACCTTCTGGCTTTTGTGTATCATTATTAAGTGCCAAATAATTGAATCCAAGCTGGAAATACATTAAATCTCTCTCTCTTAAATAACCCCAGTTAATTAGCTGTCCCTGCAGCTCATCTACTAGCTCAGAGTAATCAACTATATTTCGAAGCTCAACCATGTTTTTGAGTTCTTGATATTTTTTGAGTTTTAGCTGATCCGCTTTTGTTTTACAGGTTCCTGTAAGTTGATACTCCTTTATATTTCCAGATAGCTGCATATATTTCTTTATTATTTCAAAATCTACAGGCAAAATACCTGCTTGGGCTACTACATCAGAGGCTCCATACAGCTTGCATAGCACAACATTTCTGTTGAGAATAGGATTTGTTCCGTCATGATAAATACCTATCTTTTGACCATCTACTTCTTGGTCACAAAAACCAGCAAGTTTAGCATTTGCCAAATTCACATCGTCTCTAAGTCCAAAGTCTACAAATTTACCTAAGTACTTAGCATATTCATCACCATTATCAAAATAGTCGTCAATCTTATTAGATGTGGCGCCATTAAGTTTGGTACAGATATCCAATACCTTTATAATATTGTCTACATCAATTGATATAGTCTCATCAGTAAGTGGATTTTTTACCTGCTTTGCACGGCGCATAACATCATTTACATACTGCACATAGCTTCTAAAGGTACCAATCAGCTGATTCACCTGCTTAGGATTCAACAGGCGTCCTGTGATATACCACTTCTGTAACTCTGGATTAGTTTTTACATTCTCCACTAGTGAATCATACTGATGACTCTTGTAATCTCCTAAAAATACATCTGCATCTACCAATATTGTTACAAGCTTTGGAGTTTTTATAAAATCATAAACCTCGCCATTTTTCTTTAGATATTCGAAAAATGCCGCTTTCAATCCGTCAAATAGAATCATCTTGTAATGCTGGAATATTAATTTATCATCGCTGTTTGTTCTACCAGAGATTCCCACACGATTTCCCTTATTTTGATTATTGTATTCTGTCATTATCATTTGACATGTGGCAGACATAGAACCTGATTCAGAGTAGATTTCAAATGCTGCTTTAAAATCGCGGTTAGCCCCTGCCTGATTTTTATCCTGGCAATGTTCATCTAAATTACGTACATATTGCTTGAGCAAATTAAATGATTCTTTGTCCTGTAAAAAGGCATTATAATATATTTCTTTGTACAGATAATAAACTGTACTCTGCCACTTTAACGTGTCCTCAGCAGAAAGCGCAGGGGTAATTTGCTGCTGCTTTAGATACTCAGGAAAATTCTTGCGCACAAAAACTGTGTTGAATGAAGGCACTTGTGAGGCTCTTTCATTGTAATGGTTATAAAGCTTATCTAAAAGCTTAGCCAAATCAGAGCTGTTGTAAAACATAGCTGCATTATTTGAATAAAGCTTATTCTTTTGCACTATACTTGCCCTATCACAATCGTGAGCAAACATCCTTCCAATAAGTTCTGTATTCCATTTTCCTTCATTTACGTTCTCTGTCTTAAAATGGAATGACATATTTCTAAGAGAGTAAATCATCTCCTTCATATCATTTAAAAGCTCAATTTCATCATATCCACTGAAGTCAAAATCTTCCCATGTAGATTTGCCACCGAAGAATTGCAGAATATTTCTTAGTGTATTAGGTTTAGCACTGGCACACTCTGCCAATGACTTTGTGCCCTTTTTCTTTGAGTCTTCTTGAGGCTCTTTGTTTTTAAGAAGCAAGAAATCTGTGTTATTTTCATCAAGCTGTACTGTAGCATTAGCCAAATGATTTGCAGCAAAAGCTACATTTACGGCGCACTCACGCTGCAAAGTTTCCTCTGCTTTAATTCTTTCATATTCAAATGAGCTGATACCTTTAAGGTATTTCTCATCTACCTTTCCAAATGTCTTAGTAGTATCATCGCTTGATAGAGCTTTCATTGCATAATGATATACAGCTTTTCCCTCGGCAATATACTTAATGCTAAGATAATTTATGATACCCTTCCAAACCTTCTCACTAAGATAGCCTAACTGGAACTTGTAGTTGCCCGTATCATTCTTCAAATGACCATAAATTCTCTCAACCTCATTTTCTATATGATGAATCCAAAACTTATTCAGTGCCTCAGAATCAAAGTATCCAGTATTATTATTCTTTACTATTGACACACTTTTTCTATAACAAGATATATTTTTTCCTCTGATGGCATCTAAAGTCGTGTCGACATCAAGAATTTCTCTTTTAACACCATTCTTTAATGCCTTGATTTTCGTCGCTTTGTCGACAAATAACGCAGTATCTGCCTTCCTCTTTTCATGTATCTCCCACTCATCAAAATCTTCCTTTATTACAGCTTCTTCACCATAAAAATACAAGTCCACTAATCTGCGAAGCTTTAAACGCATTTCATGTCTTAACTTATCATCTAATGTGGCATAATCCCTTAAAAATAACCTGAATGCGTCCTTTTCAGTTAGTTTTGTTTCTTTGCTCTTATTTGTTTCTGCTATGACAAGAGTTCCGTCATTACTACTAGGCTGGATAACCATATTTTGGTTAACCAAAGCCTTAGGTATCTGTTTTTTTATTAATGTTTTATCATATTCAGCAACAAGTTTTTTGATGAAATAATTCTGAACTTTATCCTTTTCCTCATTTGATAATGCTTTTTTATTTACTAAAGTACTCATTAAAAGAAGGCGCACTGCATCCTTATATGGAGCCACTCTAAAACTTTTTTTCAATAGCCTATCTAATGCTTCGTTAACCTCATCTGCTGAGAAGCTATTTCTGCATTTTTTAAGCTCTTCTATCAAAACATCAACTTTAAGTTCACTATTTATGCGTTCCTTCTTGTTAAACTTTTTGTTAGCCTTTAAATTGCCAATAGCTCTATTTACTGTTTTTGCAACTTCTTTGGCATTTTTTGAAATGTCCTTGGATTCCTCGCCAGTTCCAAAAAGATTAAACAGTCTTTTTGTACTGTTTGCTCTGGCATTTACAACATCTTCAATTTTTTCATTGCTTTTAAGTGGATCCTTATATAGAATGCCTTCCGCCCCTGAATTGTTAATTAAAACCCCAGTTTTTCTATGGGATTCCTTTGATATTTTCATAATCAAACCTCCATAATCTTTTTGATATTATCGTTATCTAACAATACATGTATGTAAATCTAGACTTTATGAACTCTTTTTTCTCTTCAAAATTCTGTAGTTCTATATTTTCCGGATTAAATAGTGAAAAATACTTTTCTAAATAATTATATAGCCTGTCATACTTTGACTTAGCCTCTACAATGTCTCCCATAACCTCAGACAATTCCGCCTCTGCACACATTGCAATAGAGCCTACTATATTTGCCTTGTCTTCCACTATAAAATCGGCAAGCTTTTCCATATATTCTTTTGCAAGAGTCTTATCATTTAATCTAAACGCAATCAGTCCCAGGTATTTGTATATCAGTTCCCATGGATGAGCCTTTTTTCTATCAGCTCCAATTTCAGTCTCTAGAGCCTTAATATCCTCCCAAACCATTTCTAATTCTTCGTCTGTATAAAACTTATAAAGCCCCTTTAGATAAATATACAATGCAAAGCTTATATTAACATTTTGCTTCTCCCAATTTAATCTTATGGCTTTTATCTGGTCTAAAATAGAATCGGCACCGTCATTATAATCCACCATACCACGCTTATATTCTTCCACTTTTCCACAATCTAATAAATAATGTAGCTTGTAAGATTCAGTAATTTTAGTATTGGCTATTTCTTCATTCATTGCTTTAAGTGCACCCTCAAAGAAATCCGTTGCCTCTTCTCTTCCCATAAATGCCGCTATTTGCCCGATTTGACTTAATGATTTTCCATATTCAATCTTTCCAAAATGTTCCTTGCGTCTTGTACCTAGCACCTTTTTAGAAAGTTCATTTAATCCTCCAGCCAATTCAACAGTAACCCTTGCCACTTTGATTGCATCCTCATAGTCAAAAGAATCTACAAGAGCGTTGCAGTAGCGATTTCTTGTCCTAATATAATCTTCCATTTCTACCTCAAATGCGTAATTTTCGCATTCCTTAAAATATTCTGTGGCTTCTTGGATATTTCCATTATGACAATTCACAACTACGCCAATATCATTAATATAATACATAAGCTTAGCATATCTCATCTGATTATCGATTCGCTTAACCGCATTCTCTAAAACACCAAAGATAAACTCCCCTTCCTTTGGGTTTAGTGTATTTGTCATATAAGATGCCCTAAGTTCTGTGATAGCTTCAAGCAGGGCATGAGGTTCTCGCCCCTGCGAAACAGCTTCCTCAGTCTCTTTATATATTCTTTCTTTAATGCTCTTGAACCATTCGTTTTTATATAATGTTGCCGCCTCAGTATTCATCTCGCTGATACTGTACATTTCTTTTAAGGCATCATAATACTCATGTACTTCCATATCACGCCATGCACGTTTGAAGAATATGTCAACCTCGTCATAACAGAATATGAGATTTTTAATATTGGATAATCTTTGAGCTCTTTTTCGTATCTCAGAAATATCATTATCGCCGATTTTATATGTCAAATAAGTGCAAATCGAGTCTGCCAGATATAAAAAAACCTGATTTGAATAATCCTCATCTTCATTCACTTTATAGGCAATAGGCTGAACTAATAGTTCCTGAATAGACACTTGATTTGTCGGATTATCCAGAAATTGTTCCATTAATATAGTTCTGAAAACATCGCCAGTTAACAAATCAAACTGCATCCTATTTTTTCCCAAATATGCAGCCTCGTTGTTTTCAAAGCCTTGCTCTAGATATATTTCTTTTGCTTCATCATCTACATTAAAATAGCCTGTCTTTCTAGTGGCTATGTCAAAGCTAAACTTATTATCACCAGCTAGTGGATTATGGAAAACAAAATGCTCCACCGCTTCGGACATCATATGAAAATAAGTGTTTGAGCCTATATTATCTCTAAAAAACTCGTTTTGCTTATTGTCAGCAAGCGTTACTTTTCCCTCATTGCTCTTTACAATTGCTGCAATTCTATAAAAACCTGTACGCTCTGGTAACAGCTCATCGTTATAATATAATTCTTTTCCTTTAAATGTTCCTAGTTGCAAAAACTCTGGAAGTGTTATGCGCACAGTTTCTTTTATTATTTTTAATTGTCCTTTGCGTGACTCATTTTTAAAATGTAAATCAACAGGGAATATAAAAGACTCCTTGGAATTTTCCTCAGCAGCCTGTTTGAATACACTCCTATAGTATGCCTCTATACGCTTGGTCTCTGTGTCTTTTTCTCCTTCTTTACCTCTATCATCAAATACCACTCCCGCTATAAGTGTGGTCTCACTGTGAGTATTAGATTGATTATTTGATATTTCGAAAGTACCTGCTTCATCTAAAGATAATGTCAACATATAGCATGCCCCCATATTTCCCTATAATTTTTAATTTTACCAAGTATTATTGTTATATTCTAGTACTACCATGCATTATAATAAATGTTGTATAATATTCGCAAATATTATTCAACGAGGTTTACTATGGCTAAGGAGAAAAGTAAACAAATTATATTAGATTATTTCTCATCAAACTCTTCTATCACTATTAAAGAATTCCAGCAATTAACCGGAAAAAGCAGTCGCACTACCTTCTACAATACTATAAACTCACTAAAAGCCGATGGGTATGATTTTGAAGAAGTATTTGTAGACACTAAGACTAAAGCCTATATCCTCAAGGACAAACATAATCTATCTGCTTATAAAAAAGCTACGTCCGATGATTTTTATAAATATTTGATTATGGAAACTTTAAATCGTAATCGTACAGGCATGTTACTTGAAAATCCACTCGCCAGAGCGGAAAAGCGCTCTCGTACTTTAACAAAACACAATCTAAACAAGGATTATTTATACCTCTTTGATAAGTTATATGACATAAATTCGGATAGCTATGATGATACCGCTATTCCTATAAATATTGGCGAATCTAAATTTAGAGAATTACTTTCTGCTTTAGTTGATGAAGGATATATCCTAGCAGTTACACATCCTAATTTAGGAATCATTTACACTCCCAACAATAAAGAAAATGTATATTCAACTACCTCTCTTGTCTATATTTTGCAGCTTTTAAATCAAATTCCAAATGAACATAAGAATTATCCTATTTTAAGTTCAGCCATGGAAAAAATTGCATTTGAATTATTTCATTCAGATGACTCTATTGTTGATAATCAAAATTACATCATCTACGGAAAAAAGAGAAAAACTTTTTCTTCCTTAACTGAAGATTTATCTATTTTAGGTGAAGCCAATTATAAAGATTTTGTTGTAAACCTTACGTATATAGAAAATGGCATTAGGAAATCCACTTTATTTGCTGTAGGCAAAGTAGTATTTTCGGAAATGTCCAGCGAAGCATATATTATTGGTAGAGGAAAAAGTTTTGCAGCTGATGAAGGTTCATATATGTTTTTGCCACTTTCTAGTTTACAAAAAGCTAACGCAACAAATTTGACTAATACGGAGTACAGAAACCCTATATATGATTCTTTTATCAAAAATATGCTTGATATTAGTGTAGACAGGCCTGTTCATTTAAAGGCAAATGTATTTGCAGAATTCTTGGGCACTACTTCAAAGCTACAACGCTTGAAGGACTGTAGATATACTAGTGCAAAGCTACTTCCTAAACATGAAAAAGACAACTTGGTGGCCAACATCTACGAAGATGACATTTCTGATGTAGATAAAATTAAATCCTATCTACTAGGATTTGGACGTGCCTGTACGGTATTAGAACCAGCTTCCCTTGTTGATGAAATCCAAAATGATATAAAATTAGCACTAAAAAATTATACCGAGGAGGGCTTCAATGTCGAATGATTATTCACTCCCACTAAATAGAATAGATTTATATTTTACTATCATCCCTTGGGATGGAATTGAGCCCTTAAAATCTAATATATCTATTTCCAAGATTGCATCAGAATACAATATTCCAATCAGCATTATTCGCTCTGATTTTATCGCTATTATTTCTGCTTATAAAAAAGATAATGAATTTTTAGTCTTATATCCTATAGATGAAGATTTTGATTCTGAATTCATAACTGTCGATTCATGCATTACCCAAATACAAAATGGTGAATGGGATAACAAATTTCTTGTAACAAGTATTCCAATTAATCAAGATGATCACTCTATTTTTCTTACTCCAGAAGAGCAAAAGGCTCTTAACGAAGAATTCCAGTTTGATGCTGGATTTGTTGATTTTGATATAAAAAATAGTTTCAAATATCAAAAGGCTCCAAACGACTTGTTTGCTGTGTTGAGTCAACTAAACATCGCTATATCAGATAATCACCAAATATTTTTTGCTTATCTATCTGGTAAAAGCCAAAAACTTACTTATGTTCAAACATCACCTGTAAAAATAATCTATGATAATGAAGAAAACTTGTATCACCTACTTGCTATAAAAAACAAAAACTATGTAACTTATGATATAAAGCTTATACAAACAACTTCTGTTAAAGAGCTTCCAGAAGGTCTAGCATTGCTAGATTCTTCTGTCAGTTCAAAGCACACTGCCAAAGTGCACATTCTCAATATGCCATGCGTTGCATATGATTCATTTGCGCTCGAACAGAAAATACCTCATGTATGGAAAAATGCCTTTTCTGAGAAAAATCCTACACATGTAAGAGTTAAGTTTTCTGAGCACGTATATGATTCTGTTTATGCAGATTTATATTATCGTAATCCAGATACTATATTATCCGCAGTCCATAACGGTTATTTTTTCTTTGAAGATGATATCTATGGACTGGAGGCCTTTGATAATTGGATT